>CAJTLX010000052.1 GCA_910577165.1 uncultured Lachnospiraceae bacterium
ATTTTGGAATAAAGAGAAAGGGGAATAGTAAATAATAATATGAGATTTGCATTGCATTTTCGGGGAATTGTGTTATGATATTCATATGCCTAAAATAGGGCGATAGCAATCCTGATGGCTGAGGGATTTCACAAGGATTTATGGAGAACCGGAAATTTGCAGCAGATAAATATAACGGAAAGGAATAGAAAAAATGAAGGGAATTATTCTTGCCGGAGGTTCCGGGACAAGGCTTTATCCACTTACGCTTGTCACCTCAAAGCAGTTGCTGCCAGTGTATGACAAGCCAATGATCTATTATCCACTTGCAACATTGATGCTTTCCGGGATCCGTGAGATTCTGGTTATTTCAACACCGCAGGATCTGCCGAATTTCAAACGGCTGCTTAGGGACGGAGCGCAGTATGGAGTATCGTTTTCCTACTTGGAACAACCAAGTCCAAATGGGCTTGCACAGGCGTTTTTAATTGGGGAGGAATTTATTGATAAGAAGCCCTGTGCCATGATTCTTGGCGACAATATTTTTTATGGAAACGGACTTGGACACTTGCTGCGGGAAGCTGCCGGGAATGCGAAGAATGGGCGTGCGACAATTTTTGGGTACTATGTCAATGATCCGAACCGTTTTGGCATTGTAGAATTTGATTCGAATGGTCGGGTTATTTCCTTAGAGGAAAAGCCGGAGCAGCCAAAGTCAAATTATTGTGTTACAGGTGTGTATTTTTACGATGGTCGTGCGGCAGAGTTTGCCAAACGCTTAGTGCCATCAGCGCGCGGAGAACTTGAAATTACAGATTTAAACCGACTTTATCTTTTAGATGGAACTCTTGATGTGAAATTGCTGGGGCGCGGTTTTGCGTGGCTTGATACGGGGACGATGGACAGCTTGATGGATGCTTCAAATTTTGTGCAGACGCTGCAAAAGCGTCAGAGCATTGAGCTTTCGGCTCCGGAGGAGATCGCATATATCAATGGTTGGATCACAAAAAAAGAATTGCTTTTTGCGGCAGAACATTATGGGAACTCCCCATATGGACAGCATTTGCACCATGTGGCGGAAGGGAAAGTGAGGTATTAGAGATGAAGATTTTAGTGACAGGTGGAGCGGGATTTATCGGCTGCAATTTTGTACATTATCTGCTTGAAAATCACCCGGAGGATAAGATAGTAAACTTGGATTTGCTGACCTATGCGGGAAATTTAGAGTCGCTTGCCGATATTGCAGATAAGCCAAACTATCAGTTTGTTAAGGGCGATATTGCAGATATGGAGCAGATTGATGCTCTTTTTGCAAGAGAACAGTTTGATGTGGTAGTTAATTTTGCAGCTGAAACACATGTGGATCGCTCAATTAAGGATCCGGGAGTGTTTGTGCGCACAAATGTAATGGGAACACAGGCACTTTTGGATGCATCGCGCAAATATGGAGTGAAACGCTATCATCAGGTTTCGACCGATGAAGTTTACGGTGATCTGCCACTTGATCGCAAGGACTTATTTTTTACTGAGGAAACTCCACTGCATACTTCAAGTCCTTACTCGGCGAGCAAGGCAGGTTCTGATCTGCTTGTACTTTCCTATTACCGGACATTTGCGCTTCCCGTAACAATTTCCCGCTGTTCAAACAATTACGGCGCGTACCAGTTTCCGGAAAAAATGATTCCGCTGATGCTTACGAGAGCATTGCATGACGAGGCTCTGCCGGTCTACGGTACGGGTGAGAATGTTCGCGACTGGCTACATGTAAAGGATCATTGCGCAGCGATTGATCTGATCCTGCAAAAGGGCAGAGAAGGGGAGATTTACAATATTGGCGGACACAATGAAAAGACGAATCTTGAGGTGGTGCGGCTGATTTTAGAGGCACTTGATAAACCGGAAAGCCTGATTCATTTTGTGGAGGATCGCAAGGGTCATGATCTGCGCTACGCGATTAACCCGGAAAAAATAGAGAGAGAACTTGGCTGGAAACCGCAGTATACCTTTGAGAAGGGGATTCGGGAAACTATTGCATGGTATTTAGAACATAGGGAGTGGTGGCAGCATATTTTAGACGGGGCATATAAGGAATACTTTCAAAAAATGTATAAGATGTAGGATCAAAAATCAGGATGATAAAGGGCGGAGAATAAGAAGGAATAGAGAATTAGATTTATTGCAGGAAGGATAAAAATTATGGGAAATCTTAAAGTGACTGGCTGTGAAATTGAAGGACTCTATGTGATCGAGCCGGAGGTGCGTGAAGATGAGAGGGGATATTTTACAGAAACTTACAATTTTCGGGATATGAAGGAGAAGGGACTGGATATGGTGTTTGTTCAGGATAATCAGTCAAAATCGAAAAGAGGGGTGCTGCGCGGGCTGCATTTTCAGATTGAACATCCGCAGGGTAAGTTAGTGCGTGTAATTAAAGGGCGTGTGTTTGATGTTGCGGTCGATCTGCGCAGCAGTTCTGCAACCTATGGGAAATGGCATGGCATGGAGCTTTCAGAAGAAAACAAAAAACAGTTTTATGTACCGGAAGGTTTTGCACATGGTTTTTTGGTTTTGTCGGATGAGGCAGAATTTTGTTATAAATGTACTGATTTTTATCACCCAGGTGATGAGGGAGGAATTGCGTGGGATGACCCGGAAATTGGTGTGCAATGGCCGATTGAGGATGGAATGGAAATTATTTTATCCGATCGGGATAGGAAGTGGAAAGGGATTGGAGCGTTATAGAAAAATCCCCGAAGGTCGTATATTATAAATTGCAGCCCTCGGGGGATTTTTTTGCAATAGGTTAAACTACTGTTTGGAGGATATGCTATGGGAATAGATTATATCGCGGTGGGGGCAAGAATTCGTGTACTTCGCAAGGCGTGTAAGTTGACACAGATAGAATTAGCGGAGCTTGTGGGGATTACCATAGCACATTTGAGCAATATTGAACAAGGTAAAACTTTATTTAGTCTGCAAGTCTTAATCAATATTTCCGAGGCGTTGGAAACCACCCCGGAGAGGCTTCTTGCGATTATTCCATCCAAAAAAAATAAATTATATCAAAGATTGATAGACGAGATAGATAAATCGCTGAAAGGATGTACCGATGCGCAGTTGGAACTGATGGAAAATTTGGTTCATTATACAAAAGTATGGCTGCTAGAACAGCAAAATAATAAGAGATAGTGGAAAATAGATTTACAATTCTATTCCAATCAGTGGAATTTGCATTTCTTTTGCAGTTAGTCCAGCATGAGTACCAATATTGCGCTTTGCCTTTTCCCTATTTGCGTACAGGGAAAATTCTCCCACAGAAATGGATAGATAATCGCCGAGCATTTTTTCAAGTCGACTGCCATTGAGGGCTGGTCCAAATAATCCGCTCGCAATTACTTCTGACTTTGTCATCAGCCGAAATGCATCACTAAAATTTTCGTTAAATATACGTTCGAATTTTTGTTTACTATCCGGTTTGACCAAAAAACTTGTAGCGCGTGCTTCAATAAACGGCGGACGAAGCAGACAATCCATAAGATCAGGATAATCGGTAAGTACCAGGTTTTTTGAATTGATATGTCCGTGATCTGCAGTAATAAAAAGAATGGTGTTTGTGCCTGCAAGTTTTTGGCACATCTTCATCGTTTCCTGCTCCAGCGTAGAAAGCACATCGCGGGAGCATTTGGAATCGCAGCCGGTGGTGTGCATGGTATTGTCCGGCTCGTCCCAATAAGCATAAATATATTTATGTCCGTCCAGGGCACACAATTCCTGTACGCGCTCGCAGACCTTTGGAAAAGTTGGCGGGTAGGGAGCGATATAGGGCATTGAAAAGTACGCTGCCGCCCCTGTTTCGCGGATGCGTTCATGAATAGTTTTATATGGACAATAAGTTCTGGCAACATGATAATCTGTAATGGACTCACCCGTTGCTGCGTCGCGGTTGAGCAGTACGGTAACTGTACGGTCAATCTCTGAAAAATAGCAGTTCCAGCCAAGCCAGCCATGTTCTGATGGACAGAGTGCACTGTCAAGAGAGGTGGTGGCGGCAGCAGTAGTGGATGGAAAAATAGAACTGTAAACCGTAATAAGATGTTGCCGGAAGAAACCATCTGGCGCGAGATGGTCTTCAAGAACGGACTGTCCCATCGCATCAAGTACAAGAAGAACAATATTTTTATGATATTTGGTTTGAAGCAGACGATCTGCCGCATCAAGGGTTTTATGTCTCGGACGTTTCGCGCCAAATTCTTCTAAAACGGAACAAGCTAAGTTGACCGTGCAATGATTGTAGTCAGGCAAGAATATAGACATTTTTTAAATCTCCTTTGAAAACTTATTTTAGCATATTCTTTTGGGTCTGTCAAATATGGATTAAGAGAGTTTTTTCTCTTTTTGAAAGAATTTTTTGTTAAAGTAAATAAATTTTGGTTGCACTCCGGGATTTTTTGCAGTATAATTATTCTTTCATAAGCAGCCATAGACAGATAGAAAACAGGAACTGTCACGAAGGAAGTTTCGGGCGGTTCCTGTTTTTGCGCACTGGTCAGAAAGATTAATGATATGCTATATTTATATTATTGTCTAGTTAAAATTGTATTTGAAACTGATACATTTATGAGGTTTGTATCGCAAAAAGAAAGGAATTGATACTTTTATGAAATTTGATGAGTTGGAATTGCAGTCGTCATTGTTGCGCGCTGTGACAGAAATGGGATTTGAGGAGATGACACCAATCCAGGCACAGGCGATCCCGGTGGTACTTTCGGGGCAGGATATTATCGGGCAGGCACAGACCGGCACGGGAAAGACTGCGGCATTTGGACTGCCGATTTTGCAGAATATTGACCCGAAGAAAAAATCTTTGCAGGCGGTGATTCTCTGTCCGACAAGGGAGCTGGCGATCCAGGTATCCGAGGAGATGCATAAATTTGCAAAATTCCTGCACGGGATCAAGATTGTGCCAATCTATGGGGGGCAGGAGATTGTGCGCCAGATCAAGGCACTCAAAGCGGGAACGCAGATTGTCATTGGAACGCCGGGGCGCGTGATGGATCATATGCGCCGCAAAACCGTAAAATTTGATGATGTAAAGATTGTGGCATTAGATGAGGCGGATGAAATGTTGAATATGGGGTTCCGCGAGGATATTGAAACGATCCTTCGCGATGTTCCGGGTGAGCGGCAAACTCTTTTATTTTCCGCGACAATGCCACAGCCGATCATGGAGATTGCGAGGATGTATCAGCATAATGCCGTGCATATCCGTGTGGTAAAAAAAGAATTAACCGTCCCGAAAATTGAACAGTACTACTATGAGGTGCGCCCAAAAGCAAAGCTTGATGCACTTACCAGACTGCTCGATATGTATGCGCCGAAATTGTCTTTGATCTTCTGCAATACCAAGCGTCAGGTGGATGAACTGGTCACCGCACTCCAGGCGCGTGGATATTTTGCGGAAGGGCTGCACGGGGATTTAAAGCAGCAGCAGCGCGACCGCGTAATGAATTCGTTTCGCGGCGGGAAGACGGATATTCTTGTGGCTACGGATGTGGCAGCGCGCGGAATTGATGTGGACGACGTGGAGGCGGTGTTTAATTATGATGTGCCACAGGACGATGAGTATTATGTACACCGCATTGGGCGTACCGGGCGGGCAGGGCGTACCGGGCGGGCGTTTACGCTGGTAGTCGGGCGCGAGGTTTACAAACTGCGCGATATTATGCGCTACTGCCGGACAAAGATTAAATTGCAGCCCGTTCCGTCCCTTGGCGATGTAATGTCCGTGAAAGCGGAGAAGATTCTTGACCGTGTGCAGGAAGTAATTGAAAATGAAGATTTGGCGCGCATGAAGGAATTGGTTGAGAGCCGGGTAAACGAGGCGGAGTATACAACGTTTGAGATGGCAGCAGCATTTTTAAAGCTCGCGATGGGCGAGAGTGTGGATGCGGAGGAATTAAAGCGCGAGTACGAGGAATTTGGCGATACTGGGGCGGAGGAAGGCATGGTGCGCCTCTTTATCAATCTTGGCAAGAAAAATAATATCCGTCCGGGCGATATCCTGGGGGCAATTGCGGGCGAAACTGGGATGCCGGGAAAACTAATTGGAAGTATTGATATGTTTGATAAATATACTTTTGTTGAAGTACCGCGCGAATATGCGGCTGAGGTGTTGGAAGGGATGAAAAATGTAAAAATCCGTGGAAAATCGGTGAACATTGAGCCGGCCAATCGCCGCTAAATAAGAAAAAAGAATCTTAAATCTCGTAAATGATTTTTCCACCTGTACCGTTAGATACTAAAAATAGTATTTAACGGTATGGGTGGAAATTTTTTGTTGTTTTATCCTGTATTTTTCTTTGTTTTTTGATTTATCGCTCAAATACGACATTGTAATTCATTTGCCTGTGTTTTTTAACTTATCATTTAAATATGACATTGTAATTTCTTGGTCTGCCTTTTTTGACTTATCATTCAAATACAACATTGTAGTCCATCAGCTCAATTTTTACAACAATATATGGATGCGTGGCGTTCTGTGTGACCAGCTCATCCTTGCCCGGTCCTAGAAGCGTGTTTTTTATGTAGATTGCGTTTGTGCCAAGGAAAAGTTCCTCGACAGTAATGCTGTAGCCGCTGGTCATCTGTGTGCCAAAGCCCTGGCAGATATAGCAGGCATTCTCGCTTTTGTAAGTCAGGCAGAAAGTATTTTTCTTCTTTTTGTTGATAAGCGTAAGAAGTTCCTCCGGTATGTCCGCTTCCTCGACCACGGTGAAATCCAAATCTTTGACTTTTGTGATCTCGTCGTTTTTTTCGCCGCAACCCATGGTGATCAGCAGACAGAAAATGCAGCCAAAACATAAAATCATCCGTCGAAATAGTACCCGCATGATCCCTCTTTTCTGCGCACACGCAATATAAGCATTTAATGAAGTATATGCCCATGGAAGCGGTGGTATGCTTAGTTGGGAGGGATTTTGAAAGGGGCTTGGAAGATTTAGAAGGGAGCTTTTATTTTGAAGAATCAGGAAATACTGGGAGATAGGTAAAAAAATTTTTGGGATTTGTGGTTTAATCAAAAGGTAGGATAAGAGAAAAATAGATAAAAAAGTTTTGGCTTTTATAAATTGATAAAAAAGTACTATAAGAGGGACGAGAAAAGCGCGGCAGGAATGGCCGCGCACTCTCGGGTAATCAAATTACCGAAGTATAATAGGGTGGGAGTAGAAAGTGTTATTCACACAATCCATTATTATAGTAACCCCTAAATGTGGCGAAAATGTGTCAGAAATATAAAATTTCAATTTATTTTTAAGATTTTCGTAAGAGGAATGTAAAATTATAATATTTATTTACTCTTGTAAAAGAGATGGGAGATTGCGACAGATTTGTAAAAAATACAATGAAGAAAATGAAAAATATAAACTGAGTAAGGGAAAGATTTTTCTTCTGTGCAGTCGAGTAGGGCAAATTTTCTTTACTCGATTGTACGACTTATGCTATGCCAGCAGCAAATTTCCATATGCGGGTCTGCGCACAAAAAAACGCGGCAGGAATGGCCGCGTTTTTTCGGGTAAATAAATACCGAAGTATAATAGGGTGGGAGTAGAAAGTGTTTATTCACTATCCAAAAAGTATTATATCTTGTAAATATGTCTGAAATATGTACAAATTATTAAAAAAATATTAAAAATCGTAAGAAAGTCTTAACATATGAAAATCAGGATAGTTACATCCCGGAGAGAATTGAAAAAGAGCCACTGTGATGCCCTGCTTTGATCTTGACAGTGACTTTGCCGGAGACTGGCACCTCAAAGGACTCTGCTTTATCACAGATCGCAGTAAAAATTTCTTTATTCTCAGCATCCGTAATCTCGATGCTTAGAGTGCCGGACTTTGTTTCTACCTGGATGTGAAGCATATCTGTTTCTGGATTAATTTTCTTTCGCAATGTACCATTGAGAGAGCGATAGTTTGCTGACCAGTTCCCCCTATCTTCCTCGCCGGAATATCCGGTTCTTGTCCCACTGAAAGTACTGCTGGTGCCAAGTCGCATAGTCCCGCGCACAATCACTATCACAATAAGCAAAATAATAGCGAAGTTTAAAATAGAAAAAATAATTTTTTTGGTATTTTTCATTTTTGTTCCCTTTCATCAAAAGATAACCCTATCTCCCACTTTCTGATTCATTGCGCAGAGAAATGCTTTTTTATTGAAAATTACAAATTTATAGGTTCTGTCGTTTTTTGACACAATTTTTGCCACAGGAAAAAGTAGTACTCTTTTTACGGAAACAGAGGCGATTTCATCATAGGGGATTCGCAGCCTTTTATATTCATCTGCGATAGTGATTTTGTCACAGAAAAAGCAAAACTCTTCATCCCTTAGTACAATCGCGCCACCCAAGATCCCTCCCGCAACAATACTTGCAATAAATTTTTTATTCCTTTTTCTCTCCCTTTTGTTCAAATAAATATTATCAATCTTAATGTTATTTTTATGTAAATAAATTCTAATATTGACATTATACTACAGATAGTTCAAAAAGTCCATACCCAAATTAACATAAATCTTATTTTCTTTTTCAGTAATTTTTTTTAAAAATATCCACTTAGTGATAAGTGAGCATTTCTTAATTTTCAAAGATGAAGGAGTTGTGTATTGATATATTGTGATCAACCTCTTTTTCCTCTGTTTCTGGGAGGGCAGGATCTTTCGGAAATTTAAATTGTCTTTTCACTAAATAATATCTTTTCCATATACTATTACTTTGGTTAATATTTTTTCCTGCAAGGCTAGTTCCTTTATTAGGGATGATAATATTGTGGGTATAACAAACTTGGATTTCTAAAATCTCGTCCTCGCTCTTATCAAAATGATAAGGTCTTCTCAGAGTAATTGCTGCATAACCATCTTTTTGTGTGTTTGTAAGACCTCTTTTTATATCAACTTCCCATTCTATCCCCACAAAATTCCAATCATAAAATGCATTGTCTGCGATTGCCTGTTTGAGCTTTTCTTTTTTTCGGATATAATTTACCTGTCTGTAATCGTCCTGTGGGAGCCATGAATCGCCAAACACAAAGGCTAAATCGTCCATTCCCGTCCATAATGGAAGTTTTTCCCATTTATATGGGATAATCACTCGAAACATGGGAGAGGGATTTCCTTCCTTTTCTTCCCAGATACGTGCCACAATGACCTGCATAGAAAAAATCTCTTCGGATATCTTTTTGTATTTTCCCCCTGGGTTTTCTGGTTTTCTTTCCATAATCGCGCTATCCACATTCCAATCAAGCAGATATTGTTTTTCCCATATTGGCAGAGCATCGATTATTGAGATTTCGATCCCCCTATCTGCCAACATACGATCTAATTCATCCTCCGGCAAAGTTTTGGTATAAAGCAAATCATTTTCATTTTTATCCGCGGGTGTTGAACATAAAATAACAATATAGGGAAAAAATATAAAAACCAATATAAAAATAATGATGCCAAAAAAAAGAATTCAATTTTGTTTTTTCATAAAATACTCCTGGAAATTGCTTATTGTTGAAAATTAATAATTTTTCAAATGTCCTACTTTTTCTGATATACGGTACAAATCAGCTTATATAATACAAGATATATAATAATATATAGTACTTGTATAATATAGATAATTTGTATTTTCTTTCCTATAAATAAAATATTTTTTTCATTCAACATTTCATTCCATATAAGATTGATTGGAAAACTTTCTATCAATATTTTTCCAAAATCGGTCCGTAATATTGTCATTATATTTCTGATACTAAATATAAAATTCACTAGAATTGCGATAATTGCAGTACGCAAGGACTGTTTGGATTTAGCAGAAACCAATAAAACAAACGCCGCCACCAAATTCAAGGCTAAAAAGGAATTAAGCCATACCTGATTACGCATATCCTGATAAGTAACAAGTCCTGGGTTACCTATAAACCTATATAACGCCATATCTTCAATTGGTATACCCCAATTCCATGTGGAATGACCGATTCCAAAACTGATATACGAAATAATACAGAATAAAAGCGTTAATATATTAGTTAAACTGAAGCCTACTAATAATTTTATTTTTGGCAATTTTTTTACCCCGTTTTTACTTGTCAGGATCAGCTCCAACATATCTACTTCTTTTTCCCGTGAAAATACGGGGGATAATAAAAATATCAAAATTATACATAAAATTTTAATATCTAAAGTATAGGAAATAAACCATTCCCCCCATATATTATCATTTTGCACAAATGCAAGATCGATAAACGAATATATGTAAAATATAGGGATAAAAAGCAACACCTTTTGAGGAATTGTTTTTTTCCACTCATAATCAAATAGTTTCATTCGCCTTTCTCCTATCCATGATTATTGCTATGCATACTATAGGGAAACCTGTGGTATTGCTTCAATAAAAAGTTTGAAAGTGCCTTTTAAATTTTTTTATTCTGATTTCGTATTATAAGTGTACAGATATAAGTCTTGAAGATTTCCCTCTACTGTAATCGCATTTGGGAGCGGCTTATCATCTGATACAATTCGAAGTTCAATATTTTCTTTTTCAATTCTCATGTTTGATACTTTATATTGTTTTTTCAATTCCACCGCCTGTTCTTGGGTGGCGACACATTTCCATACTTTTCCCTGCACCAATTCCAATAGAGCTTGAAGACTCCCCTGCTGGTCAATCTTTCCGTTTTTCAGCAAGATAATTTCATTTCCGATATCCTCGATATCGGATACAATATGAGTTGCAAAAAGCACAATTTTATCTTTTGCATATCCACTGATGAACTGCTTAAAATTCATCCTTTCATCAATATCCAATCCTACTGTCGGTTCATCCAAAATCAATAGCTGGGGGTGATTTAGGATTGCCTGCGCGATTCCCAGTCGCTGTTTCATTCCGCCTGAAAAATTTTTGATTTTCTTTTTTCCCGTATCGGATAAGTTTACGAGCGACAAGGCATCCGATATCTCTTTTCTTCTCGTGTCTTTTGGTATCCCTTTTAGTTGTGCTATATATTCCATAAACTTCATTGCTGTAAAATCCGGATAATATCCGATTTTTTGTGGAACATACCCCAAGATATCCCTGTAATTTTCATCTAATGTATGAATGTCTTCCTCATTCCACAAAATTTTTCCATTATCAGGTTCTTCAATACCGCATATTAACCGGATCAATGTGGACTTCCCCGCACCATTCGGACCTAAAAGGCCATAAACTCCTTTATCTAATTCAAAACTAACACCATCTAACACTTTGTTTTTATAGTTCTTGTTTACATCTATCAAGTTTAGTTTCATGATCTATACCACCTTATTTATAGATTTATTTTTATATTCCTGACGCATTAGCCAAACATAAAAGAAAATAAATGCAATTACATATGAAATTTCAAGAATATAAAACCAATAAATATCGATATTCCCTAATTTTATTGTAGGTACAAGGGCAACTCCAAGGATATTTAGCGCGTTGACGGGAAGAAATGAAAAAATACGTGTCACAAAGGGAGTTGACACAATATTATTTATTACCTCCAGGTTTCCCAAATACATGATTGCAAATGAAATTCCCATGGATGCAAAAGGACTTGGAGTTTTTTTCGAAACCAAAAGGATAACTAGCACAAGCGTATTTATGATTACCCAATCAAGAAATATGGTATGGAGTAATAAATATCCATAAGTAACCATACAATCCGAACGTAAAAAAACATACCAAAATCCGCACTGAATACTCGTATCATATCCATACAAACCATATCGTAAAAAAAAGGTTCCACATAATAGCGTGATCACAAGAAAAAAAGCGATATTGGCAAGGAAGATATTTTTTATAATTCGGCACAAATATTTATTTTATTATATCTTTTCATCTCGATAAAATTTTGCCTGTTTATCAAACATTTCGGTATATATTCCCTTTTTATCATATAGTTCTTTGTGTGTACCATATTCTGCAACACAGCCATTCTCAAAAACGGCAACTTTATCTGCTAACTGGACGGCGGATAAACGATGGGTGATCAGCACTGTACATTTTCCGGTAATAATCTTGTTGAACCGCATATAAATATCATACTCAGTAATCGGATCAATTGCAGCAGTGGGTTCATCTAAAACAAAAATATCTCCCCCATGATAGCAAGCTCTGGCAATCGCAATTCTCTGTTCCTCACCGCCCGAAGGATCTATTCCTTCTGAATCAAACCATTTTTCAAGCGGGGTTTCATATTTTTTCGGCAGATGGGAGAGCATAGAATCCAAACCATTTTTCTCACAGATCTCATCCAATTTCTTCTCGTCATAATCGTGCGTCAACGCAATATTCATCCCCAGATTCATATAGTAGCTTACAAAATCCTGAAAAACCGGAGCAAAAAGCTGTTGATATGCCTTTTGATCATATTCATTGATATCCACTCCATCTAAGAGAATCTTGCCTTCTGTCGGATGGTAAAGTCTAAGCAATAATTTGATAAAAGTAGATTTCCCCGAACCATTACTGCCAACAATACATAATTTTTCTCCTGCGCAGATTTTAAGATCCATATCCCGTATTGCATAATGTTCACTTCCCGGATAACGAAAAGAAACATGGGAAAATTCGATTACTGAATCATCACGAAATACCGGGATCTTAGTTCCCTTTATTTCCTGTGCGGCAGTTACCGAAAGAAAATCAATCAATTCCTGTGTTTTTAATCCTCGATCGGCCAACCGAATATAAGAGTCGAAAACGCTCCCCAAACTATTTGAAAATTGTCCTACTGAAGAAAGATAAATGGTCATATTACCGATAGGAAGATCTTTAAATAATACTTTATATACTAAATATGCATATAAAATCCCCTGCTGGATCAAATTGGTTGCTGTTCTAAATAAGCCTAATCTCCAGTTACATTTCCGATATTCAAGTTCAAAAACATTTGACTCTTCCTTGCTTTTTGTAAACAGACTGATCAACAGGGATTTTATATCAAAAATTCTTATTTCCTTCGCAAAAGAAATATGATTTAGCATATAGGAAACTCCGCCCTGATACCAGTCAAAATCACTTAGTTTCTTTCCCAGATCATGCTTTTTCAAATTTGCCCGCTTTGCCATAACTGAATTGGAAAAAATCACCAATACAACGAGCAAAATAACAAACGGGTTCAATGTGAGAATAACAGAAGAAATGGCAAGTAAACTAACAACGGCAGTGGTCACTGCGTTGATCTGATCTACCACGGTGATAATGCCGGAAAGCGCATCGTCTGCGCGCTCTTTTTTTACTTGAATTTCCGGATTTTCAATTTTCTCATAGTCCATCCCCAATACATAATGATAAAATTCTTCATTAAATGCAAGGCTAAGATGCAGCGAGAGCTTGTTTAATTTTTTATCCAAAAAATAATTGATAATATTTTGCACCGCTGGCACAGTAAGCAAAATAATTATATAAAATATTATTTTGGAAATCGCTCTCCCCTGCACTAATTCATTGATAATCAAACCGGGAATAATCATATTCACCAATGGAAATAACCCATTTAATAGGGCGGAAAGTTCCTTCGTTAAAATATAGGTTTTGCCCTGTTTTCTTTTCCATACATATTTCAGTGCATATAGTGCATAATTACAAGTTTGATCAAATGTTTGATGTTTTTCTTTTATATTTTCAAAAGATATAAATGCCATACTTTTTCTCTCCTTACAATGATTTACGACAAATACTATAATTATTATTTTTTATTTATAATATTACTCACTTTTTTAAATTAAGGTGTATTTATATTAACGCTTTCAACCGGAAAGCATGATTTTTAATGCTATTTTTATGTAAATAAATTCTAATATTGACATTATACTACAGATAGTTCAAAAAGTCCATACCTAAATTAACATAAATTTTATTTTCTTTTTTAGTGGCTTTCTTAAAGAAATGCCCACTTATCTAAATTTAACATTGGTTATATAAACTTTACCCTTATATCCGTTTCTGTTACGTAGAATAATAGTATTGTCAATAGTAATTGTTTGTTTAACTTATCATGAAACAGATTTAATAATAATTATGGTTTGTAAAATATCAACAGTAAAGTACATAACTCCCTTATCATCTTTATTTAATCTAGCCAAAGATGATAGGGGAGCTAAATCATATATCAAATAAAATGGATTATTATAAAAGAAATAAATTGAATAATTTAATTAGCCCATGGAGTCCGTCCAACATAATTAAAGTTTTGAATATGATATTCTGGAATTTCACGTTTCATAACTTTTCCGGTGTCCTTGGTAGAATTACAATCATATACAACATAATTTGTGCCATTCCTACCCGTATACAAATATACATGCCCTTCCTTAGAGGAAACGAGAATATCTCCCACTTGTAAATTTTCCAAATTCGCTACTTCATAAAAGTTCGCTGTATCTTTTAATGTTCCAGTACTTTTTTTCTCCGTCAATCCATATGCAGAAGAAATAAAACCGGAACAGTCCAAACCAATCGTTCTCGAAACATAATTCTGTCTTTCTCCACTGGAATTTTGACTGCTTACGTTTCCCGCCATATACATTGTCCCATCACTGAAAACAGTAGTAATTTTATCCGAGAATTTCCCTCCATACGAGCCAACAGAGGATGTGTCGGACAGACCAAAAAAACCACCCCAACAATAAGGAATCCCCTGGAATGACCGCTCTACAGTTGCATCTTGTACTACCTTTGGAAGAGAGGTTGATTCTCTTACCACTTTATGTTTTGCATTTAATACCCAATAGTACGAGCGCATACTTTCTGCACGGCTAATGACTTCTGACCTGCTTAGAGAAATCTTGTCAGCTGCTTTTGTATTTTTGTCATTATTTTTTTGTTCCGATTCTTTCGTGACCTTATTTCTTGCTTTCACTTCTTTTTGAATGTTCTCAATATCATCCAGAAAAGAATTCTGTAAGGTATCCACAAAGGTAACTCGTTCAATCACAACCCTATCCTCATAACAATTCATAAGATATGGCTGTTTATCGATTACCCGGAAAAAACGTTTTGGAATAACTGCCCATTTATCCATATCTATTTTATGAGATCCTTTTATCTCTTCTTCCTGAAGCTGTACGACAAACTGATCACCAATAATATGACCAAGCTGTGTATTATAGCGATGGAAAATTGCATAGTTGTCTGAAATATTTGTAAAATATTCTCGAATTTCTACATCTCCAATTCGATATTTCGTTGGTTCTTCCAGAGAATTTTTTTCAGATAAAGAATCCGCTAATTTTATCTCCTCAGATACTTTTCCAAAACCGCTGTAGGAATCTACATACTGCATTTTTTGCCCTGCCGAATTAACAATCATTATGTCCTTATCTTTTACCATCGCTTTTACGCGGGAGGAATCACAGCCAAGCGGATAGGTTTCCAATAATTCTCCCTTCATATTGAACTTTAAAATTTTCTGTTGTACATAAGCTAAAACATAAATTTCATCATCAATAATTTCCATCATATTGCAGTAAGTGCCAAGGTCAATGCACTGCTCAAAGGTAATGCCATCATATACAAGAATCCGATCGTTCTCAGAGTCGAGCAAATACGCTTTATCCTGATATACATAAAAATCTTGCGGACCTTCTGAACAGGCGGAATATTTTGTATATGTTACCGTATTCTCTTCCTCGCCCACTGGAATCTCCGCAACGGTATTTGTATCTTCTGCCTGCACATTTACGGATGTGAAAAGTGCTGTCGCCGCCAATGATAAAACTAAAGTTTTTACCCACTTAAATCTCATTAAAGCCCCCCCTTAAATTATTGAACTTCCAAGTTATCAGGAATCTTTTTTACTGTAATGTTATTTCCAGTATTACAACAACAAGTAGTACAATATGTCCGTGTAATCAAATAATCGCTGCCCTCCTCGACAAGAATAGTAGCCCAGGTATGACCAACACTTTGATAGGATGCATCCGCATATACTGAATCATAGCCACATTCCGAACAATGCGCATGAAACCGATGGTACATATAATAACAATATTGAGCTGCGTTATGCGTATACTCTTTGAATTCCCCCAAATCTTCAATATTTAAAGTAGGATGAGTACAAATAGAAGGATCAGTAGTAATTGGCTTTGCGGAAATATTATTTTCTGCTGAAGTAATAGAAAAGATTCCTGCAAAAACTAATACAAAAAATAATTTAAATAATTGTTTCATAACATACCTCATTTTTATTATTAAAATATTCAAAAATTTTATTTTGACCACTTTTAAATTCTTTTTAATTTTATTATATTATTTACTACTGCTAAAAAATGATCAGAATATGTCTTTTCTCTTTATTTTCAGTAACAAACATTCCTCCTTCCTATCATAAATTTTTTCAAGATTTTTTATAAGACTTATCACCCCTTTATTTTCGAAAATTTTTCAAATCTCACTAAGTTCTAAAAGCGGTAAAATTTGGAATGTTGTATGCAACTTCCTCTGCTTATACTATCTTATCCCACCCTAAAAAGCATAAACCGGATAGCATCTTACAAACAGTTGAGGAAGTCCATACCAAAGCTGGCACCAACGTTGTTTTCTTTCCTTTTTCGTTTGTCTGATTTTATTTTACTATCTTTTTCCAAAAGGAACATAGCATTTTAATTGAAAAAATGGCAAATTTTTCAACTGAAATGTTATGTTCCCTCATATAATATCAAATATAATAATAATTGTCCCGAAGATATCTTTAAATCTTGAGATTTCTTCAGGACAATTAAAAAGTCTTCCTATTATAAAGGATAACATTTAAGGCGCGGAAAGTGCGCCGAAAGAGAGGTTTCTAAATGAGAAAGAACAAAAACTTAAAGGTTCTCTTGAAAAAATCAATCCTTGGCAGCTTTATTTCATTGCTTTTGTTTATTGGCTCAGTTCCAGGAGAGCAGTATCCATTCCCATCGGATGCAGAGGAACCTAGTATCGCACTTTGCAATGATGAGCCAAAGCCTACCAAGAACACTATAAAAAATTAATTTTGGTTAATTTCTATATTAAACTTGTCTTTAAAATATTTTCTTAAAGTGCGCATATTTTCTTGATGATCCGATAGTTCAAACAGATAGTAGCAATCTCTCATCATCTGCATACAGCACTCTCTGTTTGAACTGTCATCGAGCATTGCGCACGCAATAGTTAGATAGTAATGTCCAATATTTTCCATATTTCCACATCTTAAACTGGTTCGAATCGCTGTTTCAGCATCCGTAATCGAATATTTTTGTTTTGCCATATTTCCCAATAATGGACTGTAGGAGTAAAATTGAAACTCTGGCAGGATTCTGCTTTTCTCTATTGTATGTATCACACCTTCGTACAAGTCCTTTGCTTCCTTTGCCCTTCCTAACATTTTTAGCAGAGTAGCAATCTGGTTTAAAAACAGTGCTTCAATTTTTAATGGTGCGCGGTAAATATATTTTTTTCCCTTTGCATTTTTCTTTTTCCCCCGCATCCTTTTAGGTTCTAATTTTGCCTGTTCTCCTATAGCTTCTAGCGGAATATGCCAGGTCTGTTGAAGCAGTTCCAGATCCTCTTTTAAGATCTTTTCGAGAGGCGGATTATTCGCATACATGGCGATAACATTATGGTAAAAACGAACTATCCTCCAGTTTTCCATTACTTCCATATCCAGCTCTTCTTCCAGATAGTTCAGCAAAGCTTTTATTCCGTCATACTGGTGTCTGCTTGCATAAACTTGGATATCCCTAAGCCATTCTAATGCCTGAGATAAATCCGTATTGATATAGAAGAAACGCTGTTCTCCGTTCATCCCAAATTTTTCCATCATAAGGTTAAAGTGTTTCCAGCTTGGGGAAACCTTTCTGTTCTCAATTCTTGAGATCTCTCCCACCCACCTGTAAATTCCCTCCGCTAATTTTTCTTGGGTCATGTGGAATGCCCGCCGTTCCGCAAAGAGTATTTCCACATCCAAATGATACATTCTCTGGCAGCAATTCCAGAAAATAGAGTTTTCCGGATACCATTTTGGCAAATATTTTTCATGCAGATCCTTTAATATCCTGTGATAATTAGAACAGCGTTTCTCTGTAATCCAGATCTCGGATATTCTGTGATGGTTTTTTTGTTGAAATTGGGCGAAAAGATCGGAGAGGGGGATAGTTTTTTCCATTCGGTCTTTTGCTTTTTTATAATAGGTAAGAAGATTGTTAAGAATTGGTATTGCAAAATATTCAATTCCAAACCGTCGCAGTTCTGCAAAGGCTTTCAGACAGATAAAAACTGCCTCTTCCCATTCTCCCTGTTCCATCGCGACATCCGCAGCAATCCATGCGTATTTACTATAAATTTTTGCGTGTTCTTCCTTATCTTTTACCTTTTTTTGGATGTAGATTCCACAGCGTTTCAATAAATTTCTCCCTGAATTCCATTTTTCTCCCCTTTGCTCTCTCCATACGCGCGCGAGGGCAAGCGCGTTTTCAAGTTCGATTAAAGAAATTAAACATCTATTCCAGTCTTTTTGTTTCCAGCCTGGAAATGTGCTGTCCAGCGCGCATTTTAAGTATTCTTCTGCTTCCTCCAGATTATTGTCCACCCAGTAAGCGATCAGTGCGCGTCCGCGAAAAAGATACATTCTCCCAACGGAATTCAAATTTGGGGGACGTTTCCATAACTCTTTTTTTGCCCCTTTAAAGCTAATGTCCCTTAATTCCTTTTCTGATTTTTTCTCCTTCCTCTTTTTCTTTTGACTGCTCTTTTTTTGATCCAGAGCTTGTGTATATTGTGCAAACAAACGTTCTGCCCACTCCCGCTTTTTTTGAAATACCGCCACCATAAAAAAGCCCCATAGACATTCATTTCGGTATTCCTGTTCAGGCAGGATATACTCAAGTTTATCCGGGGAATATCCGAGCCTTTGCAGTAAAATACAAAAAAACGACAGACTGCAATTTTCTAGCCCACTCTCAAAATCATCCAAAAACTGATGAGTGCAGATTCCTTCCGCCAACTCATCGATAGAGATATTGGATTCTTCCCGGCAGTTTCTTAGCCATTCTCCAATGGTGATTTTAGCCATTTGTCATTCTGCTACTGAAAATAGATAAAATAATTTTCAGTAGCTTTTCCTTTCCTAATTTTTCCTGTTTTAAGTGTTGATGAAATAAGTTCTGTAAGTATTTTCTTTAATTTGCTCCGTATTTGATTATACAATATATGCGTTGTACTTTCAATACAAAGTGCAAGATTTTTTACAAAGATTCCCTTTTAAATTTTTTGCTGGAATTTTATGCAAGGGGGTTAATCTATTGTTAAAATCTGCCGATATAAAGAGTACGAAATCCATTTTTAGTGGGGCGTATGCCATGGAGGGCATTCCGAAAGAAAAACGGATGTTTCTATTTAAGGAAAGGGAAGGTGATTACAATGAGTGTAAGCGCGGTAAATGAGGTAACCAATTATAGCCAGGTAAATCCAGTGACGACCACGACAGAAGCGGCAAAGACGGACAATGTAAAGCAGACCGAGTCCGTTCCTAAGACAGAGCCAAAGAAAGAGTCGGATGCAGCTGTATATGACAAGACGGATAAGACTGACAAGGTAGAAAAGCCAACCTATAAGCAGGATACTGCATTAGTGGAGAAGCTGAAAGCGGATGCGGAAGCGAGAACTGCACAGATGCGTTCCCTTGTGGAAAAGATGATGATGAAGCAGGGGCAGACAATAAATAGTTCGATGGACTATCTGATGGCTCTGAAAAATGGTACGGTCAAAGTGGATGCGGCAACCAGAAAGCAGGCGCAGGATGATATTTCTGAGGATGGCTACTGGGGTGTAAAGCAGACTTCTGACCGTCTTGTTTCCTTTGCGAAAGCCCTTACCGGCGGCGATCCGTCGAAGGCGAACGAGATGATGAAGGCGATTGAGAAGGGTTTTGGTCAGGCGACAAAGGCATGGGGCAGCGATCTGCCGGATCTTTGCCAGAAGACGCTTGAGGCGACTCGTGAGAAGATGAACGAGTGGAAGAAGAGTACTTCGACAGAGGCGGTGGAGACCGTAGCGCAGTAGGATGAATGCGGCGGGATGCCGATTAAGTAAATTGATGTAAAATTACATAAAAAGTGGCAGGAAGAATTACCTTTCTGCCACTTTTTATGCGCAGACCCACAAATGCGCGTGAACGTGCAACGGAAATTTACTGCTAACGCAGTATGCGGGTCTGCGCAGCGAACGGGAAAGTAAATTTGTTACACCAGTACTTCTTTGAGCAAAAGCAGATGTGTTCCCACAGCTAAATTCTCTTCGGTCAGATCATTGAGTGCCAGGATGGATTCGGAGGTGGTGTGATGGGCTTTTGCGATCGACCAAAGATCATCATTTTCCTTGACGATGTATCCAGTCATACCCGG
The DNA here is from genome assembly GCA_910577165.1 of uncultured Lachnospiraceae bacterium. Taxonomy (GTDB): domain Bacteria; phylum Bacillota; class Clostridia; order Lachnospirales; family Lachnospiraceae; genus RGIG4057. The sequence goes on from CAJTLX010000052.1 coordinate 20,414, forward strand.
AAGATCCATAAGTGCTTCATAGTCGAGTGGTTCCTCAGTAACATCCGTGAGGAATTGCGCGGTGATACGGTTGAAGACAAGGCTGTTGAGCAGGACGGAGGCCTTGATTTCAAGTTCGTCCGAATCATTTGAAAGCACGGTAAGCTGTTCTAATTCCGGCGTGATAGTATAGACTGTGTCCGGGCTTAAATCATGGACTTCAATTAGCTGCTGGAATGGGACGGAGGCTTTCATCGCGTACATCGGGCGGCTGTCCTCCGGAGTGATATAAAAGATATCCGCCTCGATGCTGCCCTCGGTCATCAAGCCATCCTCGGACGGGTAGGTATTGTCAATATGTATGGTTCCGCTTCCATGGCAGATTTGCAGGATTTTTGGCGCGGTATCGCTGATTTTTACGCGGTCGTTAATACGCACTTTGTTTGCATTGTGTACCAGAAGATTCTCATAGACCACCGGACGATAGACTGGGGTGAGGTTGGCAAATGGGGAGTATACATCCTGAATCACATTGAAGGTGGCATCCTCATAAATTTTAATCTGAATTTCAATTAGCAGATCAAGGCTGACAATGCGCGGCTCACCGTCGCTGTCCTGTTTTACCTCAAAAGTTTTATCGGTGATCACTAAATTGATATCCGGTGTCATTGTCTCGCTGCAGCCGTTGCAGTCGATTGTCGCATGGAAGGGCAGTTCGCTCTCGTAGTATTCAGCGGCCGTCTCGCCGTCCTCGGCGGCATAGAGAAGAAAAACTACTGCATCCCCCTTAATGGTAAACTGGTCTTTTAACAGTCGGATATCGACATTTTTCAGAGAAATGCTGCGGTAGAGCAGCTCACGGATGCTGCTTTTTGACGAGGGCAGCGTAATTTCATCGCGCAGACGGTAGGAATCTTTTTTGCAGGCGGCGAGTCCGGTAAGCTGCAAGGGAACCATGCGAGTGCAGAGTAAAACATCGTTCTCAATGGCAGTGCAGGCGGGTTCATCGTAGATTTCCTCCGCTGTCACCGTTAGGGAGAGCAGCGATTTGATGCTGACTTTGCGGGAGTTGATAAGGTTCGCGCTCAGATCCTCAAGCACAGAGCGAAGTGTTGTATTTTCCGTGCTGCATTCCGCCTCAAGATGGATGGTTTCATCAATGGGCAATTTTCCGGAAAGTGTATGGATGCGACAGTCCTCCTCCGCGCTTAAATAGAGCAGACAGAAGGAAAGTGAGCCTTTTAGATAGAGTTTGCCGGAGAGAATTTTCTGTTCCTCCCAGGTGGTTTCGCCGGAGATTTTCATAATGGCGGCGATATCCGGTCTGGTGTCGGGGACATTGATATCGTCGTTTAAGTTTAATTGCAGCGTGCTTTTGCATTTTAGCTTGTTCATGTGAATGTTCTTTTTTATCAGTTCCAAGAAAAATCCCTCCTCAATATCCAATTATCCGATATAGTTTCACGGTAATCTATATGAGGAGGGGAAAGAATTTATGCGTAAAATTTAGCGGTTCCAAAATCCAGTCAGATAAGTTTGTTTGCCGTACTCGCCGATTTTGAAATGATAAAATGAACGCTCCGCTGCCTGCCTGTCAGAGAATAAGCCGAACACGCTGGGGCCGCTTCCGCTCATCAGCGCGCCGAGCGCGCCCGCCTGTTTCATTTTATCCTTGATCGCGGCGATCTCTGGGTGAAGCGGAATGGTCACCGATTCAAGTGTATTGCCAAGATGCGCACAGAGATCGGGGAGACTACCGGACTGTAAGGCGGTAAGTAGCGCGTCAATATCCGGATGGGGCGCAGTGTTAAGATTTAAATGTTCGTACACATATTTTGTAGAAACAGAAACTGGAGGTTTTACAATCAGGCAGTAAGCAGGGGGTGGGGCGGGCAGTGGCATCAGGCATTCGCCGATCCCCGTAGAGAGCGCGGCACCTTGTAGCAGACAGTAGGGAACATCCGCACCAAGGCGAACGCCAAGAGTTTGGAGTTCTTTTAAGGACAGTCCGGTGCGGCAAAGTTCGTTGAGTGCGGCAAGTGTCGCAGCGGCATCGCTGCTGCCCCCGGCAAGCCCAGCCGCGACGGGGATATGTTTGTCGAGGGTGATATGAATGCCACAATGTTTCCCAGTTTCTTTAAAAAACAGAGTGGCTGCCCGGTAGATTAGGTTATTTTCATCACAGGGAAGATAGGAGAGATTGCTCCGGATTGTGATCCCCGTTGTCTGTGTCATATTGATTGTTAATTTGTCGAACAGGCGGACAGTTTGCATCAGCATACGCACTTCATGGTAGCCGTCCGACCTCCTGCGCAAAACATCAAGTCCTAGATTTATTTTGGCATAAGCTTTGATCTGTATGGATTCCATCGAATTCCTCCCTTTCCCCTATATTATATGGAATATTTAGGCGGAATGCAAGAAAAGACTTTATCAATTCGCTAAAATATGGTATAATGTCGTCAGACATTATGCCTGCGCTGATTCGCATTCGACCAAAGGGAGAATAATTTCTTCTGCGAATCATGCGCATCCCTCGGAGAGAACATATCCAAAGGATATGGTATAATGTCGTCAGACATTATGCCTGCGCTGATTCGCATTCGACCAAAG
>CAJTLX010000053.1 GCA_910577165.1 uncultured Lachnospiraceae bacterium
CAGTGTCTCTGCTTTTTCAATATTCAGTTGTAACACATGTATTGTAATCCTACAGGATTTACAAAAAAATTTTAATTTTCTCTTGACATTCTTATCGTTATCGTGTATGATAAGAATCATGTTAAGGAATTCATATTTTTGCACGAGTGGCTCAGTGGTGGAGTATCGCCTTGCCAAGGCGAGGGTCGCGGGTTCGAATCCCGTCTCGTGCTTATTTTTTATACACACAGATGCAAAGAAGAATTATGCATCCGGCGCAGTGAGATTATATGCCTTGCACATAGGGAAGATAAACCTTCCCTACTCGATTGTATAAAAACAAGTAAGTAGGAAAATCTTCTCTCCCCTGCCCGCTGCATAATTCATCTATGTGCATAAAAAGATAGGGACAAAGAATACTAACTCTTTGCCCCTATCTTTTTGTTTTGGAATCGGAAACTTTCTGCAAAAGCCGCTATCAGGTCATGAATTCCCTATTTCAAATGAACGGGATCGCAGCCATTCTCCTTCAGTTTTTCTTCGTATTGTATCAGAAGCTTTTTCTCGTTGCAAAGGGCTTTTCCAAGCATCTGCATCTGTACTTCTGTGCAGTCCGCAAGCTGAGCTTCAATCTCCCCAAGAACCATGGCACGCGTCTGTCCCTTGTCGTTTATCTGGTCATACAAAAGCATATCCGGCCTCACCTGAAGCGCGTTTGCTAACCCGACTAAAATTGGCAGACTGAATTTTGTTTTGCCGTTTTCAATATTGCACATATGCGGCACTGAGATATCAATTACCTCCGCCAGTTCCTCCTGTGACATTTTCCGCGCTTTGCGATAAATCTTTACTCTTTTTCCGATTGCTGAATAATCAATTTTCATGCGATTTCCTCCATTCTCATTTTATTGAATAATATTCGGAAACAAAATAAAGTATTGCATAATTTTAAAATATTTTTTTTATCCTTCCTGCTAATTGCCTATTTTATCTCTTTTTTATTCCTGAAAAAGCCCCAAAATTCTACAAATATAGTTAAGTTTTTTCTCCGTAGAATCCCCCCTTGAAAAACTCACAAAAAACGACTATAATAGGAAAGAATCAACGAAAAACAGAAAGGAGTTCCCTATGTGGTGCCCAAAATGTAAAAATGAATATCGGGAGGGAATTACGGTATGCGTAGACTGTAAAGTCGATCTGGTAGAATCTTTAGATAAGACCGAGGAAGATACAGAACTGCTTCATTCCTTCGCGGAGGAAGAGGATGCAAAAAAGCTTGTTTCTTATTTGGAATATTCTGGAATTTCTTCCCATTGTGAACCAATGAAAGAGGAAAATCTCTTCGGTGTCTTTCTGGAAAAAACGAAGATGAAACAGGCAAAAAAAGCCTTCGCTGCTTTTTTGACTGTGGAAACACAAAAGCGTTTAGAGGACATGATGGATAGTGATAGTGCAGCTACCGTTATGGAGGAGGAGTCAGGTACAGAAAAATCGGTATCCAGGGAGGCGAAAGACGGGGAGGAAACAGAGGAAAACCAGGAAGAAGTTATGGAGGAACTTCGCCTTGCACTCTCGTCGGCAAGTCAGGGCAGCTATGTATCCAAGGCAGAAAAAAGTGCAGATTACCGCTCCTCAGCCATTACCTTTCTCTTTTTTGGCGTGGTGGGGCTGATTGTAATGGGGTTGCACTGGGCGGGCGTGTTTCAGTACTTCTCCACGCTCTCTTCCATTGTACTCACCGTACTTTTTGCAGGCTTTTTGTTCGTTGGAATCGACAGTTTTTCCCGCGCGAAAAAAGCCAGGGCGGAATCGGAGGAGGAGGAGCGTTTTAACGCACAATTAAAAGAGTGGCTTGAGCAAAATCTCACTTATGACACGCTCTTAGCCGTTGACCAGGCGGAGCTGTCAAAGGAAGCAAATTTCTTAAATGAGATAAATGAGATGAAAAAGATTATCCAAAAAAATTTTGGGGAACTTGACCCTGCATTTTTAGAACATTTTACCGAAGAATATTATAACGAGCATTTTGACAATTTATAAAAGCATTTAGTAAATAAGGGGGAAGGTTAAAGAAACGAGATTCTGTTTCTTTAACCTTCCCCTCCAAAATTTTAAAATTCAAACATCTGTGCAGCAACCTCAGTAATATTGGGCTGCAAACTTTCCAACGCATCCGTTACCACAATCGAACGATGTGTTTTTCCATCATACCAAGTATAGATGGTATTGACAAAATCCATCCGATCAATTTTAATTTTGGAGCCTTCCTCCGTGGGGATCACAATATTTTTTAGCGTCAATTCATAAGAAATCTTAAAAATTTCCTGTTCTCCCCGCATAGATGACTGCATATTTAAATTTTTCACCGTCGCTTTTTTCGCATTGTACGCCAATTTCCAACTCTCCTGCAGCGATTCTTTAGTGTAGGTGGAAGAAAGTGCGGCGGCAAGCAATTCGACATCTTCTGCCTCATCCACCTGATCAGACATCACCTGGATATTGGAGATGGCATATCCGTTCGAATTCTTTACCTGCACTAAAAATAAGGTACAATCTTTTGAAGTTTCCTGTGTGGTTATCTCATATCCTTCCGGCAAATTTATGGAATAATTGCCGACTTTTCTCTCTGTCTTTTTATAATTTTTTGTTGTTACGGTCAGGGTAATCTCATCCTTTGCCAATATGGAGTCCTTATATTTTTCCCTGTTATTTGCCCAGTTTTGATATGCCCCCTCGTCCTGAAATACATAGGCATAAACAATGTAGGTAGCGCATTTTTTGGCAGTGAATTTTCCGGAAAGTTCCACCCATGCATTGGCGGTGGTCTTTCCCTTTCTCGTCAACACTTCATAATAAATATAATTTCCTGTATTTTTATTGGCTCCCGCAGCGGTCTTACAAGTGTAAGAAAGCTGATAAGTCTTATTTTTAAACAGGGCGTTGGGCTTGGTCTTTTTTAATCCCAGCGAGATACTCTTAATATTGTCGTATACGCGCACCGTCGCCTTTTTCCTCGTCTTTTTCCCCGATGTGTCCGTGATGGTACAGATAATTGTTGTACTTCCGGGCGAAACTGCGGTAATCTTTCCACTTTTGTCCACCACAGCAACCGCTTCATCCTTTGAGGAAAACAAAATCATATCACCCTTTTTTGCTCCGGAAACCTCAAGGGAACAGGTGTCTTTTCCCCCCTCTCCAAGCAGAAGAACAATGTCCGTTTCTGACAATTTTACTGCTGCCTTTACCGGCATTGCACCGGACATAAACGCGACAAATAAAAGAACACCGAAAATTATCTTCCCCCAATTTTTTCTTTGTTTTTCCATAAATTGCTCCTTTCCTGCATTTAAATACCGTTCTTTACATTTTGAAAATTTCCTCTAACTCCTCTTTTGTCAATTTGCTGATAAAGGTCTCTTTGGCATGAATCACCGAATCAGACAGATTCTTTTTCTTCTCCTGCAATTTAAAAATTTTCTCCTCGATTGTTCCCTTAGTCAAAAGTTTTAGGACATGAACTACATTTTTTTGTCCAATGCGATATGCGCGGTCGGTCGCCTGGTCTTCCACCGCTGGGTTCCACCACGGATCATAATGAATTACCATATCCGCCCCGGTCAAATTTAACCCCGTGCCACCGGCTTTTAGCGAGATTAGAAAAATCGGGCGTTCCCCGGCATTGTAGCGTTTTACGTATTCTAGGCGTGCCGCAGCGGAAGTGGAGCCGTCCAAATAAAAATATTTCTGCTCTTTCTTATCTAATTCTGCCTGAATAATATGCAGCATTGAAGTAAACTGTGAAAAGATAAGGATATGATGTCCCCCAGCCAACGCATCATCCATGATCTCAAGCAACAATTCTAATTTTCCGCTGCTTCCAGAATAATTTTCCAGGAAGGTGGACGGATGACAACAGATCTGGCGCAGTCTGGTTAGTGCCGCCAACACCTGCAAATGCACGCGCTCAAATCCCTTCTGTGCAATTTCAGAGTCCAGTTCACTGCGCACATTTGCCATGTAAGACAGATATACTTTTTTCTGTTCCTCCGTCATTTCCGTTACTACCTTCTCCTCAATTTTATCCGGAAGTTCCTTTAGTACATCTTTCTTCATGCGCCGCAGAATAAATGGCCGTACCCGGCTATTTAGGTGCGATAAGACTACCTTATCATTATTCATAATCTTTTTTTCAAAGTGCTGAACAAATTTTGAATGGCTCATCAGATATCCCGGCATCAGGAAATCAAAAATTGACCATAGTTCAGAGAGAGAATTCTCCACCGGCGTACCCGTTAAGGCAAAGCGGTGTGCCGCCCTTAAAAGTTTTACGGACTGTGCATTCTGCGAGGTGGCATTCTTAATAAACTGTGCCTCATCGATAAAGACGGTATCAAAAATAATATCCTGATAAAATATCACATCGCGCCGCAATAGCGGATAGGAAGTAATAATCACATCCCACCCCTGTATCCCCTCGATAATAAGTTTTCGATCAGCCGGAGCTCCGTTACAGACCGTCACACGCACCTTTCCGGAAAATTTTTCAAACTCGTCCTGCCAGTTATAAACCAGGGAGGATGGACAAATCACCATAAATTTCCTTTTTCCGTCGCGCAGCTGGGAAGTAATATAGGAGATCGCCTGCAATGTTTTTCCAAGTCCCATGTCATCCGCCAAAATTCCACCGAGACCATTTTGCGCCAGTGTTTTAAGCCACTGAAAGCCTATAATCTGATACGGGCGCATCTGTGCGGTCACTTCGCCCGGCACCTTAAACTCCTTGTTAATTGGATTTAGAATTCGCTCAACTAAATGTTCAAACTCTTTATTTTTCTCCACCACAAAATCGGATTCCTTTAACACATCCTCAAGAAAGAACGCGCTGCTTGTGTCAAGTTTTAACGGCTGCCCGTTGAGTTGCCTTGTCGTGATATTCAAATTTTCCAAAATATCAGAAAGATTTTTGATATCCTGATTTTCTAAATTTAGAAAACTTCCATCTTTTAAACGGTAATATTTCTTTTTCAGCTGGAACGATCGGAAAATATCATGCAGCTCCCCCTGGGAGATCCCCTCGTGGGAAAGATCCATTTCTAGCAGATCGATCTCCTTGTTCACTCTTAACCCAATATGGAATTTTCCACCGTTACGAATGCCAATCCGCTTAAATGCCTCGGAGTAATAGAGCATACAATGTTCGGCCAGATCCCCAAATTTTCCCTGTAAAAAGGAAAAAATTTTTGCGTCTTCCCGCAGAATATAAAAGCTGGAATGTGGCTCAAACCCCCTGTTTTCCAAAAGCAGCATCAGTTCCTTTTCTTTCTCATGCTGCCTCACAATAATAAAGCCTGGCACATGGGGTTCCTGAAAACAGTTGAACTCGTACTCCCCGTACCGAAAGCGAAGCTCCGCTTTGATCGCGTCATTGTACAGATCAAAATATATGCTGGGTTCCAGATCAAAATGCAAATATCTATCTTTTAATACCTCCGGCACCTCGATCATAATGGTGGAGTGCAGCTTCGGCAAAACTTCCTCCAAAAAACGCTGTCTGTTATTTCCGCGAAAAATCAGCGCGTTCTTGCCCCCGCCAAGATTATTGTAAAATGGGACATAATTGCGCAAAAACCTCCGATCCGGCTCATAGAGTACCCCGCGATAAAACAAAAGTTCCCCACTCTCAGTTAGCGGAATAATCGGTTCTTTCAGTTCGTAATCCAACGCTATGGCCTCTTCCGACACATCCAAATCATATTTAATTTCCGGGTTTCCCCGCGTAAAACTAACATTTTCATAGGTTCTGCCATAGAGTTCAAGAGTAAAACTTCCGCCCTCAAGCACATGGAGAAGCTGTAGAAGCATTCGTTTAGAGAGAAAAAGCTGCTGTTTAAAATAAATTCGGGAAGCATTGGCATGGTCAGTGATATTCTGAATCTCCAACACATTGATCAGATAGTCAAGAAGTCGCACGGAATCTCGGTCAAACTCACTCTCACCCGGCGTGTACTGGAATTCTTTTCCAAGGGAAATACTTTCCCCCTCCGCGCAATCTGTCAGAAATTTTTTGAGCAGCTGGATCTTATAATATTTTCCGCTCCCGGCCTGAAGTGCCAATTGGGCTCTATCCTCCCCGGTGCGTAGCATGGAACGCAGCGTAAGTGTTGCGTAGAGATGATAAATATGTTTTGTAATGTGCAGATCCGGCTGATTTGCAAAATAGTCAAGCACCTGATAAACCCTTTTTTCGTCCGGATTCTGCGGGATTTCCATCGTGGATTTTTCCTGGTACTTTAACAGAAATAACAGCGCGGCAACCACATGCTTGCACGCTTTTTTTTCCTTGGCTTGTCCGGGACAATTGCATTTGTACTCAAAAGAACCATCCTCATTTTCTGTGACGATAACAGAATAACTGTAATTTCCCCTTACCATCATCCGATACTGGTGGCTTGTCTTCGAATATACCACATTCGAAACCCGCCCCGATTTATAATATTGTAAACCGCGGGAATAAACGGTATCGTCGGTGGCCAGATTCCGGATACCAGTGCGGGATAAAATTAACATTTTTTTAAGACCTCCTTCAAGCTTATTCTTCCATTGTACCATATATCACATGATTTGTGTATCTTATTTTAAAATTTTTTGTAATTTTTGGATTTATATTATATATGTATTATTCTGGGTACAAATTTCTAGAGATCCCCGCTCTTCCATTTTCCAATTACTCTGTACAGACAATACCAAAAATCAATCTCTGGAACTGCCTCTTTCGTCCGGATAAAACAGGAGGCATATTCCTTTTCATCGATCGTGCAGGTAACAGAGCCGACAACCTGACCCGCAGCAACCGGCGCAATTAACTCTTTCTCATAGACAACTTCTATTTTTGGTTCTTCCCACTCCGCCAGCAAAAGCGGCGCGAGTGTTAACTCATCAACTGCTGCCTTTACGCTCTCTGCAATTCCTCCAGTTACCGGAAGGACAATCTGCATCTTTTGCGGATCAAATTTTAAAGTATCCTCTTTCTTTCCGTTAATGCTAAGCGTTGCGCACTCGGCAAATGGAATTTTCTTAAAATGAGTTAGTCCGTACTCCATCAACTTCTTTGTATCACTCCATTTGTAAGTTTTGTTTGGCGGCCAGCCGCAGGCAAGTATTGTGGCAATCAGTGTATGATCGCCCTTTTTTAACGCTCCCACAAAACAGTAGCCCGCCTTTCCGGTAAATCCAGTCTTCACTCCGATCGCGCCATCCATCAGATACAGAAAGCGATTTTTATTTGTAACCGTAAAAGAACGCCCGGTAGTAAGCTCACTAAACTGATAATTGGCGGTGTTGGTGATCTTGAGAAAATCCGGATTCTTGATTGCGTAGGAGGCAATTTTTGACAGTTCGATCGCCGTTGTATAATGCCCCTCCGCATCAAGACCATTTGGCGTTACAAAATGGGTGTCTGTAAGCCCCATGGTCGCCGCCTTTGCGTTCATTAACAAAGCAAACTCCTCCACGCTTCCGCCGACGTGTTCCGCAAGTGCCACCGCCACATCATTGTGACTTTCCAACATCAGCGAATAGACCAGATCGCCTAAGCGATATTTTTCTCCCTCGCGAATATTTAACTGCACATCCGGCTGTGCCGCCGCGTTTTTTGAGATCGTTACAATATCATCCATGGAGGCGTGTTCCAATATCACAATAAGCGTCATAATCTTTGTGGTACTTGCCATCGCAAGCTGTTCACTTCCATGCCGCTCAAAAAGCACACGGTCATTCTCCGCGTCCATTAAACATGAAGCATAGGAGTAAAGCCCGCCTGGAACTACCTCCTCCGCTTGCTCCAACGCCCGACTATTCGGTAGACCAGCCGCCTTAACGCCGCAAAAAGTCTGTAATTTACCGCATAAAAAAGCAAAAAAAAGACACAGACAGAGCAGATTTCTTTTTCGCAATAATTTCATATTCCCTCACTTTTGCTGCGGATCTCCCCGTACAGCGCAGACATTGTTTTACCATCAGTTCAGAATATGAATAAGCAGCTTTGTCTATGCCTTGATTTTATCAAATTCTCTTAAATCTCCGTTCCGCTTTCTGTCGGGCGAGCCACATATACCGTCAAATTCCCATTGCGGCAGCGCACCGCGTCAATAAATTCCTTCTGGTGTGCCTCCGAAATAAATTCTGCAAGATAAGTCAGTTCAAACATACTTCCCATATTGGTAGTTCTCACCTTCTCAAGCGATACATTCCTTAAATATTCAGCAAAAAGATCGTCAAATATATTGGTGTAATCTAACTCCTCTGGGATCGTGATCTTAATTTCTCTTATCCCATACCTGCCCTCGCCGAACCGGGAATGGTCAAGCACAAATAGTAATAGGCAGAATACTACGGTGACAAAGAGCGCGAAGGTAAGATATCCCATCGCGTTGGTCAGACCGATCGCCATCGCGAGAAAGATCGTGCTGATTTCTTTGGCATTTGCGGGCTGGGAACGAAAGCGCACCAAACTGAATGCGCCGGCAATAGCCACGCCGGTGCCAACACTGCCGTTGACCATCATAATCACAATCTGTACCACCGCAGGCAAGATTACAAGGGTAATGGAAAAACTTTTTGTATGTTTCCCTTTTGACATATAGGTAATTGCAAGCAAAAATCCAAACAAAACGGAACACAGAGTAAGAATCATAACATTTCCGATGGTCATTCCATTTGAGATATCCATTATACTGGTAAACAAAATTCATTCCTCCTCTGCACAAATCTTTTCTTCTGTTCCGTTTCCTTTTTGTAGATGGTTCCATATTTGGAAAAGGAAGTAGGGTAGATAGCAAGTTCTTCTAAAATTTTGACTAACCACATCGGATATGCACCAATTGCTTTGATCTCCAAGAGTTTATATTCTTTGTCAAACAACTCGTCCGCCCCATCCCCAAAACTAAGACTTAAATGATCCCTGCGACTTCGGATATGGGAGTCAAAGGTCATTCGAAACTCGCTATCTTCCTTGCCGTACCATGCAGTGCGGTCATAAGCAATATAAATTTTAGGTATGGTTTTATGAAAATGAATAAAATAGTCGATCTCACTTAAAATTTGGGACTGCGCTGTCTTTTTTTGCCCCTCACTCCTCTCTTTCGGGTAAATGCCGCGAAAGAGATAGTCTTCTGCCGTGCAGAGCCGCAGAGCAATCCGGCGTTTGTAAACTACATCCCTATACTTCTTTTTCAGTTCCAGGAATACCATATCCTCTTTTCCCGGTACACCGTAACTGCGCAGCCGCATTTTTTCCTTGTACACTGGCTTTTCATTTGATCGCCGCACCAGCACATCATCCGCCGTATCAAAATAAAGATTGCATATCTTTGACAGACCATACTGATCCATCGCCATATGTGGTTCAATCGCGCTAAGAAAATCTTCATATTGTTCTGGCGTTAGCATATATTTCTTTTCCACCCGTTTAAATATGTAATTACCAGCCATATCCACTCTCCTTTTGTTTTGGTATCTATTCTTATCATACCTTTCGGTTGTGTTCAAATTGTGTAAGAAAATTGTAAGGTTTGTGTAAATTTTTATATGCATCCGTAAGCAATCCGGAGGCGTTTTTTGCCTACTCGCTGCGCATAAAAAAGAGGCGATAAAATTCGCCCCTACGGTTCTATTGTAAGCGTAAGATTTACTTCCTCCTCCGCTTCTGTTTTAAAGTTCTCCAGTTTTTCCGGCTCGATCGCCGGCAGATCCTCCAGGGAAGAAACGCCGAAACAGCGCAGAAAATCTTCTGTTGTCCCAAATAAAATTGGTCGTCCCGGCACGTCCATCCGCCCCACCTCACAGGCCAGATTATACTCGATCAGCTTGTTGACCGCATGATCACTTTTCACCCCGCGGATCGCCTCAATTTCCTGCTTTGTGATCGGCTGCTTGTACGCGATAATGGAAAGCGTCTCAAGTAAAACATCAGTAAGAATATGTTTTTTGGGAACATGGGCGATCTTAATTAGATGTTCATACATGGATGCTTTTGTACACATCTGAAAAGCATCCTCCAACTCAATAATCTGGATGCCGTGTTCTTCCCTTTCATAACGCTGCATCATCCCTCGCACTACCTCGCGCACCACCTCCACATCAACTGAAAGTGCAGTGGCAATTCGGTCAGCCTCCACCGCCTCACCCATCGTAAAAAGAATGGCTTCGATCGCCGCCCCAAGTTCCTTTCTCTCCATTGATTTTCCCCCAAAGATTTAAAATCCCTTCACCTCATCCGCAAGATAATCGATCTCGATATCCTCGAAAAGTTCCTTTTGACAAATGGAAATTCTTCCCATTTTCATCAGTTCCAAAATGCCGAGAAATGTCACAATCACTTCCATCTTATCCTGCGCACTCGACAATAACCCGCGAAAACTGAAATGCCGATGTCTTACTCCAAATTCCTGAATCTGCAAGATTTTGTCCGAGAGATTGATCTCCTCGCGCTCAATCTTTCCAAAATGGCTGCGGATGGGATCGATCTTATCGGTCTGACGCTTTAACACCGACTCAAAAATAAGATGCAGTTTGGCAAGCGTCAGACCGTCGAGAAGATCTTTTGCATGAACTTCTTCCCTGTAGTCCAAGATCTCCTTTGGAACCGTACTTTCCTTAAACAATAGCATTGCAGCATCCATCTGGCGATCCTTTAATTCCTGTGATATATACTTATACATTTTATATTCTAACAGTCGTTTTACAAGCTCCTTTCTCGGATCGGTTATCTCCCCATCCTCCTCTACCTCGTGGGGCAAAAGCATCTCCGATTTGATTCTAAGAAGGGTTGCCGCCATCACAAGAAACTCGCTCATAATATCAAGATTTTTTCTCTCCATCTGCCGGATATAGTCCATATACTGCTCGGTAATCTGCACAATGGGAATATCATAAATATTTATTTTATTTTTGTCAATCAAGTGCAAAAGCAGATCGAGCGGTCCCTCGAACGCTTCCAATTTTACTGGTATTCCCATCTCTTATCTCCATCTTAATTATGCAAAATTACACTGTGTCCTAGCGTCCAAAATATTGCTTCCAGACCGTAAACAGCACATCCGAATACTTTGCCTTTTGAACGGATTCCGCCGCCACTAAATCCACCCCTCCAAGTTCCCTGCCCTCGTAAGAGAAAATCGCACGTCCTGCAGGGGTTCCCGCCTCTACCGGAGCAAACAGATTCTTCTCGTAGGTAAATGAAATTTCCACCCCATCCTTTTTAATCTCCTTGCCAAAAAGTGTCGAGAATGTCGCTGCGGGTTTAAGGGCAATCTCTTTTTTCACCCCGGATTTTACTGGAACGTCAAGAAGCTTGGTTTCCGCAAAATCAAAAGTGTAGAGTTGATAGTTCGCAAAACCGTAATTTAAAAGTTCTGCCGCCTCTCTAAAACGGCTTTTTGTATCCGGTGCCGCCATAACCACAGCAATCAGATCCATATTGTCACGCCTTGCCGTCGCGGAAAGACAGTACTTTGCCAGTTCGGTCGAACCAGTTTTTAAGCCTGTAATTCCCTGATAAGTTTTAATTAACTTATTTGTGTTTGTCAGTCCAAACTCCGTTTGTCCTCTGGACGTTGTATGTACAAAAGTATCCATCCACACGGTTGAATAATTGCTGATCTGTGGATGTTTCATAATCAGTTCCCTCGACATTTTCGCCACGTCGAGCGCGCAGGAATAATGTCCCTCCGTATCCAGACCATAACAGTTGATAAAATGCGTATTTTCCATGCCAAGTTCCGCTGCCCGCTCATTCATTCGCGCGACAAACCCCTCCTCCGAACCCGCCAAAAATTCCGCCATGGCAACACTTGCATCATTTGCACTCGCAATGCAGATACACTTGATCATAATCTCGACAGGCTGTTTTTCATACGGTTCTAAATAGACCTGCGATCCGCCCATAGAGGCTGCATGTTCGCTGACAGGTACCTCGTCAGTAAGGCTAATCTTGCCATTTTCGATTGCTTCAAAAATAAGCAAGAGTGTCATGATTTTTGTGATGCTGGCGGGGCGCATCTGCTTAGTTGCATTCTTCTCACAGAGAATTTCACCGGTGGAACCCTCCATCAGCACATAGGCCTCGCTGGTCAGTTTTGGCTCTTTGACTTCCACTGCGGCCACCCTTACCATCGGAGAAATGCTTATGTTTAGCAGGATAAGGAAAAGGGCAAGGATACGTCGCCCTCCCCCTTTTTTTTCTTTTGCTCTCTGCGCTGTTTCCATTTTCATATCACCACGCACCTAAACTAATCTTGTCATATTGTACGGGCGTTTTCAGGGATTTATGCCTGATAAGAAAAGAAATCACAGATTATCTTGTCCATAATCCGTATCCTTCTCATCCATCTCAAAATTAATGATCGTGCCGGGGAAACTGTAGTCGAGAATTTCCATCCGCAGGATCTGTTCGTTCAGCTCCAAAAATTCATTCCCGGAAATTATCTGAAATTTTCCGTTATTGTGATAGACAAATTCATACACTTTGGCCAGTCCCGTACTCAGGGCGTGTTCAGGTTTTATTGCCCACTCAATACAGTGCGCGGGAAGCCGCCTCATCGATCTTCTCATCGAGAAGGAAACGCTTTCTTTTATTGTTGTCCCCGTATTTACAATGGAAATATCCATCTTGCGCATCGAGGGAAAATATTGTCCGCAGGTATAGATCTTCTCACACTCCCCATGTTCCCTAGCATTTTCAAAAAGTCCCTGCATATAAGCGATCAACCGCCGCTTTGCCGCTTTTTGCATTTCCTTAAAATAGCGCATAAGCTGCGCCTCAAGATACATGGCGAACTTCTTTACCTCATCGGGGTGAAAAACTTGAAATGAAATGGCAGTTTCATTTGGCAGCGGCTTATAACTTCCTCCAAAACATGACTTTATAAAATTATTTCGAAGAAAAAGCTGGTGAATCTTGGATGTGCTTTCGTTATAATATCGGCTGACAATCCGATAATTTTGGGCACCGTACTCGACGTAGGCACCAATAATCGGAAGCATATTTGTATCAAAACAGATATTGTCGCAAAAATCAACTACAATTTCCTGATATCCTGCCTCATTCTCTACATAACAGTCAAAGATCTCCAACAGATCGGAATACCCTTTATAATTACTGCGCACGCTGAGCGGAATCGGTATTATTTTTTGAATCATATCGTTTACCTACCTGTCGTTCCATTTTTTGTGCTACCATTATATTACAGGTTTTTTTGCGTGTCAATGCATAAGTTTTTCTGTCATTCCATAAACATATCAAAACAGAGAATGACTTTTGTTATGTCCATGCAAAGATCCCGCAAAAAACACCTGCTTTTGGCAGCAGTTTTTTTATTTCTACTCTCCCGCTACCGTCCACTGCTCTTTTTTACCCAGTGGCATTTTCCTTTTACCCCACATTTTTCCAAAAGCTACATCCTGCTTGAACCTGGAGAAAGCTACACCCTAAAAGTGGGGGGATTCCCTTCCATCTTAAACTGCAAAAGTTCCGTCCCCTTTATCGCCTCCGTCACTCCCGGCGGAACCGTTTACGCACACAAATGTGGAAAGACAGTGATCACTGCCACTTTAGATCAAAAAACCAAAAAAACCACCCGCTGCCTTGTCCATGTCACCAAATTAAACAGAGAGAATCTCACAATGTGCATAGACCAATCCGCGCGAATTTATATCCGGGGGTTTTTCTTCGGCTTTGGCGTAAAATACCAAAGTAGCAATCCAAATATTGTAAAAATATCCGGCAGGGGAAAAATTCGTGCTGTGGGAAGAGGGCACGCCACAATCCGCGCCACCCTAAAGGGAAAAACTTTTCAATGTCAGGTCACCGTAAAATAAAGTCTCCCTTATAAATCGGCGGCATCCAACACTAAGATTCCCTCCTGACGCAATATCTTAGCAAGTTTTCCCTCGCCAGAAATTAGCTTTCCGCTAAAGCTGCCATCATAGATCTCGGTCGCACCACAGGATGGTGAGCGCGGCTGTAAAATGGCAACAGCAATCTCCTGATTCTCTATCTTTTTTCGCACTGCCTCCACCCCCGCGGAAAAATATGCATCCACATTCTCCCCATTTTCATTGACAGCTATTTTGTCAATTAGCTCAACACGGGGGCGGGGTACTGGCAATCCCCCCATCACTTCCGGACAGACCGCGATCACTTCCTTGTCCGCAAGATAGCGCGCCACTTTCTCACTGTAATTATTTCCGCCATTGTATTTACAGTTTTCTCCCAGCAGACAGGCACTGACAATCACTTTTTCCTTTTTTTGATTTCCCATTTTTTTCCTCTTTATTTTTATTTTGATGCAATCGCTCCCCCAGCTTCCTCCCTTTCTGAAAATTTCGGCAATATCAGGTACAAAGCCAAACCGATTGCCACAATCACAACAGAAATCAGCTGTGAAGTAGACATCCAGCCAATATTTCCGCGATAGTCATTGCGCAAAAACTCCACGCCGAAACGCCCAAAACCGTAAAGAATAAGATAAGCTGAAGCCACACGCCCATCTGTTGGATTCCTTTTTGCATAGAACAACAAAATCCCACAGATTAAAAAATCACCCGCCGAGGAAATCAACTGTGTTGGCACAAGTTTTACATTGTTCGGAGCAAATTTTGAATTGTGAAACGTGATACCATACCATGCATCGGTTTCCCTGCCATAACAGCACCCCGCAAAAAAACATCCGAGCCGTCCTAACCCCTGTGCCAACGCCACCGCAGGCATTACCAAGTCAAAATATTTGAGGAAGCTCACTTTCTTTTTGCGGCAGTAGAGAAACCCTGCCAACACCCCGCCAATAATTCCGCCATAGACCACATATCCATTTTTAAAATCCCACAAGATCGACGGATCTTTTAAGATCGACGGAAGTTCGACAATATAATATAAAATTCGCGTGCCAATCAGTCCCCCGACAATCGCACAACATAGGATTCCCCAGAGAATATCCTCGCTCAGCCCTCTTCGTTTCCCCCGATACACACATAGCGAGTAGGCACTCAAAAATCCCAGCGCAATCATTAGCCCATACATATGGATAGTAACAGGTCCAATGGGAATATCATTAAACATTATTCTACCTCATTTCTTTTTTTCTTGTGAAATTCTTTAAAAGTAGGTTTGCATCTACAAAAAATATTATTCAATACTTTTTAGCGACTCCACCATATTGATCTTTTTTAATTTAAAATGCATGATCATCCCGATAAGAACCGCAAACAGCACAGTTAAAAGTCCGCTGTAGAGAAAACTCGCCGGCTTGATAATGTGTCCAAACATTACTATGTCCACCTCACAGGTCGTAATGACATAGCCATGCAACACTTTCCCGCCTGCCATACCAATAAAAATACCTAACAGTGTCATCATCACATTCTCGCGGTACACATACCCGCTGACCTCGCCATCATAAAATCCGAGAACCTTTAATGTCGCAAGTTCCCTTCTGCGCTCCGTAATATTGATATTGCTCAGATTGTAGAGTACAATAAACGCTAACATCCCCGCGCAGATAATCAGGACATAGACAATGATATTTAAGCTTTGTAACATATCATCAATCTGTTTTTGCAGGGTGCTTGTCACTAGAATTGAGGTCACGATCTCGTGCTGCTTTAGGAGGTCTGCGGCAATCGCTTCCTCAGCTTCCTTTCCGCTCTCCCTAAAGCGCAGAAAACACTCATTGTATTCCGGCTTCTCCCCAAAAATCTGCTGATATGTGGTCTGTGTCATAAATACATAGTGATAAATATAATTCTCTGTTATCGCCGCGATCTCTGCCGGGTAAAATGACGCTGCATCCGGCATAAACTGCACAGTATCGCCTGCCTCCACCTTAAGCATACGCGCAAGTTTCTCGGTCATAAGAATACTTCCCTTTTCGATCGTGTACTCCGTTCCGGAATTTCGGTCGCGGAAGCAGAAGAAACGCGCAAATGCGTCCGCATCCGGCAGAACAATCAAACTGATGCTCTTTGTTATATCTCCTGACGACAGATCGATCATTGTTTCGTAGACGGGGGAGGCATCAGCGATCTCCTTATTTCTTGCAAGTTCCGAAAAAAGTGTATTCTTCTCCTCTTCCTCCGCCGTAGCCGAGATGGAAACCGATCCGTCATAACGCCACAGTTCGCCGTACTGAATATGTGCCATCACACCGATGGAATCCTTTAAGCCAAAGCCGACTAAAAGCAGTGCCATACAGCAGGCAATACCGATAACCGTCATAAAAAAACGTTTTTTGTAGCGAAAAATATTGCGCAGCGATGCCTTCCTGGTAAAACTTAAATGTTTCCAGACAAACCCAACGCGCTCCAACAAGATTCGCTTGCCCTCCTTAGGAGCCACCGGGCGCATCAGGGCTGCCGGCTGCTCCTTAAACGAGCGTGTACATACAGTAAGAGTTGCCGCTAGCGTACAGCATACTGCAATTAGGATCGCCATCACCGAATAGTACCGATGGATGGGCATTACCACCTCCGGGAGACATGGATACATTAACTTGTAGGTGGTAATCACAATGTACGGAAATATTTTTCCGCCGCAGAACACGCCGATAATACTGCCAAAAAGCGTTGCGTACAGCGCGTATTTTATATATTTTTTCGCGACGGCAGTCCGGCTGTAGCCAAGTGCTTTTAAGGTGCCAATCTGTGTGCGCCCCTCATCCACCATGCGCGTCATTGTGGTCAGACTCACCAGTGCCGCTACCAGAAAGAAGATGGCAGGAAATACCTTGCTGATCGCGTCCATGCGGTCGGCATCCTGCTCAAAACTCACATAGGATTCAATAGTATTGCGGTCAAGTACATACCATTTGGTAAACTCCATCGCATCAATTTCCGCGCGACTTTTTTCGATCTCACGGTAAGCATCGACAATCTTTTGCTTGTTCTCTGCAAAATCCGCATAAAATTCTTCCTTTGCCTCAAGAAACTCCCGCTCGGATTTTTTTAGTTCCTGTTCCGTCCCATCCAATTCTTTTTGTGCTTTCCTAATCTGTTCACTGTTTTCGGCAACCCCCGGCGGCAGTGCAGCAATCTGTTGTTCTAACTGCTCTCTGCCCAAAGAAAGTGCCGCAAATCCGTCCGCAAGTCGTTTTTCCCCGTTAAGAATTTCCTTCTCCCCATCATTAAGTGCCTGCTCATTTTCCTGCACTTCTTTATATGCCTTATCTAACTCTTTGTAGGCATCCTCGCGTATCTCGTCAAAACGCGCCCTTGCGCGATGCTCTCCCACCTCCTCCAACTTATCTTTCTGTGCATCAATCAGATCATCATATTCTTCGCTGTAGGAGTTAAGTTCCCTTGTCCCCTCAAAGATTACGCCAAGTTCCGAATAATAATCCATCGCGAAACTGTCCGGGACAAGTACAAGATACCCCGCAATCTTTCCGTTGCCGATCGTGCCGGAACCCCTGCCGGAAGACATATAGCGTCCCGTTGCAACCTCGCCCACAATCGTTACCGTATCCACGGTCAATATATCCGCAAGATCATCTTTTGTCCCAGAATAAAGAGTGATGGTATCGCCGATCTGAAATCCACAATTTTCCATAAACCGCTGATCGACGGCGCACTCATTTTCCTTTTGTGGCATTCGCCCGGAAAGTACCATCTGAGTATTGACCGTCTTGGTATCCGAGTACAGACGCACCGCCACATCCGCACCATTGCGGGAAAGCAACACATCTGCCGAAAATATCCCCTCGACCGCTGCCACGCCCTCCATCTCTGCTACTTCCTCCACATCGGTACGGCTTAGCCCATAGACGGATACCACGCGGGAATCCATCATATTTGTTTTGTCGTAAAAAGAATCCGCTGAAAGTAGCATATCGGTCTTGCAGGCGCGCAGTCCCGCAAACATTGCCACGCCAAGTGCCGAGATCAGCAGAATCGAAATAAAACGCTGCAGGGAAGCGCGTATTTCCCTGTGAAATTCTTTTTGCAACGCATTTCTCATCCCAAACCATCCTTCCCTGTTCTGTTTTTCTGCAAGTTACCACTCAATCCCCATAACATCAACGGGAGTTTCATTTTTCTTTATCTCGCTTACCCGACCATTTTTAATGCGGATCACCGTATCCGCCATCGGTGCGATCGCCGAATTGTGTGTGATCACAATTACTGTCATCCCCTTGTCGCGGCAAGTATCCTGCAAGAGCTTTAAAATCTGCTTCCCGGTATTATAGTCGAGTGCGCCCGTCGGCTCATCACACAAAAGAAGCTTTGGATTTTTTGCGAGTGCCCGCGCAATGGAAACGCGCTGCTGCTCCCCGCCGGAAAGCTGCGCGGGGAAATTTCCCATGCGCTCAGAAAGTCCCACCTCCGCTAAAACCTCTTCGGCTCTTCTGGGGTTTTTACAGATCTGCAATGCCAGCTCGACATTCTCCTTGGCGGTCAGATTCTGCACCAGATTGTAAAATTGGAACACAAAACCAATATCATTGCGCCGGTAGGTGGTCAGACGCTTTTCCTTATACTGACTGATATCCTCCCCGTCCACCATCACCGTGCCGCCATCACAGACATCCATCCCGCCTAAGATATTTAACACGGTGGTCTTGCCCGCGCCGGACGGACCTGCCACCACCACAAACTCCCCTTTTTCCACGGAGAAACTGATCCCGTCGGAAGCATGAATCACCACATCACCCATCTGATAGGTCTTTTTTACGTCCTTTAATTCTACAAATGCCATATAAGATCCCCTTTTCTAAATTTATCCCTCTTTCAGCAAAAAGACCCCCACTTTTAAAGCGGTGGGAATACATCGCTTTTGCCCTTCTCAATTATTTTTAAGAGTTGAACACCTGTGTGATCCCTGTAAAAAAACTTTGTCTAAAGAATGGCAAGCACATGCTTAGGGGATTTTTTTGCATTTTCTTCAATAATAACTGCATCAAGCAAACGGATTTCCGCCTCCGCCATCTTTGTATTATCATTCGCATGAAGCAGTGCAATTGTATCCCCCGCCTTTACATAGTCCCCGATCTTTACGCAGATCTGAATGCCAGCAGACAGATCAATCACACTCTCCTTTGTCTCTCTGCCCACGCCAAGGAGAAGCGAAACCATGCCGATCTCCTCGGTCTGCATCCTGGTAATATACCCTTTTTTCTCCGCTTTTACTTCACGGACAAACGCAGCCCGTGCGAATTTTTCCGGATTTCTCGCATAGGATTCATCGCCGCCCTGCGCCCGGACAAACTCACAAAACTTTTCAAATGCCGCGCCAGATTTTACCGCACTCTCTGCCAGCGCGTACCCCTCGTTAAAATCCACCACTCTGCCAGCACCTAAAAGCATCTGTGCCGCGAGCGTATACGAGGCCTCCATTAGATCCTTCGCTCCTTCTCCCCGCAGTGCGCGGATAGCTTCTTTCACCTCAAGAATATTTCCGATTGCATAGCCGAGAGGCTGACTCATATCAGTTACAACCGCACAGGTTTTTTTGCCTGCGTCATTTCCAATTTTTACCATTTCTTTGGCAAGCAGGACAGCTTCCTCCTCCGTCTTCATAAACGCGCCGCTGCCCGCCTTTACATCAAGCACAATCACATCCGCACCCGCCGCCAATTTCTTGCTCATAATGCTGCTGGCAATCAGCGGAATACTGTCCACCGTTGCCGTCACATCGCGCAGCGCGTATATTTTTTTGTCCGCAGGCGCGAGATTGGCAGTCTGCGCCATTAATGCCAGATGGATTTGATTTACCTGTGCATAAAATTTTTTCTCTGAGAGTTCCGTCACAAACCCAGGAAAACTCTCCAATTTATCAATTGTCCCGCCCGTATGTCCTAACCCCCTGCCGGACATTTTTGCAACAGGAACTTTAAGTGCCGCCACAATCGGCGCGACGATCAGTGTCGTCTTATCCCCGACCCCGCCGGTGCTGTGTTTGTCCACTTTTTTCCCCTCAATCGGTGAGAGGTCAAGCACATCACCGCTTTCTGCCATCGCCATGGTCAAAAACAGCGTCTCCTTCTCAGTCATTCCCTTCAGGCAGACCGCCATCAAAAATGCGGACATCTGGTAATCCGGGATACTTCCCTCGGTAAATCCCCCCACAATATACTCGATCTCTTTCTTTGAAAGCTCTCTTCCTGCCTTTTTTGCAGAAATGCAGTCATACATTCTCATATTCTTCCTCCAAGCGGGAATTTTTAATTCCATTTTATAACGAAGCGGGTGAATAATCAACTATTTAAAGAAAAAATACGAAAGTTCATAGAATTTTTAACCTTTGATAACAGAAAATCTTCATTTCTAATTTTTATTTCCGGAGAAGAATATACAGTGTCTTGCATTAGTGTATAATTATTATTGGCAAAACAATCGTTGTTGTACCATAATATCTTACACCATTACGTTTCACTCAGGGATTGACATTTGGTGAAAAGAAGTCTACAATATTTCTGCAAATATAAAAAGGATACGGATAATTTTCCCTACTTTTTTAGAAAATTTACAGAAAGGAAAAAGAAAAGATGAGTTTTAAATTTATTCAGGAAGTGATGTCCCCGGAAGAATTAAAAGGACTTCTTCCCATCTCTGATTACGCCGCAAAAGTAAAAACAGAGCGCGATATACAGATCCGGAAAATATTCACCGGCGAATCCGATAAATTTCTTGTTATCATCGGACCTTGTTCCGCAGATAATGAGGAGGCGGTGCTTGATTATATGAGTCGTCTGACCAAAATCGCAGAGAAGATTTCTGACAAAATACTTATCATCCCACGAATTTACACAAACAAACCGCGCACCACGGGCGAGGGATACAAAGGTATTCTCTCCCAGCCAGATCCGGAGAAGAAACCGGATTTCCACGAAGGACTCCTGGCAATGCGCCGACTGCATCTGCGCGCCATCGATACCACGGGGCTTACTGCGGCGGACGAGATGCTCTACCCGGAGAACTGGCCATATGTCGAGGATATCCTCTCCTATGTGGCAGTCGGCGCGCGCTCCGTCGAGGATCAGCAGCACCGGCTTACCATCAGCGGCATGGACATCCCTGCGGGCATGAAAAACCCGACCAGCGGAGCACTCTCTGTTATGATGAATTCCGTGGTAGCTGCACAGGGCAGTCACACTTTCCTCTATCGCAAATACGAGGTAGAAACCAGTGGAAACCCACTAGCACACACTATTTTGCGCGGTGCGACCAACAAACATAATCAAAATATTGCCAACTATCACTACGAAGATCTGATGCGTGTGCTTGAAATGTACGCAGAACGCCCTCAGCTAAAGAATCCGGCGTGCATCGTGGATGCCAACCATTCAAATTCAAACAAACAGTACACCGAGCAGCCGCGCATTGTCAGGGAAGTTCTGCACAGCCGCCGCATGAATGCAGATTTGCACAAGCTGATTAAGGGGGTGATGGTGGAGAGTTATATTGAGCCTGGCTGTCAGAAAGTCGGAGAACATATCTATGGCAAGTCCATTACCGATCCTTGCCTTGGATGGGAAATAACAGAAAAATTGTTGCTTGAGATGGCAGAGATTCTGTAATCATCCACAATAAAAGTTCTTCCATATGCAGATCTGCGCAATCGAGTAGGGAAGTTCTCTTTCCTACTCGTAGCGCGGGATGTGTGTTGTGTTAGCAACTAACATCCACAATTCCATCGTATCCACAATCCTTTGTGTACTTCTTGTTTCCACTGTAAGTACGGGGTTTTCCCAGTTATCATCAAAAATTGTGACAAGGCGATAATTCCCCCTGGATCTCCGTCCGGATACCAGCCAAGATCAATAGCAATAGTATGTTTTATGGTTTGTTTATTTTCCCTGTATGTAATCTCTTTGACCATGTAGGTGATATCCTCTACAAATAGGAAATCCCATTTTTCATCGTCCAATGCAAGTTGCTCCGGCGCAATATCCTCCAACTTGTTAAAAATAATCTTTCAACCTACTCCAATTCGAAAAGGCTTCAATCCCTTCCACCATAGTTTATTTTGCAATGAATAATCCCCGCATAATCTTTTATATTTTTCGCTGTCCCCTATATTTTCTATGGTCCCTATATCCCTTATCCTTCTTATATCTGTTTATATTCACCTATGTTCCCGATATTTCATAGCCAATTATAATTTTCCTCCAACTCCTGCCCCGGTATTGAATCCGAAGATCATACAGAAAATAAAATCGGCAAAAAACGCCGCGCACAATACTGCGGAAACAATGATCTGTGAGCGTTTGGAGAATCGTTCTATAAAATTGCTGATTGCCGGAGCTACAATATAGATCGCCGCCATCCCGCCAATTCCAAATGCAAGCAATCCTGCAAAACAGATTCTTCCATTGATATTTAAAAATTCGGATTTATAATCCCAGTAGGAAGAATCAAACATGAAATCAAGAATAAAACTGGTTGCATATTCTAAAACCGCACATAGCGCGATACCAGAGACAAATACCTTTACCTTGTTTTTCTTGAAGCGATCTAACAAAAATACAATAATAGTTCCGCCAAAGCCATAGATCGGAATCCATGGACCATACATTGTTCCGCGGTTGACCAGTTCATGATCAAAAACAATATGCTGACCACATTCCCAAAGCCAACCGATCAGACAGAAAGTAAAAAACATAAAAATAAAATCTGTCACGCGGTAATCGCTGATTCTTCCCACTCTCTTTGGGTGGCTTAACGAGAGATCTTCAAGGACATAGATTGGAATGCATCTTGCTTCTTGGTCTTTTAATTCCGTATAAGCACGATTCGAAAAACAGGGTTCAAAAAGCAGGGCAGAGTCCAAATCACAGCGATTGCGCACCGCAAAATATAATTCTGCATCC
>CAJTLX010000054.1 GCA_910577165.1 uncultured Lachnospiraceae bacterium
TTTCAGCCATTTAAAATTCCTCCAAATCCTGATTGACTGCCACAGCCATTTCCCCAAATCGGAAGTTCGTCGGGCAAATTATTTAGACCTCTTTATATAACAGCCAAAAGCAAGGACATGATCTCGGCTGCATATTTTCGTTTCGGTCGCAGGGATCTTTTGTACACTCCTTTACCTTTATTGTAAAACCAAGCCGCTTATATAAGCGAATATTGGCTATATCTGTGGTATCAACACCAATAGATATCCTTTGATATCCCAAATCCTTTATGTGTTCGATCATATGGCAGATCAGCTTTGTCCCTAATCCCTGACCACGGAAATCTGTTCTAACTCTAAATGCACAAAGATATGCAGTTCTTTTACCATCCGCAAAATCTTTGTCCTCAAGGTCATAGAAAACATACAACTCTCCAATTAGTTCTCCATCATAGTCGAGTGTCCAAAATTCGGCATTCCCTCTTTTTATATTATCGCAAAAGAATTTTGCATTAGAAGAAGCGGTATGAATACTCTCATACCCCCACAATTCCAACAACTCATGCTCTGCTGCTCTTCTAATCTTCATGGATTTTATCCTCCAATTCAAGAACGCTTCTGGCGTTTTGCTGCGGGGCGTACATTGTGCCTTACATAATAT
This sequence comes from uncultured Lachnospiraceae bacterium, assembly GCA_910577165.1. GTDB lineage: Bacteria > Bacillota > Clostridia > Lachnospirales > Lachnospiraceae > RGIG4057. Next base: position 641 of record CAJTLX010000054.1, read on the forward strand.
CTTTTTCTACAGTGCAAAGATCCCGTCCACTTCCTCCTGCGGCAGTGTCCGGATATGCGCAAGCACATTTCTTGCATTTTTTAGCCTGTTTAATTTCTCCACATCTTCATATTGCATCTGTATCTGCCCGCTCCCCGCCAGATAGGACAAAATCCCAAGCTCTACTTCGCTCGCCTCGAAAACTCTTTCCCTATAGTCGACAACAATCGGCAGCAGTCCCTCGATCTCTTTTTGATATTTTTGTACCAGCACATTTCTCTGCCGCTCCACAAGCGGGAAGATCACCTTGATCTGCGCCTCCCAAAGACGTTCCTGTAAATCTTCCTCTCGGATATCCGTCCCGAAATCCCTCCCGTCACTCCTCGCTTCGGTATTGGCAATCTCGCGGATCACACTGAGCGGATCTTCCAGAAATGCCTTTCCCCTCTCAATACAGAGTGCGGACAATTCAATATCATCGGGCAGCATAATGGATACCACCTCCGCGAGGTACTGCTTAAAAATCTCTTTCTCTGAGGAAGAAGAAGTCGCTAACACATTGAACAGATAATTGTCATAATGCCCTATCTCCCTTGTGTAGCTGATATTTCTAAGCCCCTTCTTCTCCTTGATCCCAGCTCCTGCGGGGGTTCTCGCCTCGACAATAAAGATACATCCCCTTTTATGTTTTCCTAAAGCCTTATTGTAGTCTTCAATTAGTTTTGCCCATTTAATCAAGCTTTCCTCACTGGTTTTAGCAATCCATAAAATACTGTCCGTCAACACAATATCTTCATTTTTTGCTAAGAATTCCGCATATCCAATCCCCGGGCGATAGTGGACGCGTTTTTCTTTTTTACAGAATTCAAAGAACAGATATTCCCCCGGATCCTCCACCATATCCTCAATATAGCGGTAGGATCTTGTGGGATTCTGCCCCTCAATTCTCGTTTCCACAATCTCTTTCATCGTTTCGTACCAGGGAATTGTATCGGGTAATTGCAAAATAATACTCTGTCCATTCTGCACCGTATCGACAATCTTATCAAGAAAATGACTTGCATTTGTCACCTTTGTCCACCATACTTTATCCATCGCTAATCCTCCATGTATTTCATAAGATTATTGTCCACTTCCGTAGCTGTGCCCATCATCTGGAAAAAACTGTAACGTGAAAATAGATAGGAGCGACTTATCGTTTGTCTTAAAATATTGAGTTCGCGCAGTTCCTCAAGCAGCCCATCCACAGCACTTTCGCTCAATTCCACAATTCTTTTAAAGCCGTATCCCGCCGCCGCGTCAATAATATTTCTTGCGGAATATCCCTCGCTCTCGGAGGCGGAATTTACATTCTGATGGTAGAGATGCGCCATCAGCAGAGCAATAATATAATATAAGTTATCCTCCCCAAGCAATAAGGTAATCTCAAATTTTTCGCGAATCTGATTCTTAAAATCCGGGTTGGAGAGTACTTTTTTAATATGATTATCCTGGATCTCATAGGCTGGCGCATCATACTGATTATAGCCGGCATAATCACTTTTGCGCATCGCTTCAATTAAATTCGCACAGTAGAGCTGGATCAGTCCCGGAAAATAATTTGTATTTGCCAGGATAAGGGATACGAGGGACTGCTTCTCTTCCGGAAAGCGGAATCCCAGATAATACAGCGGCTCCTCTAAAAGCTGGCGCGCCTCCCACTTGCCAAAAGGCTTTACGGTAAGGGAAGTCAGATGGGTCAGCACACTGTTGTTTGACAGCGCGAGATTGCGCTTAAATCTTACCACATTATGAAGCCCTGCAACCACAAATTTAAAACGCCCTGTGCCCACACTCTGAATATCCTTTAACGCATCAAACGGATGGAAATTTACCCTCTGACAGCTCTCAATAAATGCGTCCGCCTCATCCAACAAAAGAAGCAGATATGGGATTTTTACTTTTTTTGGATCCATCAGCCTGCGTCGGATTGCCCTTGCAAGTTCATCCCAGTCACTGGTATTGATATCCTGATCAAGTATCCCCACATCGTAGAGTTCATGACCAACCTTGTTTGCCGCCCTTTCGTAATCACAGTCTTTTAACACAACCAAAACCGCTCGGTCATGATTCTCGTCCCGGTCAATATCCCTCTTTGCCATTCTAAGCAGCGCGGATTTTCCAAGCTGACGGCCGCCATATACAATATTGACTCCCCCGGGCGACTCGATCTTTTCCAGTTCTTCTTTGCGCCCCATAAAAAGTTCTGGCGGCATCTCGTTTGAGGCATCCCACACGTACGGCTGATAATAGGCAAACGGCATCATCACCTGCATCAAAATCTGATTGACAAACTGAATATTATAATTGTTGATCAAAAACGCCAAAAGAACACGGTCAAGCACGGCAAATATCGTATTTTTTAAGTCGGACTTCACTTTTCTTGCCAATTTTCTTCGGTCGGAAAGGGAGAGAGTATGGTCTAGCAAAATCAGATTATTTTTTAAGCCCGTAATATTTTTAAATTCCTCGATCAGCCGATCGGCATCATAGCGTCCAACCAGGCATACAACACGAAATCCCTCCTCCTCCGCACAGGAACCAAATGCGGCGATCGGATGCTTATAATTGACTTTTCTGCCATTTTCCGGGCGGATAATACGGACAAAATAATTTTCTAATTTTCCAATTTTTGGCTGTTCCTCCACCATTATCCCCGAAAAGCCCAGTGCCTCCAAAAGCGCGCTCAATCGGCTCATTCCAAGTGTTCCTCCGTTGCTCATCCAGTTGTCCACTAAACGTTTCGCGCCCCTGTCGTCCTTATTCTTTATATGAGGGGAGAGAATATCGCTCAGTTTCCGATCCGTCCCGAATGCTCTCCGATAATTATATTCATAATCGTCAATGAATTTCTGTAAGTAATCCACACCCGTCATTAACAGTGCTTCTTCCGGTTCATCGCTGTCGATCCGTGAAAGCAAATCCTCCGCAACCGTATAATTTTGCTTGTCAATCATCTCCTTAATCTTTTCCATTCTCCTCTGTACGCGCTCCGTCTTCCCGCCCTTTTCCTTCATTCGGTTTAATTCCTGCAAAAGAGCCTTTCCCCTTACCTTGGCATCCTCGTGAATCTTTTTCTTGTACTGCTCCAAAACCATATTAAAAAAGCCATAATTTCCAGTATTTACTGCGTATTCATACCAGTCATTCGCAATCTTTTGAATCTTTTCTTTCTTGTCCTCCTTTGTCTCCTCAATCTGTCCGTAGCTTTGCGCCAATTCCAAAGTCTGGATAAAATCCTCTAATTTCTGTCCGGCATCTAAAACCGCCATTTCCTCTGACTTTTTAATATCATAATTTTCATTTTCCAGCCATTCTGTCCGCCTTATATCGTTCAAGTAATTGACAATCAGCTTCGCGCTTCCATAGTCGTCGCCATAGTGTTGGAAAATATAATCTAATTTTTCTTCAAAGGTCATCAATTTAGAATTTGCGTGTTCCAATATCCGGTTTGGCAGAGAAAATTCTTCAAAATCCTCAAATTTTCCCCTCATATCCGGCAGATAATTCTCATCCAAAAGCACATGATTTCCTCGGAGAAAATCAATATAATAATACTTGTGTTGCCGCTCGCTGTAGCTGCCATTTAATCGTGCGCGCAGCTCTGCGATCGTGTTTAACATTACCTCGATCCCTGCATTTTCCGAAAGCAGCGCGTTTTCTTTACGTTTTTTAAGCTCCTCGCAAACTTCCCCCAGATCGGATAAAATATCCGCCTTTACCTCCCTGTATTTCCTGCTGCCGTCGTCATCGCGCAGGGAGTTCATCCGCTCAACCAGTCCGATCCATGCACACATCACGCGCAGAACCTTTTCGATCGCATTTAACAGATTGTTTCGCAGACGGCTCATCAGGTCGGAACTTTTGTGCGCCTCCCGCATCACCTCCGCCGCCTTGTCCCAATAATAGTCCACAAATGCATTTAATTTGTCTGTATCAATCTCGCAGTCCTGCGCACTGGATTCCCCTCTTAAAAAGGTTTTTTGTAAGTAGGCACTAACCGCATCTGCTTCTTTATATTCCCCGTCCACAATCACTTTGAAATACAGCACAAAATCATTTTCCTGAGAAAAAATTCTTTTTTTCGTTTCAATAAATCTTTTATGATTAGCATTTTCTTTAACATAACCCAATACATACGTTTCATAATAAGATTTTGCTTCGGAGACCACCTGGTTTAACTCCTGCTCGACAAATATCCTGTCCTGATCCCGGTAGTCCGCATAAAAATCAATCCCCTTATGCGTGTCCTCCTTAAACTGCATAAGAAGGTACAACACATCCGTCAGCGAATGACTCTCCTGAACCAGTATGGATTCCTTGACGCTCCGGTACAACGCTTTCATATCATAGTCGTAACTTAAATGATTCATAAAGAAATTGCGCAGGGTGGCGGACACCATCAGGGACTGGGAAAAGATATCTTCCTGGTCAGAATAAATGGTAAAAATATCCTTGGAATTATAAACACATTTCATCCATGGCACATTGACCGCATACCCCAATTTTCGATAGATCGGCTCCATCTCTTTAATCCGCTCCATCACTGAGCGCAAATAGGTGGTCGCACAATAAATCTTTTCATCCGAAATCATACGATATGTATTTTCGATCGCCTCCTTTGCCGCACCCGAAAATTCTAACTCAGAGACAGGACTTCTCCTGATATACTGTGCCCCCGCCTCCCTTCCCTCCCTTTTTCCGTCCGCCTTCGCGCGTCCGGATACAGACTCCCCTTTTAAGAACATTTCAATATCCGTCTTTTCCCCGCTCTCAAAGGCAATATATTCCTGTTCCATCAGCCCATAGCAAAAAAGACAAGTCGGCGAAAGCCCTACTTTCTCAATAAAGAACATGGCAAGTTTTCTGGCGTACTCATAATTAAATCCGGCGACAATCACTGATCTATACTCTTTTCCTGACTCTTTTTTTAATTCCCTCTCCATATCCCTAAAGCAGGAAACCACCTTGTTCCCACCACTCCAGATCGCGCCTAACACCAGATGATATCTCTCGCTCTCCGGGTCATTAAACAGACTGTAAAAACCTTCTTCCCAAATATAGTTCTGACATTTACAATTTTTTCCAAGATATTGGTAGTGCAGCAAAATCAAATTTAAATAGGCAGCTCTTGTCAATGTCGGGTAGATCCCTTCCACGCGCTCTTTCTTTATATCCACGCGCTTTACTCCCTTTAACCCCAGATAGGATCGGGACTCTTTCGACTGAAATGCCCTCGCACCATTCTGGGAAAGTGCGTAGATCGCCCCCAGCTTGCTTGTCCCGCACTCCCACAAATATCCCTTCTTTTGAAGATATTCTACCGAAAGCACCACCTCCTCCAGTGGTTTTTCCGCCTCAGCACAGATCAGTTTTATATTTACCGAATCAAAAATATAAGCATTCTTCAGTACTGCAATATTTAACTCTTCATATTTGGCTTTGACCTCGTTAATAAACTCCTTGACTCCAAATTTTCGGCTCTCGCGCGGACTATGTACTGCATAGAATTCTCCCGCTTCACTGATATCGCTGGATAGAAGAGTTTTCTCCTCAATCTCCTTTGCCAAAAGTGCGTCTTCCTCCCTTTGTTTCTCCTCCAAAATTTCAAGATTTGTCGGTGCGGCTTCCTTTTTCACAGAAACTTCCTGCACCAGAATTTCCTCCTTTGCCGCTGCAATCAGCATATCGCCTTTAGCACTCTCTGGCAGATAGATCACTTTGTCAATAATCGCCTTTCCCATCAGTTTCATATCAAAGAATGGCGACAGTACAACCGCGTAATTAATAAGCTTTGCCGAATCCGTTTCTAACACTGCCTCCACAAACTGCCGGTAAATTTCCATCTCGTTTTCTTTTCCCGGCGCGTAACTGGCAAGAAGCTCCTCCAAATCTTTCTTATACTTCTTTAACAGCAGCTTTGTTTCCTTTTCTTTGGTTTCAAGTTCTAAAAATTTCCTGTATTTTACAAGTAATTCTTTCTGTTCCAACTCCTGGATCGTCCGGTCGATCCAATTTTTTAACTCCGCGACTTTTTTTGTCTTTGGAGTCGTCAGTTCTAAAGGTTTACACAGTTCCTGACATTTTTCCTCCGCCGAAGAAATTTCTTGCAGAGCATTTGCCGTTCGAAGCAAAACCTCATTTTCTATCCAATTTCCTGATTTAATACAGATATATATATATTCAATATCCTGTTTCAATTCTGTTATCTGTCTGGAAATCGAATCAAAAATGGCCTGTACTTCCCGCAGTTTCTCTATCCTGTCCATTTTTTTCCCTCCAAAATGAATTTTCTTCTCTATTATTGTAACTCTCTGTCGATGTTTTGGTCAAGGTATTTTCATATGTTTATCTAAAAATCTTTGCTTAAAAAATCTGCTCCAACAAAAAGAGCCGTTTAAGGGCAGATTTTGATCCTAAACAGCTCTTTTAAAAAAATAAATTTTTCTTACTTTGCGGACAAAAACTGATCAATCCCGCTCGCCGCCGCTTTTCCTGCACCCATCGCAAGGATCACGGTCGCCGCGCCGGTCACGGCATCCCCACCGGCATAGACCCCTCTCTTTGTGGTCTGACCATTCTCCTCCTGCGCCACAATACACTTATGACTATTGATTTCAAGCCCCGAAGTCGTTGCAGAAATCAGAGGATTCGGGCTGGTTCCCAGCGACATAATCACTGTATCTAAGGCAAGTTCAAATTCGGAACCCGCCTTTTCCACAGGTCTTCTTCTGCCGGAGACATCCGGCTCGCCAAGCTCCATCTCCACACAGATCATCCCGCGCACCCAGCCATTTTCATCCACGAGAATTTCCTTCGGGTTGGTGAGGAGATTAAAGATAATTCCCTCCTCCTTTGCGTGGTGAACTTCCTCCACACGCGCCGGAAGCTCAGACTCGCCGCGACGGTACACAATATGCACCTCCGCCCCCAGGCGCAGTGCCGTGCGCGCCGCGTCCATCGCCACATTGCCGCCGCCGACCACCGCAACCTTTTTTCCGTGGAAGATCGGTGTGTCATAGTCGTCAAGATAAGCTTTCATCAAATTGTTTCTGGTTAGAAACTCATTCGCCGAGAACACACCGTTCGCGTTCTCCCCCGGAATTCCCATAAATTTTGGCAGTCCCGCGCCGGAACCGATAAATACTGCCGAGAATCCCTCCTCGTTTAAAAGCTCATCCACCGTTGTGGACTTTCCAATCACAACATTCGTCTCAATCTTTACGCCGAGGGATTTGACATTTTCAATCTCCGCCGCAACCACGGTTTGTTTCGGAAGGCGGAATTCCGGAATTCCGTACACCAGCACACCGCCCGGCTCGTGCAATGCCTCAAAGATCGTCACATCGTAGCCCGCTTTTGCCAGCTCACCCGCACAGGTAAGTCCCGCCGGACCGGAACCGATCACTGCCACTTTCTTTCCCTTCTTTTCCGATGCCGCCTGAGGATGAATCCCGTTCTCCCTCGCCCAGTCCGCGGTAAAACGCTCTAGTTTCCCAATGGAAACCGGATCGCCCTTAATGCCCCGGATACATTTTGCCTCACACTGGCTCTCCTGAGGGCAGACGCGCCCACAAATGGCAGGAAGTGCGGAATACATTGAAAGAATCTGAAAGGATTCCGAAAGTTTATCCTCCTCGATCGCGCGAATAAATCCCGGAATATCAATATTTACCGGGCATCCCTTCTGGCACTGCGGATTTTTGCATTTTAGGCAGCGGGAGGCCTCCGCCATTGCCTCCTCCTTATTGTAGCCCAAACATACCTCGTCAAAGTTTGTCGCTCGTACCTTTGGATCCTGTTCTCTGACTGGTACTTTCTTTAATACATCAATTTCCATGAATTGTTCACCATATCCTTTCCGAATCAATCATTGCACTGCCCACAGCCGCCATGGTGTGTCGCGCCCTCTTTTTCGCGCAGGATCGCGCGTCCCTCCTCGGTCTTATACATCTGCGCGCGCTTCATCGCCTCGTCAAAATTCACCAGATGCCCGTCAAACTCCGGTCCGTCCACACAGGCAAATTTTACCTCACCGCCAACACTTAACCTGCACGCACCGCACATTCCCGTTCCGTCCACCATAATCGGGTTCATGCTGACCACCGTCGGAATTCCCAGCTCTTTTGTCAGGAGGCACACAAATTTCATCATAATCAGCGGTCCGATGGCAATGACAAGATCGTAAGTTTGATTTCCATTATTTACCAGATCCTTGATCTTATCATTGACATTGCCCTTAAATCCGTAGGAGCCATCGTCCGTTGCCACATAGACATTGCCCGCGACCGCCTTCATCTCCTCCTCAAGAATAATCAGATTCCTGCTTCTCGCGCCGATAATGCAGTCTGCCAAAATCCCCTGACTGTGCAGCCATTTCACCTGCGGATAGACCGGCGCAGTACCCACACCGCCCGCCACAAACAAAATCTTCTTCTTTTTCAGATCACCTGCTGGGGTGTCAAGTAATTCCGATTTACAGCCAAGAGGCCCGGTAAAATCGCGCAGATAATCTCCCTCGTTGTACTCCGCCATCATCTTTGTGGACGCGCCGATGGCCTGCACCACAATGGTCACTGTGCCCGCTGCCGCATCGTAATCGCATATGGTAAGCGGAACGCGCTCCCCCCTCTCATCCATTTTCACAATCACAAACTGCCCTGGAGCGCAGTTCTTTGCCACACGCGGTGCTTTTACTTCCATCAGAAAAATATTATCTGATAGAAACCGCTTTTTTGTAATCTCGTACATATATTTCTCTCCTATCCATTTTTCATTCTATCCTAAATCGAGTAGGGAAAAAGTTTTTCCCCTACTCGTAGCGCGGGGCGTATTGCATCAGCAACGATTTTCCATGTGTGCTTACACATATGCACGCCCCTGCAATCCGCTAAAGGGAAATCAGATATCATCATAGTGATGCTTCCTTGTTGCCAAAATCACCACAACAACGGCAAGCACCGCCAAAGCCGCCACGATTCCAACCATTGTTGGAAGAATGGAATGCGCCTGATACTGCACTGCATCAATATCAAAAAGTTCGACCTCCACATCCGTAATCTGCGCCCAGGCATCCGCAAAATCAGTGGTCTCATTTTTTAAATCCACCGTCCCGCCAAGGCTCTCTATCAGTTCCTTATCCACCTGGAGCTGACTGAAAAGCTCTGTGCCGTCCGCAAGCCTGAAACTTACCTCCGAGAGATTGATATTTGCCTCGCAGCCATTTGTGGTATTCCACCAGGAACCATACCCGAAATAGAGCGTCTGCGCTCCGGAAAGCCAGGTAAGCACCGGCGCGAAATCCGACTCCGCCGTATAGTCGCCGGACGCTTTCATCTCGTTCGCAAGAATTGACTGATCGTAGCAGAACTCATCATTTGCGTACACACTAAATCCGGTAGCGGACAATTCAATTCGGATCTTTGTCCCATCTTTAATATAATCGTCTACAATTTTGTAATTGTAAAGATTTGCATCAAAATACCCACCAAACCTCTCACTGTTAAAGCCAAAATAGGAACCCGGAGTAAAATAAATTCTTCCGTCATAATCCCCCGTGCCCTGAATGGCAAAGATCGTGCCAAGTTCGTGTACTTCCCAGGTTGGCTTTGCGTAAAACTCAAAGACAACGCCCTGTGAGGTATCCACACCGCGGAACGGGTTATCAAAAATATAAACCGGGGTAAAATCGCCGCTTGTTTCCCCGTGCAGCGACAGATCAATCGCCTCCACATCCACATAATTGTTTTTGTCTGGCTCAAAGCCTTCCGCCGACAAAGGCAACCGCCCTGCCATGGCACAGAACAAACATACAGCAAGCAGTGCTGCTAAAAGTTTTCTTTTCATAACAGCCTCCGTTCAAAGCATGGTAAAAGCGTCCGACTGCCGATTCAGTTCCTTTACAATCTGGACACTGGACTCCACATTCGTGTAGACCTGGTTGATTTGTTCCACAAGGCTTGACGTGCTTTCCGCAGAGAGGGAAACTCCCTGATTGCATTCGCCGACAGCCTCCGCAATCCGCCCCATCTGTCCCGTCATATGCCCGATCATCTGATTTAATTCATTCATTCGACCCAGGAAATTGTTCATCTCCTCGCTGACGCTGTCCGCCTCCTCACGATACTGCTTACCCGCGTCGGCATGATGATCATAATCTGGAAGAATAGCTTCCAGGATATAGCGCATAATATCATTTGCATTTGTGTTTAACTCGCCCACAGCACCAATAACCACCCCATTAATATTCTGAATTTTATTTGCTGTCTCCCGGCTTGAATCTGCAAGTTGCCTGATCTCATCCGCCACCACGGCAAAACCGCGCCCCACATCCCCGGCACGCGCCGCCTCAATGGATGCGTTGAGTGCCAACAAATTAGTTTGGCTAGAAATACTTAAAATCTCATCCGTCAGCTCATTGACATGATTTACACTCTTGCTGTTCTCAATAGCCGCATTGAGCCGTTCCATAATGGTCTGAATCATCTTGTTGGTTTCTTCTTTATTTCTCTTTGCATTTTCCTCCATCTGTCCGGCACGCACTTTCATCTGCGTCGTGCTTTCCTGAATCTGTTTTGACACTCTCGCCACCTCATCCACATGATTGCCGATCTCGTTTGTCTGATCATTCATATTATTGACGGTAGTCGAGATATTGTCCATTGTAGCCGCAATTTCCTCGGAGGAAGCGGAAATATCACTTGAATTAGTATTCGCTTTATGAATACTCTGATTTACATTGATAAATGCCTGGTTCAAATCATTTGCAGAGGAAACAATCTGCGCTATAATCTTTTGAAGTGTCGCAATAAAAAGATTAACCCCGCGCACTAATCCTCCGATTTCGTCGCCAGTAACAATCGGAATACGCTCTGTTAAATCACCATTCTTATGATCAATATCTTTAATGATTTTGCGCAGACGCTTCTCATAATTTATCGTCGGCTGGATAACCGTTTTCTGAATAATAATAATGCTGGTGGTAACAATAATTAACACAATGATCATCATGCCGACCGAAACAATCTGCGCGTCGTCCCGCACTTCGTTCTGCTTTCCTCTCGACATTGCAATATCGTACTGCGCCTGTTCGGTCATATTGGAAACCTGATCGCTTAAACGCTCAAAAATATCGTTTAGAATGCCGCTCACTTTTGCCGCCACTTCGCGCGTATTGTTTGTTGAGCTTAGATTTAGCGTATCAATATAATTTTCCAAGTATTCCGCCTCGATCGATAAAAGTTTATCATAGGATTCCGAGTTGCTGATCTTTCCGTACTGTCTTATGTTGGCATTGAGAGTCGCTGCCGCTCTTCCAATTTTTTCCTCAACGGCCTTCTTCTCCTCCTTTGTATTCATAATACTGTAGTTTAGCAAAAGCTGCTGCATCTCCTGAATATTCGCCGCGATCGCATCCAGCGAAATAATTACCGGGATGTCTTTTGTCACAATTTCATCCCCTGCCGCTCCGAGCCGTCTGATGCTCGAAATACTAAAGAGGGAGGAGAGAATGCTGATTACCACAATCAGCAAAAGCGGTACAATCACTTTGGATCTTAAGCTCTTCATTCTCATAATCCTTTCAAAAATTTACTTTTTTCGCGGCTTTTACACAAAGCCAGTCCATGCTACAGTATTTACTCAGTTATGCTTCCTTTTGGTTGATATAATTGATCAGGCCTTCGGCCTTTATGATTTTCTGCATAAATTCCGGAAAAGCCTGCCCTTTAAACTCCTCCCCACTTGTCCGATCATAGATCATGCCGGAATCAAAATCAATTTCCACCATATCTCCCGCGGCAATCGCTCTTGCCGCCTCCGGACACTCTATGATCGGAAGACCGATATTGATGGCGTTGCGGTAAAAGATGCGCGCAAACGTCTCCGCGATCACACAGGCAATCCCGGATGCCTTAATTGCGATCGGTGCGTGTTCCCTTGAGGAGCCGCAGCCAAAATTTTTGTTCGCCACCATAATATCGCCAGGTTTTACGCGATTTACAAAATCCGCATCGATATCCTCCATACATTTTTTTGCGAGTTCCTTCGGATCAGAAGAATTTAGATACCTTGCCGGGATAATCACATCCGTGTCGACATTATCCCCATATTTGTGTACTACGCCATATGCTTTCATAAATCTAAGTCTCCTATTTAAAGTTCTGATTTTAAGTTCCGCATCCGTCCTTCTCGCGCACACTGCCCAGAGAGGATTTATTCCGCAAGCGTTCATCAATCCTCTCGTGCGCACTCCGGACTCCTGCTAATTTTTAGTTCCGCAGAATTTTTAGTTTATAAGCCGAGTTCTTCCGGCTCGCTGATCTTTCCAGTCACCGCAGAGGCAGCGGCTACGGAAGGACTTGCCAGGTATACCTCGGATTCTATATGCCCCATACGACCGACAAAATTACGGTTTGTAGTGGACACTGCCCGCTCTCCTGCTGCCAGGATTCCCATATAACCGCCCAGGCAAGGACCGCAAGTCGGGGTACTTACAATGCAGCCCGCCTCAATAAAAATCTTTAACAGCCCTTCTTCCATCGCCTGTAAATAGATCGCCTGTGTTGCAGGGATCACAATTGCGCGAACACCATCGGCAACTTTTCTTCCCTTCAGTATTTTCGCCGCTGTGCGCATATCGCTGATACGACCGTTTGTGCAGGAGCCGATCACTACCTGATCAATTTTTACCTCACCACTCTCCTTTACCGTCTTTGTATTTTCTGGCAAATGCGGAAAAGCGACGGTCGGCGAAAGGCTACCAAGATCGATCGTGTAGGTCTCATCGTAAACCGCATCCTCATCCGCCTCAAAGATCCGATACGGCTTTGTGGAATGCTCCTTCATATATGCAATTGTCGTCTCATCCACCGGGAAAATCCCGTTCTTCGCGCCTGCTTCAATCGCCATATTCGCGATCGTAAAACGGTCGTCCATGGTAAGATTTGCCACGCCCTCCCCCATAAATTCCATTGAGCGGTAGAGCGCGCCGTCCACACCAATCATTCCGATAATATGCAGGATCACATCCTTGCCGGACACCCATGGCTTCATCTTGCCGGTCAGGATAAAGCGGATCGCTGATGGCACTTTAAACCATGCTTTTCCAGTGATCATGCCCGCGCCCATATCGGTGCTGCCCACCCCGGTAGAAAACGCGCCGAGCGCGCCGTAAGTACAGGTATGGGAATCAGCGCCAATACAGGTATCCCCTGCGACAACCAGTCCTTTCTCCGGCAGGAGTGCGTGTTCGATCCCCATCTGACCAACTTCAAAATAATTTGTGATGCCCTGTGCCCTCGCATATTCCCGCACACATTTGCAATGTTCCGCGGATTTAATGTCCTTGTTCGGTGCGAAATGATCTGGCACAAGTGCGACCTTGTCCTTGTCAAAAACCTCCTTCTTATTTAATTTTGCCACCTCATGAATCGCCACAGGACCAGTAATATCATTGGCAAGTACCATATCAAGATCCGCCTCGATCAATTGTCCCGCTTCCACATAATCAAGCCCCGCATGCGCTGCGAGGATCTTCTGTGTCATTGTCATTCCCATTCTTTTTATTTCCTCCACTTTCCAAAAAATTCCGTTTTATGCCAGCATCATTTTCATTAAACTCATAAAAATTAGAAAAAATACCATTCCCGCAAGAAAAAACCAGAGCGGAAATTTCTCTGTGGCAGGCCATTGCCGATGCATCCTGGAGTACTGATTCTTTTTGAAAAAATACATAAATACCATCCATAAAATCGCAAAATATCCGAACAATTCCACATAGATCAAAATATTGACTACCAAAATACAGGCCTGCTGCGCGCCGCTGAATGTTCCTCCGCTCTCCTGTACCTGTGCCACAAATCCCGCTGCGATATTTAAAAACAGAAAAAACAAAACGGTCAGCGCGCAGTAGGCGAGAGAAGAAAACTTAACAAGCTTCGCATAGCTAAATTCCTTTCGCAATTTTCTCCCCCATTTCTGTTGTGCCAATCAGGGTAGTCCCCTCCGACATAATATCCACTGTGCGGTATCCCCCGTCTAACACCTTGTTGACCGCAGCTTCCACCGCGTCCGCCTCTTTTTGCAAATCAAAGGAGTAGCGCAGCATCATTGCTGCAGAAAGAATGGTCGCGATCGGGTTTGCCTTGTCCTGCCCCGCAATATCCGGTGCGGAGCCATGGCTTGGCTCATAGAGACCGAGTTTCCCTGCGCCAAGGCTGGCGGAAGAAAGCATCCCAATAGATCCCGTTACCATGCTTGCCTCATCCGATAAGATATCACCAAACATATTTTCAGTTAAAATTACATCAAACTGTTTTGGATCTCTGACAATCTGCATTGCGCAGTTATCCACCAGCATATCGCTAAGCTCCACTTCCGGGAATTCCTTCGCTGTCTCCGCAACTACCTGTCTCCAGAGTCTTGAGGTATCAAGGACATTTGCCTTATCAACGCTTACCACGCGCTTTCCTCTCTTCATCGCCACCGCAAATGCCCACCTTGCAATACGGCGAATCTCATTCTCATCGTAAGGCATTGTATCCATCGCTTTTCGCAACCCGTTCTCCGTCATGGTCTTTCGCTCCCCAAAATATACGCCCCCGGTCAGCTCGCGCACCACAACAAAATCAAAGCCACCGCCAATCAATTCATCTTTTAGCGGGCAGGCATTTTTCAACTGCGGAAATAAAAGTGCCGGGCGCAGATTGCAAAAAAGTCCCAACCCCTTGCGGATGGCAAGAAGCCCCGCCTCCGGGCGCAGATTAGGCGGCAGTTCATACCATTTTGATTCTCCAACCTTACCCCCAACAGCTCCAAGCAGTACCGAATCACTCTCTCTTGCCGTATTAAGAGCCTCCTCAGTTAACGGCACACCGGTCGCGTCGATGGAAACTCCGCCAATAAGTACTTCTTTGTACTTAAATTCATGCCCGTATTTTGTGCCGACTGCATCAAGTACCTTGCACGCCTCGCGCACAATTTCCGGTCCAATTCCATCCCCCGGAATCACAGCAATATTATAGTTCATTTTTCTTCCTCATTTCTCCTGCCTTTTGCAAACGTAGATTGCCCAAAATAAATCTTATCGCCGAAGGGAAATGCAAATCTACAAAAACAGGTTAATTTCTACTTGCTATTATAACACAACCTCTGTTATAATTAAAATACATATTACTTATATTTTATATAACTTTAAGGAATAGAGAGGCAATCAAATGGAAACGCAGACCGCCCTTTCCCACTATCAAATTTTTAATAAGGTAGCGGAGACTAACAATATCTCCACCGCCGCCAAAGAACTTTTTATCAGCCAGCCCGCCATCTCAAAGGCGATCAAAAAGCTTGAGGCGGAATTAAATATTACTCTTTTTTCCCGGAGTTCGCGCGGTGTCAGACTTACGGAGGAGGGCAAACTCCTCTATGAATATACGCGCGAGGCATTCCGCGCATTGAGTGAGGGCGAAGCTGCACTGCGTCAGTTCACCCGCCTTGGTGTGGGGCATGTCCGGATCGGGGTGAGTACCACGCTGTGCAAATATCTCCTGCTTCCCTACCTAAAAGAATTTGTCGCGGCGTATCCGCATATTCGTTTTACCATTCAATGCCAATCTTCTTTTCAAACCATGGAACTTCTGCGGGAAGGGCGCGTGGATATTGGACTGATCGGTCGCCCGGAAAATCTGCACAGCTTGAATTTCTCTCCGATCGGAGAGATCGAAGACGTTTTCGTTGCGACGGCGGCTTACCTTGAAAACTTAAAACTCAGGGAGGGGCGTTTACCGCAAGGAGAAGAACTTTTATTTACTGGAAATCTGATGCTACTTGACGAGACCAATATCACAAGACTCCATATCGACAATCATCTTGCCAGCCATCATATCCGCACAGGACAGATCTTGGAGGTCAGCAGCATGGATCTCCTAATTGAATTTGCGCGCACCGGGCTTGGCATCGCCTGTGTAATAAAGGAGTTTGTCCGGGAAGATATCGCCGCAGAGCGGCTTTTGCTCCTACCGCTCTCCTCCTCCGTTAAAAAGAGAGAAGTCGGCTTTTCTTTTGTAAAAAACCGCGATCTCTCCACCTCCGCACAGCGGTTTCTCGATTTTGTCCTAAGCCGCTAAGCATTTTTTTGTTAAGAAATATCATGTTCACAGAACAATAATCAAATTGAAGTTTTACACATAACAATTAAAGGAAATGAAAGAATTATGATATTACAAAATGGTTTAGTATTTATCAATGATGAATTTATTCCCGCGGATCTCATTGTAGAAAAAGGAAAGATAGCGGCGATTTCACCGCGCAGGACAAGCCACCCGACAGCCTACAAAGATCCGACAATTGACTGTGCGGAGAAAATGATCTGGCCGGGGTTGTTTGATATTCACACTCACGGCTGTATGGGATTTGATTTTTCAAAATCGCAACCGGAAGAAATTCTTTCCATGTGTTCCTTTTACGCGGCGCACGGCATTACTTCACTCCTCGCAACTACCATGACCAGCGAAGATACACTGTATGCTCGCGCCATGCATTCTATCCGACAGGCGATAACAATGCAGACAAAAAAAACTTGCGGCGCGAGAATCCAGGGAATTCATATGGAAGGACCATTTTTTGGTGCCGCCAAAAAGGGCGCGCATGATGAAAATTATCTGCGCCCGATCTCACAGGCACTTGTGGACGAATATCAGGAGCGTTGCGGGTATGCCATCCGATTGCTCGACCTCGATCCCTCACTCCCCGGTGCGCTTGATTTTATTCGCCGCAATAAAGATAATTTTACCATATCCATCGCACATACCAACTGCGATTACAAAAGGGCATTAGCGGCAGCCGAGGCGGGAGCTACCCATATCACCCATCTTTTTAACGCCATGCGCCCGCTTTTGCACCGTGAGCCAGGTCCTGTGGGTGCCGCCTTCGCTGCCAGACTGAACGTCGAGCTGATCTGCGATGGCATCCATATCCACCCCGCAGTAATTGAGCTTATCTTTTCGGCAATGTCCGGTCGCATTCTTCTTATCTCGGACTCCATCAATCCGACAGGACTTGTCGACGGCAAATATATGGCGGGCGGACTGCCAATTGAAGTCAAAGAGAAAAGAGCCTACCTTGCAGATGGAACACTTGCGGGTTCCACCATCACTCTTTTCGATGCAGTAAAAAACGCTGTTCGTTTCCACATCCCACTAAACCAGGCACTTCTTGCCGCCACTGCCCTGCCTGCAAAGGCGGTGGGGCTTTCGGATACTGTCGGAGAGATCGCGTGCGGCAGGGATGCGGATCTGCTGATTGTGGATGAGTCCCTTAATTTAGAGCGGGTGATGATTGGCGGAGAATTCCTATAATTTCTTATCGGGCGGAAGGAGGTATCTCCTTCTGTCCGTGAGAAAGGCAGGACATAAACATCTCATATACCTGCGGAAACTCTTTTTTCAGGCGCAATGGTCGATATGCCCGGTCTAAAAAGCAGTGACTGCTCTTTCCTGTGGTAGCCAATTCCCCAGTCATCGCTTTGATCACCTGATAGGAAAGTGCCATCTTCACCCCGTTAAATTCTGTTACCGTCGGAAAAATCAGGACTTCCTCCCCATAATGCACCATCATTTTATACTCTGCCGAAACCGAAAGCACGGGAATAATTATGCCCTGTTCTTCCATCCATGCATAGGAAAAACCTGATTTTTCCAGAAAGTCCGTGCGCGATTCCTCAAACCAGCGAATATAATTGGAATGATGTACCACTTTCATCTGATCGGTTTCATAATATTGTACTTTGTGCTGATAGACCAAATCCATATTGTTATTCTCCTTTTTTGTACAATTAATTTACAATATCTTTGCGATATGATTCCTGCATATATTCTCTTATAATATCTCTGCAATATGATTTCTGCACATAGTCTTTTACGATATCTTTGTGGTATGATTTCTGCACATACTCTCACTATATCTGTTAGTTTCAGCTAACTCATTTTCTACATATTTATCCTTATGTGTATTGACTATAATTTACAATTAGTTGACCTCCCCAAAACCTTTAAGTTTAAGAGAGGTCAGTTAATTTATTGAGAATAAAATAATTTAATGTTATAAAACCATCAATTTTATGAATGATCTACTTTCCTAAAACTTCATATACCTTCGCGATCGCCGCGTCAATTCCCGCCGGGTTTTTTCCGCCCGCCTGTGCCATATTCGGACGACCGCCTCCGCCTCCGCCGACAAGTGCAGCCGCTTCCTTAATCAGATTGCCCGCGTGCGCACCAAGCTTCATTGCTTCTTCGGTTGCCATCGCCACAAGATTTACTTTGCCCTCCTTGGCGGAAGCAAGAAAGATAACGCCCTCACCTAGCTTTTCCTTTAGCTGATCGCCCAAATTCCTAAGCCCGTTCATATCCACTTCCGGCACCTTCGCGGCAAGGACTTTCATCCCGTTAAATTCTTTTACCTGGCTCATTACATCGCCGAGTGAATTATTTGCAAGCTTTGCCTTGAGTTTCTCGTTTTCAGAATGCAGCTCCTTGATCTCCTCAAGAAGTGCCTCCACCTTTTTGACAAGAGCGGTTGGCTCTGCTTTTGCTGCCTTTGCCGCCGCATTAAGTTCCTCTTCCACCCTGTGATAATATTCAAATACGCCGTCCGCCGTGATCGCTTCAATTCGGCGCACACCCGCTGCCACACCGGACTCAGAAAGAATCTTAAACGCGGTGATTGTGCCAGTATTATCCACATGTGTGCCGCCACAGAATTCTTTGGAAAATTCTCCCATACAGACAACGCGCACAGTATCGCCATATTTCTCACCAAAAAGTGCCTTTGCCCCCGTCTTTTTTGCCTCCTCAATCGCAAGCACTTGAGTGACAACCGGAATGCGCTCCGCGATCTTTGCGTTGACAATGGCTTCGGTCTCCTCGATCTCCTCCTTTGTCATCGCGGAAAAATGCGTAAAGTCAAAACGCAGATGATTAGGATTTACCAGGGAACCGGCCTGCTCAACATGGGTGCCGAGTACCTGGCGCAATGCCTCCTGCAAAAGATGGGTCGCGCTATGATTTTTGCAGGTCGCCGCGCGCGCACCGCCATCCACCTGTAAGATCACGGTCTGTCCGGTCTGAAATATTCCGCTTACCACCATGCCCTGATGCGCAATCTTTCCGCCCTTTAATTTTGTGGTATCCGCAACAACAAATTTTGCGTCGCCGGAAACGATTGTACCCGTATCGCCCTCCTGACCGCCCATTGTCGCATAGAATGGGGTTTCCTGCACAATGATTGTGCCATTCTCACCCGCCACAAGTTCCGTTACCACTGCCGTTTCATTTGTCATCGCCGAAATCTTAGAATCCTTAACAAGACAGTCGTAGCCGACAAATTCCGAGGTAATATTTACATCGATCTGGTCGTACACCGTGGCATCCGCCCCCATATAATTAGTTACGGCGCGCGCGGATCTGGCGGTTGTTTTCTGCACTTCCATCGCCTTTTTAAAGCCGTCCATATCCACGGAAAATCCTTTTTCTTCAAGGATCTCCTCGGTCAAGTCAATCGGGAAACCATAGGTGTCATACAGCCGGAACACATCTTCGCCGGAAAGCATTTTGCTGCCGGTATCCACCATGTTTTCCTCCATTTCCGAGAGGATGGAAAGTCCCTGATCAATGGTTTTGTTAAATTTCTCCTCCTCGTTTGTCAAGACCTTTAAAATATACTCCTGCTTCTTTGCCAGCTCCGGGTAGCCATCCTTCGACTCATTAATTACGGTCTGTGCAAGTGCCGCGAGAAAAAGCCCGTCAATGCCAAGAAGCCTTCCATGCCTTGCCGCACGGCGCAGCAAGCGGCGCAGGATATAGCCGCGCCCCTCATTTGACGGCAAAATACCATCCGAAGTCATAAAGGTAACAGAGCGAATGTGATCGGTGATCAGGCGAATAGAAACATCCTTTTTCGCATCTGTTTCATAGGTCACATGTGCCATCTCACAGACCTTATCGCGGATAGCCTTCATCGTGTCGATATCAAAGACCGAATCCACATCCTGCATTACAACGGCAAGACGCTCCAGCCCCATACCAGTGTCAATATTTTTCTGTGCAAGCTCCGTATAATGGCGGTTGCCATCGCTCTCAAACTGAGTGAAGACATTATTCCAGACCTCCATAAAACGGTCACAATCGCAGCCCACCTTGCAGTCCGGCTTTCCACAGCCGTATTTCTCACCGCGATCATAATAGATTTCCGAGCAAGGACCACAAGGTCCCGCACCATGTTCCCAGAAATTATCGCACTCGCCGTTTTCATCGCGGTAAAAGCGCGTGATGCGTTCCGCTGGAACCCCAACTTCATCCGTCCAAATCTTAAATGCTTCCTCATCCTCGCCATAGATGGACGGATAGAGCCTGTCCGGATCCATGCCAAGCGTTTTTGTCAGAAATTCCCAAGACCATGCAATCGCCTCATGCTTAAAATAATCGCCAAAAGAGAAATTGCCGAGCATCTCAAAGAAGGTAAGATGCCTTGCGGTCTTGCCGACATTCTCGATATCGGTGGTGCGCACGCATTTCTGGCAGGTGGTAATTCTTTTTCTCGGTGGGATCTCCTGCCCAGTAAAATATGGCTTTAACGGTGCCATCCCCGCCGCAATAAGAAGTAAGCTCTTGTCATTCTGCGGTACAAGAGAAAAACTGTTCATCTTTAAATGCCCTTTGCTTTCAAAAAACTCCAGATACATTCTCCGAAGTTCATTTACTCCATATGCTTTCATCACACAAAACCTCCTATTTTGAGTTCCGCATATCTCTTTCCAACACCCCTTTTCCTGGAAGAGATTTTTTTCGCTTTGCTCGTAAAATCTCTTCAGGGTGTTGTCCAGACATATGCTGTTTTTGAGTTCCGCATATCTCTTTCCAACACCCCTTTTCCTGGAAGAGATTTTTTTCGCTTTGCTCGTAAAATCTCTTCAGGGTGTTGTCCAGACATATGCTGTTTTATATATAAATGCTGGATTTTCACCACTATTTACAGATTATATAGATTCGGCTGGTTTTTGTCAATCCAATTTTCCAATGTGATTTTCTTACATAATTCTTCAGACAAATATAAAAAGGCATTCAAATTTGAATACCTTTTTAGTATCAAGGTTATTTATTTCAAAAAACACAATCAATAAATTCCTTTTCCAATCTGCGCGCCATAATGCAATGCTTCGGCAGATTTATTCGGGGAGAAGGCGATCACATCATAGTCTTCTTCCGCGTTTGCATCCATTCCCGGCACGGGAGTAGGGGTGATGTACGCAATCCCATAAGAGCAGTAATGATCTCCTTCCCTTTGCTCCGCAGGCTGATAATACATCGATGCAGTTTCATTGCTGTCCGCATCTGACGAAATATAATAATCCACTTCTGAATTTGTATCCGTTCCCAGAACTTTTGTTAGGACAGCCACTGCTTCCTGTTCGTCCTCCGTGGATTTTGCCACATATTCTATTAATGTTTTTTCATCAATCTCTGTCTCTTCGCAAAGATAATAATCCACTCCCGCATTTGTATCCGTCCCCGGAATTCCCGTTGGAACTGCCGCCGCTGTCTGAAGTGATATTCCCGCTGCTAAAAGTAAAAAACATGATAATTTCTTCAATGCTACAACCCTCCTTCTCATACTCCTTTTTACTCTGCTGATTTCGCAGTCTTTCTGTGCGCCTGCCATCCGCCAAAGGTATCCTCTATCCGATATATTACAAAATGATTGTAGCATTTTTAAGTAACATATGCAAGTACTTTCTCTATTTTTTCCGATCCATGCGAGTACACATCTCCCGGAGGACGATATCCCTGGCAATAGTTTGATGCTAGGGATATCGTATTTATTTGTTACTTTCTTCCTCTTCCATCCGGTGGATTCCCTCTAAAAGGCAATCCACCGCAATATGAAAACTCTCCAGAGCATTAACTGTAAAATAATGGAAACATCCAGAATCTCTCTGAGAAACAAAACCATGCAGGATACTTCTTAACACGCGCTGCATATGCATTTTCTGTATTTCGCTCAGCCGATAGCCGGAGAGTACCGCCAAGATCTGGTTGATAATCTCCCCGGAAGCGGCGAGCAGGGAAGCATCCTTTTGTTTC
>CAJTLX010000055.1 GCA_910577165.1 uncultured Lachnospiraceae bacterium
GCTACCCCAAGCCCTACGTAAAGCCCCAAAAGTTCTGCATACGGTTCGCCCTTAAAGATCACAAAGCGCGCGATAAGCATGGGGATCATCGCCTTGGCAACATCGCCAAGATAGGTGATCGCGCCCGCTTTTTTTCCGAGAGTGCGAAGCGTATTGGTGGTTCCAATATTGCCGCTCCCGTAATCTCTGATATCCACATGGTTCATCTTGCCGACAATATAGCCCGTTGAGATGCAGCCAAACCCATACCCGCACAGTAGGCATAAAATAATTCGCCAGACCATTGCTCCTCCTTAAATCCTTTTTAGTTTTCCTTTCGTTCCCGGATAATAAATTTTAGCGAAGTCCCCGAAAATCCAAAGGCCTCTCTGATCTTGTTCTCAATATATCTGGTGTAGGAATAGTGCATTAACTCCTTGTCGTTGACAAAGAGAACAAAACTTGGCGGTTTTACCGCCACCTGCGTGATATAGTAGAGCTTTAAGCGTTTTCCCTTGTCGGAAGGCGGCTGTTGTAAGGCGGTCGCCTCCATCAAAATCTCATTTAGCACACCGGTCGCAATGCGCAGATTTTGATTCTGGATCACCACCTCGATCACATCAAAAAGCTTTACGACGCGCTGCCCGGTCTTTGCGGAGAGAAATAGAATCTGCGCGTAGGGAAGAAAAGAGAGAATTTCTCTGATCTTTTCTGTATGTTTGTAGATGGTCTTATCGTCCTTTTCGATCGCATCCCATTTATTTACCGCAATAATAATCCCCTTCCCGCGATCATGCGCAATCCCCGCGATTTTTGCGTCCTGTTCGGTCACGCCCTCTTCTGCGTCAATCATCACTACCACCACGTCCGCGCGCTCCACGGCAGATACTGTACGAATAATACTAAAACGCTCTAACTCCTCTTTTACCTTGCTCTTGCGCCGCAGTCCCGCTGTATCAATCAGAATATATTCTTTTTCCTTCCATACAACTGGCGTGTCCACCGCATCGCGCGTTGTACCCGCGATATCTGAGACAATCACACGGTTTTCCCCAAGGAGCTTATTGATCAGTGAGGATTTTCCGACATTAGGTTTTCCGACAATCGCTATTTTCGGGCGAGTATCTTCCTCCTCGACCATATCCGCAGCATCAAAATGCGATACGATCTCATCTAAGAGTTCGCCAAAACCAAGCATGGAGGCCGCAGAAACCGGAATTGGCTCCCCGATGCCAAGATTGTAAAATTCATATACATCCGCCATAAATTTTTCAAAACTGTCCACCTTGTTGACGGCTAAGATTACTGTTTTTCCCGATCGGCGAAGCATATCCGCCACTTTCCCGTCTGCGTCCGTAAGCCCCTGGCGCACATCGGTCACAAAGACAATGATATCCGCCGTGTCGATGGCGATCTGTGCCTGCTCCCGCATATAGGTGAGCATCATATCCTTGCTCTCCGGTTCAATCCCGCCGGTATCAATCATGGTAAACTGTTTGTCAAGCCAGGTTACATCCGCATAAATGCGGTCGCGCGTCACGCCCGGCGTATCTTTTACAATTGAGATGCGCTCGCCCGCAAGGGCATTAAATAATGTCGATTTTCCCACATTCGGGCGACCGACGATCGCCACTACCGGTTTACTCATATGCGAACCCCATACCTTTCTTTTTTAATCTCGCCCTTCGCGCGAATCCGTATCCTGTGAAAATGGTTCCACAATCGCGCGCACAAAGGACATCCCATCCGATTGTACAATACGAACTCTAGTTTGTAAAGTGCTTTCTACTTCTTTTATCGTGTAATCATCTAAAAAATCGTATTCTTTCGGGCGAATCATCACCGACGGAATTAAAAGGTATTCCCCTAAAGGTTTTCCCCTTAGCTGCGCGACTAAGTCCTGCCCGGTCACAAGTCCCGCCACTGTGATCTCCTCGCCAAAAAAATGGTTGATGATCGGGTAGAGATGGACGGTAATTTCTGGAAATTTTTCCCTTATTGACTCCAAGAGTCCGGTAAGGATCGGTACTGCTAAAACTCCGGTTGCAAGGGAGATCTCCTTACTTTTTTTGGGGGGAGAAAATTTTGCAGACGACAGTGCCGCGGAAACTTCATCCATCAGCGAGCGCGCCATGCCAACACCGTTTTCAATCTGACCGTACCCCTCATAGTACTCCGCCTCAGGAATTGGCCATCCCGCCGTTAAAAACCACTCGTCACTCGCGTGAACAAAGCGCGTTTTATGGCGCGAAAGCATTTTCTCCTGCCAGGAAAAAATCTGATGAAGTACCGCCCTTGCATCCTCGCGGTTAAAACTCTCTAAAGGAAAAAGCCCCTCGCGGTATTTTGTCTTTCCAACGGGAACAACAGAAACGCTCTCCATATACGGCAGGAATTTTTCTAATTCCCCGATGGTAAAATCTAATTCCGCCCCGTCGTTAATCCCCTTGCACAGCACGATCTGAGCGTTCATTGTGATCCCAGCATCAAAGAAATCCCATATTTTTGAAAGCGCGTCCCCCGCAAAACGATTATTTAGCATTTTGCAGCGCAGCGCAGGATTCATGGTGTGAATCGAAATATTTATCGGCGATAATTTATAAAAACAAATGCGTTTTACATCCTCATCGCTCATATTGGTTAATGTAATATAATTTCCCTGCAAAAAAGATAATCTTGCATCGTCATCCTTAAAATACAGGGTTTCGCGCATTCCCGGCGGCATCTGGTCAATAAAACAGAAAATACATTTATTTCGGCAGGAGCGATACTGATCCATCAGCCCCTCCTCAAATACCAGACCAAGATCCTCCCCGTAATCCTTCTCAATCTCAAGTTCCCACTCCTCGCCGGAGGATTTTTGCACCAGCAAAGTCAGGTATTCATCATTTGCCAGATAATGATAATCAAAAATATCCGCGATCTTTTTTCCATTTATGCGCAGCAGCTTATCCCCCGGAGAAAGAGAAAGTTCCTCCGCAATGCTTCCCGGCACGATGGATTTGATTTTATGGCAGTTCTCCATATCTTCCCCCTCTCAAAGCTGCAAACAAAGATCCTCAAATACCTGAAAATAATTCTCAAAAGTTTTGCGGCAGCAGGAAGGATTTTCAATCACAATGCCCGGAATGCGCAGACCAATCAGCGCGAAACTCATTGCCACACGGTGATCATTGTAGGTGCAGATCCGCCCGCCATAGATGTTTTCTGCCGGATAGATCCGCACTCCATCAGAAAATTCTTCACAGCATACGCCAAGTTTTGTTAGTTCCGTATAGATCGCCGCGATCCGATCACATTCCTGTCCGCGAAGATGACGGATCCCTGTGATGGTGGTCGGCGTATCGGCAAATGGCGCGAGTGCCGCAAGCGTTAAGGTCTGGTCGGAAAAGGTATGCATATCCACTTCCACCCCATGAAATGTTCCGCTCTCCGCGCCCCTTAATGCGACTCCCTTCTCAGTGTTCTCTATTTTTCCTCCCATCCGCTCAAGCAATTTTAAAAACTTAATATCTCCCTGAAGCGTGTCCATGCGCACCCCCTCCACACAGATGCGAATGCCAAGCAACATTGCTATCGCGTAAAAATAGCAGGCAGCGGAAAGATCTGGCTCCACCGCATAATCCCTCCCCTGATAGCCTTGGTTTCCCGGAATAAAATAGGAAATTTTGCCATTGTTTTCCTTGCGCAGCGCGCGCACCCCGAATTCCTCCATCATCCGCGTGGTTATCCCAATGTAGGACATTCCATGTTCTCCCTCTACCAGGATGGTAAAATCCTTATTTGTGCAGCAGGAAGAAATTAACAGGGCACTTAAAAATTGGCTGCTGTCATCGATATTTACCGAAATTTCCTGTTTCCTCACCCCGTTTGCCGAAAGGGAAAACGGAAAATGCCCCTCCTCTTCGGTGCAATTTATCTCTGCCCCCAATTCTCTTAAACTTGCAAGTAAGGGTGCCATCGGCCGCTTTCGCATCTGCGCCGATGCGTCAAGAAAATACTCCCCAGAAGAGATTCCAAGAAGTGCCGTTAAAAAGCGCGCCGCCGTTCCCGCGCTGCCCACATAGAGCTTGGCTTTTTCTTTTGGGATCTTCCCCGCCCCGCCGACAATTTTTACTTCTTTTTCCGGCTCATTTATCGAAACTTCAAAGCCCAGATCTTTTACACATTCCATAAAATAACGGGAATCCTCCGAGAAAAGTACGCCCGTTAGGGTACTCTTTCCCCTGGCAAGCACAGAAAGCAAAAGTGCCCGGTTTGTTATGCTTTTAGACCCTGGAACCCTTACCGTATGTTCCCTGTTTTTTATCCTTTTAAGATCGATGGGATTTACCCGATATTCTTCCCTTTCCATAAAAATCCCCCATTCCAAAGCGTTTTTTGCATAGGCACGCGAGCTGAATATCAGATTCGGCTCTGCGATTTTTGAATTTGTGACGCTTCAGCACAAATTCGTGTGTAAAAAATAAGTGCATCAGCATTATTTTTCACACTACCTCCCTAGTTCCTTCGCATAATAAATCCCGCCATACTCCCGCGCTTATTACCGCTTGCGCGGTGCGAAAAAAACAGATCCTGTCTGCACATTGTACAAAGTCCGGAAACCACAATATGATTATCCCCCACCCCCGCTTCTAGGAGTGCTACACGGTTAGCCTCCCAGAGATTAACAAAATACTTCTCTTTCACATTTTCTTTTTTCACGAGGATTATATTGCTCTCCCACACCCGCTTCCCAAAGGATTGTTCAAATTCTTTTGCCACTTCCTCCCCGACTTCATAGCATTCCGGTCCTATCGAAGGACCTATCACAACACGCAGATCCTCTGCGTGGCTTCCAAATTTTTCCTGCATAAAGGAAACCATCCCCCCGGCAATCCTTCCGACTGTTCCGCGCCAACCCGCATGCGCCGTGGCGATCGCGCCTTTTTTAGGGTCATAGAAAAAGAGGGGGACACAGTCGGCACCAAAAACTAAAAGTGCTGCGCCGGGTTCATTGGTGGTATGCCCGTCCACACCTTTATAATCGCGCTCGTGAAAAATTCCCTTGCCGCAGTCAGCCCTTCCCGCCAGACGAAGTTTTGTCCCGTGTACCTGATCGGTAAAAATAAGCTGTTCCGGTCTGATCCCCATACTCTCTGTTAAGCGGCGGTAATTTTCAAGTACTCGCTCCTCCTTATCCCCCCGCAAAAATCCGAGATTCATCGAGGCAAATTCTCCGCGGCTAACCCCACAAAGTCTTGTGGAAAATCCGCAGACAATCTCCGGGTACGCCTCAAAGATCGGGAAAGCCACATAGGGTACGGTATCCACATTTTTTAACATCGCATTCCCATTTAAAATTCTGTCCAATTTCCATCCTCCTAGCCCTCAAACGCATTGATAATCAAATGAATTTCCTGCCCTGCAATTGCCACCACATCAAAGCGGCAGAGCGTGTTTTGCGGATATCCATTTTTTAACAGATAATAGCGCGCCACCTCTGCGATCACGCGCTGTTTTCTTTTCGTGACCGCTTCTTCTGGAGAGCCGAACGCGCCATCTTTGCGGTATTTTACTTCGATAAATACAAGATAGTTCCCTTCCTTTGCGATCAGATCAATCTCCCCCGCCCGACAAAAAAAATTATGTTCCAAAATCCGGTAGCCCCGCCCCGCAAGATATTCTGCTGCCGCAAGTTCCTTCTCTCCGCCAAGCTTACGCTTATTTATTTTTCCCACCCATCTTCCTCCCCTATACGGGTTTTCCCATTACCTTCTCCTTGATATTATCTAACCGGTCAACAAACATTAATACCTGCGCAACCACTTCATAGAGTTCCGGGGGAATAAAATCGCCAATCTCTAATTTGGAGAGCGTGTTGGCCAGGCGTTCATCCCTATGGATTGGCACTTGGCTCTCCTGTGCCTTCTCAATAATTTTCTCCGCCAAAACCCCCCTGCCGCTCGCAATAATTTTCGGTGCCTGTTCACCCGGATCATATTCTAGGGCAACTGCCGTCTTTTTCTTTTCCTCCAAAAGATTTGCTGTTACCACCGCTTTTTTCCCCTCTTCTCCTCGGCTCTCCTTTTCACCATATCCATTGTAAGGATTGTTTTCATATGGGTTTTTTCCTGCCATTTTCTCATCCTCCCCTCCTGCTAAATTTTTACTCTTTTTATTTCTAAAAGCTCTGAATCAATAGCCGAAATTATGCAGAAAACTCTTTCGGTGAATCGGTGTTGGACCTAATTTCTTTAATGCCTGAATATGTTCCTCCGAGCCATACCCCTTATTGCTTGCAAAACTGTACCCCGGATACTGCTTGTCATACTCCGCCATCAGCCGATCGCGAAATACCTTGGCGACAATGCTTGCCGCCGCAATAGAAATACTCTTTGTGTCCCCCTTGATAATCGGCACCTGCGGAATCCGCACCTCCGGAATGGTCACGGCATCGTTGAGCAAAATATCCGGAATTACGGAAAGGTTGGCGATGGACTCGCGCATTGCTTCAAAATTTGCCTGTTGAATATTGATCTCGTCAATGCGCTGCGGCGAGGAAATACCGATCCCATACGAGATCGCCTTGGCGGTAATCTCCTCGTAAAGCTCCTCGCGCTTTTTTTCGGTAAGCTGCTTGGAATCATTAATATAGAGAATATCGCAGTCCTTGGGCAAGATCACGGCGCAGGTAACCACAGGACCCGCCAAAGGACCCCTTCCCACCTCGTCAATCCCCGCAATATACTCATACTCCGCATAGCGGCGTTCATATTCTTTCATCTTAAAGATACGCTTTTTCTCCTCCTCCAGCCTATCCATGGTTTTTTGATATTTGTCCACAAGTTTTTTCGCGCCGGGACGAGCGTCCCCCTTAAATGCCTTAATATAATCCGCAAGCTTATCGCCCGCGTTTTTTAAGGTATCATCCATCTGCGCTAAGGTCATTTTTCCCCTCTCCAACTGCGCGCCGAGCTTTTCCACAAAATTCTTCTTTTTTTCCTCACACATACATTCTTTCCTTTCCAATTTTTTTTATTTTACTATTTTCCCCCTGTTCCAATTTCCAATCATTCCGGCATCTCCAACGTAAAACATCCGATTTTTCCATTTCGAAAATCATCTAATACAAATCCCGCTGCCCTTTCTATATCAAGTCCCCCGCCTTTTTTTAAGCAGGCGCGCGCCCTTGCAACGCGCTCTAATATGATATTCCCATCCCCATCTTCCTCCACTTTGTATTTGGCAGAAAGCGCGCCGGGATACTGCCTGGTCAGGAAATTGCAAAGTTCAGATCCAAGTTCTGTTGTCACAAGAATCTCGTCGTTGATGGAACCAATTAACGCAATGCGCAGCCCTATCTTCTGATCCTCAAATTTTGGCCAGAGAATCCCCGGCGTATCGAGTAGCTCAACATTTTTATTTAGGCGAATCCACTGTTTGCCCTTTGTTACCCCCGGCTTATTCCCGGTTTTTGTGATCGCTTTTTTCGCAAAGGCATTGATAAATGTCGACTTTCCCACATTGGGAATCCCGACAATCATCGCGCGGACGGGACGGTTTTGAATGCCGCGTTTTCGATCGCGCTCGATCTTTTCCTGACAGGCCTTTCTTATGGCATCCTCGACTTCCTTTATTCCCGTGCCGCCCTTTGAATTGATGGTGACAACAAAATAACCTTTCGCCTCGTAGTAGGCTTTCCAGCACGCAGTCTTTTCCCCGTCCGCAAGATCCGCCTTGTTTAAAAGAATCACTCTCGCCTTTCCATTTGCCATTGTATCGATGTCCGGATTTTTGCTGCTGCGCGGAATCCGCGCGTCCACCAACTCAATAATCACATCGATTAGTTTTAGATCCTCCTGCATCTGGCGTTTTGCCTTTGTCATATGTCCCGGATACCATTGATACTGCATTTTCCTCTCCCCCTTTTTTCTGTTTTCCTCCTGCGGCAGCACTACTTTTTCTGCTCTTCTTCCTCTTCTTTATATAGATTCATCGTGCTGATAAAACCGAATTCATTCAGGCGAAGCCATGCCCTTCCCACAATCTCCTCCCTAACGATCGTCCCGATATTGGCGAAACGGCTATCCTCGCTATTATTGCGGTTATCGCCAAGCACAAAATATTCCTCCTCCTCCAGTGTAAATGGATCTTTCGCCAATCCCGGAATCCGCATTTTCTCACAGTTGATTTTCTCTTCTATCTCTACCCCATTGATATGGATGACACCGTCCACAATCTGGATCGTCTCGCCCGGCAGCCCCATTACTCGCTTTACATCGTAGTAATCATGTTCACTACCGCTCTGTTTAAATACAATCACATCGCCGCGCTCAGGCTCCGAAAAGAGATAGGCGAATTTATTGACAATAATGCTGTCGCCATCGGAGAGTGTCATTTCCATCGAATCCCCAAGAACTGATGTCTTTTCCAAAACAATATTTATAATAAACCAGGCAAAGAAAATCGTGGCAATAATCTGGAGTGTCCAGATCAGAATTTTTGCCGCAATACTGCGCCTGCGCTTTTTTTTCCTTCCCTTTTGATATTCAATCTCAAAATCCAATATTTGCCCGCCCTTTCTGCTCTTCTAATTGAAAACGGGACAGCAAACTTCCCCGCCGTCCCGTTTTTCCATACTTCCTATTGCAATCCACCGTCCAAACCATCAATATTTTATGGTTACTGCCGCTCCAATTACTTTACAAGTTCTTTTACCTTTGCCGCCTTGCCGGTTCTCTCACGCAGATAATTTAATTTTGCGCGGCGAACTTTACCATATCTTGTCACTTCGATTTTCTCCACGATCGGGGAATGTAATGGCCAGGTCTTCTCCACGCCAACGCCGTTAGAGGACTTTCTCACGGTAAAGGTCTCCCTCGCGCCGCCGTTTTGTCTCTTTGTGACAACACCCTCATAAACCTGTGTTCTCTCACGGTTTCCTTCCTTTACCTTCGCGTAAACTTTTACGGTATCACCCACGTTAAATTTGGCGACCTCGGACTTTAATTGAGCAGCTTCAATGTTTTTGATAATGTCGTTCATTTTGCGACCTCCTTTTTACTTGGATGTTCTTTCTACGTCCGCGTTCTGCGGTGCCACAGGGGCATGTACAGCGGAACATCGTATCACGAGTTCTTATTATAGTATAAGCCTAAAAAAAAAGCAAGTGATTTTTGGAAACATTTCTAAATTGTCCGTATTCCCCATAGAATTTCAAGAACGCATTGGTGTTTTTGCTGCGTTCTTTTGTCGCAGGGGCGATTTCTACTTCGACAGAGAGATTTATAAACACTTCATTAAATCGTAAATTTCTGCTTGAAGTCGCCCGTTTTCTGTCGTATAATACAAATTCATGGGAGATTTGTTCCTTATTCTTACCTATTTATAATATGCATTTAATGGGTTTTATGTATAAAATTTCATGGAGGTTTTTATGTCTGATCAAAATTACAATCTCGGTATTGATATTGGTTCCACCACCGTGAAAGTAGCACTTTTAGATGAGAAAAAAAAGCTTTTATTCTCCGACTATGAGCGGCACTTTGCCAATATCCAGTCCACGCTTGCGACACTAATTGAGAGGGCAATCACATCCGTTGGAAAAGACTTGTTAGTTCATCCGGTAATTACCGGATCAGGTGGTCTTTCCCTGTCGAAAAACCTCGGTGTGCCGTTTGTACAGGAAGTGGTGGCAGTGGCGGCTTCCCTAAAAGATTATGCCCCTCAAACCGATGTGGCGATCGAACTCGGCGGCGAGGATGCGAAGATTATATATTTTACCGGGGGGATCGACCAGCGCATGAACGGTATCTGCGCTGGCGGCACGGGTTCCTTTATCGACCAGATGGCAACACTGTTAAAAACGGATGCGACGGGGTTAAATGAATATGCGAAATCCTATCAGGCAATCTATCCGATCGCGGCGCGCTGCGGCGTTTTTGCAAAATCGGATATCCAGCCATTAATTAACGAGGGCGCGACAAAGCCCGATCTTGCTGCCTCGATTTTTCAGGCGGTAGTTAATCAGACCATCAGCGGATTGGCCTGCGGCAAACCAATTCGCGGCAATGTCGCATTTCTTGGCGGACCTTTGCATTTTTTAACCGAATTAAAAAATACGTTTATCCGCACCTTAAAATTGACAGATGAACAGGTGATTGCCCCGGAGCATTCGCATTTGTTTGCGGCGATCGGCTCAGCGATAAATGCGAACGAGATCTCCTTTCCCCTATCCGTACTTGTCAATCGCCTAAAATGTGGTGTTGCAGTTCCAATGGAGATCAGTCGTCTAGACCCTCTCTTTGCGGACGAGTCCGCCTATCACTCTTTCACGGCACGGCACGCTGCACATTCTGTCAAAAAAAGGGATCTTTCCTCCTACAGAGGAAACTGTTTTCTTGGCATTGACGCAGGTTCCACCACGACCAAGGCTGCACTTGTGGCGGAGGATGGCTCTCTGCTGTACTCCTTTTATTCAAATAATAATGGCAGTCCCCTAAAAACTACGATCCGCGCAATCAAGGAAATCTATGCTGCCATGCCAAAGGGCGCGAAAATTGTTCGCTCCTGTTCGACCGGCTACGGCGAGGCACTGATCAAGTCCGCACTGTTGCTTGACGAGGGCGAGGTGGAAACGGTGGCGCACTACTATGCTGCTGCCTTTTTCGCGCCGGATGTGGACTGCATCTTAGACATTGGCGGTCAGGATATGAAATGTATTAAAATTAAGAATGAAACTGTCGATTCCGTACAGCTAAACGAAGCCTGTTCTTCCGGCTGCGGTTCTTTTATCGAGACCTTTGCGAAATCCTTAAATTACGAAGTGGCGGACTTTGCAAAAATCGCGCTCTTTGCCAAAAATCCGACCGATCTTGGCACACGCTGCACAGTATTTATGAATTCGCGGGTTAAACAGGCGCAAAAGGAAGGGGCGACGGTTGCTGATATCTCGGCGGGACTTGCCTACTCGGTGATTAAAAATGCACTCTACAAGGTAATCAAACTTGCCGATCCAAAAGATCTGGGCAAAAAGATTGTGGTGCAGGGAGGTACATTCTACAATGACGCTGTACTAAAAAGTCTGGAGGCACTTCTTGGTGTGAATGTGGTACGCCCGGATATTGCCGGGATTATGGGCGCGTTCGGCGCGGCACTGATTGCCAGAGAACACTATGACCACAAAGATACAGGGATGCTCACCATCGACCAGATCAGCGCGCTGCGCTTTGAGACAGGAATGGGACGCTGTAAAGGCTGCACAAACAACTGTCGTCTGACCATCAACAAATTTTCCGACGGGAGACAGTTTATTTCTGGCAACCGCTGTGAGCGTGGGATCGGCAAACAAAAAAATAAAGATAATATCCCAAATCTCTTCGACTTTAAACTGCATCGATATTTTGATTATGAACCACTTGCAGAAGGGATTGCCACAAGGGGGACAGTCGGTATTCCGCGCGTGCTAAATATGTATGAGAACTATCCATTCTGGTATACTCTTTTTACCAAACTTGGCTACCGCGTAATTCTCTCTCCGCTCTCGACAAGAAAGATTTATGAGATGGGGATCGAATCCATCCCAAGCGAGTCCGAGTGTTACCCGGCAAAGCTTGCACATGGACACATTATGTGGTTGCTTAAACAGGGAATCCACTATATTTTTTATCCCTGCATCCCGTATGAGCGAAAAGAGATCGACGGCGCGGGCAACCACTATAACTGCCCGATTGTCACCTCCTACGGCGAGAATATCAAAAATAATGTGGAGGAGCTTCGCGAAAATGGAATTATCTACCAAAATCCATTTCTCTCCCTGGAGAATGAGGAGATTGTGACAAAGCGGCTTGTGGAATACCTGAGTGTAGAAAATCAGATCCCGGCGGAGGAGATCCGCCAAGCCGCCGCCGCTGCCTGGGCGGAATTAACTGCGGCGAGGAACGACACGAGGAAAAAGGGTGAGGAAACCCTGGAATATCTAAAGAAAACGGGAAGGCGAGGCATTGTGCTTGCCGGAAGACCCTACCATGTGGACCCGGAAATCAACCATGGTATTCCGGAGCTTATCAATTCCTTCGGCGCGGCCGTACTGACCGAGGATTCTATCTGCCATTTAGCCAAGGTGGACAGACCGATGATTGTTGTTGATCAGTGGATGTACCATTCACGATTGTATGCAGCGGCCTCCTTTGTGCGCACACAGGAAAATCTTGAATTGATTCAACTCAATTCCTTTGGCTGTGGGCTGGATGCGGTGACGACGGATGGTGTGGCAGATATTTTAAATGCTTCGGGCAAAATCTATACGGTGCTTAAGATCGATGAGGTCAACAACCTTGGTGCCGCACGCATCCGCATCCGCTCGCTGCTCTCCGCGGTAAATGACCGCGCGCGCAAGGGCATTGTGCCAAAGCCTACCTCCTCCGCACATCACCGCGTTGTCTTTACCAAGCAGATGCTAAAGGAAAATTACACCATCTTAGCTCCGCAGATGTCGCCGATTCATTTCCAATTTTTGGAACCTGCACTGCGCGCCACAGGCTTAAATCTGGTGATTTTGCCGAAAAACAACAAGACGGCGGTGGATGTTGGTCTAAAATATGTAAATAATGATGCGTGCTATCCGTCACTGATTGTTGTCGGTCAATTTATGGAGGCGCTGCTCTCCGGAAAATATGATCTTGACCACACGGCGATCGCCATCACACAGACCGGGGGCGGCTGCCGCGCAACCAACTATATTGGATTTATCCGGCGCGCGCTGCAAAAGGCGGGAATGGGACAGATCCCCGTGATCTCCGTCAGCGCGCTCGAAAAAAATCCGGGCTTTAAACTGACCTTGCCGCGCCTTACCCGCGCGATGCAGGCGTTAGTTTACGGCGATCTGTTTATGCGTGTCCTCTATGCGACCAGACCTTATGAGCAGGTTCCCGGCTCCGCAAATGCCCTGTATGAAAAATGGGTGGAAACCTGCAAAACATCCGTGCAGAATGGAAAATTTAAGGAATTTAAGCGCAATCTGCACGGAATTGTGGAAGATTTCGACAGGCTCGCGCTAGTTCCAGGGCTGGTAAAGCCAAAGGTTGGTGTGGTAGGGGAAATTTTGGTAAAATTTTTGCCAGCAGCAAATAATTATTTAGTGGATCTCTTGGAGGCCGAGGGTGCGCAGGCCGTAGTTCCGGATATGTTGGACTTTTTTATGTACGGCAGTTACGACGCAGAATTTAAGGCGAGATATCTGGGGAAAAGCAAGATGGATGCGAGAATAAACAAGACGGTGATCTCAATTATGGAATATTTCCGAAAGGAGGCACGCCTCGCACTGCGCGAGAGCAATCGCTTTGAGGAAATGCCGACAATCTACCAGCTTGCCGAGTATGCTGACCCCATTGTTTCCATTGGAAATCAGACCGGGGAAGGATGGTTTCTAACCGGAGAAATGATCGAATTGATTCACTCCGGAGTGAAGAATATTGTATGCGCACAGCCGTTTGCCTGTCTGCCAAATCATATTGTCGGCAAGGGCGTGATCAAGGAACTGCGAAGGCAGTATCCGGATTCCAATATTGTCGCGGTGGACTATGATCCGGGCGCAAGCGAGGTAAACCAGTTAAATCGAATTAAGTTGATGTTGGCGACGGCAAATAAAAATTTACAGTCAACCCACTAAAGGCTATCGGAGGGGGAATACAGATAAGTTACTTACCACCTCAAATGCGGGATCCATCCCACATTTGATCTATGGCAATTGGAAAAATTACCCGGTGCCAAGTTAAAAAAAGTCAGCAGATTTTTTTCTCTGCTGGCTTTTTTCATCCCCAAAATACTTTTTACTTTACCACAATATTATAAATTCTTCCTTTTACAAAAATTTCCTTTACCACATTCTTTCCGTCAAGCAGCCCTGCTACCGTTTTATCCGCCATTACCTTCTGCCTTGCAATATCCTGTGTATCTTCCGCGCCGATCTTTATGGTCGCCCTTACTTTTCCGTTTATTTGGACGGCGATCTCCACCTCGTCCTCCACAGTCTTTTCTTCCTCATACTCCGGCCATGCCTGCTGGTATATCCTGCCCTCTCCTCCAATGATCTGCCAGAGTTCCTCACACATATGCGGAGCTACCGGACTTAAAAGCAGAATCAGAGTAGAAAATTCCCCCTTTGTTACCTTGCCCGCCTTGTAAAATTCATTGACCAGACTCATCATTGCCGCAATTGCAGTGTTAAATTTTAACGCCTCAAAATCCAGGCTGACTTTCTTGATGGTTTGATGCATTTTCGTTTCCATTTCCGCGCTGTAGCCCTCACTGTCTACCAGGTCATCCTGCAATTTCCACACACGGTCAAGGAAACGGCGGCAGCCGCGCACACCCTCCTGTGACCAGGAAGCACTTAAATCAAACGCGCCGATAAACATTTCATAGGTGCGCAGTGTATCCGCACCAAATTCTGCGACAATCTCATCCGGATTGACCACATTGCCGCGTGACTTGCTCATTTTTTCGCCGTTCTCCCCCAAAATCATCCCGTGAGAAGTGCGTTTTTGATATGGCTCATCCGTCGGCACCAACCCTTCGTCGTAAAGGAATTTATGCCAGAAGCGCGAGTAGAGCAAATGCAGTGTGGTATGCTCCATACCGCCATTATACCAATCCACCGGAAGCCAGTACTTTAACGCTTCTTTTCCGGCGAATTCCTCCCTGTTTTTCGGGTCGATATAGCGCAGGAAATACCAGGAAGATCCCGCCCACTGCGGCATGGTATCGGACTCGCGTTTTGCCGGACCGCCGCAGCAAGGACAGGTCGTATTTAACCAATCCGTCATTGCGGCAAGCGGGGATTCTCCGTTGTCCGTCGGCATATAGCTGTCCACCTCCGGCAGCATCAGCGGCAATTCACTCTCTTTAAGCGGCACATAGCCGCATTTTTCACAATACACAATCGGGATCGGCTCACCCCAGTAGCGCTGGCGGGAAAATACCCAGTCGCGCAGTTTGAAATTTACTTTTTGCTTGCCGATTCCTTTTTCCGTAAGCCACGCGATAATTTTTTCCTTTGCCTCCTTTACTTCCAGTCCGTCAAGGAAATCTGAATTAACCAATTTTCCCGTTGCCACATCGGTAAATGCCGCTTCCTGTACATTGCCACCTGCCACAACCTCAACGATCGGCAGATCGAATTTTTTGGCGAATTCCCAGTCGCGCTCATCATGTGCCGGCACTGCCATAATCGCGCCCGTGCCGTAAGTCATCAGTACATAATCGGAAATCCAGATAGGAATTTGCTTGCCGTTCACTGGATTGATCGCCCCAATCCCGCCAAGCAAGACACCAGTCTTCTCCTTTGCCAATTCTGTGCGCTCAAAGTCGGATTTCTTTGCTGCCTGCTCATGGTACGCCGCCACTTCCTCATAATTTACAATTTCTTCGCGATATTTTTCAATCAGCGGATGCTCCGGGGAAATAACCATATAGGTGGCACCAAATAAAGTATCGGGACGGGTAGTAAAAATTCGCAGGGTATCTTCTCTGTCCGCAAGTTTAAAGTCCACCTCCGCGCCGACAGAACGCCCGATCCAGTTTTTCTGGGATACCTTGACACGCTCAATATAATCCACATGGTCAAGTCCCTCCAAAAGTTTATCCGCATACTCGGTGATTTTTAACATCCATTGACTTTTTACCTTGCGCACCACCTCGCCGCCGCAACGCTCACATTTTCCATTTACTACTTCCTCGTTCGCAAGACCAACCTTACAGGAAGTACACCAGTTAATTGGCATCTCCGTCTTGTAGGCCAGACCTTTTTTAAAGAGTTTTAAGAAAATCCACTGCGTCCATTTATAATATTCCGGATCGGTGGTGTTCACCTCGCGGCTCCAGTCAAAGGAATAGCCGAGTGCCTTTAACTGCGATTTAAAATGTTCCACATTATTTTCTGTGACAATCTTAGGGTGAATATGATTTTTGATTGCATAATTTTCTGTCGGCAGTCCAAATGCATCCCAGCCCATCGGGAACAAAACATTGTATCCCTGCATTCTGCGCTTTCTTGAGATAATGTCAAGCGCGGTGTACGGTCTTGGATGCCCGACGTGCAATCCCTGCCCGGATGGATAGGGAAACTCTACCAGCGCGTAATATTTCGGCTTGGTATAGTCCTCCTCCACTTTAAATGCTTCCTCCCTATCCCAAATATCCTGCCATTTTTTTTCAATGTCTTTTGGTAAATATGCTGTACTCATTGCTTCTCCTTTCTTTTTTTTAGTTCCGCATCTGCCCTTCCAGTACCCAATGACCTGGGAAGAAATTTTTGTTCGCTTTGTTCCCATAAATTTCTTCCGGGCACTGTCCGGGCATATGCTGTTTTAGTTCCGCATCTGCATCTAATTTTTATACGCACCCCCGCGCACAAAAAAGACTTCGTCTCTGTTTCCAGAGACGAAGTCTGCTTCGCGGTACCACTCTAGTTCATGCGCAGTGCGCACACCCTCTACTTCCTGTAACGGGGAAACCCGCCGGAATCTATCTGCATCCGCCCTTCAATTCCGGGACTCCAAGGCGAGTTCAATCTTTCGCACCTGCGGCTTCACACCAGCCAGCCGCTCTCTGCAAGGGTATCCAGATCTACTGCTCCTCTTCACTATCTTTTTCCCGACAAAAAATGTCCGTTTGATTTCTTCTGATTTTAACGCAAAATCAGGAGATTTGTCAAGTATTTTTTCCCTTCTTTTCAAAATTTACTCAAAGAACTTTTTATGCTTTATTTTATCTCCTGTTGCCTGCGGTTTTCTCATTAGACACGTTTAATGTCGCCTTTATCTTCCAGAATTTTACAAATAGCAATATTTAAGTATCCAATATATCGAAATATTGCTCTATTTTTTATATAATTTCCACAAAAATACTTTAAAATACTCTCCTGATAATTGACACAATGCATAAATCATGCTATATTTATAACAGTGATGTTACATTCAAAAAGCAATAGTTTTTTCCCTTCTTATTGCTTGAAAACACATCATAAAAAAAAACTTGAGGAGGTTTTTTTATGAAATTAAAGAAATTGATGGGCATGGCTCTGGTTTCTTCCCTTGCAATCAGTTCTCTTGCTGCGTGCGGGGATGAGGAAACGAATTCTAAGACGACACCGACGCCAACCGCAACCACAGCACCGACAAATACTCTGGCACCAACACCAACTCCGACACCGGAGCCAACACCTACACCTACCACAGCACCGACAGAAGTGCCAAAAGATCCAAATCTGGTATTTTCCTACGATGCATCGGAAAGATCTCAGGCACTGTATTTCCAGGACAAAGGCGGGGCAAGAGCAAGATGGATCAATACGGATGGACATGACAGCGGTGAATGCTTCTCGATTATCGGGCGTACCGAGAGCTGGCATGGTGTGTCACTCACGGTTCCGAGTGAGTGCATTGGCAAAGTTCTCCATGTTTCCTACTGGGCAAAACATGAAGTTGGAGAGCCGATTATGATCTCCGCTACCCTGCAAGTTACCAAGCCGGACGGCAACAGTGACTGGCCGGAACGCGCTAACAATGATGCGGTTCCTTCCGGTGAGTGGGTATTGATTGAGAATGATGTTCCTGTCTATGCGGATGTTACCAATCCAATTCTTTGCTGGGAGGCAACTGACACTAACGATTTCTGCATTGATGACGTGGTGATCACCATTGTAGAAGGCGCGACAGCAGAAGCACAATATCAGGATCTGGTTGTTGACAAGCCTGATATGTCAGCTGTGGAGAGCATCTCCCTTACCTTTAACGACGAAAATCTTTTCTTTGGAAATCGCGGCGATGGCACTGCTGCCATTGTTTCCGGCGGACATGACGACGATTTTGCAATGCAGGTAACAGGGCGCACTGCAACGTGGAATGGCGCGGAAGTTGATCTTTCAGACTACAACCTTGCAGGTCGCACAATCGATATCTCCTACTGGGTTAAAGTGGAAGAAGCAACCGAAGTAAATGTTACCCTTCAGGAAGATACCTCCGACGGTGCGGACACCGCCTATAATCGCCTTGCAAGTTCTGGCGATCTGACTCCTGGCGAGTGGACACAGGTAACCGGCACAATTACCGTCGGCGAGAATACCGTAAAACCGATTCTCTATTTTGAGTCCCCTTCCGATACCGCAAGCTTTACGGTGGACGAAGTAGTGATCTCTTTTAACTAATTACGCTTTCTCATAATTTTTTCATCATAAAAAAGAAGACTGCACCTTTAGGTGCAGTTTTCTTTTTTGCTGTGATTTTTCTTCTACCGGACAGCCCCCGCCGCATATTCTGTAAAAATGAGAAAAATCGGGGGATTTTCCATGCCGGAATCCAATAAAAAAGATCTGTTTTATGCCACTGCAAAAACTGTCTTTCTCTGCGCCTGCTTCTTCCTTTTGTTTGCCGCGCTCTTCACTTACATACCAAAAGCCGTTGACACCATCAGCAATACCATCTCCGAGAAAAAACTGCCCATCTACTGTGTCAAGACGGATAAACCCCAAATTGCACTTAGTTTTGATGCCGCGTGGGGCAATGAAGATACTGCACGTATCTTAGAAATTCTTGCCAAACATGATGTACACGTAACTTTCTTTATGACGGGTGGTTGGATGAATAAATATCCGGACGATGTCAAAGCCATCCTTGCCGGAGGGCATGACCTTGGCAATCACAGCCAAAATCACAAACAGATGTCCACTCTCTCCCTCGCCGAATGCAAAGAGGAACTAACCGCACCACATGATTATATCAAGGAATTGACGGGCGAAGAAATGATCCTTTTCCGCCCTCCTTACGGTGACTATAACGATACGGTTATCCAGGCAGCAGATGAATGTGGTTACTATGCGATCCAATGGGATGTGGATTCCCTGGACTGGAAAGACTATGGTGTGGACTCGATTATCAAGACGGTCACGCAGCACAAGCATCTCGGTGATGGCTCAATTATTTTAATGCACAATGGTGCAAAATACACTGCGGACGCACTGGACTCGGTAATCACTATTCTAAAAGAAAAAGGCTATGAATTTGTTCCCATCTCGGAGCTGATTATCCGGGAAAATTTTGAAATTGACCATGAAGGAAGACAGTACAATAAATAAAATACTAAAATATATTTTCACAAAATAAGGCAAGTGCAGAGTAATCAATGCGCTTGCCTTATTTTGGTGATTATTTAAAAAAGATTAACCAATTTCCGCCCCTTTGCATTATAAATATGTTGACAAACTATCAGTTGAAGTATATACTATCAATTGATAGCATATATTCATAAAGTAGGTGATTATCATTTTTCTTAGCGTAAAATCAAAAAAGAAGACTGTAAGTTCCTTTCTCAAAGAGTTAAAAGATTTTCTTGAAAAAGAAGATTTTAATATAAATGAAGATATTGTCTTAATC
Source organism: uncultured Lachnospiraceae bacterium (assembly GCA_910577165.1). GTDB lineage: Bacteria > Bacillota > Clostridia > Lachnospirales > Lachnospiraceae > RGIG4057. Next base: position 19,392 of record CAJTLX010000055.1, read on the forward strand.
AATAAGAATAAAACAAACGATAAAGAACATTCAACATCATATACTTTATTAGATTTAGAATATGATATAGATGATGTTGTTGAAAGATTAAAAGAATTGACTGTAGAGGAATATTCTGAAACGAAAATCGACAAAGATGATATAAACCCACCATTGCTTTTTGTATTTGGAAAGAATATAAATGGAAAAATTGTCTATGTGAAACTAAAAATAAAAGGAAACCCAAAAAAGTATGTTTTATGCGTATCATTCCATTATGCAAGGGATAAAATGGATTTTCCCTATGCATGATTTCGAACCAGAAAAGGAGGGAGAAAAATGGAACCTAGCACATTGATCCGAAAAATTCATATGAACTGTCCATTATGTGACAAAACACATGAAGTCGAAGAAAGAAAACGCTTTACTACAATTACTTTGAAAGGTGATGAAATAACTTATACCAAACGATTCTATTTCTGTGCAAATGCAAACGAAGATGAGAACGAATTTGAAACCGGCTCCATGACAAATGAAAATCTTCTCAATGCAAAAAATGCCTACCGGATAAAACATGGATTACTCACCTCCAATGAAATCGTCGCAATCAGGGAAAGTTATAATCTGTCCCAAGTTGATCTCGCAAGATTACTTGGTTGGGGTGAAGCAACCATCTCAAGATACGAAAGCAAGGCAATCCAAGATGAACCTTACGACACAATGCTTCGCTTGATCAGGGACAATCCATTACAAGCTTTGGAATTTTTAAAAAAGAATACTGATAAATTCACAAAGTCAAAAAAACTGGAAATACGGGAGAAAATGATTGAAAAACTTGGTTCATATGGAAAAGAATATCTGACGCGGCAGGCTTTTGAAGGAGAATATGTCAACTTTGAAGAACCTTCCGATTCCAATGGTTTCACAAAGCTGAATATTGATAAAATTGAAGCTGCCATTTCATATATTGCTGAAAATGTATCAAATTTGTTCAAAGTAAAACTTATGAAAATGCTTTGGTATGCAGATGCTCTTTCTTATAAAATGAAAGGATGTTCGATAACAGGAATGGTTTATCGGCATGATGATCTGGGGGCACTCCCCATTGGACATTATAGCCTTATGAATTTAGAAAACCTAAATATCCGTGAGGAAAAAAGTTCTAATTATGATTCAACATTATTTCATATATACCCATCAAAAGGAATTGATTATTCTGTTTTAAGTGACGATGAAACGAAAATATTAGATACGGTAATCAGAAAATTTAAAAATTATAAGGCAAAGGAAATTATTTATTATATGCATGATGAACGGGCATATAAGGAAACAAAACAGGATGAGATTATTCCTTTTAGTCTTGCTAAGGAAATTCGGGAACTCTAAAATTATCGCGGCAGCAAAAAACTGAGTAGGAGGCGGTAATAAACCGCCACCCACTCATCGTCATGTCACCGAATCTTTCCAACTTGATTATTTAATTATTTTTCTTTTCTCTGCCAACTCTTCCCCACAAATACGATAAATATTTCTATCCCCACCAAACTGTCATACTTTTTTCCCCCTTCTCATATATTTTATCAAAGTATTCCTCCTGGAACAAAAATTACAGCCGCCCAACCGCGCGGCAGATCGTGAGGTATCCCATTGCAAACGAAAATTTTGGTTCTCCGCAAAAACCGGCTGCTTATCGGGCTTTTTCTGCTTATCGCGGCCGCCCTGCTCGTATTTTTGCTCTCCCGCATAAGTGAGCCATCTTCCTCCAATAACACCCCTAACCGCAGTAGTTCCGGCAATGTCAACAGCGGTTCAGCCTATGACTATTCCAGCCAGGATGTTGTCAGCCACGGCACTTCTGACCGCACAGTCGAAGATTTCTATCAATCCGATGCTACATACCGCGCCGGGGTCTATACCTGCGGCATTTCACTTAATGATACCGTTTTAAGCCTTGAAGTCGTCCTTGACAAAGACCATATTAACTCGATCAGACTGATCAATCTTGAAGAGTCCGTAGCGACCATGTACCCGC
>CAJTLX010000056.1 GCA_910577165.1 uncultured Lachnospiraceae bacterium
AAGCGTACCATCCGCTGCCGCCGTTTTCTCCGGCTTTGGCATATATCGCTTAAAGACATGCTCGATTAGAAAGGAGGAAAGGAGTGCGCAGACCGCAGGCATAAAGAATACTGCGGGCAAAATAATATACATTGCAACCACTGTCAACGCTACAATCACAAGAACTCCCGCTGTGTGCAGGATATGGCGAAACGCCATATAGACCGCCGTCTTAAAAAGCTGTTTTACCCCCATGGTAAATCTTGAGAGTACCGGGAACAGAAACATCAATGTTCCCAAAAGCACAAAACAGATCGCAAGCGTCACGACCAAAAGTACACGTCCCATCATATCTTCCGAAGCCGTCACCGCTGCATAGGAATACTGTAAATTAAAGCTTAAAAGTGTGACTAACGCGCCCAAAATCGCACCGGAAATCGCGCCCACTTTAAAATTCAGCTTGAATGCGTACACAAATTCATGGAAGACATAGCCGCGATCCCTGCGGATCACCTTCATGCACACATAGTAAATGGCTGAAGTTGCAGGACCTATCGGCACCATACAGACCGCGTCGATCGCCATATAGATAAAAAGCTGTATCGGGTCGCTTAATGTGCTGGTGACCAGCGTGATCATAAAATATCCCGGAAGGCTGCAGATCGCCCACAAAATACTTACGAATAACATATCCCAGAGTTTTGACATTCCCCGGAAAAAAGTATTGTCCGGATTAAAAAGTCCTCCCATAAATCATTACTTCCTCTCTCTTTCACTCGAAACAACACAGGAGGTAATTAACACCATATCCCCCGAAAGCCGATAAGTACCATAATTCGCAGGAAGCAGGAAATGATCGCCCTTTTTAAGGCTTACTCCATCGAGTACTCCCCCGCCCTCTACCACACTGAAAATGCGGAAAGGCTCCGTAAGAGAAAACTCTGCCTCCCCCTTAACTTCAAGCCTGTCCACTGAGTAGTAATCACAGGAGATCAAATGTTCTCTTAAAACGCCCCCGATCTGCTCCTTTGCGCGCTCCGCTCCCACATCCCGATGCGGACAGCCAATCACATCAATGCTTTTTTCAATATGGAGTTCGCGCGGCTTGCCATTCTGCAGGCGATCATAATCGTAAAGACGGTAGGTGATATCACTGTTTTGCTGCGTCTCTAAAATAAGTGTCCCTCCTTTAATGGCATGTACTGTCCCCGGCACAATCTGGAAAAAATCCCCTTTTCTGATCGGAATAACACGGATCAACTCGTCCCATCGCTTCTGCTCGATCATCTGCCGCAGTTCTTCCTTAGTTTTTGCATGGTGTCCGATCACAATCTTTGCGTCCCTATCACAGTCTAAAATATACCAGCACTCCGTCTTGCCAAGCGAACCATTCTCATGCTCTTTTGCGTAAGCGTTGTCGGGATGCACCTGGATACTCAGATCCTCCTTCGCGTCGATAATCTTGATAAGCAGCGGGAATACATCGCCCTCTATCCCGCCAAAAAGCTCTCTCTCCCCCGCAAAGAGTTCGCTTAAATGCCTCCCGTCAAAGCGTCCTCCCCGGATGCGGCAATCGCCGTTTTTATGTGCGCTGACCGCCCAGCATTCCCCGGTTTTATCACTTGGAATACTGTAGCCAAAATCTTTAGAAAGCCGGTTTCCGCCCCAGATCATCTCCTTAAAAACAGGTTCTAAAAAAATTGCTTCATGCATAATCTACCTCGCTTACAAATTATTTGTGTCCGCAGAAAATTAAAAAAGTCTTCGTTACGGACACATTCCTTTTATCTTTAGTATAACACGTTTTTTTTTATTTGTCCACGCTTTTCAGACATCTTCCGCACAAAGGAAAAAAGTGCGGTTAATAGGATCTGGAGGGAGCAAAAAGAAAAACAGGTTCGCCCTTCCCGATAAAAAGTCGAAAAGGGTGAACCTGCTTTTGGTTTGAGAATACCATGATATTTTCTTTTTTAGTTCAATATATAAAGCTCCATAATATTCTGTGTTTTTAAAATATATTATTTGTATAAAATATTTTATCACAGATAACATTGAAGATTCCTGCGCAGTTTTTCCTCCGATTCAATCAATCTTCCCGTTAGCTTTACCACGCTTTCCTCTGCGTTCTGATACTGGTTTAAATAGCGGTGCAAAGATTTAATTCCCATATCGCAGCCGTCAGTAAGCAGATCCGCCACCGTCGCATCGCTCTCCTGCACAGTAAGCTTTACGCCCGTCTTCATCGCGGACATCATTTTTGCTACTGGATGCGGATCCTTCCCCTCCTCATGGTATTTCAAAAGAATCGCATGGGTCTCATCCCCTAGCTTTTCATGTTCTTTCTTCGCTGCCTTTAAAATTTCGCGCAGATCACTTGCCTGCACCTTATCTAATACATCATCTAAGGAATTCACTCCCATTTTGATCCCGGAATTGCACTCTTTTAAAAGTGCTATCGTATCATTTTCCATTACCTTCACCATCCTTTCCGGTATTTATTATCCGCGTTTTCACAAGCTTTATCCTGGAAGAGTTCAAATTACAAAAATTGTAACTTTCACTGGTCTGGACTTTTTTTCCTTGTCGTGATATGATAAAAGTATCCGCACAGACCAGCTTACAAGGCTCGTAAATACTGATGGCGGGAAACTTAAAAAGGGAAGATAGAATTATTATGGCAGAATTTACAGTAATCATTAAAAATCAGGAATTAAAATTTAAGACAAATAAGATGGTATTTTCACCGGAGGCACTTGACTTAGGCACCGCCGCCATGCTCTCCGTAGCAGAATTTTTTCCGGGAGATAAAGTGCTAGATCTTGGTTGCGGCTACGGTTCAGTCGGAATCCTCGCCGCCAAATTTATCGATCCTAGCCGGGTAGTACTGTGTGATATCTCCGAGGATGCCGTGCAGCTTGCACGGGCAAATGCGGCGCAAAACGGGGGAATGGAGGTTATGCGCATATTAAAGAGCGACGGTTTTTCTAACATCCCCGATAAGGATTTCACAAAAATTTTTAGTAATCCTCCCTACCACACGGATTTTTCTGTCGCAAAAAAATTTATCGAAGACGGCTTTTGGCATCTGGTGACCGGCGGGATAATGTATATGGTCACAAAGCGGCGCGAATGGTACAAAAACAAGCTGATCGCAGTTTTCGGCGGGGTGCATATCGATGAAATTAACGGATACTATGTATTTACTGCGGAAAAGAGAGAGAAAAAACCAAGAATAGAAAATACAGCAAAAAATGATTTGGCAGGAAAAGATAAAAAAAGGGAAAAATCGCTAAAACTTTCCAAAAAATTAGCAAGAAAGGAAGCGAGAAAACACAGGTAGATAAACTCCACAAATTTTAGGATATGGGCTGTCGCGCGAAGAAAAATATACACAGCATCTCTCTTCCCCTTCGTGCAACAGCCCCGCACAAACAAAAAATTTTACTTTGCCATTGCTCCTCTGATCGCCCCCATCAACTCCTCATAGGTTTCGTAAGCGGCAAGTTCCGGATGTTCCGCCTTGATTTTTTCTGTGCTTCTAAACAGAAATCCTGCCTTGCCCGCCTTAATCATTGCAAGATCATTATAACTATCCCCACTTGCAATGGTTTCGTATCCGATCGACTGCAATGCTTTTACTGTAGCTAATTTTGAATTTTCAATGCGCATCTTAAATCCGGTGATCTCCCCATTTTCTGCAACGGTGAGCGAATTACAGAAAATTGTCGGCCATCCAAGTTTTTCCATTAAAGGTGTTGCAAACTGTGTAAATGTATCGCTGATAATAATTACCTGACAAAAACTACGCAGCTCATCCAAAAATTCTTTCGCGCCGGCAAGCGGTTCGATCGTGGCGATCGTATCCTGAATTTCCTTTAGCCCAAGCCCATGCTCTTTTAAAATGCTGATGCGCCAGCGCATTAACTTATCGTAATCCGGCTCATCCCGCGTTGTACGCTTTAGTTCCAAAATCCCGCTCGCCTTGGCAAATGCAATCCAGATCTCCGGCACAAGCACGCCCTCCAGATCCAAACATACTATATCCATACTCTTTTATCCTTTCCTGTCGCCCGCCTTTGCCGTTGACAAAGACAAGCAAAATCCTCTTTTATCCAATATAAATTTCCGGATCTGCTTAATTTATCTCCCTAAAATACCCTTAGAATATCCGCAGGTTCCTTGCGCTTTGGCTTTTCCGGACTCTGCGCGGCTTTTCCCACAGCAATCACAGCAACGATCGTTTCTGTCTCCGGGATGGAGAGCAGTTCACGCAGCTTTTTTGCATCGCGAATTCCCATAATCAGTGTAGAAAGTCCCATATTGGTCGCCTGTAACACAAAGTTCTCATTATGTAAGCCGAGATCATAATAGCCCCATCCGTTTCCGCACTCGTTTGTTGGATTCCCGTCGCGTTCAAAACCGGAACGATTTGCAACAAAAGTCGTAATGACCAATGCCGCCCCCTTCGCACTCGCCACATTAAATGCCGGCAGACACTCGGAAACTTTCTCTATCATCCCATCCGAGAGTGCGGCATAGTATCGCGCCGTCTGCGAATTTTTCCAGGATGGTGCCTGAATCGCCGCATAGACAAGTTTGTTTACTTCCTCCTCCGACACTTTGTACGATGCGTCAAACGCGCGGATACTTCTTCTCTCCTCAATTAAATTTTCAAACTGCATCACATCCTCCATTTCTGCAAGGGACCCTCCCCCGCCATATCATTATCTCTAAAAGCACCCATCCAAAAAGTACCACAACCCCTAAAGATTGTGGTACTTCCAGACCTTTTTAAAAACGATTTTCGTCCGCCGCTTCCTGCACTGCAACCGCAACTGCAACAGTCGCGCCAACCATCGGATTATTTCCCATACCAATAAGCCCCATCATCTCAACATGAGCTGGCACGGAAGATGAACCTGCAAATTGTGCATCAGAATGCATACGGCCGAGTGTATCGGTAAATCCATAGGAAGCTGGACCTGCCGCCATATTGTCCGGATGCAGAGTGCGTCCCGTACCGCCGCCGGATGCAACGGAGAAATACTTCTTGCCCGCCTCAACGCGCTCCTTCTTGTAAGTACCTGCCACCGGATGCTGGAATCTTGTCGGATTGGTGGAATTTCCGGTAATGGACACATCCACATTTTCTTTCCACATAATCGCAACACCCTCTGAAACGCTGTTCGCGCCGTAGCAGTTTACCTTTGCGCGAAGACCCTCAGAATAAGGAACGCGCTCAACTTCCTTCACCGTATTAGTGTACGGATCGTACTCGGTCTCCACAAAAGTAAAACCGTTGATGCGGGAGATAATCTTTGCCGCATCTTTGCCGAGACCATTTAAGATAACGCGCAGCGGTTTCTGGCGCACTTTGTTCGCCTTCTCCGCAATTCCTATCGCGCCCTCTGCCGCCGCGAAGGACTCATGACCTGCAAGGAAGCAGAAGCAGTCCGTTTCCTCCTCAAGGAGCATCTTGCCAAGGTTTCCATGACCAAGACCAACCTTTCTGGTATCCGCAACGGAACCCGGAATACAAAAAGCCTGCAAGCCCTCGCCGATCGCCGCCGCCGCGTCCGCTGCCTTTCTGCATCCTTTCTTGATCGCGATCGCCGCGCCAACGGTATAAGCCCAGCACGCATTCTCAAAGCAGATCGGCTGAATCTTCTTTACCTGCTCATATACATCAAGCCCAGCATCTTTGGTAATCTTCTCCGCCTCCTCGATCGAAGCGATACCATAGCTGTTTAATACCGAATTGATCTTGTCAATTCTTCTCTCATAAGATTCGAATAATGCCATGATCTATTTCCCCCTTACTGTGTGATTTCTTTGTCAGTTCTTGGATCAATGAGCTTTACCGCATCGGCAACGCGCCCGTACTGGCCAGTCGACTTCTCGTATGCAGTCGTCGGATTGTCGCCCTTCTTTATGTAATCGGTCATCTTGCCAAGATTTACGAACCTGTAACCAATAATCTCATTGTTCTTGTCCAGTGCGATCGCGGTTACATAGCCCTCTGCCATCTCCAGATAACGAGGTCCTTTCTTTAATGTGCCATACATCGTCCCAACCTGACTGCGCAGTCCTTTGCCAAGATCCTCTAGGCCGGCACCTATAGGAAGTCCATCCTCAGAAAAGGCACTCTGTGTTCTGCCGTAGACAATCTGTAAGAAGAGTTCGCGCATCGCAGTGTTGATCGCGTCACAGACAAGATCGGTGTTAAGTGCTTCAAGCACAGTAAGACCTGGAAGGATCTCCGCCGCCATCGCTGCGGAATGCGTCATGCCGGAACAGCCGATCGTCTCGACAAGTGCCTCCTGAATAATCCCCTCCTTGACATTGAGCGTCAGCTTGCAGGCACCCTGCTGCGGTGCGCACCAGCCAATGCCGTGTGTCAAACCGGAAATATCCTTCACTTCTTTGGCCTGTACCCACTTTGCCTCTTCCGGAATCGGCGCAGCACCATGATGAATACCCTGGGCTACGGTACACATGTTTTCTACTTCGCGTGAATAAATCATGTTGAAACTCCTTTCAATCATTCCATATTTGTAACTGGGACTTTAAATTTTGCAAAGCCCCAGTTGCATTCATCTTTATTTTCTCATAAAATACTGAATTAGTCCAGACTTTTTTTCAAAAAAAGGCATTTATTTTACCTCGACCACCCAGTCCCTTGTGTCGGCAATCTGACCGCGCTGCAAACCGGATACGGTATCGTAAAGCTTCTGTGACAGCTCGCCAATTCCACCATCCTTTACCTGAAGTACATGATCTTTAAATCTCAGATGGCTGACCGGGGAGATCACTGCCGCCGTACCGGTGCCAAAAACTTCCTCCATCGCTCCGTTTTTTGCCGCCTCATAAAGCTCACCCACTGACACTCTGCGCTCTTCCACCGGAATGCCCCATTCCTTGCACAGTGCGATCACAGAGTTTCTGGTAATTCCTGGGAGAATACTGCCGTTTAACATCGGAGTGATCACGGTGCCGTTAATCTTAAAGAAAATATTCATCGCACCGACTTCCTCGATATATTCGCGCTCCACCCCATCAAGCCAGAGTACCTGAGAATATCCCTCCTCGTGCGCTTTTAACTGTGCCGCCATGGATGCGACATAGTTGCCGCCAGTCTTCGCCTCGCCAATACCACCGCGGATAGCCCGCACATAATCATCTTCAATCCAGATCTTTACCGGGTCAAGCCCCTCCGGATAATATGGACCTACCGGCGAGAGGATAATGATAAACTGGTAGGTATCCGACGGGCGCACGCCAAGGAATGGGTCTGTCGCGATAATAAATGGACGGATATAAAGGGAGGTATCCGGCTTTGTCGGAATCCATGCCTCATCAATCTTTACGATGGCTTTGACCGCATCCACAAAATCCTCCTCCGGAATCTGCGGGATGCACAGGCGTTCATTGGTATGATTCGTCCGCTTTGCATTCATGTCCGGACGGAACAAAAGTACACGCCCATCCGCAGCTTTGTATGCTTTTAGCCCCTCGAACATTTCCTGCCCGTAGTGAAAGACCATCGCGGACGGTTCAAGCACGATCGGCTGATATGGAACAATGCGCGCATTATGCCAGCCCTTGCCGGTCTCGTAGTTCATAATGAACATATGATCAGTAAAAATCGTGCCGAACTTCAGTGGATTATCCGCCGCCGGGAGGGGCTTTGGACTGGTCGTTTTTTCAATCTTGATCTCTAACATACTTTTTCCTTCTTTCTTTCCTTTAGATGATTAAAATGATAACTATATCTATATTAGTATCCTATCCGTCTTTTTTCAAGAGAAATTTTTGAACTGAGGCAAAAAAATATGAAACCCGCTTGCAATTTTGTCCCAATTGCAGTAAAATATATGAAATAGCCTTTTGTAAGTTTTGTGCTGTGCCGAAACTCGAACCACAGGCTATTCCAAATATAAGTCGCAGCATGGAGGCAAATATGAGCGATGAAAATGATACCGTAACCCTTACTTTAGATGATAACACAGAACTTGTCTGTGATGTGATCGCCATTTTTCCGTGCGGCGAAAAGAACTATATTGCACTGCTGCCGCAGGACTCCGCCGAGGAAGGCGAGGTCTATCTTTATGAATTTAGGGAAAACGGCGACGAGCCGGAGTTAATTAACATTGAGAGCGATGAGGAGTTTGAGGAAGCTTCCGATGCCTTTGACGAATGGTTAGATTCCGAAGAGTTCGACGAGATGTTTGCGGATGATGAGGAAAACGAGTAAAAGAATACCTGAAGCAGCCGCATTTGCAATTAAAAAGTTGCAAATGCGGCTGCTTTTTTATGCGCATCACCCACACAGTTTTTTCACATTTTGATCAAATTTCTTTCATCCCCTTTTGCTAGACTGTCTTCAAAATAATCGCAGCGCGCCTTAGTTTCGCGCCTTGCAGAAATGAGGATTCGATGAGAAAAAAATCAATAATTGCACTGTTCTGCGCCGCCATATTGCTTTCCGGATGTGGTGCAAATAATGTTGAACAGGAAAATGCAAATCCTGGCTCAAACTCGAAGGAGGAAAATTCAGTTTCTGAACAAAAAGAAACAGAAGATTTAACTGCAGATCTCGCCTCCTATTCCGATATGTTTACTGAGCGGGATGAAAAAAACTCTTACAATGAAGCTTCGGCAATTAATATCACACTTTCCGGGGATTCTGCATCCTGCGCATCCCCGCTTGTATCCATCAGCGAAAGCACGGTTACCATTTGCGGGGAAGGTACCTATGTAATTTCCGGCACACTTGACAACGGTATGATCATCGTTGACACGGATAAAAATACAAAGGTTCAGCTTGTATTTAACGGGGTTTCCATCCACAAATCCGATTCCGCAGCTCTCTATATCAAGAGTGCGGACAAAGTTTTTGTAACCCTTGCCGAGGACACAAAAAATACCCTTTCCGGCGGGGAAACCTACACGGCGATCGATGAGAACAATATCGATTCCGTGATCTTCTCAAAAGATGATCTGACCTTAAATGGCAATGGTTCCCTTGCGATTTCTTCCGCCGCAGGACATGGAATTGTCTCAAAAAATGATCTGGTGATCACCGGGGGAAATTATGAGATCACGGCTAAAAATCATGGAATTACCGGAAAGGACAGCATCCGCGTTGCCGACGGTGACTTTGTTATCCACGCAGGAAAGGATGGAATGCACGCGGATAACGATGAGGAGGAAGAAAAAGGGTTTCTCTATGTAGCTGGCGGAAATTTTAATATTGATGCGGATGGCGACGGCATTGACGCTTCCTCCACACTTACCGTAACGGGAGGAAATTTTACCATTACCTCCGGCGGGGGCGCGGATAAAGCAGAACCACATCAAAACACCGATTTTCGCGGGGGTGGTTTTTTCTCTGACGGAAATATGGAAAATTCTTCCAATTCCTCCAACCAAAATACGGACTCGACAAGTACAAAGGGAATTAAGGGCAGCAGTAAAATCACTGTTACCGATGGCACATTTACAATAAATTCTGCAGATGACGCGCTTCACTCAAATGCCGATCTCCATATTGCGGGCGGCAGCTTCCTACTTGCAACGGGGGACGACGGAATGCACGCCGACAATGCCCTTGTTATTTTGGACGGGAATATTTCGATAACGGAAAGTTATGAGGGGATCGAGGGAAAAATCATTGAGATCTGCGGCGGGAATATTTCCCTGCAAGCGGACGATGACGGCTTAAACGCTGCGGGCGGGAACGATGCAAGCGGCTTTGGGCGCGGTATGGACTTATTTTCCTCGCAGGAGGGAGTCTATATCCTAATCTCTGGCGGCAATATCAAAATTGATGCGGATGGTGACGGAATTGATTCTAATGGCGATTTAACTGTGAACGGCGGCACAATCTATGTGGATGGCCCTACTAATTCAGGTAACGGCGCATTAGATAAAAATGGAACTGCCACAATCAATGGAGGCACATTGATTGCCCTTGGCACGGCGGGGATGGCAGAAACTTTTGATTCCTCCTCCACACAGGGATGTATATTAGTAAATACCGACTCTGTTCATGCGGCGGGAACCATAGTCGAATTGCTTGACGAATCGGAAAACGTATTGTTTCATTACACATCTTCTAAATCTTTCCAGTCAGTTATCCTAAGTGATCCTTCGATTCTTGTCGGGAAAACCTATCGCTTAAAAATCGGATCGGAAGAAAAAGAAATCGTGATGGAAACAATAAGCTACGGAACTTCCTCCGGAATGGGCGGCTTTAATCGACCTGGAAGAAATGATGGGGGAATGGGAAAGCCAGGCAAGGGCGAATTTGACAAAGAAAGACCGGAAGGCGGAAAAATGCCGGACGATTTTAATGGAGAACGACCGGAGGGCGAAAACCCGCCGGAGGAAGGCGGGATGCCTTCTCCGGACGATTTTCATAAGACAGACGGGATGGAGGTGTAAAATTATGCTGAAATTTCCGCGAGATATCGCTCTAGCGCGTCCCTCCACTCCGGAAGACGGCTAAACCCTGCGCGGTCTAAGGAAGCTTTGGATAGCCGTGAGTTCTTCGGGCGCACAGCGGGAGAAGGATACTCGTGCGAGGCGATCGGAATGATTTTTGCAGGAAGTCCTGCTCTTTGCATCACTTCCTGCGCAAGTTCTGCAAAACTGCAAACCCCCTCATTTGTCGCGTGGTAGATCCCATATTTTTCCGTGACAATCATATCGCAGAGCAGCTTTGCTAAATCCCGCATATAGGTCGGAGAACCAATCTGATCGCGCACAACGCGGATCTCTTCCCGCTCTCTTCCAAATTTTAACATTGTCCGGATAAAATTATTTCCATTTTTTCCAAAACCGCACGAGATGCGGACAATAAAATACCGTTCCAAAATTTCCATCAATATCAATTCTGCATCGCGTTTGGAAATGCCGTACACATTGAGTGGTCCCGTTTTATCCGTTGTTTCGTAATACCCCTCCCCCTCGCCCGGAAATACATACTCCGTGCTGATAAACAGCATTTTTGCATTTAGTGCGGCTGCCGCCATCGCAAGATTTCTTGTCCCCTCCACATTGACGGCCCTGCACAGTGCCTCCTCGCTCTCCGCCAAATTGACATTGGTATATGCTGCGCAGTGAATAATGGCATCCGGTTTTATCCGCATCAAAAATTTTTCCGTGCTGGCGCGATCGGTTAGTTCAAATTCCTTTCTGCCCGCAGCAACACAGGGAATTCCCCTTTCTTGCAGACAGTTCAATACCTCATAACCTAATTGTCCGGTAACTCCGGTAACGAAAACTAACATTTTTTTCCTCCTTGCTCTTATTTTTCTCAAAACACTTGCAAAAAATTCAAAGATAATCTATGATAGAGGTCGAGTGTTCGAAACCTTCCACTTGTAAAACAAAACTAGAGTAGAACAAAATTATACAGAATAAAAAAGTGCTGTACATGGTACATCGCAGCGATCACTGCCATCTATGTCGTCTTGGTCATTCTCTTTGATTTCTTACATGATCCTCACTGTAGGACTAAGCGAAATCATTATCTGCGGGGTGATGGGACTGGTTCTTCTGTACGCGCTCGCACCGTTAAACCATAGAATTTTTACCCCGGCACCAGGGCAGTAAATTTCCATTGCGTGTTCATGCGCAAAACTTTTTCTCTCCTGATCGCTGCGCCGCCGACGCGCCACTTCAGTGGCATAATTCCGCTAATCGGCGCGCATAAAAAAATTCCTCCAAGTTCTAACCTGGAGGAGTTTTTTCGCGGAGATGAAGGGATTTGAACCCTTGCGCCGTTTCCGACCTACCGCATTTCGAGTGCGGACCCTTCAGCCTCTTGGGTACATCTCCGTATTGCAGTTTATCTGCCACGACAACTAGCATACCATATTTTTCATTGCAATGCAAGTATTATTTTCATTTTTTCAGGACAACAGCATTTACTTCTTAGGAGAGAACAAAATTTACCGATTGTGGCGGGAAGCTCCCGCCTCTACAGGCGGGGGAGGATGTCACTCAATCAGTGGAGCAATTTCCGGCATTAGAACTTCCCTAAATTCATCAATCATCAGCTTTCTGAATTTGAACTTAGGTAAAGCATCCGGTATGGCTTCTTTATAAGCAGCATAATCCGCACTATCCTTTAGTTTATTCTCATTGGCAAGTTCTCCATCCCTGTAATTATATGCTTCATATTTAATATCATCCACATTAAGATACCACTTTTCAGCAAATTTTTGCACTTCTTTGTCAATCGCCGCATAACGCATTTGATTTATAATTACCGATATATCCTGCCCGATATATTTTTCTCTGTCCTTTTCTATTTCATCAACCACCTTCGTCAGCAGCGCACTAAGTTTCGGATTATCACCTGAAAACTCAACAATAATCTCCCGAAGTGTTCTTATTTTTGCTTCAAAAGATGCCTCATCATAGTCCGCTAAAGATGGATCTAAAGACTCAACAAATCCCCGTAGCAGTTCTACGATATATTCAAAATCAATACGCAATTTGCTGTATGCTACAAGTTCATAGTCGTCGCGAACAGGTTCGTCCACAGAATCTGTGTCATCATCCGGCTTTTTAAGTTCTTCCATAACGTTTTTATACATTGCCGCAAAGTCTTCATATTCTGACTCGCTGAATCCCCACTTGTCGAGTACACTGTCATTGTATATGGAAAATGATTTCAGATGTGCAAAATCATGATCTAACGCCCGAAAAAGCTGGATAAACGCTTTTTTCTGTTTACGGGAAAGCCCTGCTATTTCCTCCGGTGTCCGCGCCAGATTCCGTATCGCCTTGAGTGAAATTGTAAATGACTTTTCCACATCCTCCCAGTCCTCTGCAATCGGATTCCCTGTACCTCCACGAGAGTACATTGTAATGGCATGATTGATCGCCTCTTTAAACTTATCATGTGCTTGGAATGTCACAATCTGTCCGTACTGTTTCCCCTCATCAAACAACCTATTCGTGCGTGAAAATGCCTGAATAATATTCTGCGGGGCCATTGGCTGTCTATCAATAAAAAGGATTGAAAGGCAAGGGGCATCAAATCCAGTAAGAAGTCTGTCCACGACAATAACAAGGTCAAGCTGCTGTTCTCTGCTCAGATATTTTTTGTCTTTACGGGCAAGGCGGTCATTCAGATTACGGTTATACACATTGATTTCTTCTATGCCAAAATGGGTTCCAAACATTCGGTTATAATCATCCAATGATTCTTTCATCTTTTCCTGATTCACCTGGGAAGCCTCCTCATTCTCAGAAATGGAATAGGTTATGGCAAATTTTGGAAAATCAGGAAGTGCTTTGTGCATATTCTCACTAATTTTTAACTCGTCCTCACCGTTTGTTATTTTTTTGAGAAGGTCATAGTATTTCTGTGCAATGGCAATGGACCTGACTGTCAAAAGTGCCTCATAAGTCCTTCCACGTCCATTCTGCATCCCAAACTTGGTATAGGATTGATTTAAAATGACATTCAGAACGCTGCGCATATGTGCCTCGGTATCATACATCTGTGCCTCTTCCTCTGAAGATATCCCTTTTAATCCAAGGTTTTCAACCATAAAACCCAGTACAGCCTCATCATGAATTGCTTCTTTAATAGTATAGCTGTGTAAAGCCTTACCATTATTCCCATACAACTGATCGGTCGTTTGTGGCAAATCACCTTTTTGCTCATATTTATTTTCTTCAAAAATAGGCGTTCCGGTAAATCCATACCATAACGAATTAGAAAAGAAACGCTCTAAATCACGTTTTGTTTGCGGAGTGACTGCCCTATGACATTCATCTACCACAAATGCAATTTTTAAGCCTTTAATTTTTTCATATTGTCTGCTGCCCTCTTTTAGCCGTTTACTAACCATAATCTGCATTTTCTGTCTTGTTGTGACAATCATCTGGCGGCTGTCATCCATCATTCGCCTGATCAGGGTATCCACATAATCCGTATCATCCACATCAATTGTATCATTTTCTGCATATGACTGAAAATCCAGTTTTGTCTGCGTATCCAAGTCCTTTCGGTCAATCAGGAACACAGTTTTATTAATTGATGGAATATCCATAAGCAGATTGCGTGTTGCTTTGTAGGATGTCATCGTCTTGCCGGAACCGGTTGTATGCCAGATAAAACCTGACTTCCCCTTCTTGGAAGCCTCGCGCATTGCCTCAATCGCATGAATCTGATATGGGCGCAGGATAAGAAGTTTCTTCTTATCGTTATCTAGCACGGTATATTTTGTCACCATCTCATGTGCCTCTGGAATTTTAAGTACGGCTTTTGCAAAATCAATATAATCACAAACCGGCAAATTTTCTTTGTCAAGCCAACCGGATATAAATTTTTTGTTCAGCTCCGTATCCCTTGCGGCGGCAAAATATTTTGTATCCACAACATTGCTCACCACAAACATCTGCACATTTGAGAAAATACCGTGAAATTTACCCTCAGCAATATATTTTTTTATCTGCCGGAAACCATCCATATAGGAATGTTCTTTATTTTTCAATTCGATATGTATTAGCGGTATGCCATTGATAAGCAATGAAACGTCAAACCGCCTATTTCTGCTTCCTTCCTCTTCTTTGGAGCGAAACGCCCGATATTGGTTTATCACCTCATAGACACTTGTTCCACCAGCAATATGTTCATTATTCAGAACAACAAGATGGAGTGTTTCATTTCCTCTCTGTATATGTACATACACCTTTCCATTTTCGCCAACCAGCCATTTGCCCGCATCATAAAAAGAAGCATGGGATAAATCATTCTTAATCTTTGCAAATTCTGACCCGCTCAATGGCATATCACCTAGTTTTGCCTTGTTATTCTGTTCCAAAATATATTTAAAATTGTCCCATAACTGGTCTTCCGTTTTAATATCTGGTCTGTATGTCCATTTTGACTCATCGCAGCAGAGCTGGTCGATCAGTCTTTTCTCGATTACAGATTCTAATTCTGCCATAGTTATTATCCTTTCTGTGGAAACATATTTTGCAGCATAAAACGCTTTACTTCTTTTATCTGGTTGCAGTTACGCTGTTCCCAAGCGATAGCATAACTATTTTTCGATTAAATCAAGTAACTGTTCGTATAATTTATCACTTATATGCCTTCACACATTTTCATAATTTCAATATATTCCTTAATTTCATTTGATGAAATAAATTTTTCATCATACGCCGCCATTAAAATCCCAACCGTTCCCATAATGGAAAGACCCATTTGTTTTGCAACCTTTCTGCCTTTTGCTTCATCTATTAACAACAGTCCAGCTTTATAATTATCTGTATATATAATTGCCTCCGATTCGCCTAAATCCAAACCCGTTACTCTTTGCAATAATTCAACCGCTTTTGAATCCTCAACCTCCACGACTTTAATATATTCCGCATCATTTATCATCTGTGCTTCTTCTTGAAACTGCGCGTTTGATGTCAACTCATCATATACCGCCCGCGGAATAATAATATTCTTAAACAATTTTTCTAATAAATCCAATCGTTTTATTTTAGATAAAGTAATAATTGGTGTTGTGTCAGAAACAATAATCAACTTATCCTCTCCTTCAATGTTTTATATGTTTTCACATCAGCCATAATCTCTGAGATATCCTGATCCAAATATGCTAACCCCATATTGTCATATAATGTAATAAGTTTCCATTTTGATATCCCCAATATTTCCGCCGCACGTCCATGAGAAATAGTCAAATTTTTAATATATGGATATAACATCATTGCGTTTCTTTGTAATTCCGTTCTGTCATCATCTATCGTTAGATAGACCGACATTTCCTCTGGTATTATAATACGAAATTCTTTCATTTCCATCTTATATAACTCCTTTACTTATTTCATTATATAATATCATACAAACATCTTCCTTAACATAAGTTTTTTGATGTTTAACAATTCTTTATAATTGTACTGGTGAAAAGTGATAAAGTGGTCAAAATAATCAAAATACCCACCTATACGGATTCTAATTCTGTCATAATCATTATTCTTTCTTAGGAAATATATTTTGTAACATAAAACGCTTTACTTCTTTTAGCTGGTTGCACTTACGCTGGTGAAGGGTGATAAGGATATTCAGTTTAGTAAAATATTTTCCAATTGCTTTTTGCTCCTCAATATCTTGTGGTACTGTTAAACTTGTTTCAAAAAAATCTGACGAAGCTATATTGAGTAATCCATGATTTCTTGCTCCCTCTGCTGCAATCTCTCGAATGTCTTTGTGCCACAAATCTGTATCATAATATGTAACCAAATAATCCGAATCAATTTTTGTATTTTCATTTATAGCAAACACAATATAAAGTGTTGATAAAACACCATTTTCGTATCTGTCAAGCCTTTTTATTGCACCCCACGGCGCATCTGATGATGTACTCTTGTTGTAGGCAAACTCACCTTTTTTCACCAGATAATAACTGCTTATATCTTTACTGGCTACTCGCTTATCAAAAAATTCATTTTGATCAATCAGCCCATATTGCGCTGAAATTGTTAAGGGTAATGTAGATACTAAACCTTGATTTTTCCTAGTTACCCTCTCAACAATCTCCCCCAGCTTCCGCTGTTCCCAATCGCTAGTAAATCCCACAAAACGGATTTCAGGAACTAGCTTACCACTTTTAGGGAACATTTTTTGAAGCATAAATTTTTTTAGTTGTTTTATTTTATCAAACTTACGCTGGTAAAGAGTGATAATGTCGTCTAAATTCTCCAAAAATCCGCCAATTTGTAATTGCTCATCCTCAGACGGAATCAATATATTTAGTTCCCTTATCTTTTTTAAAGCAAGGAATTTTTGAGTTCCTCCATCCATTCCCCAAAATAACTGCTTTTCCACATTTTTTGATTGTAAGTATTGATATAAATATAAATATGATACCTGTTTTGTATCTTTTATTAAGGCAACATTTTTTATTGCAAAGTCAGGTTCTGTACGAATTAAAGCAAGATTTCCTATTGTTCCAATCATACCCATTAGTATATCATTAACATCCACCTTTGAACGCTTATTTATTTCCTCAAAATCTTCATCCGAAATATATTGAACATCTTCATAATTGACAAAACCATTCTTTACATTTTTAGATGTCACAAATGGGTGTCCTTCACTTTGATAAGTCGGAGAATCATGTGTTCCATCTCTAACATCAGAAACAGTTTCCAACCTATGCTCTTCCCAATCATCATCAAACCCCTTAAATCTTATATTCGGTGTATTTGCCATTGTCACACCCCCCGAAGAACACTGATAAGTTCCTCCACCGCGTCTTTTGTTTCCTGCTTAGAAAAGGTCAAGTCCTCCAACATTTCAAGCAGAACAGCATTCCCCTCTTTTATCTCCTTGTTTGTCGTTTTTATGCTTTCTGATAGCTGGTGAAGATCAATTTCCTGTTCTTCTTCGCCTGTGTCAATATATCTTGGAATATTCAAATTATAATCATTGGCTTTGATATCTTCAAAAGATGCCAGATAAGCTTCTTTATCAACCGACACTCTATTACAATACAGTTCAAGCACATGGTCAATATGCTTTTCCTGCATTACATTCTGTTTTTTCTCTTTTTCATACAGTTTTGAAGCATCAATAAACAGGACATCACGCCCTTCTCTGTGCTTTTTAAGAACAATAATACATGTAGGGATAGAGGTATTGTAAAACATATTAGCAGGAAGACCAATCACCGCATAAATCGAACCATTTTCGAGCAGTATCTGTCGTATTGTCCCTTCCGCAGCACCTCGAAACAAAACGCCATGCGGAAGAACAATCGCCATTGTTCCTGTCTGTTTTAAATGGTAGAAACCATGAAGCAGAAAAGCGTAGTCAGCCTTGGACTTCGGCGCAAGTTTTCCACCATAATCCATAAATCGCTCATCCTGTTTAAACCCCTCCGCCGCGGACCAATTTGCAGAATATGGCGGATTCATTGTCACTGCATCAAACTCTGTTTCCTCATCTGTCGGCCAGTCAGCATCAAGAGTATCTCCGTTGCGAAGGTGTTGATTTTCTGGAAGAACACCGTGCAGAAACATATTCATACGCGCTAAATTATATGTTGATGGCATAAGTTCCTGCCCGTAGTATTTTATAAAATCAGGCTCCTTTGAATAGTTTCGACAACTTAACATCAAAGATGCCGACCCCATACAGGGATCGTATACCTGCAAGCCCTTTTTCTGTTCCTGACCGACCATTACAATCCTGCATAAAATCTGCGCAGGACCATGTGGAGTATAAAATTCCCCGGCTTTTTTTCCTGTTTCAGACGCAAACTGACCAATCAGATATTCATATGCATTTCCAAGAACATCGCCCTTTGTATGGATAAGATCAGCTCCATCTAAAACTTTAATGACCTCTGCAATCGTAGCACTCTGTTTTTGATCCCCTGTCCCAAGCCTGTTTGAATATAAATCTACATCTGCAAACAATCCATTAAAAAGTTCATCAGACTCTTCAATTCGATTGAAAGCTGCCTGTAGCTTTTCCCTGCTGAATAAATTATTTTTTGCTGCGTTCAACATACTAATGTAAGTCATATCTGGATCAAGTGTATAGTGCATCGAATTCTTTATTTCTTCAAGCAGATCAGTAGCATCATCTGATTTCATTGCCTCCTCATATACTGACTGTGCCTCGTCCAGGCTGTCGGGTTTTGCATCATTTAGTAAATCATATACCTTTACCAAGTAGGAGTCAGATAAATACTTATAAAAAACAAGCCCTAAAAGATAGGTCTTATATTCGTTTGCATCCATTTTTCCCCTCAAAACATCCGCACCACTCCATAACACGGTCAATAAATCTTTTCCCTCAGTCATCATTCATTCTCCCCATTTTCATAGTTAAGTTTTAGATTTTCCATACTCCAAGCTGTTTAAACTTTTCATCTCCGTAATCTATCTTTCCTCCTGCTTATTTCTTCCCCGCAAGATTAGAAAGTTCAATCAACATCAGTTCCACCCCAATCTGCTCATTTAATTGCCCACTCTTTATCTGGGTTTCCGTACATACACTAAACTGCACGGCTTCCTTTAATACCTCCACCGAAAATGCCTTGGCCTGCGTCAGATATTTCCCCACAAGAAACGGCATAATTCCCGCTATTTTTGCGATCTCTTGATTTGTTTTTCCCTCACTAGAAAGCAGCTTTACCTGAAGCAGAAAATTAAACTGGCGCAGCATCAAAAACAAAATGGACAATGGTTTCTCGCGCAAAAGCAAAAGATCATAATAGAGGGCGAGCGCGTTTTTCGGATTCTGCAAGGCAATCTGATCCATCAGCTTAAAGATCTGCCCTGTAAGCTGTCCTGTGCAAATCGCATCCACATCCTCCTTTGTCACCACATCCCTCTTTCCGGTGTAACTGGAAATTTTTTCCAATTCAGTACGAATATTTGCCATATCCGTCCCGACTTTTTCCAGAAAATATTCCATTGTCGCATCCGTGATTTTCTTTCCATCCGCCTTTAACAAACTGGCGGCAAAAATCTTTAGATCCCTTGTGTCCATCGCTGTAAATTCACAGATATATCCACATTCCTTTACCGCTTTGTAGAGGCGGCTTCTCTTATCCACCTCATCCTCACAAAAGACAAGAACCGTGGAGTCCGGCAAATCCTTAATGGAGTCCGAGAAAGTATTTGCCGTTTTAAACCAGCCGGAATTCTCAATTAAAACCAGTCTGTGATCCGCAAAAAAGGGCAGGGTCTGTCCGATATGAATAATTTCCTTCTCGTCGATTCCCTTCCCCTCAAAGCGGGAAAAATTTATTGTGTCACTCCCCGCAAGCACTCCCTGTTTTAATTTATCGCGGTAGAGTTTTTTTAGATAGCCCTCCGTTCCATAGAGAAGATAAACTTTTTTGTATGTCCCCTCCTTGATGTCCTGCTTGATTGTCCTCATGAAAACAATGCCTTTCCAATCCGCTCTCCAAGTTTTACCTTTGTTTCCACCCCATTTGCAGAATTTCTTAGGATATCATTATCGATCGCCACATAGTCGCGCCGGATAAGTAAAACAATTGTTGAGCCGCCATATTCAAAACGTCCCTTTTCCTGCCCGCGGCGAACCATGGTCTTGTGATGATAATTCTTAATGCGTCCCACGCACATCGCGCCGACTTCCATCTGCACAATCTTTCCAAAATTTTTCGTGTCGATCACACAGTAAGATCGCGCATTTTCCTTGTAGATCTTAACATGGTCAAGCACAGCGGGATTTACCGTGTGAAGTACGCCGGAGATCGGATGGTTGCGCCCCTTTACTCCCGCGTCCACATAACAGTAACGATGATAATTGTCGACGGAAAGTCTTAGCACAATGCAGTACCCTCCGACATAT
>CAJTLX010000057.1 GCA_910577165.1 uncultured Lachnospiraceae bacterium
TGCATGGAGCTGACTGTTACTAATAGGTCGAAGGCTTGACCGAAAGGTTTAGTTTATTTTGGATTTCCTTTCAATGTGTAAGTATTCCTCGATAGCTCAATGGTAGAGCACACGGCTGTTAACCGTGGGGTTGTTGGTTCGAGCCCAACTCGGGGAGTTTTTTTATATTTAGCTTGTGAATTTTGCTTTTTATGCTATGATAGAAGTATAGCATAGAGAAGAATAGCATATAATTTAATTAGATAGTTATGGCGACTTAGCCAAGTGGTAAGGCGTGGGACTGCAACTCCCTGATCGGCGGTTCAAATCCGCCAGTCGCCTCTTGAAAACTCCAAGGAATTGGAGTTTTTTTATTGCCTGTAACACCAGGATACACCGGCTTGAATGTGTAAGCTCCCCTTCAAAAATCCTGAAAAACAGGGGTTTTTTGTTACCCGATCTTTTTTCATTGTCCTTTCAGACCTAGGCCTCTGTTCTTTTTTTGTTATTTTTTCTATATTCCATTTTTTTACAAGCACCGTTTAAGACCGTTTAAAATCGAATAAAATTTTTTCATAAGGTGGTAGACCAGTGGAAAGGCATAGGTCTTATAACAAGTGGGAAAACATAGGTTTTATAATTGGTCTACTAAATCATGTTTTCCATTGGTATCCGTATGAAGGTATGTCTTAATAACGACCTTGTAGTCATCCCCCAGCAGTTCGGCCACTGCTTTTATATCCTGATGACTTGATGTTTTACTAAGTAGTCTTGTTGCAAAGGTATGTCTTAGTGAATGAGTGCCATAATGGGGCAGTCCGCATTTTCGTAAAATTCTGTCGAGAGTTTCCTGTATATTCCGGCTGGTAGGGAAATTGCCAGTATTGGTACAGACAATCAAGTCATCCCGGATCTGATGCTGGTTGTAGGTATCCAGCATAATGTCCAGACATTTCAGGGCTTCCTAATTTAGGGGGATTACCCTGTTGCTTCGGGGATACTTTGGCGGCGTGATAATCTGGGTGTAATGTTTTGAAATACGTTTATCCCTATTTTTCACATTGCTGACCGTTTCGGAAATGTGGATGCTTTTACGGCCTTCCATGTCCTGTTGGATTCCGTTCTTGGAAAGGGCTAAAAGTTCACCTTCCCTTAGTCCGGTATTTAAAACAAAGACAATTGCCGGCCCATAGCGGTAATTAAGTGTTCCATCGGGTTTATAAGAAAGAGCCACATCTTTAATCATCGCGATGGATTCCTCTGGTATAATCTGAATTTGCTTTGTTTTTACTCCGACTGCTGACTCATCAGGCATTTCAACGGTAAGAAACGGATCATAGGTCTTGGGAAGATCCTTTTCTGTTTTCCCATATTTAATCATGGAATGCAAAAAAAGATATACTTTTCTGATTGTGGAGTAACTGTAGTTTGGTTGCATCTCGTCAAGTAGTCTCTGAATATCGGAGGCTTTCAAAATTTCTTTTGATTCTTTCAATTATCTACTTGACTTTTAATAGTTGGTCTTTCTTTTTTATATTTTGGGGAAGACGTTCCATGAAAAGCTCATCCATTGCCAACCCGAATTCTTCCGTCAGAGCCACAAACACATGGGTGGGCGGAAGGCATTTGGCATTTTCATACCGTGAGATGCTTTTCTGGGTGACTCCCAGCTTTTTTGCGAGCATTTTCTGGGAAAAACAGGGGCTACGTGACATACGCAGGTACCGCAGGTTCCTTGCCAGACAGTTTCTTAATTGCTGTTCTTTCTGGTAATTCATAGGTATGCCCCCTTCCTATGCGGCGAATTTTTGCTCCAGACAGCAGGCATTCCTGTGGGTCTTCTGGTAAGGAATGCCTGAGCGGTGAAAACGGCAGAAGGGTATGCCGTTTCAGAACCTGGATCGCTTTTAAAGGAATGGGTCAGTATTTATGGTAAGAAAGAGATATTTTCATATTCCTGCTACAGTCTGGACAGTCCTTCTGTTTTTGAAGGGAAGCTCCGGATACTGAAACTCATCATTGCAAATTTATCTGGACAGCCTACAGTTGAAGGGGCGAGGGAAGAAATGGCAGAAGCTGTCCTGAAGAGGAAGATCATCCAATAATAAAAGATGAAGATTTAAAAAGCAGTATTGATTACTCAGAGGGACAAAAGGAAGCAGCATATTCTGGCACATATGGAGCGGGGGAAGATCGTTTTGGAGGAGATACACCGCTTTCCGAACCGGATGTTTGAGAAGGACGGGGAACTTTGCTGGGATGTGGAGCAGCTTTTTAGGGAAATCAAGGCAGGAATGCGAGCCTGTGCGGATGCGGGAAAAATTCCGGTCAGTATGGGGATTGATACATGGGGTGTTGATTTTGTGTTGCTGGATGCCAATGGTGAGCGGATGGGAAATGCAGTTGCCTACCGGGATAAAAGGACGGATGGAGTGGACAAGTGGGTTTACCAGATAGTTCCAGAACAAGAATTATATCGGCGGACGGGAATACAGAAGCAGAATTTTAATACGATTTATCAGCTTATGGCACTACAGAGGAAAAGGAGGAAGGAACTAGAGCAGGCGAAGGCACTCCTGATGATTCCGGATTATTTCCATTATTTATTGACAGGCATTATGGCGAGTGAGTATACGATTGCAACGACAAGCCAGTTGATCAATCCAGAAACCAAACAATGGGATAGGGAATTGATAGAGGCACTGGGATTTGATGGGAAAATTTTTAAGGAAATCCGGCAACCGGGCAGTATACTTGGGGAATTAAAGGAAGAGATAAAAGAAGAAGTTGGCTTTAATTGTAAGGTGGTACTTCCGGCGGAACATGATACGGCTTCCGCTGTGATGGCAGTGCCGATATGTAAGGAAGAGTCGGAGGCAAGTATTCTCTACATCAGTTCCGGCACTTGGTCGTTGCTTGGGACGGAGCTTTTTACCGCGGATTGTTCTGAGCAGAGCAGAATATACAATTTTACAAATGAAGGCGGCTATGATTATCGTTTCCGCTATTTAAAAAACATTATGGGGTTGTGGATGATACAGTCCGTGAAACGGGAGATTGGCGCGGATTATAGCTTTGCTGAAATCTGTACTATGGCGGAGGGCAGACAGATTACCTCCGTGGTGGACTGCGATGCGCAGCGTTTTTTAAGCCCGGAGAATATGACGCGGGAGATACGAAAAGCCTGTGAGGAGTCCGGACAGCAGGTGCCGCAGGATCTTGCGGAGACGGCAGCGGTAATTTACCACAGCCTTGCCCTATGTTATGCGCAGGCAGCGCAGAAATTGGAGGAACTTACAGGAAAGCAGTTTTCACAGATTCATATTATTGGCGGCGGGTCGAATGCGGATTATCTAAATCAGCTTACGGCACAGGTGGCGGGAATATGTGTGTTGGCTGGACCGACAGAAGCGACAGCAATCGGGAATGCAATCGCTCAGATGATTGCGGACGGGGTGTGGGAGGACTTGGCGGAGGCAAGGGAATGTGTTTACCGCTCATTTTCAGTGCGTAGATTTTTACCATAAAAGTAAAGAAACGACTTTACTTGTAGCAAAATAAAAAAAGTAGCATAATCTCTTGGAATTTATCGTTAGAAAATAGTGGTTTTTGATTTGCATTTTTCATAAAAAGTGGAAAGATTTATGAGAATGGAGGTTTGGAAATTGCATCAAATATGGTGTGGAGATTCCGAGAGTCTATCAGCATAAAAAGGGGGATAAAATAAATGGACAAAAAGGAAGCATATTTATCTGCGAAAGAGCTGTATGCCGCCCTCGGCGTGGATACGGATGCAGCGATTATGCAGTTGAAGGAGGTACCAGTTTCCCTGCATTGCTGGCAGGGGGATGATGTCACGGGTTTTGACCATGACGGACCGCTGACCGGGGGCATCCAGACGACGGGCAATTACCCGGGCAAGGCGCGCACACCGCAAGAACTGATGCAGGACATGGATCAGGCGTTGAAATTGATGCCAGGTAAAAAGAAACTCAACCTTCATGCGAGCTATGCAATTTTTGAAGATGGGGAGTTTGTGGATCGCGACCGGATAGAGCCAAAGCACTTTGCGAAGTGGGTTGCGTTTGCGAAAGAGAGGAATATGGGAATTGATTTTAACCCGACCTTCTTTTCGCACGACAGGGTGAAGGATGGTTTGACCCTTTCAAGCCCGGATAAGGAAACGAGAAAATTTTGGATTGACCACGGAAAGGCATGCATCCGGATCTCAGAGTATTTTGCGAAGGAAACGGGGATACCATGTGTGATGAATATTTGGACGGGAGACGGCTACAAAGACATCCCGGCGGATCGCTTAGGACCAAGACTGCGTTACCGGGATTCGCTGGAGCAGATTTTGACGGAGCCATTTGACAAGAATTTAGTAAAGCCTTGCGTGGAGTCCAAGGTGTTTGGCATTGGTGTGGAATCCTACACTGTGGGTTCGGCGGAGTTTGCGTTAAGTTTTGCGGCTTCCCACGACGGCTGTCTGCCACTGATGGATAACGGACATTACCACCCAACGGAAATGGTATCGAACAAGATTCCGGCACTTTTGGTATTTTTCCCGGAGATTGCGTTGCACATCACACGTCCTGTACGTTGGGACAGTGACCATGTGGTACTCTTTGATGATGAGACGCGGGAGATGGCAAAGGAGATTGTGCGCAGCAATGCGTTGGGGCGCGTCCATATGGCACTGGATTATTTTGATGCCGGGATCAACCGGATCGCCGCGTGGGCGGTTGGTTTTCGTAGCTGGCAGAAGGCACTGTTAAACGCGCTTTGCACGCCGAACGAGAAGCTTAAGGCATTGCAGGAGGAGAACCGGATGACGGAGCTGATGATCTTGCAGGAGGAGATGAAGACCTGCCCATTCGGCGCGGTCTGGGATGAATATTGCAGGCAGTGCGGTGCGCCGGAGGATCATACATGGTTTGGGGAAATTGTGCGTTATGAGAAGGAAGTTTTAAGCCTCCGTCCTGGAATGGGGAAATAAATCATTTGGAATAAAAACGGGGGAACATATTTATTTTTGAGGATTGGAGATGGACAGGATGAAATTTTTGGAGGCAGAATTTGTGCAGGGCTTTATCCGTATGGCAAAGGACGGATGGGAGCAGGGATGGCATGAGAGGAACGGCGGAAATCTTTCCTACCGCGTGAAAGAGGATGAGGTCGCGCTGGTAGAGGAAAATTTTGACAGGAAGGAATGGCAACCGATCGGCACCGCTGTGCCAAAACTTGCCAGACAATATTTCTTAGTTACAGGAAGTGGAAAATTTTTCCGAAATGTGGCAATCAAGACGGAGGATTCGATCTGTATGATTGAGTTGGACGATAAAGGCGAGAATTACCGGATTGTCTGGGGATTGGCGGGCGGCGGGCGACCAACTTCGGAACTGCCGTCGCACCTGATGAACCATGAGGTGAAGATGCGGGTGACGAATGGGAAATATCGTGTGATTTACCATGCGCATCCGGCCAATATTATCGCGCTGACTTTTGTGCTGCCGCTTAACGATGCGGTTTTCACCCGTGAATTGTGGGAGATGGCAACGGAGTGCCCAGTAGTCTTTCCAGGCGGGATCGGTGTGGTGCCATGGATGGTGCCGGGCGGCAGGGAGATCGCCGTGGAAACCAGCAAGCTGATGGAACGTTATGATGTGGCAGTATGGGCGCACCACGGGCTGTTTGCGGCGGGGGAGGATTTTGATTTGACTTTCGGGCTGATGCATACGGTGGAAAAATCGGCGGAGATTTTGGTCAAGGTACTTTCCATGCAGCAGGGCAAGCGTCAGACCATAAAGGTGGAAGAATTCCGAGATTTAGCGAAGGCCTTTGGGGGGGAGCTGCCAGAGGAATTTCTGTATGAAAAAGAAGAGTGAGGGTAAAAGTAGGTTAGGACGAAAAGGATATAACAATTAAACTATTAAAAAAGAAGAGAACAGACTTTCATAAGCTGTTCTCTTCTAAGAACTTTCCCCTACTCGATTTCGCTGTTCTTTAAATATTAGATAATTCCATCTTTAAGTGCGCAGATAATATCCTCGTCATGAATTACGGACAATACTTTGGTTTTGTAAGTTTTTTCCAAAAGTATAGCTCCTTCTTCCCTCTGCGCGATAACTAAAATTGCGGCAATTGTCTTTGTCCGGTCAATCAAAAATTCTATTCGCTCATTTAACGTTTGTCCACTTGAAATCAAGTCATCAATTATAATAATACGCTCCCCTGGCTCCGGCATATGCCCGCAAAAAATACGTCCGCGGCTGTCCTTTACCTTGCGGTCGTGGCAGAAATTCGTGGTGATACCGTATTTTTGGTAGAGGGCAATCGCAGTTGCAGCGGCAAAGGAAATGCCATGGTATGCCATGCCGACAATACAGTCAAACTCAATATGGTTTTCGCGGATACAGTCAGCAAAAAATTCTCCAAGTTTTGCAATTTGTGCGTTGGTGCAGAAATTTTCGCTGTTGATATAGTAATTTGAATGACCGCCCGCTTTAAGCGTATAATTCCCGAAGGTCAAAACCCCGGTATCCGCCATAAAGCGGATAAAACGTTCCTTGTTGGTCATGGCCTGGAGCTTAAAGCCAAAAAGTTCATCGATGCTGGTGCCAAAGTAGTTGGCGATCGCAGGGAGCAGGGCAATATCCGGCTGTGAGGAATTGTTTTCCCATTTGCTGACTGCCTGGTAGGAGATGTGGAGTGCATTGGCCAACTCCTCCTGTGTAATGTTTTTGGTTTTGCGAAGCAAACGAATATTTGTGCCGATCTCTTCCATTGAAAAACTCCTTTCTTTTTTAAATATTCCCTCTAGAAGGAAATGCGCATTTATCGCAATGATACAGAGATAAAAAGGAGATAGCAAAAAATTTATCTCTGCGATAGTTGTTGGACAATACGGATAAACCGTAATGCGCAATATAATGTTCTGCAGATATTTAAATTATAGCGGATAGAAAGGAGTTTCACAATAACGCTGCAATATAGTTTTTCTCAAGCAGGAGTTGAGTGCGGGGATGGGAATATATTTTGTAAACATTGACTTTGTTTACTAACGGATATATAATATTAAAAATTATGCGCAGTTTAGTTTAAAATAATAAGTAAATATAAGAATAAACAGTATATATTTAATCAGGATAATTTGTTTTGAGATGTGGGCATGGAGGAAATGAAGAATATATTTAGAGAAAGTAAATTTAAAGAATTATAAAGCAGTAGAAGAAATTGAATTTAATTTAAAACCAGGTATCAATTTATTGATTGGAGATAATGGTACTGAAAAAACTTCTGTGTTAGAAGGTATAGCAATAGCTCTTGGTGCATAAGAAGAATTCGAATGGACTCATATTCCAGAATAGAGCATTTCATACCGCTTAGTGCAGATAAAGAAAAGGCAATTGTAATAATATGACTGGTGTATGTGATGATGAAGAAAAATTTTCAGGGGAGCGAGAGCATATTTTATGTTGTGATGCGCATAAAAAAGAATCCGAGATTTGTACAAGTCCATTGAATAAGGCACGGATGAATAAAATTGCTTATAAACTGGATGGAACGATATACACAGAACCAAGGGATGATATCATGGAAAAAGATATTAATAAAATACTTTTACTAAATGGAATAAGAAAATCGGATGGTTCTGTTAGGGATACATCAGCAGAACTTTTAAAAGGGAAACAAGATGTCTACGATGGAGTACGTCGAAGGATGGAATATCTTAATAAAAGTGGAAAATGTACTTTTGCATCAGTGAAGAAAATTATAATTAATTTACAGAAATAAGAAGAATATATAAGTTTAAAATTATATTATTTTAATAAAAATATAATGTATTAATAAAACATGGAATGCAGATGATTATCATTTTTGATGGTATAAAAATAATGATTAAAACTTTTCACAATAAAAATTATTATTTTACCTCCGAAAAATGAGAACACGGAAAGATAATCGTTATCACAAATAATGCCTTCTCATAAGAAGCTGATATTTCCCCGACAAGCATTTGAGTAAATTGTTTTGCAATGGCTAATCCCAGCCCCGTATTTCCGCTTGTCCGGGAGATATCCGTTGTGTAAAATTCATCAAAGATCTGCGAGAGATCCAAAGATGGGGAGCTGAGCGCGTTCTTAAGTTTAATAGTGATGGAGGAAGAAAGGGATAACTGCACGGATATGATAAGTTCTCCCACTCCATGTTTTAAGGAATTTCCAATCAAATTATCGAAAATTCGAAGCAGCATATTTTTATTGGAAAAAAATATCCAATTTGTTTTTTCACAGTGCAGTGTAATCGAGCGATCTTTAGCACAGTAATCATTATAGTAGTGCGCGATAGATTCCTCCAAAATTGCGATAAGTTTTAAGTTCCTTTTTTCTGGCGCGTTTTCCCTGGCAATTATCTGGGAAAACTCGAAGAAAGAATTGATCAGTTCCTCCAATCGCCCCAATCTTTGTTCCACAATCTTAATTTCCCGATATTTTTCTTCTGCGGGCAGCCTGGTATTAAGAATGATATCAATATAGCCCACGACCGAGGTTAGCGGGGTGCGAAGATCATGGGAGATATTGGTCATCATCTGGTAAAGTTCGTGTTTTTTGTGCGCATAATATGCCTGGTTACTGCGATTTTGACGTAGAAGTAGATTGATTTCCTGTAATAGTTCCCGTGGAAAGAAACCATTTCCCATATGAAGCAGCGCGTTTGTATCGATGTCCTTTCGCTCTTTTAATTGACGGAGAATATAGTCCGATTCGCGGCGGGAGAGGAACAGGATAATGATAAGCGATAAATTGATAATTGTTAAAATAATGATAATAATAAGCATTGAAGAGTCCTCTTTCACCGTGAAATTAGATTTATTATTTTGGGTGTGCGTTCTTTATTTTATTTCTGTTTTCTTAAAAATCTCACAGCCAATGGCGGTTGATATAAAAATTTCCGCCAGGCCAATGCAGGTACAGGTAATGAGATATGCATGGTCAGTGGAGAACACCAGTTTGCTCAATGCGGATTGCAGTTCATAACGATACAGAAATATTCTAACAGATTCCCATTTTGTAACGATATAGAGCGCGTTGACAAATACCTGAAATAATATCTGGAACGGAATAACGATGGCGTTAAAAGCGGCTGCCTTCCGGGTTAAAAATCCTAATAATGTCATCAGGCTGCTTGCCCCTAAAAGCATGGGAAGCTGTTTTAGGGTTATGGCAAGTACATGGCTTATTGCTCCGGTATAAGCTTTTCCATTAACAATAAAGTTTAGGATATAGAGAAAAAAAATCTCTGAGATATTGATCCCGTTTTGAATCAGGGTTTTGTTAAGATTTTCTGTCTTGATATGATCTTCGTAGATGCGCAGTTCCCCCTCGTCGATCACCTTATAATCTCTTATGCCAAGTTTTTCTTCAAGGATGGCGGCACAATGTTTTGTGTTATCCGTCTTGACAGCAAGACAGCGCATACATTCCAGATCCAGTTCCTTTTTTGTTATCTCCTTTAGCATCCGTCCTTTTTCAATAAAGAAAAAACGATTGGCGACCAGATAGAGTTCCGAGAGAATATGGCTGGAGATAATCATGGTAATGCCGCGCTCTAAATTCAGGCGTTTAAAGGTATTGCGCAGTTCACTGATGCCAAGCGGGTCAAGACCATTGATTGGCTCATCCAGAATAATCAGATCCGAGTTGTCAAGAACGGCGAGGGCAATACCTAAGCGTTGTTTCATTCCAAGGGAAAATTTACGGAATTTCTTATCTTTCACATCGGATAATTGCACAAGAAGGAGAGCTTCATCAATCTGCCCCATATCCGCGATCCCCTTTTGAATAGCATAATATTTTAGATTTTGATAGGCTGTGAGGTTGCCGAAAAAGGAGGGATTTTCAATTAGGCAGCCAATCCGCTTTTTTTGTGCGGTGACCGCAGCCCCCTTTTTTGAAAAAATCTCAAACTCGCCGCTAGAAGCTTGTGTAAGTCCTGTAATAATTTTCATAATGGTAGTTTTACCGGCACCATTGCGCCCAATAAATCCGTAGATATCGCCGCGATAGACCGTCATGTCCACCGAGTCAAGTGCCGTGAAATTTTTGTAGCGTTTGGAAAGATTTTTTGTTTGCAGTACGATTTCCCGCATAAATTTTTAAACTCCTTTTTTGTTTATTTCAGCTGATAAGCTTGTTTTAGCAGGAAAGCCTGAAAAAACACTTAAGGGGAATCTTAAAAAAGTCTTAATGCCTTCCGGTAAAGCTGAGCAGCGGATATTTCTCCCTCTGCACATTTTTCGTAAAATTCAACATATTTTTGCTGAGAATTAAAAAATCTGGTATCACCATTGACTTTTTTCAAATAGTATTCTGCAAGCCCTTCCGTTAAATGCCAGTGATTGTAATTTTGGAAGGCATCCTCTTCTTTTAACGCGTTGAAAAGCAAATAGATAATAAATTCATGTCCAATAAAATAAAAGGCATCAAGGGGATCTCTTACAATACCAAAAACATCCTGTTCCTTGTCAATATCAATGGCTTCCGCGCCATTTTCCACTGAAGTGACAAGGGTGGCGATAAAGTATTCCGAGAGAAGATTGCAGCCGACAAATTTTTCTGCCCGATCAGTAAAATTCGTTTCCTCAAATAGACGAAGTACTGTTGGAATGTATGCCTCTATTTTTTTCTTTTCGGCAGGCCAGATATCGGAAATATAATAATCATAATGTTTTATCATTACCGCCGAGAGTTCACAGACAATATCGGTATATTTTTTAAAAGATTCCGGAACTTCGCCGCGATCTGCTATCTGGATTAAATTTGCATAATAATCCTTTGCCTTCATTTTTGCGCGGGCTGGCTCTGTTACCATCAGATTGTATAATTCGCCACAATGTTCACCGCCGCAAACGGTGAAAAGCAATTCATTTTTCTGAAAAAGTATGAGATCATGTTCAGGATATTTGTCGCGGTAGCAGCGGCCGTAGGCATTATCATAGCCGCATTTTGCAACAGAAAACATATGAAAAATAAAGTTGGTATCCGGGTTGGCGATAAATTTTATTTTGTTCATTGAGAGTCTCCTTATTTATGTTGAAATCTTCTTTTATTTTCACATTTCTTTTTTGCGCAGCCGATATCCCACACCCCAGACTGTTTCAATATAATCCTGTTCGGGGCTGCACTCCTTTAATTTTTTTCTCAGCTTACTGATATGTACATTTAATGTATTATCATCGGCGGAATTTTCATCGTCCCAGACATGATTGTAGATCATACTCTTTGTACAAACGCGCTTGGGATTCTCCATTAAAAGGCGCAGAAGGGCGAACTCATGTTTGGACAGGCAGACGTTTTTTCCGGAACAAGTTACTAAAAAGGCAGTAGAATCAAGCGTGATATCCTGATAGGTAAGCAAGGGTTTAGCGGGGGAAGTTTCCATTTCCATGGATTCCGGGGAAATATCCCGAAATCTTGCCACAATTCTTGCAAGTAATTCCTTATTGTGAAAAGGTTTTGTAATATAATCGTTCGCACCAAGGGAAAATAGATCAACTTTTTTGTCGACTTCGTGGATGGCACTTATTACGATAACAGGAACGGGATGTTTCTTTTTTAGTTCTTTGATAATTTCCTCCCCGCTTTTACCCGGAAGCATCAAATCGAGCAGAATCAGATTAATTTCCGCACTATGCACAAGCAAGCCTTCCGTGCCAGAGTAGGCGCAGAGTGTGCGATAGCCATTCTGAGTGAGCAGAATGCGCAACATATTGCTGATTTCGTTATCATCTTCAATAATTAAAATGGTTTTTTATGTTGGCATTAATCTCCTCCCTGATATGATTAAAGTTTGCTTCCACTCTGTTTTTCCATAAAAATTTTAAACTCTTTTTCGGCTTGTTCTGCAAAGAATTTTGGAGTGGAAGTCCGGCTGGTAAGACCGATAGTATCCCAGGTTGCCGCCCAGATGAAATAGGGGATAAGCGGCAGGGTATCTTTTACTTTTAAATGACAGCCATCGCGCACAAGCAAACCATCCTCCGCTATTTTTTTGGCATCAAAATACAGTCTTGCACCGGTGAGATACTCTGCGTTTTCTTCCATAATAATTTTACCCCGCTGCTTTGAATTTACAATAATTTCTCCGGTAATGCCGCTGCCAAACATAATATAATCGCTAAAATCCACAGGATCGCCAAGCCGTGTTCCGATCGGTTTTTCTTCCGGAATGGTTCCAGATTTTTTAAGTATATTCCAGCTTTTTAGCATTTTATCGCGCTGAATCTGCTCCCAGCTTTCCAAAGATGTGCTATGAACGAATATGGGCGGTTCCTCTTCACGGAGAAATGCATCATTATATTTATGGCAGCCATAATGCTCTTTTGCAATATTAAGATCGGTTTCGGACATTACTAGAATTGCATTTTTATTGTTTGCCTTGCAAAAACTGATAAAATCTCCAACGGATATTTCCCAATTTTTTTGGGTTAAACGACTGACTTTTATCGTGTAGGCACAGCCAAAATTTCTGCCGCACATCTGTTTGTAATCTCTGCTGTCAGTAAGTGCTAAAATCATCCATGAATTGTCATATTTATAGTTTGTAATGGGATTTATTCGGTTTTCGTTCAGCTCATCGAGACGATAAATCATTTTTGGAAATCCTTTCTGTAAAACTAATTATTGCAAAAATATTACCATATAGAGAAAGAAAAAACAAGACGCAATTTATCTCCCACTCTAGAATTAGGGGATTTTCTGCCGTAAAATGTTAAAAGCAATTCACAGGAAGAAAAAATTAGAATGGGGGATTGACAAAAGGATAACATGATGTTATACTTTAATTAACAACATCTTGTTATACATCAGATGTGGGATAACTCCCGCCTCTATAGGCGGTAAGCAGTTTGCTTGTATCAGAGGCGTTCTTGAATAAGGAGGATAAGAATATGGCGCAGCAAATATCCGATGCTGAACTTGAAATTATGAAAATTATTTGGGGAAATCCAGAGGAGGTGACATTGTTTTCCTATATTATGGACGGGATGGCGAATAAGGGCAAGCCCTGTCAAAAGAATACCCTGATTGTGCTGCTGTCGCGGCTGATCAACAAGGGTTTTTTAAGTGCCAGAAAGATTGGACGGCACAATGAATATAGCACACTTATTTCAGAGGAGGAGTACCAGAGATCACAGACAAAAAATTTCCTGGATAAAGTCTATAAGGGGAGTGTAAAAGGTCTGGTTTCCAATCTGATTTCGGGAGATCTGTTGGATAAGGAGGAATATGAAGAATTGAAAAAGTTGCTGGATAGAGGGAAGGAATAACAATGAATACGGTTTTCAAAATTTTCTTGTCCATGTCCTTTTCCGGTGGTTTACTTATCCTGGTTTTGCTTTTGGGAAAACGATTGTTGAGAGATAAAATTAGCAGACAATGGCAGTATTATATTTGGCTTGTGGTTATCCTGCGGTTGCTGCTCCCATTTGGGGCGGAAGTAAGTCTTCTGGGGAAAACCTATCAGGCAGTCGATCAGGCAATTACCCGAATTACATCTTTGTCAAAACAATCCACGCCAGATAATTTAGGAGATGCCCTTGTTCCTAAGATTGGTTTAGAAGAAAACAATAATGCTCCTGCTCCTGTTATTGGTTTAGAGCAGAACAATAATGCTCTTAATCCGGCTATTGATTTAGAACAAAATAATAAAAGTGCGAAAAGCCGTCCGCTTCAAGATATCGGTGCTTTGCTAACCAATCATATCTGGATAATTTGGCTTGTGGCTGCATTTGGACTGATAGTGCGAAAGATAAGCATTTATCAGGGATTTATACATTTTATTGATGCCGGGCTGACCCTGGTTTCCGAGATGGAAATTTTAGATAAACTTTCCATTATTATGGAGCGGACAGGAAATAAAAAGCCAATAGAGCTGGGAGTTAATCCGTTAGTTTCTTCTCCTCTGCTGATTGGCTTTTTTCGCCCGTGCATTGTACTGCCAAGTCTGGATATTTCGGAGAAGGATTTTTTGTATATTATCTTACATGAACTAACACATCATAAGCGGCGGGATATGTTCTATAAATGGCTGGTACAGATCACAGTCTGTCTGCACTGGTTTAATCCCCTTGTATATTTGATGAGTTTAGAGATTACCAAGGCCTGTGAATTTTCCTGTGATGAAGCTGTCCTTGCCAAAATGGGGAGCGGGAATGCAAAAGACTATGGGAAAACTTTGCTTGATGCTATGGCGGCAGTTGGAAAATATAAGGGAAATCTCGGATCGGTCACATTGAGCGGAAATAAAAAGCTATTGAAAGAGAGGTTGGAAGCCATGATGAATTTTAAAAAGAAGTCAATGATGGTACATTTTTTAACGAGCGTATTGACATTAGGTGTAATTTTCGGGGCGATTTTTGTTGGTACTTACCCCGTTGCCGCTGCCGATTTATCTGTTGGCACACTGGCGGCGGCTGGCAAAACTCCTGCACAAAAGAAAACGGATTCAAAGAGCAATCGGTATTCGCAGATGGCGGAGCAATACTATAGAGCAGGTAATTTGCCGCTGTTTCAAATAGTATTTGGCAAGCTGGATGAGAAAACTCAAAGCGAATGGCTGGACAGGATTTATGCGGATGAAAATATTGCATTTATGGGAGCGGTGATCACTTTGCTAGATGAGGATGATGCTGCCATTTTGCAATTGGCAGAGAAAATCTATAAAGATGATGATATTGCCTTTTTTTCCGCCCTGGCTATGCAGATGAGCGAGGAGAGGCTGGAGGAATGGCTTGACAGAGCATTGGAGGATGAAAACTGGGCTTTCTCGTCCATGCTGTTTAATACTTTGGGCTGGGATGAGGAATTGGATAAATTTGAGGAGGCGCAGGAAAAAGAATGGGAGGAAGCACAGATTGCCGAATACCGGGCAGCGGGTGTTACAATGGATGGTAAGGATTATTATTATCGGGAAAAACTGGTCAATATCTTTTTGGACATCCGGTCAAATAAATCCTTTTATACGCTTAACATGAATCCAAAGGGAAGCGTTAATATTAGGATTATCCGTGATAAAAACAATGAAATCACAGGTGTTGCTTATATGACCGAGACGGAAGTGACAGAGTTGTTAAACGATATGCATGATGATGAGGAAGATTTGGAGGATATGGATTGGAATGATGATTGGGATAGTTTAAAGGATGTAGATTGCGATGATTTGGAAAATATGGATTGGGATGATTGGGATGATTTCAAAGACATTAACATTAATTGCAAAGATAACGGGAAAGGTATGGATGATAATACCAGGGTAAAGATTATTCCTGTTAATGATAAAAGGATAGCGGCAGGGAAAACGATTTATCTTGGGGAATATAACTTATCTAATGGGGACAAAATACGGTATGATCTCTTGGCGGAAAAGGGGGAGGGAATGCAAGTTTTTTTCGCGAAGGACGAACACAAAGATAAGGTCTATTGGTCCGTGCATAATCTGCGGCAGCCGGGAGAAGTATTGGAATGCACAGCAGATTTTACCATTGATTGTCTGGAAAAATCTGGAACATACAAATTATTTCTCTCGGCAGTGGATGGTGCTTTGGAGAAAGTAGTGGGAAATATTTTTATTATAACTCGTTAAAGCAACCATTTGCAATCGTTGGTTGCGCAATTGCACCCCCCCTGTATATAGCGTTCTACCGATACTGCTGGTATGCTCAAGGTGAAAGGAGGGAAATATGACACTATCCGAAAAATTATATATGCTTCGCAAAAAAAAGAAAGTCACGGATTAGTTTGCATTGGATTTCTCTGTTTCTGGATAGTGTAAGCGGGCGGCAGATACTGCCGCCCGCTGGCTTTGCTACTTATCCATTCTTCGCAGCAAAATATTACATATAGTGGTAGCTAAGATAAAAACCAAAAGTAATGGCAAAAAATTTCCAAACTTAAAAATACTTGCCGTCATTAGTTGATATCCCCGTGAAGCTGGAAATAGTTTTCCTATTATTTTCAATACTTCTGGAAGCAGCTCCATCGGAAACATAATTCCAGAAAGCATGGTAGAAGGCAAAAAAACAATAATGGAAAACATGGAAGTTTTTGCCTGATCTTTTACTGCCAGACCAATTATACTGGAAACACTAAGCGATACTGCAATAAAAATAGCGAGGCTGATAAAGTATATCCCCGGATTTTCCGGTATTTTTGCGTGAAAGACAAGCGGCGCGGAAATATATAAAATAATACTCATAATAAATAGATGAATATATGCGGAAATATTCGTTAAGGCAAGACCAAGGTATAGCGGAACACCATTTGCTTTGTAGACCTTTTTAATATCGCCGCTGTAAATTTCAACAAGGGATGGGGGCAGACCAATCAACGCTCCCATTGTCACACCAAATACAGTCATTGACTGAATTAGCGTATATCTCGCCTCCGGCATAACTGAGATGAATATACCGCCCATAATGGCAAAGAACAAAAGTGGCACGATATAGCAAGTAATAAGTAATGTTTTACTCCTTATATCTAATTTCCATTGTAAGGAAATCCCGTAAAAAAAAGCTCCCATTTTTATCCCTCCTTCGCGATTTTTATAAAGTGTTGTTCCAGTGAACCGTGGTCTATCTGAATATCAGTAATTGTTTCTCCTTTTTCCTTGTACTGCATAAGCAGTGAGAGCAGAGAATCCCCGATATTTTCAGATTCATATTTTGCAGTTTCATTTTCGGTTTGAATTGTGATATGATAATGCTTTCCGATAGTTTCAACTAACTGTTTTACCGTCCCGATAAAAGCAATTTTTCCGCCGGAAAGAATAGCGATCCGATCACATAAATTTTCAACTTCTGTCATATCATGACTTGCTAATATTATGGTCTTTCCCATTGCCTTTAATTGTCGGATTTGCTTATGTAAAGATATTTGCCCCTCCACATCAAGTCCTGCGGTTGGTTCATCAAGAAAGAGAATATCCGGATTTCGTGTCAGGGCAAGTGCCAGATG
Organism: uncultured Lachnospiraceae bacterium; assembly: GCA_910577165.1. Lineage (GTDB taxonomy): Bacteria > Bacillota > Clostridia > Lachnospirales > Lachnospiraceae > RGIG4057. The sequence goes on from CAJTLX010000057.1 coordinate 16,995, forward strand.
AAGCCGCCGCTTTTGTCCAGTTGATAATTGATAATACTGTTTTTTGGCAAATTCATCAATGCCAAGAGCGTTAAGCATTGTTTTATCAGGAAGTATTTTATTCCACTTAGCAAACAGCTTTACCGCTTCCAATGCTTTAATATGCCCTGGCAGAGAAGCCGACTGTAATTGAATACCCATTATTCCATTTACAGTAATGTTTCCGCCATCATAATTTCTTAAACCTTCAATACATTCAAGAGAGGTGGTTTTTCCTGCACCATTTACGCCGAGCAGAGCAAAAATTTCTCCTTGCTGTACACAAAAATCTAAATTATTTAATACAATATGGGGTCCATAACTTTTTGTTAAGTTACTGATTTTTATTGCTATATTCATTTTGTTTCCTCCCTGTTTTTTCCTGAAATGGGTCAATCCCTAAATGGGAAAAATAAAAGCCTAATGCCTGTTCAACATATCCGTTAGCAATATCTTGTTTTTCTTTCCATTTATGGTTGGCATTTTGAAATTGCCCTAATTCAATAAGTCTGGAAAGCATACTTATATCTTTGCCAGTGAAATCCATTAACATATTCCAATAGGCTTTTGCAAAATTCTGTCCCTTATCACTATCCGCAGGAACACCTGCATTTTGAAGTCTTATTGCTTCGTCCTGAAGCAGCATGAAAGTATTGATAAATGCTTTTCCGCTGTCCTTATCAAAATGGTTGCGGATATGGTCAAGGGTTTGGTCATCAAAATATTTAATCAGCCAGTAAAAATCATTTTTCATCTGCAAATTAACAATAATATCCGCATATTTTTTGAAGTCAACAAATTGCATTTGAAGAACTTCCTCCCGCAAAACTTCCAGTTCCCTTAACGATTCAGACAGGCTTTCTATTTTTTGTTTTATTGCGGATACCTGTTCCGATAAAACATTGGCAATTTCAGTCGGTGTATCAAGTGGAATAAGCCGATTCTTTATATCATCCAAAGAAAAACCTAAATGTTTGAGGGACAAAATTTGATGAAGTTTTACAGTATCTTTATCCGTGTATAATCTGCGTCCTCCTTCACTTATGGCGGAGGGGGAAAGCAAGCCTTCCCTATCGTAATACTGCAATGTCCGCACAGTAACATTCATTTTTTTTGCAACTTCTCCGATGCCCATATAATCTTGTGGTATAGCTTTATGTTTGTCCATATCATGCCTCCTTATTTACAGTATACCTTATTACGCTGCGTCACAAGCAAGTATTTTTGCGGAAATTTTTAAAAACCGATATTATATTGTGCGGAGTGGAAAAGAAATTAACTTTTAACAAAGTTGAAAAATAAAAAAGAGAACAACGGTAAGTTGAATTTATCGAGTTTCCGTACCTTGCATACAACCATACTTTGTGCTATTCTGGCGATGTCAAACAAAAATATCTGCAAAGAAGGAGGGGGAAAAGGGGTATGGGGAAAATGAAAGGATGTTAAGCGTGAACCCTTTCACACTATAGTTCGCGCTGTGAGTGCGAGCGGATATCGGATTAGTTTTTCCCTAAAAGTGGTCGCAGCATGACCGAAAGTTTGAAAAAAAGGTTTCTGAATCCTGGCAGAATGAAAAGAAAAAAATATTACAAAAAGGAAGGGAAAATTTTATGGCAAATGAATTTGGCGAAAATTTAAAAAAGATCCGCAAGGAGAGGGAGATCACACAGGAGCAGCTTGCGGACGCGGTCGGTGTGTCGGCGCAGGCAGTATCAAAATGGGAGCAGGGGAGTTTCCCGGACGCAAGTCTTCTCCCAGCGGTAGCAGATTTTCTTGGGGTGAAGATTGATGAGCTGTTTGGGCGGAAAGAGGAACACTTTAGCTTCGAACAATTGCTTGCGCAGGAATTTGATGTGGCGGAGCGGGATGAGGAAGGAAATCTTCTTTTTGGAGCGGAGGCGGAGAAACGCCGAATGCTCTGTGTGTGGCGGATCTGTCATCTCCTTGGATGCACATATATGCGATGCAATAATATTCGTGAGGTTTCGGAGATGACGATTGAAGGGAATCTGTGGAATAAAGTGTATATGCAGATTGTGGATGAGGGAGGATTTATTCAGGCAAAATTAAATAAGTCATTGAGATATTTTTTGGTTATGCCGCAGCCGGAAGAAGGGTATGATGGGAAAGAGGCATTAAAGTACTGTGAGGAACTGGAAGAGTTGTTTTGCTTTTTGGGTAAGCCAAATGTTTTGCGCGTCCTGTTTTTATTAGCAGAGCAGGAGCAGAATATATTTTTTGACTGCAATACGTTAATGGAGGAACTTGGAATAGATCTCGAAAATGCACAGGAGATCGTGGAGGGATTACTGCGGCTAAGATTGGTTGCGCGGGCAGAGTTAAAGCGGGGTGGGAGAAATGAGGAGATCTGTCAGTACCGCTTGGATTGCAACCTGATTTCCTTTTTAACCTTTGCCTATATTTTACAGGATATTCCAACAAATTTTTCCGTTAGGATACAAAACCGTAATACACCATATTTCCAGCATAGCACGTATAAAAAATAAAAATTGTTTGTTTTAGTGCAATTGCATTGTAATGCACCATTTACATAATTACTCAAGATAAAATGCTATATAGTATAAATTAGTATATTGCAATAATGAATTCTATATGATATAATGTTCGCGAAGGCAAAGCAAGCAGTCCGAGGGGTCAACGTGCGGAAACACGCTTCTTGTTTCCAGAACGTTGAC
>CAJTLX010000058.1 GCA_910577165.1 uncultured Lachnospiraceae bacterium
CCAAACGGCGCGAAGCGTCATGAGGTGCGCATCAATGAAATGACAGAGTATGCAGCGGATATGAATATCGCGCTGACCTACCACAAATGCAGGGATCATTGGAACGATGATCATTCCCATAGCCAGAGAATGATTGCGCGGATGCTTGAGGGCGGCTACAAGATGCTTTGCAAGAAATATCCGCGTCAGATTTCTGCGATGGAGAGAGAGCTCGATCTGCTTTGTGAGATTGAAAAGAAACGGGGAAAAAACCTTTGGGCGGACGAGTTAAATAAATGTGAGGACTGCTGGAAAAAGCGGGCGGAGGATCATTTGATGATGGCTCTAAAGGAGGGGGACGCAGATATTGACAGTGCTGCGAACTGCTTTGGTCGGCTGACGGCGGAAATTTTTGTTTATCGGGAAGATGAGTGGCGGGAAACGCTGTGGGAGATGGGATTTTATCTTGGAAAATTTATCTACCTGATGGACGCATATGACGATCTGGAGAAGGATAAGAAGAAGGGGAGTTACAACCCCTTTCTGCCGATCTGTGGGAGAAAAGACTTCGAGCCATTTTGCAGACAAGTATTGGTGATGACAATGGCGGACTGTTCAAGGAAATTTGAGATGCTTCCGCTGATCGAGGAAGTTGCGGTGCTACGCAATATTATTTATTCCGGTGTCTGGACAAAATATGAGATTTTACAGGCGAAAAAGGAGCAGGGACGGAGTAAGACGCTAGGATGCGTGGAAACGAGGTAAATCAACTATGTATTTTGACCCGTATCAGGTGCTCGGGGTATCGCGCGACGCATCAGAGGAAGAGATAAAAAAAGCATACAGAGCATTAAGCCGCAAATATCATCCGGACGCAAATATCAACAATCCGAACAAAGGGCAGGCGGAAGAACGCTTTAAGCAGGTGCAGCAGGCCTATGCCCAGATTATGAAGGAGCGATCCGGGGATTATTCAGGACAAGGTTATACCGGATCGGGCTTTGGCGGGTTCGGGCAGGGGTTTGGATCGCAGGGAAGCCAAAATACTTATGGGGGACAGGGAAATTATAGCGGTTATGGAAACCAGGGTGGTTACGGAGGTTTTGGTGGATTTGGAAATTTCTGGCAAAACACAGGCGGCTTTCATGTAAATGATGATTATGAGGAATCCACGGTACAGATGCAGGCGGCGCGCAACTATATCAACGCGGGTCATTATGCGGAGGCACTGCATGTACTTGCGGAGATGCGGGAGCGCACAGCTAGATGGTATTATTTTGCGGCGGTGGCGAACGAGGGTGCGGGCAATAAGGCAAACGCGCTCAATTATGCAAAACAGGCGGTTGAGCTGGAACCTGGCAATACGGAGTACTGCAATTATCTGGACAAGTTACAGTACGGCGGAAACTGGTACCAAAATTTTGGACAGGGATACGGGTATGGCAGACCGGGGGAGAGTGTCGGGGGTTTTTGTATCAAACTCTGGATTTTGCAAATTTTATGTAATTGTTTCTGCCGATGTGGGTTGTAATAAGAACTTGAAAAAAATATAAAGAGCAGCGGAAGTGCCGATTAAGAAGATGCGGGATTGGAATGGAGGTTTCCTTTCTGCATCTTTTTTTTGACTTTCCGCTACTGACGTGGTATGATATAGAGAAAACAGACTGTCAGCACAGAAATCTGTTAGATAATATAAAGGGCAGAAAAGAGGAAAATTATGGCAGAGGTCAGACCATTTTACGGTATTCGGCCAAGAGCGGATGTGGCACATCGTGTGGCAGCACTTCCCTATGATGTATATAGCCGGGAGGAGGCGAGGGCGAAGGCAAAGGAGGATGAACTTTCCTTTTTAAATATTGATCGTCCGGAAACACAGTTTGCTAAAGATCAGGATATGTATGCGGACAAGGTTTACCAAAAGGCGGGGGAACTGCTCGCAATGCGAATTGCAGACGGGACATTTGTCATGGAAAAAGAGTGCTGCTACTATATCTATGAGCTGATAATGGGGGGCAGAAGTCAGACAGGGATTGTAGCGTGTGCCTCGATCGACGACTACTTAAACAATGTGATTAAAAAACACGAGAATACTCGCGAGGAAAAAGAGCTTGACCGCATTCGCCATGTGGATGCCTGTGACGCTCAGACGGGACCAATTTTTCTTGCCTATCAGAAAAGGGCGCGGCTTAGCGCGCTGGTAGATAGGATAAAGAGGGAGGAAAAGCTCTACCATTTTACTTCGGAGGATGGAATTGTACACAATGTCTGGCGCGTTGCACAAAAAGAATGGATCTCGGCAATTTCAGAGGAGTTTTTGGCAGTCGAGAGTATCTATATTGCGGACGGGCATCACCGGGCTGCTTCGGCAGTTAAAGTTGGGTTAAAGCGAAGAAAACAGCATAGAGAAGATCGTGGTACAGGAGAATTCAATTATTTTTTGTCCGTTCTTTTTCCGGAGGAAGAACTAATGATTTTGCCATATAATCGTGTGGTAAGGGATTTAAACGGGTGGACAAGAGAAGAATTCTTGGCGAGAATTTTGGAAAATTTTTATATTTCAGAACGCAAAAAAGAAGCTGTCATACCAAAAGATAAGAGCCATTTTGGAATGTATCTAAAAGACTGTTGGTATGAACTTACCGCAAAGCCGGAAATTTTAGGGGGAGGTGATCCAGTAAAGTCGCTTGATGTAACAATTCTGCAGGATTATTTGCTTGCCCCGATTCTTGGAATTAGCGATCCCTGCACGGATAAGCGAATTGATTTCATCGGTGGAATTCGGGGAGTTTTAGAGCTTGAGCGCAGAGTGGAGCAGGATATGGCTGTGGCATTTTCCATGTATCCGACCTCAATCTTGGAACTTTTCTCTGTATCGGACGCGGGACTGCTTATGCCACCGAAATCTACCTGGTTTGAGCCAAAGCTTAGAAGTGGGCTATTTATCCATAAACTCTCGTAATGGAAAAAGCAAGGGCGGGAACCAAAAGAGTGGTAATTTTGGCAAAATCTATTAAAGGAGGAAATTTATTATGGCAAAAAAAGAAATGGATTATAGTGCAGAGCAGCCAAAAAGAGGAAAGCTTACCCGGAGATTATTAAAAATTGCGATAGTTTATATATTGCTCGATAATATTGTAAGCAGTTATGCAAAATACCGTAAAAGACGCGATGAGAAATTAGAAGAGGAAAATGCGGACAGTGCTTATAAAACCTATGATCTTTTTATGAACAGCAAAGAGATCAAGATTGGAGATGAGCGTTTTTCCGGTGCAAATATAAAGAATTGTCTTGGCGGAGTAAATCTTGATTTGCAGGAACTGAAAATGACCTCGGATGTATTTTTAAATATTACTAATGTATTTGGTGGAATAAGTATCAAAGTGCCATATGGGGTAAATGTAAAATGTGATTGTAAATGCTTGTCTGGGGGAGTTTCCAATATGGTGCCGGAGTACGAGGGCGAGGATGTACATACCATCTATATTGAAGCAAAAGTGACTTTTGGCGGGCTGGCAGTAACCGCGGCAAAATCTGTGGATGAAACGGTGGAAGATATGTTTGAAGAAGGTGTATTGGAGAACCTCTCAAAAGAGATAGTAAAGGAGTCCGGCATAGGAAAAGAGATGGGCGGAAAAGAATCCGGTGTAGGGGAGATAATCGATGTGGCAGCCGCAAAAGAAGATGGTACCCAAAATTCGGATAAAGAAGAATAAGATATTGATATAGAGGAGGAAAGTAATGGTTGTAGAGCCAAAAGTAAAAGGATTTATCTGCATTACAGCGCATCCGGAAGGGTGCAGCGAACATGTGCGAAGACAGATAGAGTATGTCAAGTCAAAAAAGGTAGAAGGGCACAAAGGGGCAAAAAAAGTGCTAGTGATCGGCGCGTCGACAGGCTACGGTTTAGCTTCAAGAATCTGTGCCGCCTTTGGAAATAATGCGGCAACACTCGGAATTAGTTTTGAGAAGGAAGCGAGCGGCAAGCGCACTGCTACGCCAGGATATTACAATACAAAGGCATTTGAACAGTATGCAAAAGAGGCGGGATTATATGCTGCCTCCCTTAACGGAGATGCCTTTTCCGATGAGATAAAGGCACAGGCAATTGAAAAGATCCGCGCGGATCTCGGTCAGGTGGATATGGTCATCTACAGTTTGGCCGCGCCGCGCCGCACCGACCGCGACGGTACAGTGTATACCTCGGTATTAAAGACAACGGGGGAAGATTACACGAATAAAACTTTGGATTTGCAGAAAAATGAAATTGTATCAGTAACGATCCCGGCAGCGGATGCCTTGGAAGAATTTGCAACCGTTAAGGTAATGGGCGGCGAGGACTGGAATGAATGGATAAGGCAACTTTCTTTAGCGGGGGTTCTTGCAAAGAATGCAGTTACTATAGCATATTCTTATATTGGACCGGAAATTACACACCCGATCTATTTTAACGGGACGATCGGTGCGGCAAAAAAAGATGTGGAGAAAACCGCAAAACAAATGTGCAAAGAATTTGCCGATCAGGGACTAAGAGCCTATGTTTCGGTAAATAAGGGACTTGTGACACAGGCAAGCTCCGCAATTCCCATTGTGCCGCTTTATATGTGCATCCTCTACAAGGTAATGAAAGAAAAGGGACTGCACGAGGGCTGTATTGAACAGATGGAACGCCTGTTTTCCACCCGCCTTTCAGAAGAGATTGTGCCGGTGGATGAGGAGGGGCGTATCCGCATGGACGATTATGAGATGAGAGAGGATGTGCAGGACGAAGTAAAACTTGCCTGGGAGCAGGTAACAACAAAAAACCTTGCGCAGTATGCGGATGTGGACGGCTATTTTGAAGATTTTTATCATATGTTCGGGTTTCACTATGACAATGTGGACTACACAAAGGATGTAGAAATATAAAACAGCAGAAACTCGAAACAGTGCTGGAAGGAGATGATGAGCGCGAAGCGAACAGAATCCCCTTCCACGGACGGGGTACTGCGTAGAGATTTCTGCGGAACTCTAAAAACAGCAAATGTCCATACAACACCCGGAAGGAGATTTTGGGAGCGAAGCGAGCAGAATCTCCTTCCCCTAAGTGGGTGCTGGGAGGACATTTGCGGAACTAAATATAGAAAGTGAGGAATTTTTATTTTGAAGAAGATAACAGAACAGCTTACCGAGCGGTTAAGGGCGGCATTTAAGACCTGTGGGTACGAGGAGAAATTCGGAGTGATCTCAGTCTCCAATCGCCCCGATCTCTGCCAGTACCAATGCAATGGCGCGATGGCAGCAGCAAAACAATATAGGATGGCACCAATTGAAATTGCGCGGCAGATTGTAGCGGACTGCAATGAAGATCCAATATTTTCTAAATTCGAGGCAGTAATGCCGGGCTTTATCAATATCACCCTGTCAAACCAGTTTCTCTCCAAGATGCTTGCGGTAATGGCGGAGGAAGAAAAACTTGGAGTAACCTCCGGCAAGCCAAAAAAGATTGTGATTGATTACGGCGGACCAAATGTGGCAAAGCCTCTGCATGTCGGGCATTTGCGCTCCGCAATCATTGGCGAGTCCCTAAAGCGGATAAAGCGTTTTATGGGCGATCAGGTAGTTGGCGATATCCATTTAGGCGACTGGGGATTGCAGATGGGATTAATTATTGAGGAGCTGCGCGACAGACAGCCGGAACTTGTCTATTTTAAGAAAGGGTATACTGGAGAATATCCAAAAGAACCACCATTTACTCTTAGTGAACTGGAGGAGATCTATCCGGCAGCATCCGCAAAATCGAAGGAGGATGAGGAATTTAATGAGAGGGCGCACCGGGCAATTTTGCGAATTCAGAATTTAGATCCAGCCTATATGGCACTCTGGCAACATATTATGTCCGTGTCCCTGCCGGATCTGCGCAGAAACTATGAAAATTTAAATGTATCCTTTGATGTCTGGAAGGGCGAGAGTGATGTGAAGCCATATATTAACGAAATGATTGACGATCTAAAAGAGCGCGGTGTTGCATATGAGAGCCAGGGCGCGCTTGTGGTGGATATCGCCAGGGATGAGGATACCAAGGAATTGCCGCCCTGCATTGTGCGCAAATCGGATGGTGCTGCCATCTATGCGACTTCTGATCTGGCAACGATACTTGACCGCGAGAAACTCTACCAGCCAGATCAGTATATTTATCTGGCGGACAAGCGTCAGGAACTGCATTTTACGCAAGTTTTCCGCACTGCGCGCAAGGCGGGCTATGTAAAGCCTGATACCAGAATGGATTATATTGGTTTTGGCACGATGAACGGAAAGGACGGCAAGCCATTTAAAACCCGCCAGGGCGGCGTGATGCGGCTTGAATACCTCCTAAAAGAAGTTGAGGATGCGGTCTATAAAAAGATAGAGGAAAACCGCACGATGGAGGAGGAGGAAGCGCGTGCGACCGCAAAAATTGTGGGATTGGCAGCGGTAAAATACGGTGATCTGTCCAATCAGGCGGGAAAGGATTATATTTTTGATGTGGAGCGTTTTGCTTCCTTTGAGGGAAATACAGGACCTTATATTCTCTATACAATGGTGCGCATCAAATCAATTCTTGCAAAATATAAGGAGAGCGGGAAGGGAATAAAAATTGCCGCTCTTACCGAAAATACTGACAGGGAGTACAGTGGCAGTGAAACCGATCTGATGCTTGCTGCATCCCGCTTTGCTGAGATAATTGAAAAAGCGGCGGAAGAGCTTGCACCACATAAGATTTGTCAATATATTTACGAACTTTCCAATGCCTTTAATAGCTTTTACCATGAAAATCGGATTTTAGCACAGGAAGAGGAAGAAAAGCAGGCACAGTGGATTGCCCTGATCACGATTGTTTTGCGTATTTTAAGTAGATGTACAGATCTGCTTGGCTTTGAGTCTCCGAATCGAATGTAATATAAAGATAAGGCGGGGAAAAAGATGTATAAAAAATTAAAACGGCTTGTTGTCTACAATAATATTTGGATACAGAAAGAAAATATTTTATTTGAGCTTGCCTTTGCCATTGAACAGTATAAAAATGGTAAATTTGATGCGGAAAAGGTGGTGGAATGTATTTACCACAAGATCCACCGCCTGCTTGACTTGGCAACGGAGTATGGGTTTGACGGGAATCTCTGGCAGAATTATTTGACCTGGCTGCTTATCAGCGTGGAAACTCCATTTAGTATGGTCTGCGAGAAGGTGGGGGCGAAGGAGGGTACGGTCAACACTTTTGCTAAGGCGGATTTCGCAATTTTTAAAGAATTGTTTGACTATAATTTTGCCCCGTTAGAAAAAGAATTGGGGATCGATTGCTTTTCGATTATCACCAACTATCATGCAATCGTAAAAAATGAAAGAAGTTATAATCATAATGTAAGTGAGAAGGTGCGCGCGCTGAGCAAGAAGATTGCGGCGGCTTCGGATGCGGAAGAAGTTTTTTTGCTTGTTACCGGATTTTATGCGGATTATGGAGTTGGAAAACTGGGATTAAACAGGGCATTCCGCGTACAGCATATTCAGACGGGCGGGGCGAATCTGATTCCCATTACCAACACGGATGATACGCGCTTATCCGACCTTGTGGGCTACGAGCGGCAGAAGGAGCAGCTGTATGAAAATACGGCGGCATTTGTGGAGGGAAAAGCGGCGAACAATGTCCTGCTCTACGGGGATGCGGGAACGGGAAAGTCGACAAGTATCAAGGCGATCCTAAATGAATTTTATGACCGGGGACTTCGTATGATTGAGATATACAAACACCAGTTCGAAGATCTCTCCTCTGTAATCTCGAAGATTAAAAACCGCAATTATCGCTTTATTATCTATATGGATGACCTCTCATTTGAGGAATTCGAGATCGAATATAAATATTTAAAGGCGGTGATTGAGGGCGGACTGGAGACCAAACCGGACAATGTGTTGATCTATGCAACATCGAATCGCAGGCATTTGATCCGTGAAACCTGGGGGGATCGATCGGATATGACACAGGACGAACTGCACCACTCTGACACAATGCAGGAAAAGCTTTCTTTGGTTGCCAGATTTGGGGTCAGCATCAATTACGGCGCGCCGACGCAGAAAGAATATTTTGATATTGTCGAACATCTTGCTGCGCCGTATGAAAATTTCGGGCTTTCAAAAGATGAGTTGCGGCAGCAGGCAAATGCCTGGGAAATGCGCAACGGAGGGCTTTCCGGGCGAACAGCACAGCAGTTTATAACATATATGGTGGATAAAAATCGATAAAATCCTTTGACAGATTGCACAGACACTGGTAAAATAGAGGGAGGCAATCTGTGTGGGACGTGGCAGTTTGCCAAAAAAAGCAACAGCTTTGTGGAAAAAACGTTTCAGAACGGGGGAAGATATGAGTAATCCTAAAAATAAAAGTGTCGGATTTTATCGCGCGCTGCGCGCGGGGTTATGCTTTGGCTTTGCGGCACTTACCTTTGATGTGGCAGCGTGGTCAGCGAAGCCGGTATATGCGGAGGTTGTAGATTACACGGACACTTATTATGAGGGCGTGGCAGAGGGCAAAGTTAACGTCCGCGTGGCGGCGGGAGAAAACAGCGAACAGGTAGTAAAAGACGGACAAAAAGTTCAGTTAAAAGCGGGCGATCGCGTGACAATTATCGGGGAGGATATGGTTGGCACAAAGGTCTGGTATCATATCTTATTCGAGCGCGACGGGGAAGAGATCACTGGATTTTGTACAAGCAGTTATGTGGAAAAAACTTCCAAAGAAGTGATGATCACACCAACACCGACACCGGATCCAACGCCGACACCGGAGGTGACACCGACACCGAGGGCAACGCCCACGCCGGACGTGAGTCCAACGCCAATGCCGACGAAAGAACCGGAGGACTCCGGCGCAAAAGGGTTAAACGGCGGAATTATTGTAGCACTTATCGTAGTGGTTGTCGCAGGAGCCGCGCTTATTTTTCTAAAGTCAAAGAAGGCGCAGGAGGCAGGAAAAGCGGCGAGCCGCAAGATGGCACAGTTAAAAAAGATGAAAATTGCCGAGGGCAGCGAGGAAGAGGTAAATGATAATCGCGGTCGGAGGAAACCGGAGGTAAAACCAAAGGCAAATTACCGCGAGACGCAGTCCGAACAGATGTACCAAGATGTCTATGTCAAGAGAGGGATGGAGGAGGAAGGTAGTCCGGGGATGGATTACGCTTATCTTGACCAAGGCGGTGCCGAGGAGATCAAGGCAAACGCCGCAAAGGAGAGCGAAGAGCGAAGGGCACTGCGCGAGGAGATCGAGGAGTTGAGAGAACATGACCTTGTCATTCACAAATATTTTGGTAAGGGTGAAGTTTATGACAATTCGGATGTGCGCCTGATTGAGGTTCGTTTTGGCAGCGATGTGCGCTTTATGAATAAAGATGCACTTGCCGCCAAGAAATTGATGAAACGCTGCAGCGAAGAAACAATACGCTATCATCGAAGAACAAGCGAACGGCAGAGCAGAGATGATTTTTACGACTAAAAAAATCCCGTCCATCAAAAAAGGTGGACGGGATCTTTTTATGCGCAGGGGCGCGAATGGAAGATAGTTGCGGATGCAACACGCGCCCCGCGCGGCGAGTAGGAAAGACATTTCCTACTCGATTTTTTATTTTACCACAATTCCATAAATTTTCTTTCCCCTTGTTCCCACGACAATGGTATTTTCAAACGCTGCCGGGGAAGCTTCGATATTTCCGCCAAGGTTTGTTGTATCGTAGAGTTCTCCGGTCAGACCGTCAATCATATACATATTTCCCGTGGAATCGCAGACAATCACATAGCCGTTGCCGTCCTTATCGTAGAGGGCAATCGGACTTGACCAGGTATAATCGGACATCTCGCAGCTCCAGACCTCCCCGCCGGTGCGTTTGCTTAGGGCAACAATCTTTCCTTTCTTCTCGCTGCCCGTGCGCGCAACGGTAAAATATACCAAGCCGGATAATTTATTTTCACCTAAAAGTGCAGTGGACTGCACACCACCGGAAACACCGGAAACCGTATGGCAGGGATAAGTGCGCTGCCAGATAATCTCGCCGGTAGCCGCATTAAATTTATAGATAGGAATATCGCCGCACGCCGTGTCATCCTGCGTCCAGTGCAGGGAAGTCGAGAGGTAAATATAGGCGGTACCCGTCTCCGGATCCTCCTCAAGCACCGGAGAACAATTCGTATCATCAAGCGTATTTGCCACCCAGATCACTTCCATTGTATTTAGGTCAAGGCAGATTAGATCGCCGCAATTGTCTGCCACATACAGATATCCCTTCCAGACCACGGCAGAGGATTCCATGCCGAGCCAGTAAGTGTTTTCCTCCGCCCGCGAGCGGTCAGTGGTGTAACGCCATTTAATCACCTCGTCCGGATGGATGGAAACGCTCTTGCCATCATAAAAAGTATTTAGATGTGTGATATACAAAATGCCGTTCTCGCCCGGCTGAATCAGAGTGTCTGTCTCCACATCAATCAGCGGCGAGGAATCAAACGCCGTGAAATTATCATTGTCCACGCGCTCTGAGAACACGTCGTCATAGCCATACTCATAGATAACTTGTCCGGTCAGAAGATTAATTACAAAGGTGCGTGCGCATTCACTGCCCATGGAATCCCCTGCACCGACAAAATAGAGCGGAATGCCATTTGGATAAATGCTGCCCGTTCCCTTGATTGGAAAGCCAAGCGAGATGGTATCGCGCGTTTTCTCACCGTCCTCTAAATCAAGAAAATAGATGCGCCCGTCCGCAGTGGCATAAATCACTTCGGTGAGATTTGCCTTTGCCTTTTTCTTTGTGTAGATATTCATTGCCTGTTTGCTGGTTTCATCCCAGCGGACAATCAACGGCTGCCCCGTCCAGCAGCTCCCCGTCCAATATCCTTTCTTCACCGTCTTTTTTAATTTTCCCGTCCCGATCGACCAGGATTTTTTAGAATCAAATTTGCGTTCTAAAATATTGGCGATGCCATAGACCGCACTGGAGCGATAATTATTCCCCCGAAAGGTCACAACACCGGGAAGGGTGGTGTAGGCGGAGCCAGCATCAAATGTGATTGGCTCGCTGCGGGAGAAATTCCCCTCCTGCACCATATCATTGACCATCAAAGCTGTGCGAAACCCAAATATCTTTGCTTCCGTCGCGGAAACACTTGTTGGAATCCCCGTCTCAAGAAGTTTTTGATAGTCGTTTAAGATCATATTATTAAATACCGGAGCTGTATCATCACCTGCAACGGGCTTGGAGAGAGAACCCTTGCCGCCGCAGCCTACAAGAAGAGAAAGAGCTAAAAGCCCTGCACCAAGGGTAAGTTTCTTCTTTTTCATCTTTAATAAATGCAAATTAAACCTCTTTTCTGCGCAAAAAATTGCACGAATATAATATCTTTTGATATTATACCATATGGAAAAAAATCATGCAATGAAAGAAATTCTTACGATTTTTCATTGCGAAATAGAGGACAGTTTTAATTTTTTAAAAGAAATTTAAACGTTAGAACGGAAATAAAAGATAAGAATGTTGACAATATATAAATCTCCGGATAAAATAGTAAAGTACGTATAGTTACAAAAAAATTAATTAAGGAGACATTAAAGATGGGTGAAAAACAGCGAAATTATATTGCAATTCCAGCATTTTTAAAGGTGGAGAGCGGCGCGCTTGCAAAAATTGGGAGCTATCTTAAAAACCATCAGTTGAACAAGGTAGTAATTTATTTTGGCAATGGTCTGATTGATATGTTTGGCAGTACCGTGATGGAGTCTTTGCGCACAGCGGAGGTTGAGGTATTGGAATACCGGGAGATCGACACAGTGCGCTTGGAGGACATTAACGAATTGGCATTTAGTCTGCCGAATAAAACCCAGGCCGTCATCGGACTTGGCGGCGGAAAAGTGATTGATGTGGCAAAGTATGTAGGATTTTTGCAGAAATTACCATTTATCAGCGTTCCAACTTCCTCGTCAAGTGATGGTTTTTCGAGTGCCAGTGCATCCTTGTTGGTCAATGGCAGACGACATTCTGTCCCTGCCCGGATCGCCTATGGGATTGTGGTGGATTCAGAAGTGATAAAAAGTGCGCCAGTGCGTTTCCTGTATTCCGGGATCGGTGATATGATCTCCAAGATTACCGCACTGTATGACTGGCTGTTTGAGGAGGCACACGGCGCGTCCAAGGTGGATGATTTCGCGATGATGATTGCAAAGAAAGCGGTCAACAGTTTTGTGCGTACTCCGTTTTCCGATATCAAAGAAAATCTGTTTTTAAAGGAACTGATGGATTCACTTGCAATGAGTGGAATTGCTAATGAGATTGCGGGCAGTAGCGCGCCAACCAGCGGCAGCGAACATCTGATCTCCCACGCGCTTGACAAAATATTAGAAAATCCGCAACTGCACGGTGTGCAGGTGGGAATTGCAACTTATCTGATGAGTATTGTGCAGGATCACCGCTATCAGAGAGTGCATACCGTCCTGTCGGACACAGGATTTTTTGACTATGTAGAAACATTAAATCTTGATGTGGAAGATTATATTATGGCAATTGATATGGCACCGTCCATCAAGCCATTCCGGTATACGTATCTGCATGAGGAAGGGTATCGAGAGAAAGCAAAGGAAGTTTTAAAAACGGACGAAACACTTAGGAGGATCTTTCATAAATAAAATCCTTTCTGTTGTCATAGGCTCCTCCCACTGCTCTTGGGTGGTGGGAGGAGCCTATTAAATTTGTTTTCATTGCAATGACATCGTAGCCTTTCGTATAACAGATATCGTATATCCGTTGTTTTATCTCATCTGCAATAAAATCTTGAAGCAACTTTTTACGATATTTTGTAACAAGGATAATATATACTTTTAGACAGTATTTACGTCTGTGATGACGGTGGTATCGGTTATCCATAAAAATCCTCCAATATATTGACTAGTCGTGTC
This sequence comes from uncultured Lachnospiraceae bacterium, assembly GCA_910577165.1. Taxonomy (GTDB): domain Bacteria; phylum Bacillota; class Clostridia; order Lachnospirales; family Lachnospiraceae; genus RGIG4057. The sequence continues at coordinate 12,926 of CAJTLX010000058.1, forward strand.
AGGTTGCCGTATTTCTCTGTAAAGATGTCAAAATATTTTGACCATACCATCTATAAGTTCGGAACGGTCAAACTGGTCAACAAGTACGATAAATATTTTTTGTATATTCCGGTTACTTATGATATGGAAGAAAGCAATATCTCTGATCTTTGTAATGTTGTAGGGATAGACAGAGAGATTAACTTTGTTATCGCCACATATGACAGCAAGCACAAATCAGGTTTTATAAGCGGTAAAACCATAAAACAGAAACGTGCGAATTATTCCAAACTCCGTAAAGAACTCCAAATGCGTCAGACACCATTAGTAAGACGTAGATTAAAAGCTATCGGTCAGCGAGAAAACCATTGGATGCAGAATGTAAAACAAGTCAGTGTTGTCCTGTATGCGGACATATTGAAAAGGCTAATCGTGACAGGAAGATACATCTGTTTACTTGTAAAAACTGTGGTTATAAATCAAAGGCGGTTTGGGAAAAGCTTAACGATGAATAATGGTGGAACGATTTTTCTCTGTAAAGTATGTGGGAGGAAGGGGAACCTTTTTCTGGTCTGAATATTTGGAAAGAGGATAAATTTAGGAAACTGCAGGGAACAATACCGGTAATTAGTCTGACCTTTGCTGGGATAAAATATGATACCTGTAAAGATACAATAACAAAGATCAAATGGGTTATTATCAATCTTTATGAAAAATATGCATTTTTACAGAATAGTGATATTCTTACCGAATGGAGTCAGAATTATTTTCATCAAATCTTTCATGATATGTCGGATATAGATGCAGTAGATTCTTTGCGTAATCTTTGTGATTTATATGTATATGGCTATTGGGATGAACTTGTTTCATTTATGAGGGGTTTGTTTGAGGAAACGTTTAAAGTAAATCCGTATCTTGACCGAGCGATTCTCACCGGAATTACGAGGGTTAGCAAATTTTCTTACGAAAATTCGGAATCTTTGTTTTCAGGATTAAACCACCTTAAAGTGGTATCGATGACCTTGGAACAATTATTAGAAGGCGGAACAGGAGAGATTCTATCATGGCTTTGTATAGGGATTGATGGTGGATTTAGCTGATTATGCAATTACCTCAAACAGAGAGAGCGGTTATGGTAGATACGATATTATGTTAAAACCAAAGGAAGGCAAAAATTTGCCGACAATTATTATTGAATTTAAGGTACATGATTCAAATGATGGTAAAGATTTAGTTGCGACGGTTTTGACCGCATTAAAACAGATTGAGGAAAGGAAGTATGCGACTTCCCTAATTACTGAAGGAGTTTCAAAGGAAAATATCAGGGAGTATGGTTCTGCCTTTGAGAAAAAGACCGTTTTAATTGACGGCGATGATCGACAAAAGGTTGATTCTATGATAAAATCAGCAGAAAAAGTGGCAGCTAAAAAAGGTACCGCAAGAAAGTCAGTAGGAAAGGCGGCGGCTAAGAAAGTTACTGTAAAAAAGAAAACTGTCAGAAGAAAACGCGATGTAAAAGAGGAGGATAATGCAAAGTAGATAAATTTATTTTGAGGGAGGCTACAGCCTCCCCCTTTCTTTTGGCAGGCGAAAGTTTAGTATGGTATTTGCTGATTCTGACTATGTAAGTTAATCATGGCAATTCCCTGTTCTGACTATGTAAGTTAATCATGGCAATTCCCTGTTCTGACTATGTAAATTAATCATGGCAACCACCTGACTTTGCATCTCCTCCACAACATCTACTTGAACTCTGCCCATCTGTTTTTCTAACTGTACAAGATCATTTTCTGGAAATATCTGTTTAATAAAATGATTTGTTTCGGGGGAAGCTCCTAATAGTGCAATGGCAAGAGAGTCCATGTCAAATTCTTTTAATGCCTCCCGTATTTCCTCACCGGGAACAGTTCTGATTTGCTCAAATTCTGAGACGTACTCAGGGATAAGCTTTGGCTCTAAGATTTCGTTTATTGTAATTTTGTATAATTTGGAAATTTTTAACAGAATATCCAGATCGGGAATGGTAGTTCCTGTCTCCCATTTAGAAACAGCCTGTCGGGAAACCCCACAGTATTCTGCTAAGTTTTCCTGAGTATAATGATGGCTTTTTCGAAGAAATTGTAAATATTTAGAGATTAAAATAGTATTCATAAGAAATTCCTCCTTTATTACTATTATAAGATGTATTTGGGATGAAGTAAAGAATCTATTGGGTGCGACAAAGCAAATGGGGGTTGCTGATAGTCTTTCCTATTTAATTGTGGATAGGAAAGCTGGGATGAAAGAGTAGACAATAGGAATATATTTTAATAAAATATATACTATTTTTGAAAAACATTATCTTATATTCCGCAAACGACATAGACATTCTTCGCTAAGTATGTTAATATATAACATATAAAGCATAAGATGGTATCTGATTTTGGGGGAAATATTTATATAATGGGTAAATTTGGAAAAAATAGTTGATATATTGATTGCTATAGCATCATTATATAGAATAAATTAGAGAAAGGAGGCGAAAACAATGAAGTTATGGAGAAAAGAAATTGCTATGGTTATGCTTGTAGCAATGGTTCTGATGATGGCACCACAGAGTGTTGATGCTTGTACTAAAAAATCTGATTGTACTGGTACGGGGACTAGTGTAACATGTTATAGCATTAGGGATGTATCTGGTGGAAGTCATCAAATCGGCGAACCGAATGGTAATGTTATTACTTGTTATATTACCGTTAGATATGGGACTCATATGGTTTATTGTTCTAGTTGTGGTTCTCATTTGAGTACAGAAAATAGAACTTGCTCTATGACACATAGTAATTTAAAATACTGCACAAATAGATATGGTCTGTGCCGGTAAGTTGTATACCTGAGCAATAGTTTTTACAATTGTTGCCCAGGCATCATTATAGTTTGCATAAGATATTGCTTATATTGAAGATGAATATTTTTGTTGGACATAATTTTTAATATATATAAAGCAACAGTGAAAGATCTCTGTTTGGAAAGGAGCGTTTTAATGAATAAGCGTTTTCTAATTTTGACAATTTTATTATGCGGTTTAATTTTTTCCGCCTGTGGAAAGGGGAATGAGAATAATAACAATGAAAATATAGACTTGGAAGAATATGGAAAAGAAGACAACAGTACTTTAAGTGGAAATCAACAAGAAGATCCGGAAACCACTCCAGCCGAAGCAATTACATATTATGAAACTGAGACTGTCAATCTGATCTGCCCGGGAGAAAACGGGGCAATCTATATTTATAGCCGGAAAGGGAAAAAGATTTGTGAGTATAATGCGGAGGGGGAATGTGTAAAAGAATATCCGTTAAATGAGAAGGATATTTATTCCATTTCTTATCTAAATGGAATTCTTTACTATATTAACTCCGATCAGTTATACACGATAGACTTAGAAACAGGTACATTCGAAGCAATCTATACCTTTGACGGGGACAGATTCTTCTTTGGGCGAATGGTTGCGCTGGAAGATTCTCTTTATATTCTTCGAAAAGAACAATATAAAGAGGAATGGGCGGATGTGCATTTTGAGGATGGAGATGGATATACCTATGAGGGGGAGGAATTGCTCTGTTTCCATTTATCTACTGGAGAGATGGAAGCGTTGGATATTTCAAATATCAAACAGATCAATAAAAAGAGTAACGGAGAATTGTTAATTTATGCCTATGATGAAGAGGGAGGATTTTATTTTACTGTTTATCATACAGATGGGACTTTAGAGGAAAAGCGATACACGGGGATAAAGTTTGGAACAGTAAATGATATTGCTTATGATGAAGATTTTGATCGAATCGTTTGTAATGATTTTACGGGGATATTTCTGACCAAACTGGATGATCTTTCTGGTAAGGCATATGCCTATGAAAATATATCTATTGGCTATAATACCTTAACTTGTGTAGAGGGTTTTACCTATGATCTTTTTACCATAGAAAGAAAAGATTTTCTTGTTCGTCTACAAAATCGTTTACTTGTACGGGATACGCCGACATTAAAAGGATATACTCTGAATAGTTTTTATAACCCTAAGCGTTATGGTTATCCTATTGATTGTGAAAAAGTTACAGAAGAGGAAATGGCTATGGCATTACTTGCAGGGGATTCAGATTACGATTTTTTAATTTTAGACTCCGACTGGCAAATTGCCCGAAATATTCAAAGGTTGGGGGCATATTATCCACTGAATTCTCTAAATGGACTGAATGCGCTTTTGGAAGATAGCCATTCATATGTGAGGGAAGCGGCAACCGTAGAAAACGGCGATCTTTGGATGTTGCCGTTAAATGTAGAATGTCCTATTTTGTTTTATAATGAAAATCTGATTAAGGAATATGGAATTACTCTTGAACATCTTTCCACATATACCGAGTTGATTGGGAGGACAATAAAATTGCCAAATGACGGTTCGATATTATATTCTCTTCTTTATTATCTTATGACATCAGATATTACAAATCAATATCTTGGAAATTATGCCATTGAAAATAATCGGGCAGATTTTCACAAAGATATATTTCGAACCTATTTAGATATTATGCGTAAATTTGATGAGAAGGAAGATCGGGGAGATATTTTGTTCAATACTCGATCTCTTTATCCTTATACAACTATGGATAAAGAATATTATACCAATATGCTATTTGTTATGGAAAGAAGTACAATAGCAGATGGAGGACCAGGTTTTCGCTATGATAAATATGAATTTATTCATGCCCTTCCCGCACCAAGCTTGTTAGAGAAAGAAAAATTTAAAAATCAGGCAATGGTAAGGCTGATTGTGATAAATCCAAATTCAGAAAAATTAAAATCGGTTCTTGAATATATGAATGAAGTATGTGAAGGGATTCGAAAAGATGAATATTCGCTTATGCTTAAAACAAATGATTTTAGTGATAAACCTCTCTGGCAAGAAATGCAGGCAATTCTTGCGGATGCAGAAATATATTTTAAGTATCCATATGAAATCATTGTAGATGAAATGAACGCTTACCGGAAAAAAGGGCAATCTTACGAGGATACGATAAATGAGATGGAACGGAAGATGAATATGTATTTAAATGAATAAGTATTTGAAAAGATTTGAATTTTCATGTAAGTGGGCAGCAGTTTACATAACTGTTGTCCAGATAATAAAAACTTAGAGGAAAGTAGAGAGGATTTATGAGGAAAAAGGTCGATAGAGTTCTTGTTAAATTATTATGTGTAAATATACTTATAATGGTATCCTGTTCAAAACAAGATGCTATAGAAGAATTTAAAGAAAATCCAATCGATGCATCAACTGTAGTTATAGGAAACTCGTCAGCAAATCATGCAAATGGAGGAAAAGTATGTGGAGATGAAAAAAATATATATTTTAGTAATTGGAACGAAGATGGATATTTATATAAGATGATCCCAGGTACAAATGAAAAGGAATTAGTTTTGGAAGAGCCTTGCTATAATATTAATGTTATTGAAGATTACATTTATTACCAAAGTGAAAAGGATCATTCCATCCTCACGTATTGTATTTCCAATGGGGAATCTAAGACTTTAGTAAAGGATATTGTAGAAGATATGGTTGTGACCTCAGACGCAATTTATTTTATAAGTAATACAATTGAAAAGATAGATTTAGAAGGTAAAGAGCGCGTACAACTTCTTCCAGAAGGAGAATATTTTTATTTGGATGTATGTGGTGATAATCTGTTTTATACTTGTATAGAAGATAATGTTAATTTGTATACCGTCAGTAAAGAAGGAAAAAATCCACATTTATTATTAGAAGGAGCAAAAGGTTCTGTTGTGATAGAAGATAAAATATTTTATACTGGAGTTGAAGATGATATGTTATACTGTTATGATATAAAAGATCAAACAAAAAAATTGATTGACATGGGATATAATGCAAATATATGGAATGATAATATCTATTATATAAGGAATAATTATCTTTGTTGTTATTCAAATAATATATATACTACTATTTTACAGGATTATTTTGAACAGATTGCTGACAGCTATGAATTGGAAGCATACTATATAGTAAATGATTATATGTATATTGTTTATTTTGTATATGGTAATGGAATTGAATATGAAGAAATGATTGCATTGAATCTTACTATAGATGATACACTTCTAAAATAAAAAGGTTTTATATGTTTTTTTATTATTTTCTGTTCAGTACTAATAAAATTTAATATACAGATTATAATTTAACAATAAATAATAAATTAAAAGCAAAATATGATAAGATTTTTAGAAAAAAATAGTTTACAATAAGATATAGTTACATAAAGTATTGTGATAAATAATTAATATATATTTGGCATATTTATGTCATATATATAGCGGTAATTGCGAAAACTAAAT
>CAJTLX010000059.1:0-8703 GCA_910577165.1 uncultured Lachnospiraceae bacterium
TGCTATAACAATGAACATTGCTATGAACTTGCGCACATGTTCTATAATCTGTGCCCAGATAAGCCTCACATGCTGCGCATTTAAGTGTATGTGGTCCATACACTGCTGTAATCTTGCAAGTAACAACATAACCATTGGGTTCTTCAACCTTATGTTGTCCACTTTCGTATCCGTTTACAGCACCACAAGTTACAGAAACACCTGTAGCATAGCAATTAGCTGTCTCTGTGCAAGCGTTTATCCCCTGTGGTACTGTCGTTACAAGCATAGTAATAAAAATGCATAAAGCAAGCAATTTCTTTGTCACCTTCATAATTTCACCTCCTTTCATACTATTCTTTTTAGGTAATTACAAATCTAAAACTTATTATTTGCTTACAATATCTAACTATTATACAAATATTCATATTTAGTTTTCGCAATTACCGCTATATATATGACATAAATATGCCAAATATATATCAATTATTTATTAAAATATTTTATGTAACTATATTTTATTGTAAACTGTTTTTTTCTAAAAGTCTTATCATATTTTGCTTTCCATTTATTATTTCTTGTTAAATTATAATCTGTATATTAAATTTTATTATTACTGAACAGAAATAATAAAAAAACATACAAAACGTTGTTATTTTAGTAGTGTATCATCTATAGTAAGATTCAATGCAATCATTTCTTCATATTCAATTCCGTTACCATATACAGAATAAACAATATACATAGAATCATTTACTATATAGTATGCTTCCAATTCATAGTCGTCAGTAATTTGTTCAAAATAATCTTGTAAAATAGTAGTATATATATTATTTGAATAACAACAAAGATAATTATTCTTTATATAATAGATATTATCATTCCATGTATTTGCATTATATCCCATGTCAATCAATTTTTTTGTTTGATCTTTTGCGTCATAACAATATAACATATTATCTTCAACCCCAGTATAAAATATTTTATCTTCTATCACAACAGAACCTTTTGTTCCTTCTAATAATAAATATGAATTTTTACCTTCTTTACTGACGGTATACAAATTAACATTATCTTTTATACAAGTATAAAACAAATTATCACCACATACATCCAAGTAAAAATATTCTCCTTCTGGAAGAAGTTGTACGCGCTCTTTACCTTCTAAATCTATCTTTTCAATTGTATTACTTATAAAATAAATTGCATCTGAGGTCACAACCATATCTTCTACAACATCTTTTACTAAAGTTTTAGATTCTCCACTAGAAATACAATATGCAAGGATGGAGTGGTCCCTTTCACTCTGATAATAAATGTAATCTTCAATAATATTAATATTATAGCAAGGTTCTTCCAAAACTAATTCCTTTTCATTTGTACCTGGAATCATCTTATATAAATATCCATCTTCGTTCCAATTACTAAAATATATACTTTTTTCATCTCCACATACTTTTCCTCCATTTGCATGATTTGCTGACGAGTTTCCAATAACCACAGTTGACGCATCAATTGGATTTTCTTTAGATTCTTCTATAGCATCTTGTTTTGAACAGGATACCGTTATAAGTACACTTAGATATAAAAGCCTAACAAAAATTTTGTTATTTTTCTTCATAAATTATCTCTTCCTTTTTTAAATTTTAGTTAAACACTTGTTAAATTGCCAAATCCATTGATTTTGTTGGCTTTTTTAATTTTTTCTATATAAATTTTTCTCCGTTTATGGTAAAATAAAGCGATCAAACAAATATCCCACTTATAAACAGAGAAGAAAATTTATGTCTATTTATTTTCATCAATTCTCTTTAAAAGATTTTCTTCAGACTGCCAGAAATTTTTTATTGAGGACGCACCTTCTTTTTTCCGGTTCCTTGAAAAGCATTTTTTGTGTCAATTCAGAAATTATTTTGAATCATGATTTGCTTTTTCTACTTATTTGAAGAGAAGTTATCCACAATCATAGATAAAAACATTTAACAATTAATACTTTAATTCTTTCTTTTAATTCCCAATGGAATAACAATTCTAAAAATTGTAAACTGATGTAATTTACTTTCCAGAAGAAAAAGGTTATATTTTTCGAAAACATTCCCTCCTCGCAGACATGAAACAAATATTTTTGCTTTCCTGCCAGGAGGGAGTGTATCAGATAAACAGTTTCAATATCTATATTCACTTTTCTTTCCGCTTTTCTTGTAATTTATAAGTAAGAAACTGTTTGGACTGATCAAGAATGGTTTATATTCAATTGCTTCTACAAGATTTTTTCTTTGTCAAAAATTTTTTTGATTTTTTAATTTTTATAAAAATTATCCAAATCATTAGAGTTCTGTGTTCTCTGTAGCTTATAGTCTATGATAGAGTATTCTATGATTTTTTTCAAACAAAAAAGGGGTCTTATTTATATACTGTGAAATCCAGTATTTAAGCGGGTTTACGTTTTACCACCGTAAAAAAATTTGGACCCCTTTTTTGTTTGACAAGGATTTTATCTTTAGTGTAAGATGAATGTGAAAAACAAATTTGCGCTGTTTTTCATATTCATCTGATATTGATAGGAGGGTAATCAAAAATGAAAAAGGATTTATTTTTTTTACGTCTTGTGAAGCGTGGAGTTGCGATGTTGATTTTGACCACCACGCTTACTGTTACAGAAGCAAACTGCGCGGACAAAGCAAATGTTCCAGGGACGGAATGCTCCATTTGCTGCGACGATGAAGATGATGAAATTTATTTTGGACCAACAATACCTAAACAATGATTTTTGAATAAAGTTTTGGATTTATATTTTAGAAAGAACTGTTGCGAATATATAATATGAAAATTAAACGCAACAGTTCTTTTAGATTTTTACATTAAATCAAGTAAAATATTATTATCCTCGCAGTAATGTCTTTCCAGATAATCTTCGATAAATTCCGTACTAACAAAATTCAGATGATATAATTTACTGGTTGCATAGGCACGACGTATCCAGCGAAAATCACTATCATTTTTCTTGTTTATTGGCAGATTTTCAAATTTTCTTTTTGCATCTTCCAATTGAAAATGCTGCATAAAAAGATTTTCTAAACGCCAATCATCTTGTAAGAAGTGAATCTGTTTTAACGCATTTTCTAATATATTTTCTGCCTCTGTAAAATTATTTTGCAGTTTTTCAAATCGGGCAAGACAGTAGGCAATTGATAAGTAATATTCCGGAAAAAGATATGCTAATGTTTCATTATTGTAAAACTTTTGATATTGCGCGGATAAGATATCATGGATACCTCTGCTGTCTTTACTGTCCATAGTCCAAGCAAGACTTCGTAAGGTATTTCTTTCATATTCTGTCATAATACATTGTCCGCTGGCAGTATCAAGTTTTGGAAGCGTATTTTTTAGCATATCTAATAAGGCATCATAATATTTATCTTTTGAAATTTCCTTATTGTTGTAAAGAAGATCTATTTCCCAGTATTTGGAAAATTGTTGATTGATTAAATCTTCTTTATCCAGATTTTTTGTTATGTAATTGTAAACTTCTTTTGCTTTTTCATGATATCCCCGATAATCATAATCTGCAATATTGGCACTTTCTTTATAAAGTGAATACGTTCTTGTACTTATCGAGGCACAGTATTTCCATGTAGGAAGACCGAAATACTGAAAGAACTTATTTTTTGTTGCTGTCTGGGGCATACGTTTTCCGCTTTCAATATTTTGTAATGTACGAACATCACAATCAATAAGTATAGCCATATCTTCGATGGGGATGCCCCGGGAGAGGCGACGCTCCTGAAAAATATGATTGACGGAAAAAATCGCTCGTTCCGGATAGTCAGGATAGATATTTTCTAAGTTTTCTGCTCCGTACTCGGTAAGTTCCTCTTTTAATACTTCAAAACACGCAATTTCCGAAGACAACGAAAAAGACTTTGTATTGCTTGTGAAGATTTCTTTCGCTTCCTCTGTGGAAATTTTATTAAGTTTTTGTAATAATTGAATGCGCATTTCCTCCATCCGCAGAAAGAGTCCTTCAAAGCACTGCCGTTTGCGGAGAAGATCAATCCCTTGATTTAAGGCGTTCAGTGCAGCTTCCTCCTGGTTTAAGGCAAGCAAAAGCCCTGCCTGATGGTAATACAAAGGTGGAAGAAGACGATAATTGTCTGCTAAGTCACGCAGTGAACCGTCAGATCCCGGCTTAGTCAGATAAGTAATCAGTGCTTGATACCATCGAAGTGCTTCAGCAGAGTTCTTTTCTTCTAACAGAAATGCATAGCGTTCCAGCAAGAGCAGTTCCAGCATACTAAGTAAATAGGTATCAAATATTTTGGGCGAAATTTTTGCGACAAAGATGGTTTGTTTAATGCCTTTGCGCAGATTTTGTAATTGTTTTTGATGGGGCTTTTTTTCGCGCCGGTAAATTTCTGCATATTGAAGACAGAGAAATTGGGTATGCAGCGGATTTTTTCTCCCTTCTTGTTTTTCATAGCCCTCAATTGCCAATAGTGCTTCAGATAGCTTTCCATGGCGGATTAGGAACTGTATGTTAGCGCGCTTTATTGCCAGCGAATATTCGTCCTGCTCCAGGAAAACTTCAAATTTTTCCATGGATTTTCCGGCGCGTTGCCAGAGAGCGTCCCCTAAGAGTTTTTTTGGTTTTTTCTGCCCCGTCATATATTTTTTGAGCATGGCGGGGGAGCATAGACCTTGGGATAATATGGTAGTACTGATATGATTTGTAGCATAAAGATCGTTTAGCAGTAGTCCCAGCATAGTTTTATCCTCTAAATATATTTTTTATGCATAGTATAGCATATATAATAAATGTTGTCAAATAATGTCGAGTAGAAAATTTCTTTATTCGTGCTTTTTTAGGGTAGTGTGGAGGTAAAATCTTGTCTGTGATAATTGCTTGTGATAAGTGAATAAGGCAGAAATAAGTGGACAAATAGAATTTAGAAAATAGTATAAAATTATATCTTAATAATTATATTTATATAATTGTATTTAAATAATCGAATTTGAAGTAAATTTATTATTTCTTATAAAAAACTGGTATTGACAGTAGTTAGGGGCAATGATAAGATGATAGTAGGATTGAGATTCACTAAATGATGTTATATTAGCTTACTGTTCAATGCAATTTGTAGAAATGATGGGAGGAGGTTTTTATGGCAAGAACGGTTTCTATTGGAAGGCAAGATTTTGAGAGAATGATTACTGAGGATTGTTTTTATGTGGATAAAACCAATTTTATCAGGGAATGGTGGGAAAATAAGGATGATGTTACGTTAATTACTCGTCCAAGGCGATTTGGAAAAACATTAACGATGAATATGGTGGAACGTTTCTTTTCTGTGAAATATGCGGGGAAGGGAGAAGTATTTGAAAACTTAAATATTTGGAGAGATGAGAAATTTCAAAAACTACAGGAAACAATACCTGTTATTAATTTAACCTTTGCTGGGATAAAATGTAATAATTATGAAGAAGCTTTGGTTCAGATAAAGCAAGTAATTGCAGACTTATATTTGAGTCATTTTGGATTAAGAAATAGTGGTATTCTTCAAGAACCTGAAGCTGAATATTTTGATGGGGTGACGAGAAATTTGCCAGAGATAAACTTTGCTATTTCTCTTCGGAAACTTTGTGTTTTTTTGCAGAGTTATTTCCATGAAAAAGTAATTATACTGCTAGATGAATTTGATACACCATTGCAGGCAGCATATATTCATGGTTATTGGAATGAGCTTATTTCATTTGTAAGAGAGTTATTCGAGGCAACGTTTAAGATAAACCCATATCTTGATCGGGCAATTCTAACAGGGATTACAAGGGTGAGTAAAGAGTCTCTATTTTCCGGGTTAAATAACCTTAAAGTGATATCCATGATTTCTGATAAATATACGGATTCTTTTGGTTTTACACAGGAGGAAGTTTCTGCGGCTTTAAAAGAGTTTGAATTAGAAGATAAGGAGAAAGAGGTTAAATTTTGGTATGATGGGTTTACAATCGGGAACAGAACTGATATTTATAATCCATGGTCAATTACAAATTTCCTCGACAAGAAAGTATTCCAGAGTTATTGGGCAAATACCAGTAACAATGATTTAGTTGGCGAACTGATCCAAGGGGGAAGTGATGAATTAAAAATCATGATGGAGCAGTTAATGGAAGGGGGAACGGTTCGTGTAGGAATCAGTGACCACATTGACTTTAGCTTACTAAAGACGGATTCACCTGTAGAGAATGAAGCCTCTGTCTGGAATCTGCTCTTTGCCAGCGGATATTTGACCATAGCAAATCGGTCAGCACATAATGAATATGATTTAAGGATTACCAATGAAGAGGTTCGTGAGATGTTTCAGTCAATGATTCATCGATGGTTTTCCCCGATCCGGAAATACAATGAATTTCTCAAGGCACTTCTTGGGAATGATGTGGGACTAATGAACAGGTTTATGAATGATGTGGCATTGAAAACATTTTCGTCTTTTGATTCTGGAAATAAGCCTTCCGAAGAAGCGGAGCCGGAAAGATTCTATCATGGTTTTGTTTTGGGGCTGATGGTGGATTTAGCAGATCGATATACGGTTACCTCAAACAGGGAGAGTGGTTACGGCAGATATGATGTCATGTTGAAGCCAAAAAAGAAGGATCTGCCTGCCATTATTTTAGAGTTTAAGGTACATGATCCGGAGGATGAAGAGGACTTAGAGGAAACCGTTGTTTCTGCTTTAAAACAGATTATAGAAAAGAATTATAATGCCTCTCTAATTGATGAGGGATTTTTAAAAGAAACCATCCGGGCATATGGTTTTGCTTTTGAAGGAAAGAAGGTGAAAATTGATGGCGGTGACTTGCAAAAGGTTAATTCTATAATTAAAGCCACGGAGAAAAAGAAGGTTGCAGGGAAAATTACTGCAAAGAAGAAACTTTCTGCAAAAAGGAGAGGTGCCGCAAGGAAAAATTGATTTATTTTGAGGGAGGCTTTGAAGAGAGGAAAAAATTTAAAATCAGGGCTGCTTTTTTGCAATAAAGCTTGAAATTTCTATATATTGCGAGTATACTATTAGAATGAAAAGCAGAAGTTGTGACCGTACAACTCTGAAAATCTAAAATAAATATTGTTGGAACAGAATGGAGGTATTATGCAAAAAGTAACCGAACAGCAAATTGCGGCGATGGCACCAAATCCTGCGGCGGCATCGAACGGCAAAAAAATTTCTGCAAAGGGTGGTTTTGTTCGCAGGGAGTGCTCTGCGGATGACACTTTTTATCTTGGTGAATGTACGGGGAGCGGGAAGAGCAATTATATTACCACCGTCGATTTTATTGAACCGGACGCGCCGGTCTGTCGGTGTTCCTGCCCAAGCAGACAGTTCCCGTGCAAGCATGGGCTGGCACTTTTATATGAGATTGCGGCGGGCAAGGATTTTGGTACCTGCGAAATTCCGGATGATATTTTAAAGAAGCGTGCAAAGAAGGCAGGAAAGAAGGAGGGTGCCGAGGAGGGGACGGACGATAAACCATTGACCGAGGAGGAGATGGAAAAGAAAAAGGCAGCGGCAGAAAAGGCAGCAAAATCGGCAAAGGCAGCGCGAACAAAGAAGTTAAAAAAGCAGCTTGAAGGGCTTGGACTTGCGGAAAAATTGGTACGGGATCTAATCAAGGCGGGGCTTGGCACGATGGGCGGCGCGACATTAAAGACTTATGAGCAGCTCTCAAAGCAGCTTGGAGATTACTATCTTCCAGGTCCGCAGCGTCTTTTAAATGGTCTGATGTTGGAGGTTGCGGCGTTCCAGAAGGACGGGAACGAGGCACATTATGACAATGCGATCTCGGTTTTGGAAAAGTTTTGGACACTAATTAAGAAATCAAAAAAGTATTTATCGGATAAATTGGAAAAGGGTGAGGAGGCACCGGACGATAACGAGCTTTATGAAGAACTTGGCGGTGTCTGGAAGTTGACGGAACTTGAAGCTCTTGGCAAGACGCTCACCGAAGCGGATCTGATGCAGCTTTCATTTTGGTGTGTCTACGATGATGCGCGCAAAGAGTATATTGACGCTGGGGCATGGGCAGATTTATCGGACGGGACAATCTATATGACCTATAATTATCGTCCAATTAAAGCGTTAAAATATGTAAAGCAGGAAGATTCCGTATTTGGTGTGGCGCATATCGCATCTGCTGCCTGCTACCCGGGACAGGGGAATTTGCGCGTGCGCTGGAATGGGGTGCAGATCAGGGATATCGCCCCAGAAGATCTTGGCACTTTGCGAAAGATGGCGGTAACGAATCTTACGGCGGAGACAAAGAATGTGAAAAATACATTGAAAAATGCGATTGCTGACCCGGTGTTTATCCGGCTGGTGGCATTTTCTGAGATCGGAAGAATCGGCGATTCGCTCTGCTTAAAGAATGCGGCGGGCGAGACTGTGATGCTTGGCGACGCGCCGGGAATTGAACCGTCACTTGACCGGATTTCCCTTTTGCCGGAGGAGAGGCTGTTAAAAGACCAGGTACTCTTGGGGGCATTTTATTATGACGGTGCCACGCGCAGACTGAAATTGCAGCCGCTCAGCATCCTTACAGAAAATGAGGTAGTGCGCTTACTTTATTAAACCCACCCCGCTAATGCGGAACTTAAAAACAGCATAAGTCCGGATAGTGAAAGAAAGAGGGTACTGGGAGGACGAATGCGGAACTTTAAAACAGCATGAGTCCGGA
>CAJTLX010000059.1:8803-19171 GCA_910577165.1 uncultured Lachnospiraceae bacterium
AGAAAGAGGGTACTGGGAGGACGAATGCGGAACTTTAAAACAGCATGAGTCCGGACAGTGAAAGAAAGAGGGTACTGGGAGGACGAATGCGGAACTTTAAAACAGCATGAGTCCGGACAGTGAAAGAAAGAGGGTACTGGGAGGACGAATGCGGAACTTTAAAACAGCATGAGTCCGGACAGTGCCTGAAGGAATTTGTGAGAGCGAAGCGAACAAAAATTCCTTCAAAGAAAGAGGGTACTGGGAGGACGAATGCGGAACTATAAATAAGGAGAACTAAATTTATGGATATAACACCCATTTATGATTTGCGTGACCGTCTGCGCACGGCGATGATTGCCGGGACAAGCTTGCTGGCGGAAGATTTCAGATTGAAGAGGGCGGTGGAAGCCATGGCACCGTTAGAAAAGGCAGCTCCCGTGTTTGCAAAGGTGGGAGAGTTCTGCAAAAAATTAATTGCGTCAGGTTCCGGAACGGAGGACAAGGAAGATCTTTTGCTCGATGCGATCACATTGGTGGATGCGGTTTGCTGTACGCAGGGGGCAGTGAGTGTGCCTGGGGAGATGAAATCGCTCTTTGAGGAAGAAAATGCGGGAAATGACATGGAAAATATTGTAAATTCCAAAAAGAAAATGATTCTTTCCAATGTGCCATATTCGATGCTTCAGCCATTGCGGGAGGCATTGACCACCTCCGGCGGCGGGCGTTATGCGTATGTGACGGACTGCCACAATGTAAGTCCGGAATTATTTAAGGATTATCGTGTTCGCTTAGCGATGGTGCAGGCACTTAATGCATCTTACGCGGAACTGGCGGATGATGTGTGCAGATGGCTGATAGAGGACGGGGAGGATGTACTTCCTCTGTTGGTGCGCGATTTTAACCCTAAGGGCAAGAAGGAAATGGTGCGCAGACTGCGCATTATTGAGAAATGGAGGGGAGCTGCCGCCAATGATTTTTACATAAAACAGCTTGAGACGGCGGAGGGCGAACTGCGCCAAGATTTGATTTACGCATTGCGGCATGAGCCAAAAAATATAGAACTGTTAATGGATCTTGGCAAAAAGGAGCGCGGAAATACAAAAAAGGTTGCTTATGCTGCGCTTGCCTGTAACGATAATGAGGAAGTGGAAAAATTCTTTGAGGAAATGTATAAGAAAAAGCCAAAGACCGTGATGGAATATTTGGAGATGAACGCAGAGAGGAACAAGACATCCTGGGGGGCGCGTCTGGCGGCAAAAGGCTTGGTGGACTGGCTGAATTCAAAACCGGAAAAGACCGGGGACAAAAAGAAAGATGAATCGGCGATGATGGAGTGGGAACAGACTGCTTCCCATTTTGTAGACGCGCTCTATGGAAAAAGTGGGGCCGAGGTTCATGATGCACTGCGCTTAGCAGCGACAATGAGCGGGAAATATGGTACCTTGCTACAGAAAGAAATTCTTAGATTACTGTGCTACTTACTGATTACGCAGCCGGGAGAAGAAATATTTTCGTTGGTTGATTCCATATATGAGGGTGAGAATGGGGAAAAGGGAGTGTTACAATATTTTCCGGCTGCTTTTCTCTCCCACGTAATTCGCGAGTGCGGTATGGGGGCAGAAAATCCGGGCGCGAATTATGTCGATTGGCTTTCCGATCAGCTCTTTGAGAAGACTCCTTGTGTGCCATATCATTTTCTGGCGCAAGCATTTGAATATCTCCGCTATCGGGATGGAAAATATACCTTTGAAGAGTCACACTATGATAATGTAATGGAATATTACAATACATATGTGCATCCTGTCAATATAGAAATAAAAGGAAAATTTTTAGATCTTTTGATCCGCTGCTGCGATCAGGGAATTGACCGGAAACTGGCGTTATTCTTTGATTCATCGGATAAGGAAGTTTGCAGCAAACTGGAAGAATATTTTTATAAGAGGGCACTTTCCACCCCATCCGATGAGTATCTGGCACCGCTTAAGCGTTGTGGCTGTACGCGCTGCGAGGGGCTTTTGGTTCATTTTGTAAAGTCTAGACCGAGAATTTCCATGTGGCAGATTGAGTATTTTGTTCAAAATATGCCGGGGAATGCAGAGGCAAAGATTACAGAGGCTTCAAGAATTCCAGAACTGGCAAAAACTGGAAAGGCCACCGTGTATAACTGGAATGAAAAACACTATATGGATTGGGTAAACGGACTAGTATAAAAGAATAAGTTAAAATGCTATTTGGGTATTAGTTATATATCTGAAAACTATTTCACGCCGAGTATATAATAAGATGCCGGGAAATTCCGGAAATAAATTTAGATTAAGAAAGAGGTAAGTCTGATGAAACAGGAAATTTTGAGATTGCCAGCGGAGCAATTATTTCAGAAGGAGATTGACGCGCTGATTGCGGCGGAGAAAGACCCGGTGCCGACGGGCTGGAAAATGTCGCCGCGCTCGGTGCGCACCTATATCTGTGGCGGCAAGGTGGGGCGCACCCAGATCACGCCAAAATATATTGGACATGAGCGTTTGGTAGAGATTGCGATCTCAACACTGGTCACGGATCGCGCATTGCTTTTGATCGGGGAGCCGGGTACAGCAAAGAGCTGGCTTTCTGAGCATCTCTGCGCGGCGATCAACGGGGATTCCACCAAGGTGATTCAGGGGACGGCGGGAACCACCGAGGAGCAGCTTCGCTATTCCTGGAATTATGCGATGCTCCTAGCGCAGGGACCTTCCGAGGCGGCGATGTTAAAAAGTCCGGTCTTTACCGCGATGGAAACCGGGACGATCGCCAGGATGGAGGAGATCTCCCGCTGTGCTTCCGAGGTGCAGGACGCGCTGATCTCCATTTTGTCGGAGAAGCGGATTTCCGTGCCGGAATTAAATACGGAGATTGCGGCGAAAAAGGGATTTTCTGTGATTGCAACCGCAAACACCAGAGATAAGGGTGTAAATGAAATGTCGGCGGCATTAAAGCGGCGTTTTAATATTGTGGTGTTGCCCGCTCCGGCGGATCTGGAGTCGGAGATGGAGATTGTGCGCACAAGAGTGGCACAGCTTGCTTCGGGGCTTGATCTAAATTCCGCGCTGCCGGAGGATGAGACGGTGGAGAAGGTATGTCGGATTTTCCGCGAGTTAAGGTGCGGGGAAACTATTGATCGCAGCCAGAAAGTAAAGGGGACAAGCGGTGTACTCTCGACTGCGGAGGCGATCTCACTTTTGTGTAACAGCATGGCACTTGCGGGAAGTTTTGGCGATGGGAAAATCAGCGATGAGGATTTGGCGGCTGCCTTGCAGGGGGCAATTATCAAGGATGAGGATAAGGATGCGGTCGCATGGAAGGAATATTTAGAGCATATAATGAAAAAGCGCGGTTTGAAATGGGGCGGACTGTATAAGGCGTGCAGTGATTTGATGAGATAGAGGAAAATATGGAGGAAATATGAAACATCCGTATATTTTTGGCATTCGACATCTCTCCCCTGCCGGCGCGTGGCATCTGAAAAATTTTTTGTCGGAGAAGAATCCTAAGCTTGTGCTGGTGGAAGGTCCCTGTGATTTTGATGATATGCTTATCAATCTGTCCGATGATGCAGTGCAGCCACCGATCGCAGTACTCGCCTATACAAAGGACGCGCCGGTGCGGACGATCCTGTATCCGTTTGCGGAGTATTCCCCGGAGTACCAGGCGATTCTCTGGTGCAAGGAGAATAAGAGAGAGTGCCGTTTTATCGATCTGCCGTCGGAGGTCTTTTTGGCGTGGCCAGAACACGCGCCAGGCGGAAGGGCGGCGGATAATGGCGAGGAAAAAAGCATGAGTGTCTACGAACGGTTAGATAAGCAGGCGGGCGAGGATGGGCATGAAACGTTCTGGGAGCGCGTAATGGAGCATACGGGCGATACTGAAGGGTATCACCGGGGTGCGGAGATTTTTGGAAGAGAACTTAGAAAATTGGAGGAAGGAGCGGATCGGGATGACTACCCGGAAATCCTGGCGCGCGAAGCATTTATGCGCAGGAAAATCGAGGAGGCGATCGCGGCGGGAACTTCACCGGAGGATATTGTTGTAGTGACAGGTTCCTACCATGTGGCGGGGCTTTTGAACGAGGAAGCGAGTGCGATGACGGATATGGAATTATCTGTTCTGCCGCACCTTGAGGCAAATCATACGTTAATGCCGTACTCCTATTACCGTCTTTCCACACGCGCGGGCTACGGGGCGGGCAACAAAGCTCCCGCCTACTATTCACTTTTGTGGGAGAGCTTTTTGCGGGGCGATCTTTCCTACACCGCGCGCTGTTATTTGAGTCGGATTGCGGGTTTTCAGAGAGCGCACGGAAATCCGGTTTCGTCGGCGCAGGTCATTGAGGCGGTACAGCTTGCGGCGGCACTTGCCAAGCTTCGCGGGGAGAGTTCAATCCCCGCCCTGCGCGATCTGCGGGATGCGGCGATTACTTGTCTTGGAGGGGGAAGTGTTTCTGAGCTGACCCTTGCAACGGCGGATACGGAGATTGGCACAGCGATCGGCTATCTGCCGGATGGGATGAGCCGCACCAGTATTCAGGAGGACTTCTACCGGAAATTAAAGGAGTTGAAACTGGAGAAATATCGCAGTATTACCCAGCAGGAACTATCCCTTGATCTGCGCGAAAACCGCAAAGTTTCCACACAGAAAGCGGCGTTTCTTGATTTGCACCGATCCTTTTTCCTGCACAGACTGAGAGTTTTAGGGGTTAGTTTTGCCTCTCAAAATGCCACGGGACAGGATAATGCGACCTGGGCGGAACACTGGAGTGTGCGCTGGAGTCCGGAGGCGGAAATTGAACTTGTGGAGGCGGCATTAAAGGGGGATACCATCGCGCAGGCAGCATCATTCTGCATGAAGGAGCGCGTTGAACAGGCACCAAATATGGGGGTGGCGGCGCAGGTAATTGAGGATGCGTTTGACTGCGGAATGCCGGAGGCGGCGGCCTATGCGACTGCGGCACTTCAGGCAATGGCGGTGGATGCGGCTTCGGTTATCGATCTCTCCAATGTTGCGGGGAGTCTTTCGGTTATCTTGCAGTACGGGGATATCAGACAGCTCGATTCCACTCCGCTGATCCCGATTTTGCAGCAGATCTTTTTCCGCGCCTGCCTGATTTTGCCCGGGGAATGCGTCTGTGATGATGAGGCATCAAAGGCGATGGCGGCAGCGATCGAACGTTTAAATGGAGTTGCGTTAGCGCATGATTTTCTTGATGGAAAAGCCTGGGAGGATGCATTAAAAGAGGTGGCAGAGCGGGATGATTTAAATACAAAGCTTTCCGGTTATGCAATGGCAATCCGGCTGGAGCGCAGTCTTGCGGACGGCGAGGCACTGCGCCTTGAAGTACGCCGCAGACTTTCAAGAGGGGTTCCTGCGGAACTTGGTGCGGGATGGTTTGAGGGGCTTGCGATGAAAAACCGCTACGCGCTGATTGCAAGGCTTTCGCTCTGGGAGAGTCTTGACGAGTACTTAGAGACTCTCGACGACGAGGAATTTAAGCGCGCGCTGGTTTTCCTGCGCCGTGCATTTGCAGATTTCTCAGCGATGGAGAAGGATTCCATTGCAGAGAATTTGGGCGAGATCTGGGGGTACAATGGACAGGAAGTCAGCGAGGTCTTAAATGCAGAGCTGAATGTGGAGGAGAAAGAACTGGTCGAGAGTTTGGACGAGTTTGATTTTGATTTTTAATGGGAGATTTATGAAAACCGGAATTTTAATATGCGGTTTAAACGGCGTTGGAAAAAGTACATTTGGGAAAGTGCTTGCGGAAAAATTAAATTTTCATTTTATTGACAATGAGGATTTATATTTTCCAAAAACGGATCCGAATTATATGTATGCCTTCCCGCGTTCCCGCGAGGAAGTAGAAGGGCTTCTAAATCGTGAGATAGAAATGCATAAAAATTTTGTTTTTGCCTCGGTAAAGGGCGATTATAAGATAGTGGAGGAAGGTCTGATGGCGAAAGCGGGGAAATTTTTGGAAAACTCCCCGCTTTCCGCTGAAGGCTATTTAGATGGGGAGGCAATAAAATGGTATGTTATTTTGATCGAGATTCCCAGAAATATTCGCCTTCTTCGGGTGAGAAACCGCTCGTTTAAAAAATTTGGCGATCGGATAAGCCTGGGCGGGGATTTGTGGGAGAAGGAGGAGCGTTTTTTAAATTTTGTGGAGTCGAGATCCGAGGACACTGTAAAAAAATGGGTGCGAACGGTGGGATGTTCTGTGATTCGTCTGGACGGAATGAGATCGGTGGAGGAAAATCTTGATTTTTGCTTAAAAAAGCTTAGTACGGAGGTTTACTATGGAGAGTCAAACAAATAAAGATATGGAACAATCGATGACAAGATGGAGGCTGATCTTAGGTCAGGACAGCAACGATCGCTTTGGAAAGATGGGGAGCGGGGGACTTAGCAGTGAGATGGACATGATGGATCAGGCACTTGCCGCCATCTACAATTTAAATTCGCCGGGGAGTTTCGGTTCTGGCGGTGCGGGGGGAGGAGCCGGAAGAGGACCGTCAAATCCACAGATTACAAGGTGGCTTGGCGATGTGAGAAGCCTTTTTGACCCGGAACTGGTAAAAATTATTCAGGGTGACGCGATGACGCGATGCGGCTTAAAACAGCTGATTTTTGAGCCGGAACTTTTGGAAAATCTGGAGCCGGACGTAAATCTTGCCTCGACCATTCTGATGTTAAAAGATCAGATTCCGAAGCGTTCCAAGGAGAGTGTGCGCGAATTTATCAAAAAGATCGTCGAGGAGATCAACCGCCTGCTTGAGCAGGATATCCGCCGCGCGGTAACGGCTGCGGTCAACAAGCGCAAGCACTCCCCGATCCCCTCGGCGGCAGCACTTGATTATAAAACCACAATTTCCAGAAATTTAAAGCATTATAATCAAGAATTGAAAACAATTGTGCCGGAGCATTTTTATTTCTTTGACCGCACAAGTACGACGGCGGCAAATAAATGGAATGTGATCCTGGATATTGACCAGAGCGGTTCAATGGGCGAGTCTGTGATTTACTCATCGATTATCAGCTGTATTCTTGCGAGTATGTCAAGTATTTCTACAAGGATTGTAGCATTTGACACGAATATTGTCGATCTGACAGAAAAGAGCGATGATCCGGTGGATCTGCTTTTTGGATTCCAGCTTGGTGGCGGAACAAATATTGATCAGTCGGTAGCATACTGTGAGAAATTTATTGAAAATCCGAAAAAGACTTTATTCTTTTTGATTACTGACCTGGAAGAGGGAGGAAACCGCGCCGCGCTTTTGCGCCGCCTTGGGGAATTGAAGGAAGCTGGCGTTACTCTGGTGTGTCTGCTCGCGCTTGCGGAGAGCGGGAGACCTTACTATGATACGCAGATGGCACAGAGGGTTGCGGCACTAAAAATTCCTTGTTTTGCGTGCAGCCCGCAGATGCTGCCACAGCTTTTGGAGCGCGCGCTAAAGGGTCAGGATCTGGATCAGTTTGTGAAGGAGTTTGAGAAAAAGAAGAAGTGAGGGGATTAGTATGTGGGGGAGGGGGTTATGAAAATAAAAGAGCAGAAAAATTATTTTAAGTATACTTATTTATTGTTTGCTCTGAGTTTAATCTTATGTGCCTGTCAATCCGAGAAGGAAAAAGAAACTGCGCCGGAAGTTGAAATGGAAAATATTGTAAATAAACAGGAAATCTTTGATTTTGTAAAGAATGGGCAGACGGGCAGGGAGATTGCGGAGAAGGGGAGAAAGAATTTGGAATCGGTTAGGTCTGTGAAAGGAGAAAGATCTGTTCAATTAACAGGAATGCTTTCCGATCAGTTAATTGCTGCTGCTTCTTTAGTCCGCGAGGGAGTTTTAAAATCTGATTTTGGCTTTGTGATTGACACGGGGGGAGAGGACGGAGAGTACCTAATTACAGCGCGGCTTTGCGAGGTTGATAAAGATACAGTTATGGAGGGGGTTCAGTGCTGGTATGAAGATGAAGCAATAAAAATTTCGGTGTGGAAATCCCTGGATACCAGTGAGCCGATGCAGACCATGGTGAAGTATGTGGAAAGGTTTCATTATGAAGATGGGGTTCAAGGAAACTACGAAATTCTTGATGCAAATTTTGATGGGTATATGGATTTTGCCTGGTTATGTCATTCGGGAAATCAGCCACGGTACTATTATCTCTGGATCTGGAATGAAGAAGAGCAAAAATTTGTGGAGGAACCTGTCTATAATGAGATATCCTGCCCGGTGATGGATGCGGATGGACAGATTATCCTTGGATGGAGCCGGAACAGTGCCGCAGATGATGGGGACAGCACATTTTATCGATGGATTGACAGAAAACTGACTTGCGTGCGGAAAATTTCTGTATGGCAGGAATTTGGCGCGGAGCATTTTATTATGACTGTGGAAGATAATATGAATGGGGAAATGGTGGAAGTTTATCGTGGGGAATTTAAGGAATATGAATTTGATGCGGAGAGAGAAAAATGGTCAGATCTTAATTATTATGAAGAGTAAATATTGACATGAGGTGTAAAAATGATTCGGGCAATCAGGGGGGATATTACAAAAATCAAAGATGTGCAGGCAATTGTAAATGCTGCAAATACCAGTCTTCTTGGAGGGGGAGGTGTGGACGGCGCGATTCACCGGGCAGCAGGTTCAGAACTTCTCTTAGAGTGCAGAGAGCTTCACGGCTGCCGCACAGGACAGGCAAAACTGACAAAGGCTTATCGTCTTTCCTGTGATTATATTATTCACACGGTGGGACCGAAATGGATAGGAGGGACGAAAAATGAGCCGGAATTATTGGCATCCTGCTATTATAATTCTTTGCGTATCGCAGTGGAAAACAAGATCCGGACGCTGGCTTTTCCCTCTATCTCAACAGGGATTTACGGCTATCCGGTGGAGGAAGCCGCGAAAGTGGCAGTGAAAGCAGTAAAACAATTTCTTTCAGAATTTGCAGACAAAATAGATATGGTTGAGTGGGTTCTTTTTGATGATAAAACCTATGCGGTATATGAAAAGGAAATCCATGCAAAGAGTTAATTCAAGAACGTCCCTTCAATCCGCAGGAGGCATATCAGGTCAGAAAAATAATAAGGGGGAGAAATGAATATCTATTATATTGGCGGATCGCCCTGTTCTGGAAAAAGTACAGTGGCGGAAATACTTTCACAAAAGTATGGTTTACATTATTTTAAAGTGGATGATTTTCTTGATAATTATACGGAGCGGGGAGCATTGGCTGGATATTCGATCTGCAAAAAAATAGCTGGGATGAATGCGGAGGAAATCTGGATGAGAGATCCGCTGCTTCAGTGCAGGGAAGAATTTGAATTTTACAAGGAAGTTTTTGAATATGTATTGGCGGATTTAGCACAAGTTAATTGTAAAAATAGCATTATTACGGAAGGGGCAGCGTATGTGCCTGAACTGATAAAAAAACTGGGTGTTTCGAATAACCGATATATCTCGATTACCCCCACGAAAGAATTTCAGATCTTTCATTATAAGAAAAGAGAATTTGTCCCCCATGTTTTGGAGGGATGTGCGGATAAGGAAAAGGCTTTTTGTAATTGGATGGACAGGGATATTTTATTTGCGCAGGAAGTT
This sequence comes from uncultured Lachnospiraceae bacterium, assembly GCA_910577165.1. Classification (GTDB taxonomy): domain Bacteria; phylum Bacillota; class Clostridia; order Lachnospirales; family Lachnospiraceae; genus RGIG4057. The sequence continues at coordinate 18,418 of CAJTLX010000059.1, forward strand.
AGGAGACAGTGTGATAAAGAAAATTATGTTTCGATTGTCAATGACGGGATCATAAAAATTGATGGGTTAGCGGACAGGGTTGCCATACATTTTGGAATGAGCAATTGAGTTCGAGTGATGAAATGGGCTTTAAGAACCTAGTATTTATGCGGGTTACAAGCAAATTTGTTTAGGTTCTGGCAACGATTTGGCAACATTTCGGGTATCACTCGTTAGATAAAAGAATACTTCAATAACAGAAAAACCTTACTGATTTTCAGATATGACAACTGAAAATTGGTAAGGTTTTTTGCGTTCATTTTTTCTTCTTGCGCTTTGCTTCTTTTTTGTCTGTACTTTCTGCTTCTTTGGCAGTGTCATTGATAAAGTCAAACAATTCTTGCGGAGGAACCTTTGCCCAGATTTGGTGCGTGTCAAGTTCTGGATATTTGTACCGCCACTCGTCATATTCTTCTTTGGTGATTTCGCCCTTTTCCAGTCTGGCGGCTTCTGACTGCCATGCGTGGAACATTTTGAACATGGAAGAATAGGTGGAGTAATCGGACTTATCCAGACGCAGGCAGATTTCCCCGTCAATCTCACCGATTTTCAGCCCGTACATATCTTCCAGCGCAAAAAGGGTGTGCATAAGCCCGATATTTGTATCAATGTCCGGCACTGTGAGGGCGTGGGTGCTGATACCGAAAAGGTTCGCCATTTCTTTTACAAGGTCATGCTTCGGCACTCTGGCTTCGGATTCATACTGTGCCATACG
>CAJTLX010000060.1 GCA_910577165.1 uncultured Lachnospiraceae bacterium
AATGTTTCCGTCCCCTATCGGGGTTCTTATTTCTCTAATTCGAAATCACCTCGAGAATGAAGGATGGGCATGTGTTTCCGTCCCCTATCGGGGTTCTTATTTCTCTAATACAATGCTTTTTTGGTTAAGTCATTTTTGAGCGTTTCCGTCCCCTATCGGGGTTCTTATTTCTCTAATCCTCCCCCGCTAAACCCGCTCCTCAAGTGTCTTTCCTTGCGGTTTCGCGGGGGAAAATATATTTATTACATTTTAAACTTTAAATAATTTTCCTAAGTCTCTCCCAACCCCAGTATTTTCAAGGCGCGTGCGAAATCCTACTCCACACACTCCATTTTTTCAATCCGGCACAGTCCCATTTGATAATTTCTCCCCTGGTATTTTGTACATTTTAGCATATGTGGGGACGCGCCATATTCTTTATCACGAAAATGTTTATGCTGCCTTGGCACATTCGTTTTCTCAAATATCTTCATCGCCGTCTCCAGTCCTTTTTCTTTTCCAAGCAGAGGATAGAGTACCGTTTTTGAAACAAATCCGCATCCTCCCCCAAGAAAAACATCCCTTTCCCCCGGTTTACCCATCTCTGAAAACGCATCCTCAAAATTCCTATTATAACTCCCAATAAAGTCCTTTACCTCCCCTAAAATTTCTTCCTTTGTAATTAAACATATCTGAGTATCCACTGTTATATTAAACCGAATGGTAATATTCGGTTTAATACATTCACGCAGAATCGGAATTTTCCGTTCTATCCCATTGGTATGCCAGTCAACTTTCTGACAGAGTACAAGATCATCCACAGACAACGGCTCACTGTCGCTGACCACAAACCCCTGCAAGATATCGTTTACTGCATCCCTTGGTTTTGTCCTCTCCCGCTGCAAGGTTCGAAATGCAACTCCCTCAAGGTCATTCATCTCCCTCTTTAAATAAAATCTTCGGTTTTTCTTTATCTCCATATTCTCCAAAAAAATCTCTTTTTCCCGTCCATATTTCTTTGCTGAGCGCAGCATATCCGCTCCCAGAAAGATTGTCCGAAACATTCCCTTTAGCGAACTTCCCGGAATATACGGCTTTCCGTAAGGATCTTTGATACACTCCATCACCTGCAAGCGATTGCCGCCCTTTTCCAAAACTGCATCCCCGCAGTCCAGCTTATAATTGATGATCGGTTCAATTTCATTCATCCGGATATTTTGCCTTTTAAACCAATCCGTCAGACTTACCTGATTATATCCGAGCAGATAATCTTCAAACTGACTTCCCAATCCTCTTTTCCTCATTTCTGCATAGAGTTTTTGAATATCCGGAATCCCCACTTTGCTTCTGTTTAAAAAGATATATTCCTTTTTTCCGATCTCCCTGCCGCTGCCTACAAAAACCGGTGCTAATGTCCGCATTGTCACCCGATAATATTTCAAATATTCTCTCATGCATCCACCCCCAGAAACATCGGCTTTGCGTAGCGGTATACCGGGTGATTCCCATATCCGTCCGCTACATTATAGATATCCCCCCTGTATTTTCTGCTCACACACGCGCCCGACTTTAAGACATACAGATCTCTTTTCCTGCGCTGCATCTGTGCATAGTGGTCGGAATCCACAAAGCCGCTTCTCCTGCACAAAATATACTCCGCATTCTTTAGGGCTTCCTCCATTTCCTCCTCTCCTGGAAGCGAAAGGGAGAGCGTCATATATCTTTCTGACGGTTGTTTTAGTCTTTGTTTCAATTCCTCCGGCATATTTGCAGAACATATCTTAAATTTCCCCATTCCGGAGGTCTTTTTTCCTCCGATCCCAACAAATGAAAGGCTATCCAACAATTCTCCTAGCAACTCAAATTCATCCAATCCCTCATAGCCTACAATAAGATATAGCCCGTTCCCTTCTCTGTAATAATAACTCCCCACGCGGTAAGGCTTTGTTTCCTCCTCCCCGCGCACGGATGCGGAAACTTTCATCTGAAAATCCCCCAGATCATTCATTTCTGCTGCCGCCTTCACATCATAAGTTCCGCGCAAGTAATTTCCAATTTCTTCCACTGGAATATACTTCAGCTTCTTGTATGCTTTCTTTATTTGGGAATCCCCGCGATGATTATCCGCATTGATTCGCTTCATCGGCTTTGGAAGATAATAAGTTTCTCCCATATAAGGGAACGCGTCCGATATTAACAATTTGTCCTCCCTGCAATAGTTCAAAAATCGTCCCGCGATCTCCTCCCCAGTTTTCAATGCCTCCTGAAACAATGCCGAAAACAAAGTGTCCGCACAGAATATGTATTCCCCGTCTTCCAGGTTTCCCATTCCCAAATGAACTCCCCCGAAGAAATTTAACTTGTACATGACATAGTTCATTTTTTACTCCTTTAACATTTCACTGCATCCCTCAATACATCATTGCAAGCATCCATAATCTGATCATCCACATCACCGACCACAACATCCGAAATCATATCATGAAACAAAATTTTTCCATAACCTCTGGAGCCATTCCCTCCGAGATAGTCATACTGAAGCAGGCGAAACCCTTCCGCCAAAATCTTAAAATCCGCCAAAATCTCATCCTCATTTTCCACTTCATACAAAAGATCCAGCCCGAAAATAGACCCCCTTATTGCCCGCTCAATCTGGCGCGGATTTGCAACCGCAGTCGCCCGATTAATTGTATTTTCAAATTTTACCTCGGTTAATGTCTGCAAGCCAAGTGAGCGCAGCTCGCTCTCATTTGCAAGAAACATATCGGAAAATAATACTCTGCTTCTTTTTACTTTTCCATCCTTATCCGCCTTAGCGCAGCCAAAGAGCCGACGCAGGCACGCTGCATCCTCATCCGGTTTTGCTGCCATCGTTTCATTGTACTGCCTTGCAAGCAAAGTGCGCATTTTTCCCTTTAGGGAGCTGCCCGGAATCATTGGCAGTCCCGTCCTCACATCCTTAATTACTGTGGAATCCACCGCGCCGATCGCCGCGTATGCGGAGGAACCTCCAATATGCATACCGGTCTTTACCTCTATTGTCCCCGTAATCTGAATTTTTGCGTACATATTTTTTCCCTTTCTATCCACTCTAATTATCCTTGCCGCCGTGATATCTGTGAAATGCCACCAGTGCCTCCATATATCGGTTAAACAAAATATAATTTTCCCTGCTCCCCTTAATATTTTTCAACACTCCCATAAGATTCGCCTCCTCAATCATGGTTTTTACCCCATCATTGCGACCGGCTTCATAGAAAAAACGCACCTTCATATATTCAATTCGCGACTTGATTTCCTCGGTAAGTGCATCGCTGTTTTGATGCATTATAGTATTGTAAATATCCGCTGCCATCGCCAGGAGATTTCTTAGCTGAGTAGTAGTTATCTCCGCATTTTTTTCCCCTCTATCTTTCATTTTCTTCATTTCAAGAATAACATTTTCCGCTTCCTCAACATAATTATCTTTATTGATCTCTCTTACTATTTTCTTTTGCGTAGTTGCGGGTCTGCCGTATTCCCCCTGTCTTCTCTGTCCGGTATAATTTTGCTCATTATTCCTCATTGCATGAATCCTCCTCTCCTCTTGTCAGATAGACATACAAATAGATCGCCGTGATCAATTGCCTTGAATCCTCCTCGTTCCCCGCCCACTGATACATCCTAGAAGAAAATTTTCGGTAAGCTTCTTTTTCTTCCTTTTTTGCCTCCTGTCCCGGTTCTAAGCGGGACAAAATATATACATATCTTGCAAAATTGATTTTTTCTTTCCGGTTTCGAAGCAGTTCCAAAAGATTATAAAGAAAATTTTTTCCTCTCTCTTCTGAGGATTGGAAGAAATTGTAAATTACTTTATATTTTTCTTCTAAAACCTGATTTTCAAAATCTTTCCACGAATATGTCCCCTTCTTCGCTTCGCCCGCTACCACCATTTTCTTTTCTTTTCTTTTTCTCTCCCATTGTTTTTGTCCTGCCTCAAACAGAGTGATTGCATTTTTCCCCGGCACTTTTTTTGCCGCGTCCTCCAGTTCTTCTACTTCCCTTGCCGCCGCGCTTACTGGATAGCTGTCCTCATAAATTCCAATCCCCGCTGACAAAGACAGGATGCCCTGCGTATATTTTTCAAATGCCCGCCGGATATCCACCGCAAGTTCCACTACTTCATTCCAGGCACCCACAATAAATAAATCATCGCCGCCGGAATAACAAATGCTGACATTGCGCGGATGCTTTGGTTTTTCATTGATTGAATATCCCCCCTGCATTAAAATCCGGTTAAGATGCAGCTTAAAAAACAAGGAGAGTTGTCTTGAGAGCGTTGCTGTCCGCGACAGAGTTACATAGCGATTATCATTTTCCAGATTCTCAAACCCAGATACAAAAGCTTGTCCCAGATTATCAACATCCGCCCGCAAAATCGCGATCCGGTTAATTCCCTCCGCTTCCCTCGCGTATTCCTCAAAAGTCTTTCCTGATGTATAATCCCCGATCCAGAGTTTTGTCGCAATCTGTTTTCCGGTAAATATTTCATTTTTGCTGTAGGCTCGAACAAAATAGTTGTCCTGCTGCATTTTCTTTTTTAGCGATTCCCCACTATCTGCCACAAGAAAATACCCACCGGGAAGCGGCAGTGCATCTTTTCTTTGCTCGCAGATTACAGTAAAGAAATCATCGTACAAAATATTTTTTGAAAAATTTTCGATCGCCCGACAAACCGGGCAGATCTCCTCCTCTCCAGCCTTTATTATTCTTTTACATACCGTGCATTCCCTGACATAATCCTTATATGTCCTTTTATTCAACGCAAGAATATCCCCCGCGGTATAGCGATGACTTTTTCTTTTTGAGATTATCTCGGTCATCTGCCGGAAAATTTCAGAATAACTTCCCATCGGTTCATTTTTCAGGTTATCCGCGCTGCACGGCGCATATCCCCAGGCAACATACAGAGAAATCTGAAAATTTTCCATCAGCCAGCGATTTACTCCCTCCATATAGGAATCCGCTGCCTCCTTCGCCCTTTTGATATTTGGCATCAAGATATAGCAATGTCCGCCGCCGGAATAAATTAAATTTGCTCTTGATAAATGTAATTTTTCGAGAAGGCTGTCAATCATATGCTCCATCATAATTTCCAGATAAAAGGAGCGGGCACGCAGCGTTTTTAAAGCATTTTTGCTTGCGATCGTATAGATAAAATCCTGTATTCCGGATACATCCATGGAGTACAGACAAAAAACCTTTCTCTCATAAAATTCTCTGCTTTTTTTAAAGAGCAGTTCGCAGTAGTCATTCTCTTTATTTTCCTCTAAAAATTCCAGAATACAACTGGCCACTGCCGCTGTAAGTTTGAGATGGTCAAACAGCGAGATATCCGCTAATTCCCCTTTTGCCGTGGAGGATGGCACATAACTTAAATTTGCCTCCAGTACTTCCAGCAAGGATTTTACATACTCCTGGTTTCGCCACTCCAATCCCTTTAAATTACCGACTAGATTTGCCTTTACCTTTATGTAAAAATGCTCGTCAAATTTTTTCTTTTCCTCGGTTGGATAATTGACTCCCTCTTTTGGATCTAACATTTTCGGGTGATAATAAAATCTTTGATGATTACGGTTCAGTATATTAAATACCGTTTCCAATGGCGCGGAGATCTCAAATCCGCTATCCTCCGCCTCCCTCTGTCTTCTGTCCGCAGCAGATGCAATATTATCCGCAATATAGGTAATATATGCCAGAGAATCTTTCTCTATTTTCGCGCACTTTAACGCATCCGCATGGTGGTATCTGACTGCGTCAAGAATTCCTGGAATCTCGATTCCCACCTCATTTTTAAGAAAGTCATAACCGCTCTTACTGTGTTTTCTTGCATCCTCACCCGTCCGATAGATCACCTTTCCTACATCGTGCAATAGACTCCCCATTATCGTATCAATTTGTTTGTCGGTCATTTTTTCGCCTCCTTTAGCTGCAATGCCCCCATTCCGATCGCGCTCTTAATTCCCACTCCTGAATATTCCCCGAATCTTGTTAAGAGTCTGGCATATTTCGCCATGGTTGCCGTCCCTGCTATCTTAATTTTTATCTCCCCCTTAAAAGCGGGAATTCGCACTCCCTCCAGCAAAAAAAAGGTGCTTCTTAACTTGTACTGTACAATACTGCTGCTCTCGGTCAGGCTCGCTAATGTTTCTTCGTCACACATATTAAGATCCTCTGAAGCCGCACTGTATTTATTCATCAAACTCTGATAGATATATCTCGCTTCCGGAATAATAATATATCGCCCATCGCTCTTAAATGAAGTGGGAGTTAAAAATTCAAGAGAAAGATAGCGATCATAGGTATCGGAATAAAACTCATCTAAAAGTTCCTGCTTACGGACGGTTTTTAACTCTTTTCCCATAATCTTAATATGCATTTCTTTTTTCTCAATACAAAACTCTGATAATTTTCCATCGAGCAGAGGAGTGATAATCTCTTGATATGCTTCCTTTGTAAATGTATTAACCACCCATTCTTTCTGTTCCCCGCCCACAATATACTGGCTGTAGGGTTTTAATCCCTGCTCATGCAATTTTTCTGCATAGGCACTATCGATCTGTTCCATCATAACCCCCTGCATATTGGATGACTGATAACAGCCAAAATCTTCCTTATCCACCTGCAATTTCATCCGCAGTTTTGCTAACATTTTTCCTCCTCCTTAACTCCCATTCAGTTCTTCTAATTTTACCAATTTATTCCCGAAATTTCAAGTTAATTTGCTAAAAAATCGCAAAAAAACTAATATTTCGATTTGTTTCTCCAAATGGTACAGTTTACTTCACTTCAAAGTGAAATAAACTGTACTTCCATCCCCCCGCTGCTTAGGGATTACTCTGCCGCCTTAAAATTATATACTGGCTTCACTCTCTCTACAATCTCCACTGTCGGCTCAATCTGTGCCACAATCTCTTCCATACTCTTGTAAGCCATTGGCGATTCATCCAAAGTATCCGGCACAACACAGCTTGTATAGATTCCCTCCATCTGCGCCCGGTACTCCTCCATCGAAAGCGAATTAAATGCTTTCTTCCGGCTCATCAGCCGTCCCGCTCCATGTGGCGCAGAATAATTCCACTCCTCATTGCCTTTCCCCACGCAAATCAGGCTTCCATCCCGCATATTGATCGGAATTAAAAGTTTCTCACCCGTCTTTGCTGACACGGAACCCTTTCTTAAAATCATTGCATCCGTATCAATATAATTGTGGATTGTTGTAAATTCTTCAACCCGCTCAAAGCCCATTCCGGAAACAATAACATCCATCATGGCTCTGCGGTTAAGTACTGCAAACTGCTGAATAATACGCATATCATGAATGTAATCTTCAAATAATTTTCCTTCCACATAAACCAGATCCTCCGGAATATCAATTTTATGCTCTTTTTTCATCGCCTGTACCGACGATTCAATTTCCTGAAAACGCCCCTCTTTTTTTAATCTTGCAATCAGCTCCGCAATCTGATGGTGCGCACCACCCCACAATGCCTGCCGCCCCTGTTTTTGATAGTACTCGGCAACTTCAACCCCAAGATGACGACTGCCGGAATGGACAACCAGGTACAATTCCCCTTTTTCGTTTCGGTCAGCCTCGATAAAATGATTGCCGCCGCCCAATGTTCCGATACTTAACCTTGCGCGCTCCAGGTGAACAAAATCCGCGCATCGCAGTGCATTCAGATCAATTTCCTTATTTAGTGTATGCGCTTCCTCTCTCACTTCACGCCCGCATGGAATCTTTTCATGAATCAGCGCGTCCAATTTTTCAAAGTCAATTGCACGCTGTGCAATTTTTACCGTTTCCATCCCGCAGCCAATATCCACGCCGACCATGCCCGGAACCAGCTTATCCCGAATAGTCATTGTCGTCCCAATGGTACATCCCTTCCCTGCGTGAACATCTGGCATAATGCGGATTTTGCAGCCGGAAAACGCCTCCTGATTGCAGACCGCGCGAATTTGCTCCCTTGCCTGTTCCTCCAGTTCTGTGCAATAACACAATGCCTCATTATACTTTCCCTGTATGGTAATCATCCGCTTCTCCTCTCCGGGATTTTATGTTTTCCTTCTAATCCCCATATCCGCACCATAAATTTTCTTATTATCCCGCAAATTATTGCCCCTTACTCTGCAATAATTTGGGGACTTTGCCTGTCTTGTAATAATAGATTATCAGAGAGAAAGGATTTTATCACGGAAAAAAAGTTGCGAATAAAAATTTAGAATATTTTTATTGATTTTCTGCAAAATAATCAGAATTCTGATCCAGCACATATTGCTGCATTAGCTTCTTTCTTAGTAATTCCACAAAAATTTCCGGCTCCACCACCCGCAAAAACGGTCCAAACGAAAGCACACGGATCACTAGTTCCGCCTCATCCTCCTTATTGTACTTTAGTTTTATCCGGTAATGTCTTTTATCAAGACGCTCCGCCTCCTTTTCAAAATGTGCAAAATGCAGCAGCGCGCGTTCCAGCGCATCGCGCTCATCGAACAGTTCAAAAACCAAACTCTGATTTTTTTGCTCTGCCGCATATAAATTCTCTGATTTTCCACTTTCCTTTTTCGCTTCCCACTCTGCTATTTTCTCTTCCAATTTAAGAAGTTTTACTTCTAAAATTTTTGCAAGATTTATCACTCTTCCATAATGACAGCCGGATGTAACCAGACGAAATTTATCATCCTTCTCCGAGTATTCCAGATATTCTGGCATCACTTTCATATGTGTGCGCACACCATCCCTGTTTTTTACGTCGATAGCTAATGGAATATGCTTCTTTACTGCGTCAAGCACCAGCCGAAAGTGCTTAATATAGCTTTCATCCTGATAGGGATCGCCGTCTGCATATTGGTCAAAAACACGGATATCTTCCGGTAAAAATAAAGGTTCTACCTCCTCAAGCCCGGAGATCTCACACTCAAAAAGCCGCATTCTCGGATCAAGCAAAATTGCTTTTAACCAACGTTTTTCTAAAATGGTTATCGGTCGGTCGGGTATTTGTTTTAATGCCGCCGTTCTATCCGGACGCAAAAGGGGCCAGCACCTGGATAAAAGTGCTGGCTCTATTGAGAGAATACTTTCTGAAAATGCCTGTTCTCTCACGATATTCCTAATTTGCTGTTCTGTGATCGGGTGTTCCATAGCCGCCCTTAATATTTTTGTTACTGCATTGTAATATGCACCATATAATTCGTTGAAAATCATTTCTCCTCCACCATCTTTTCCGGAATGCCATATATCCGATACATTGCCTGTAAATCTGTTAAAAAACGTTCCTCCAATGCCCTATTTGAAAAATGAAAGGATACAATCCGGCAGATAAATGTGCGAATCCATGGAATTAATTCGCTGGAATCATAAACCATGGCAACAAAACGGCTCCTGTGTGCAGAGATCCGCTCCACCTGCCCACAACGCTTCTCGCGCACAAGGCGATGGTGAATGTACTCCTCCCCCCTACAGTAATCTATCGTAAATTCTACTCGTTCCAGATAATCCATATCCTTTTGCTTTTTATCCGAAAAAAATCCCTCCTCCCCTTTTGCCTTCTCTTTATTGTCTGCATAATTCGCCAAATTCACTGGATTCGCCGCAATTCTCTGTGTGCTGACTCCCCACATATTTTTTTGCACCCGGTCAAGCTCCTCGCGCAGGTAATCAAATTTTGGAAAATTTTCCCTTTCCTGCACCATAAGAATCCGGTCGATCCGAAAACTTAAAATCCGCTTTTGCTCAGGCGAATAACCCAACAAATACTGCCGCCCATTTTGCACACTGATAAAAATGCGCAGCGGAACAGCTCTCTGTTCCGCTATTTTTTTGGTATGCCTCCCCGCTATGCTAAGCATTACCACCCGCCTCTTTCCCATCGCCTCAAATATAGAACAAAGAATATCAAAATCAAGTGCCTGGGTAATATAATGATGCTTAAAAGCAAAGCACTCTTCCCCCATATCCCACTGATCCAGTAAAAATGAACCAATCACGCCGCAGGGCGCGACCTCGGAGAAGAAATTCAGTGCGGAGGCACTCGAAAATTTTGCCGTTTCTGCACGGCGATAAAAAAGTGTTTTCCCCTGTTTTACTGTGCAGATCAATCCCTCTTTAGCGTATTCCTTCAATTTTTTTCGGACAGTGGAAGGATCAAATGTCTTTCCTATGTAGAAATCTGCAATATGGCGATCCAGGTACTCAATAATTTCACTTAGAGAATATACTGCCTCAGAACAATTAAAAATATCAAAGATCAGAAAATAAAGCGTGATATCCCCATCCGTAAAACTCTTTGTTTTCCATGCCCGGTAAAGCGGATTATGGTGGGAAAACCGGCTGTCTATGGAAAGAAAGACATTCTTTCCCTCCCTCGTCCGGCGAAACCCCATATAATCGCCAAGCCAGCTCTCAATGCGCCGCCGTTCATCATCGTAGGAACGCGCACTTTTTTTATCGTATTCTTCCCGGCTCTTAAAACCGCAGAGATAAAATTCACGCATATAATCGCGGACGCGCTCAAAGTTTTTAATCAGTTCACTGTAGGACATGGCTTCCCCTTTTTATTGTATTTATTCTTAATTATTACCGCAAATTTCCGCAAAAAGTCCCCCCGGACTGTCCACAAATTTTACTGCTCCATGTTCCTGCAAAAATGCCCGGTCGCGAAATCCCCAGGTAACGGAAATACAGGGAAGTCCCGCATTTTTTGCCGTTTCTACATCCACGTCAGAATCGCCGATATAGACCACATCCGCACGCATAACCTTCAGCTTTTCAAGCACTTCATTGACCGAATCCGGACATGGCTTGCGGCGAATTCCTTCGCGCTCCCCCACCGCAAAATCAAATAGTCCCGGAAAATAATCCTGGCATAATGTCTGTACCCCATAATCCGCCTTGTTTGAAACCACCGCCGTCTTTACCCCTACATCCCGCAATGCACATAAAAGCTCTGTAATACCCGGATAAGGCTTTGTCTTATCCGCACAGTGCACCTTATAATGCGCCGTAAAGGTTTCGTGTACACGGTCAATTACTGCCTTGTCCGTCCCCTCTGGCAGCGCGCGCTCCATCAGTTTCCTTATTCCATTGCCGACAAAATAACGCACCTGTTCTATCGTATGTTCTGCAAACCCATTTTCCCTGAGTGCGTAATTTGTGCTGTCAGTCAAATCTGCTAACGTGTCTAAAATTGTCCCATCCAAATCAAAAATTGCAAGTTTATATTTCATTTTTTACCTCATATCCCGCATATATTAATGTTCTCCTATTTATCTTCACCGCCTGAGCATTTTTGAATTCACAGGAGTATCGCACTGGATATGATTGTAGCATTTTCTTTTCCTCCCGTCAAGTTTCGCTTCCATTAGTTTTACAGACTACGGTTCTTCCACCACACCAATAAACAGCACTGTGCCATCCGCCCCCGTAATTGCAAAGACAAAAGGGCGATTCAGCACAAAATCAATCTTTTCCGTTGCGATTACTGCTCCGTCCTCTGCTGCCATAATCGTATAGGCGGCAGCAACACAGCCCTTCTCATCCACCGTAATGCGCGCCGCGTGCTTTGCTTCGCTCATGTAAATATCGTCCGACTCCTCGCACATCGGACTAAAATCAGCAAGACTCACATCAAAAATATCCACGATCCCTAAGGTCTTCAATCCTTCAATCAGATCAATATCCGACACCACATCAAATCTTGGCAGGGAAAGTCCAATCTGCGCATAAATCTTATTCTCCCAGTTCCCCGGATTGCGCATCAGGTCAAGAACTTCCGTATTTTCCACAACCTCATTGACATTTGCACTTTCCTCCGGCAAAAACAGCCACATATCTCCGCTCATTTTCAATTCACAGCGTACAGCGGAAAAATTATTGCCCCGGTAACAAACTCCCACTTCCGACCGATGCATAAAATCGCAGGAAATATCGCCGTCCGCTTTATGAAAGATCTCCTCCCTGGTTTCCTCTTCAAAAAATCGATCCTGCCACTGCGCACTGTAATAGATTGTGCTGGCAAGTTCTAAAACAGTATTTTTATCCATCTCCAAATTTCCCACCTGATCGCCCAAAAGTCCGCCCGTCTGCGCATTCAGCCAGGAATGAAATGCCCTCGTAAACGCCTCCGAACCCATCTCTCCCTGAAAGGAGGAAGCATGATAAGTATCTGTCAGAGTTTGCATCGTCTCCTGAATAAAAGGAACACCCTGCCGCATCCAAAGAGAATTTGCCAAAAGACTTGTCACCATGCCGTCACCGCAGTAATTTGCCGTCCAGAGTCCCTCAGCGCGCTCCCTCACCGCACTTAAATCAGGCGCGTCAAGCAAATTTAAAATCTGTTTACGGCTCTCACCATCCGTCAGTTCCGTCAGCATAGAAAGTGCCATATATAGATTTAACGGCGAATAAATGCGGTTGATATTTTCCCCGTTAACAAGAAATTCCTGCATAGTTGTTTGATAAAATGAATACAAATCATTCCGGTACTTCTCCGATCGACTAACGCGTTCCTTTCTCTCGCTGGCCCATTTGATCATCATTGCTTTATAATTTTCTTCTCCTTCCTGTGAAAAATTGCCATCAAACTCTGCCTCACCCGGATAAGGCGCGCACTCCGGGTAACTTGCCTGCACAATGGCAAAATCCGCACTGATGGCACCGGTCTGAACCTCCTGCAAACTCTGACCGGGCTGCGGCAAATTTCCCTGTGAATTTCCACTCTCATTACTTTTTGGAGCATCCTGGTGAATAAAATGCTGCGCCCCGACAACCACACATATACAGGCAGCGGCAATACCAAGTGCTATCCATCTCCGCCGTCTGTTCTTAAATTTTGTCCCCTTTGCCTCGCTGATATAAGTGCTATCAATCTCATTTAATGCATAGAGCAAATCCTTATTTTTCACTATTTTCCTCCTTTTTCGATCTTTTCTGATATTTTATAATTTTTTAATTATAAATAATTGCACTGAATCAAAAACTTCCCCACAAGATATTTTTATCTGTATTTTTTACCATTTCAGGTATTTTCCTTCCGTATTTTTTATTGTACCCGATATCCCTCCCGCTCCAAAATTTCTCTCAACTCATCCCGCATTCGCATCAGGCGCATTTTCACCTTGCTCTGCCCCATTCCAGCCCGCGCCGCAAGCTCTTTTACCGGGTATAAATACCAGTAGCGAAGTACAAACAATTTGCGATTTTCCTCGTTAAGTGTCCCTAAAAAATCATTTAACAGAGCAGTTAACTGCTTTAAATCCACAGAGTCCTCCACACCCGCATAAGCTGGCACACATTCCTCAAGTTCATCCAGAACCAAGGCAACCTCCCCTCCCCCGCGCTTAGCGGCATTCTCCTTCTCATAGCGATTCAGAGAGAGATTTCTGGTAATTTTTGCGAGAAAAGCAGAAAATAGTGCGGGGCGTTGCGGCGGCATATGCTTCCATGCGCAAAGCCATGTATCATTAACACATTCTTTTGCATCTTCCCTGTTTTTTAAAATGCGGTAGGAAATGGAATTACAATATTTTCCATATTTTTGTTCTGTCTCGGAGATGGCCTGCTCCGAACGCTGCCAATACAATTCAATGATTCGCGAATCTTCCATCATTTGTTTTTCTCCCCCTCTCTTTTTCTATAAAGACCGGAAAAAATAGCATTGGTCACAAAAAGTAAATAAACTCATGTTTTCCGCCTTCAACAACTAAAATTACTTTTCCAATCCGCTTATTACTCTTTAGTTCCATCCTCCGCTTTTTCATATTGGATAAAATAATCAAGATTATTATTTTCAAAGAAATAGTTTATCCTTTCAGTTGCATATTTTGGGATAAACTTTGTAGACAGTATATTTCTCCATTATAGGTGGCTGTTTTTTTCTCGTAGGCATCCATATAAATCGATTTTTTCAAAAAATTAAACCATTTTATCAATATCTCATCTTCATAAAATCTTGTGTTAAGATATAACCGTTTTAAAATAAAATTGAATCTCTCTCCAAACAATAACTCCAATAATAATCTGAACAGCTGAATTGCTGTTATTTTTTCGGATGCATTATCTCCAACAAACAATGCTCCCCCTTAAAATTTTCCCACAGGTATTTTGCTCTAACAATTTATAATTTGTTCTGCGAAAATCAAACACTATTTCACCTTTAAAACCTTTAAAATTTTTAATTGCCATCTTTCTTAGCACTGCATATCTCTCGCCATTTTTTTACTATTTAATTTTAACCAATCGGAAATTTTTTACGCTTTTATTTTATCATATTATCATTACCATTACAATAATATTTTATCCCCTGTCCTTAGAAATAGAGTAGGAGAGTGTTTTCCTCCCATACTCGCCTCACCGCCAATGCGCCACTTCAGTAGCCTAATTCCACTAATCGGTGTGCGCACAAAGAAAGGGCTGACTTATGCCAGCCCTCCATAAATTTTATTTCCATTTGCTTATTCTACTTTCTCTCTGTGACACCCTCCCTATTTTCTCCCTGGTTTTGCATTTAATTTTGCATATATCTCCCGTGTTCCATTATCATCCGCCGCACTCATATAGTAAAGTTCCCCATCCGCCATAAATTTTAAAAATACCTGATTTTGAGGATTTAAGAATACCTCACAATCTCCCGCATAGATAATATGCCAGTTTCCCTTATATAGATTATCCATCCCCGTTCCTCTATTTTTCGATAATTCCGGCAGCTCATCCACCAATTCCAGTTCCTCAATCTCTCCCACATCAATCCGATAATCCGTCTTTAGCTGTTCTGCAACCAGATAATTCTCATGAATCTCTAATTTAATCGGCGTAAATTCTATCATAATCATCCAGATACAAAGCACTGGCACGGAAAGAATGGCAATCCCTGAAAATATCAAGAGTCCCTTGCCGAGGGGTGTAGCCATATTGGTGGTGACACCGTACCCAATTCTTGTTTCGACAAAGGTGCGCTTATCTGTTTTATTGCAGTAAAACATTCCAAAAATCCAGCAATCATCATCCTCTTCATTTAACATTGAATCAATTTTTTTCTTATAATGCCTTTCTATGCGGTTAAGCTGACGAACAGTAAACAAAAGAAGAATCATAGTGATTGCCATATAAAAAATTGTTCCCCATAAAAGCCAGATAACCGAAATCTCATCATTTCTTAGTGTGAATGCAGAAAATGCAGTAAATGCAGTATTTAACCATGCACAGAAAAGCCAGAATCGATTCCATATCTGCTTTTTTGCGCGGGCAAAATTTATATTTATCTCACTATTATAGCTGACCACCGCTGTTCTCTGCCGGTCAAGCCACCCTGCCGCCACATAAAACATAGGCGTGCAGAGAGCAAAAAGAATAACAACCAAAAACATCTGTTGTCCGCGGGAATCCACGCGAAACAAGGCATAGGCAAGTACAATTGCTGCGCTGACAAGTGTCGGCACCAAAAACGGCAATAATTTTGTTTTTCGCACCTGTCCTGCCTCGCTAAGTTCAATCAATCTTACTCTATCCGAGCTTTGTATTTCTGCTTTTGAGTCTTGAATTTCCATCCCCATTTTTTCCTTGAGCGATTGTTCTTTTAAAATTGTCTGTGCATTTTTCTTCCACGCTTTCAAATCCTGATGAACTTTCATACAGGGAAGTTCTAAAAGAACAATTCCACAAAGCAACCAGAGCATCCAGATGGTAAACTGAATGGAAACATAGGGGATCACAAAGGTAGGAAGCGGGATAATTAGTAAAAGAATAAATATATTTCGCATTCTTCGCCGGTACCATATTTCTTTTTCGTCCACCTGTCTGTAAAACTCCTCTGCAAGTGCTTTATCCCCTGGCACACAGAGCCCAAAAACTGTGCCATTGCGGTTTGTACTGCTCCATTTTGACACAAAATATAAGATAAAGACAATCGGATACATACCGATAAACAAGATAATATTAAGCAGCATAAAATTCCTCCTCTCAAATCTAATATTTCTGATGTTTCTGATAAATGTCAGTAATATTATTAGTGATACTGCTATTGCTGATGCCGATGTTAATGGTACTATTGGTGCTACTGGTATTATTGATTTTGTTGTCCTACCATATTTTCATACACTCTTTATTTGTTTCTCCAGTTCCGGAATAATATCGTCTGCACTCGCCTAAAAATTCTTCCTCCGTGATGCCGGAAATTTTTGCTTCCGCGATAATACGCTTTAATAGTTCTTTGCTTTCCTTACTAAGTTGGGATGATTTTTCAATCTCCCTGCTGACTCTTGCCCCATTGCGGCGATCTGCGATAATATAACCCTGCTGCTTTAAAAGCTGATATGCTTTATTCACCGTCATGGAATTAATTCCAATCTCCTCCGCAAGTGCGCGCACCGTGGGCAATTGTTCACCTGCACTTAATCTTCCATCCGAAATCCCCTGCACAATCTGATCGCGTATCTGCTGATAGATTGGGATGTCCGAACCTTCCCGGATTGCAATAACCATTAGGAAACACCTCCCTTGTATGCTTTGTATTAGTTATTATAATACAAAGCATACAAAAAGTCAAGAAAAAATTTTGAATGGATCAAAAAAGCCCGTTAGTTCATTTGGATAATATAGATAAAATTATCCAAATGGACTAACGGGCTTTTTCTGTTTCTACTCCTCTGTCCCTTGATTTAAAATTGCTTCGACTCTCTTTTTTTTATACAAAAATTCGAAAAAATATAGATCTTAAAGTTCTCTAAGGTTTTACAGTTTCCCGAAATGTATCCGGTTGCTCCTGATCAAATACCTCATTCGCCCACATCAATGTAACCAGTTCTTTTGTATCCGACAGATTCACAAGATGATGTGTCCATCCCGGAATCATATAGACCGCCTGAAGCTTATTACCGCTCACTTCAAACTCTACCACTTCCTCCGTGCCGATTTTTCTCTCCCGTACCAGACCATGCCCGGATACCACAACAAAGAACTCCCATTTACTGTTATGCCAATGTTCCCCTTTGGTTATTCCCGGCTTGCTGATATTTACACTAAACTGTCCATGCCCTCTTGTCTTTAAAACCTCGGTAAATGAGCCCCTTGCGTCCTGGTTCATCCTTAAATCAAAGATAAATTTTTCTTTTGGAAGATAGGTTAAATACAGACTATATAACTTCTTTTCAAAACTTCCCTCTGGCATTCCCGGCATCCAAAGAGTTTTGGGCTGACTCTTAAATTCCTCCAGTAAATCGACAATCTTTCCCAGCGTTACCTGGTAGGTTAATGGAATATAGCAGTACTTTCCTTTTGCATCTTCCTGCGGTATTAGACTTTCACCTATCTTTTTACTTTTATCCGTTTCTTCTTGTAATACTTGATTATCCGCATTATTTTCCTTTATTTCTGGGTATGTACAATGTTTTTCTCTACCCTCTAAAAGATCAAGCATTCCTTCTATCAGATCATCAATATACAATAATTCTAACTCTGTGTCCCGGTGATTTACCGTATAAGGCAGGTCATTGGCAATCGCATAGCAGAACGTGGATACGGCGGAATTATAATTCGGGCGACTATGTCCCATCAGGTTTGGAAAACGGTAGACAGCAATTTTTGCTCCCGTTTCCCTTCCGTACTGAAAAAATAATTCCTCCCCCGCCCGCTTTGATTTCCCGTATTCTGAGTCGGCAAAGCGTCCGGAAAGTGCCGCCTGAATCGAGGAGGCCAACATTATTGTTGCCGTATTATTTGCCCGTTTTAGACTGGAAAGTAACTGGGAAGAAAAGTAAAAATTTCCCTCCATAAATTCGGAGCTTTCTTTCGGGCGATTTACCCCCGCCAGATGAAAAACAAAATCCGCTTTTTTGCAATAAATATCTAGTTCCTCTAAAGTGGAGTCAAGATCATATTCGTAAATTTCCTCAATAAAAAGATTTGGTCTGGTTCTATTCTTTCCCTCTTTGATATTATACAAATTTGCAGTCAGGGCAGTTCCCACCATCCCCTTTGCGCCGGTAATCAATATCTTCATCTCGGTTTCCTTCCTACGATAAGAATTCTTACAAAAATATTTTTTTATTTCCTCCACACCATCTTATTTACCACACCCGTATAGCCCTGAATTATCCGCACCACTTTATCCGATACATTTTCGTCCCGGTAATCCGGTACCGGAATGCCAAATGATTGATTTTTATTTAATTCCACTGCGGTTTCCACTGCCTGTAAAAGTCCATTCCCCTCAATTCCCGCCAGAATAAAACAGCCCTTATCCACCGCTTCCGGACGCTCCGTACTTGTCCGAATACATACCGCAGGAAAAGGATGCCCCACCGAGGTAAAGAAACTGCTCTCCTCCGGCAGGGTTCCAGAATCGGATACCACAGCAAAGGCATGGATCTGCAAACAATTATAATCATGAAATCCCAATGGCTCATGCGCAATCACCCTCGCATCCAGTTTAAAACTACTCTCCTCCAAACGCTTTCGCGAGCGCGGATGGCAGGAATACAAAACAGGCATATTGTATTTTTCTGCTAAATGATTGATCGCAGAAAACAGGGAAAGAAAATTGGTTTCGGTATCGATATTTTCCTCCCGGTGAGCGGAAAGCAAAAGATAGTTGCCTTTGGTTAGTCCAAGTCTAGTATGGATATCAGAGGCTTCAATTTTAGGTAAATTTTTATGTAGTACCTCCGCCATTGGAGAACCCGTCACAAAGCAGCGTTCTTTTGGCAGACCACAGTCTGCAAGGTAGCGGCGCGCGTGTTCAGAGTACGCTAAATTTACATCCGAAATAATATCCACGATTCTCCGGTTCGTTTCCTCCGGCAGACATTCATCCTTGCAGCGATTCCCCGCCTCCATATGAAAGATTGGGATATGCAGACGCTTTGCACCGATCACCGAAAGGCAGGAGTTTGTATCACCGAGAACTAAAACCGCATCCGGCTTTAGCTCTGCCATTAAGCGGTATGATTCTGCAATAATATTTCCCATGGTTTCCCCCAGATCCTTTCCAACGACATTTAAATAAATTTCAGGGGGAGCAAGATTGAGATCATGAAAAAATATCCCGTTTAATGTATAATCATAGTTCTGTCCCGTGTGGACTAAAATCGTATCAAAAT
>CAJTLX010000061.1 GCA_910577165.1 uncultured Lachnospiraceae bacterium
TTTTTTGAATGAATTATCAACATCAGCAGTAAAATCTGTACAAAAAGTTTTCGGTAGTGGGATTTTATAAATGAGTGTTGAGCAGAAGATACGGAAGATTAAACAATCAATACAACTAAATAGTTACCTGAATCCGTGAAATTCAGTTTTTTATCAGCAGGAAATATTTTTTACGCCCGGGATTTTTGAAATTCATTATTCCTGTGGAAAAAATAATCCTGCCAGATAACCAATCATTCCTATTATGGTATAGATAACATAAAAAATGGCGCACTAAATAAAGCCATATTTACCTTTATTTTATGGCAAGGCAAACCGTTGATACACTTCGATAAATGTCTGTCGCCAGAGATTGCTTCGACCCAATGCCAGAACCACCCTCCGCCCATGGGTGGTTAAATGACCCGCGATCTGGATCAGGTTACTGATCACGGTTCGGATCCTGCGCCGTTTCACCGGGTGAAGCCATCCCTGTTTGGATTCCCCACGGCGCAGGTTTCTTCTCACGATGAACCATGAACCGTCCTCGATAAGGAGACCAAGGTTTTCCACAGCATCATTCTCAGCATCCATACGGAGAAGTAGCGGTTTTTTGGTAAGTTGGTGACTAAGATTCAGGGTCTGGCGTAAAAATTCGGGAGTATGGCACTGGCAGTGCTGGCTTCCTTCGCGAAGTTTGGTATTGACGAGGAAACCTTCCGTGCCAACGTATGCCATCATTGGTGCATAACCGTCAACGCCTTTGTATGTACGGGAAACCCCTTCACGGCAAGTCTTGGAGTTATCCATTGGGGTAACATCAAGGTCAAGGGGGACAAAGCCCGACCCCAAAGCCGAAGGACAGATTTCATAAGTGTTAAACATCTCTATGTTGGCATTAAGGATTTCCTTTCTTAGGGAAGATCCGATCTCCTCCATCCGCTGGCGCAGGGTTTCCGCTGAAGGGATTGTCCTTGTAATCCCAAGAGCCATTTTGTAGTAATCCGGATCCGCGGACATTTCACGGATATCTTCGTAAGAAGTTTTTCCTTGACAGAGCAGACCGATGTAGGAAAGAAGGATGTCCCCATTTTTTATCTGGCTCTGGGAACGCTTTCCCTCCACGGTCATGTTGTTGCACTTTTTGATGAACCTGCTTTTGCCAAGCATCTGACCAACTAAGGACAAACCACTGGGGGTGATCAGGCGTTCCTCTGAACATTCAATGACCAGTTTTTGCATTGTCATGTACCTCACATCTCATTGATACTCTTATTTTACCATATGAGGCTGAGAAAATAGACAAAAACTGCACATAAATCATGGGGATATGTATCATCCAGTGGGTGAATCGGAAAAACCGCATCGAAAACGAAATTTCGCTTTGATTATCCGGTTGTTGGGAGAAATAAAGCGAAATAAGTTTCACGGATTCAGGTTAAAGTAATTAAATTAGTACAATATTGTAATCAAAAGATAATTTAACCAAAAACTATTTTGTAAAAATAATCATATTTCTTTAACCATCTGCCTGACTTTTAATAGCTGATCTTTCTATCAGTTTTCCTTCCTCCATCAAAAGCACACGATCGAATTGATCAATCAGCCCATCCTTAATACGGTGGGTAATTGTCAGAAGAGTTAAATTTTTATTATTCAGCAACTCTTGCTCTATCTCATTGGCTGTTTCGACATCAACGGCTGAAACACCTTCATCCATTACGAGAAATTGAACACCACGGATAAGCGCACGAGCTAAAGCAATACGTTGCCTTTGTCCTCCAGACAAAAGCGAACCGCTTTCACCACATACTCCATCCAAGCCGCCGGGAATATCTGTAAGGAATCGTTCTACACCGCTGAGGAACAATGCATTGTGTAGCTCTTCATCAGAAAACGATTCCCCCATACAGATGTTAAAGCGAATAGAATCGTTAAAGATAAACGTATTTTGGTGGATAACAGTCACAAAATTGTGAAGTATCTGTGAATTTATTTCGCGCAGTTCTACATTGTCATAATAAATTTCACCCGTATATGTGGTATAGTATCCACTAAGCAATTTGATCAGAGTACTTTTCCCACTGCCGCTGGCTCCAATTAAAGCAATTTTCTCATTCTTATGAATCGTAAGATTTAAGCCTTCAATTACTGGAATTTCATCAGAATAACGGAATGAAAGATCACTGACCCTTATCATTGCTTCAAAGGATGGCATTTTTTCACCGTTCAATGCAGCATCTTTGTTGTCAATAATTTTCAACACTTCCCTGATATCAGGTCGGATGCTAAGCAAAATAGGAACCGTTTGACCAAACAGCATAACACAGGAATTAAATTCGCTAAAAAGTGTGATGAACATGAGCATTGTTCCTAGAGTTATTTTACCTCGTGCTGCCATACTTCCGGCAAAAAAGAAAGCAAAAAACCTTACGATTTTTTGTACGACTTGTGCAATATTCTGTACCATGGAAATAGATACTTGTGTTTTGTAATCCGCATTTGCCATATTCCTGCTGGATTGAAAAAAACGTTCTCGAATACAGCGGATCGTTCCAAAGGCTGTGACCGTTTCATGCGCATTCAGTGATTCCTTTAATTGAAAGGTCATCGCAGCATCTTTTTCCAGCTTTTCCATCAGATTATCACCCAGTTTTCGATTGAAGAAAAGCGGAGGAATTGTTGAGAAAATGGCACAGACAATGGATATAAATGCGATTAAAGAACTGTAATACCACATAATACATAGGATTACAATCCCCATCAACCCATAGCCGATAAGTATAAAAATCGGTCCTGTAAGATTGTTGGCTATTGTCGATGCATGGCTCTTTATATAACTCATTTGCGCAGAAGTATCTTTCTCATTGAATTGAACGATGCTTTGACGCATCACGCCATCATAGAGATCGTTGCGAAGCGATTCTTCATAGCGCACTTGAACCCTTTTTTGTGTAAATGCCTCAACAAAGTAAAACAGTGCAGATGCAATAACCACACTGCCAACCATAGGAAGCAATTCCTGAAACTCTGCAAGATTGCCAGCAGTGATGAGATCAACCATCTTTTGTTCCAAGATTGCAGTCACAGGCACAAGTAACCGTGTAATGATACTGATTGATATAGCAACAGTAAAAAGTAAAAAATGAGATTTGAAATATCGAAACATAGCTGGTCTCCTTCAGCAATACATTAATAATACTGTATCATAATACCCCACATTTCCTCTTCATGAGTATATAAAAAACTATATAGAAGCAGAATGAAAATGACACACAAAAAAGTTTATGGCAGGGAATTCAAAAGGCTGCTGCCTGTGAATTACTCGCTTATGCAGCAGCCTCGATAATTCAACCTTGGAATGCTCTCATAGTTTCATTTGCTACAAAGTAATCAAAGCATACTGCCATATGTAGCGTACTATGTAAATATTCCAAGTTGACTCAGTTTTAGCCTACAATAGTGACAACAGGATTACCATCTTCACCCCAGGTGATCCTTACTGTGCATCCCCTTGCCTTTGCGAAAGAACTCTTGAAAAGCATAAAAATACCTCCTCTCATAATAATTTTATACTTGATTACCATATAGGCAGTATATTTCAAAATGATGAAAGCAGCAGCCGTTGTATGCCTGCCTCCTTATTAGCTAAGAAAGTTTTACATAAAGGATCAGCACCGCAAAGATCGCCGCTTATAGCATAAGCTCGAAATCTGCAACCACCACCACAAATATAGCGAACATTGCAACCTTTACAATGTTTAATGCAATCTACATTCAATCCAAAGAATTGATTATATTGTTTACTATTAACGATTGTTTTTATATCATCACGAAGTGCATTACCCATTGCAAACTGTTTTTTACCAATGAACATATGGCAAGGGTAAATGGTTCCATCTGAAGCAACTGCAACCATCGTTTTTCCTGCGCTACAGGATATTAAGCAACCTATATCATCACCAACAGCACCATCTTCTATCGAGATATTACCTTGATGCCCCACGATGAAGTCATGAAACACTTGGCAGTCATTTGCTGTAAGTATTAGTGGCGAAGTTGTGCCACGAAAAGCTTCGACAGTAAGTATGCTAAAACGGTACTCAACATTCATAGAGTGAGCGAAAGATATCAAATCATCGCAATGAGAAACATTTCCGTGGTGAATTGTAAAAACTACCGAGACAGGAATGTTTTTCGATTGTAGTGTAATTAGTTTTTCCGTAATTATATTAAATATATTTGCAGGCCGAATCATGGCACTCTCCGCAGTTGCAGAATCCAAAGAAAAAGTGAGCTTATCCAAATATTTCGAAGCTTCTATATATTTATTCAGTGCTGCGGTTCCGTTTGTAATACACTCAATATACTTAATTTGTTGTATTGATCTTGCATAAGCAAGAAAATCTTCAAGATCATCACGAATAAAAGGTTCACCGCCGGATATTACCATATGTGTCAAACCAGCCTTGACCAAATTGTCAAGTATTTGTTTCAGTTCATTAATGCTTAGATTTATTACAGCGTTTCGATCTTTCTCAAATGAGTAACAACCAGGACAATTTAAGTTACAGTGACTTGTAATGTGAAAATAGGTACTATACATGTCAAAAGTAAATTCTGACTCTGTAAAAAAACCATTTTTAGATAATTCGCTGAGAAGCAAAACTTGATTGTCATTCAGGCAGGACACGTTGATTTCACTGGTCTGCTCTAAGTGATGTATTAGCGCAACACCCTCCTCGTTCAGACCTATAATCGTATTGGTATCAGGATTTCCAATAATGTCAATCCCACATATCTTCATCATTCGGCACTGCGGTGCAAGCTTTAGATGGTTCTCAATCATTATATTACCATCGACTCCTTATATAATATATTTAGGTTATTCAAGGGATACCTATAACCCCTAAAGCTTTTTCCTTATCTAATACTTCAGATAGTAAAAATGCCTTATTTTCCAAATTTCTCCTCTTATTCTTCTTCCTCTGATTTTTGATATGGAAACTGCCAGATATTATTGGCTCTGCGTTCACCCTTTTCTTTTTGAAAAAGGCTTCTTCAATATATCGCTTATATAATACCTCTTCCTTCCTAAAAATCAATGGACAGTTTCTAGCATTCCATTGTCGAAAACTGTCCATTGCACTTGCCGTTGTTTTACCATCGATAGATCCGGCAGAAAAAACGGATCTCTCAGACATACCGGGGATTTGCGCAATGAATGCTCAAAATATATCCCAAGTTCCACTTGAGGACAAACCCGATGTACCACAACCAAGACCTTAAAAATTAATATTCTCCCCCTTTAAGTTCTTCCAAATATTCTCTAAAATAACGCATTCTTCCTTTATCTTGGCATACTTTGCTTAGATAATACATTTTTCTTGCGGATTCAAGGCACTGCTCTTTCAATTCGTCTTTATTAAAAAAATCATTCTCTGAAAAATAATTGAGCAGTTCTCCTTGAATCCGATATGTAATTGATATATCCCCAATATTACCACAAATTTTTAGACTTTTTTCTGCAAGTTCCACAATTTCATCACACTGCCCTTGTTCAAACAGACAACGGATCAAACGTCTTGTAATACAACCGTGAAAATCAGCAAACATCTGTTCATTCTGGTATCTCTGCTCAATATTTACCAAGAGTTTACGCGCTATCGGAATAATTGTTTCATACTGTTTTTCCATCGCCAAAACATTAAAAAATGCTACATATGCATTTAACTCCTGCCAGTTTAGCGGCCACTTCTCCAAATCAGCATTCTCTGGCATCATTCCTTCAATCAGTTTCTCAAAAAATTGAATAGTTTCTTCCCCTCTCAGTTCCTTTTCGCCCATAAAATATAAAAGTTCTCTTTTTAGTACCTCTATATATTTTATACTTTCCTGTGATTTCTTATTTACATACCGCTCAAAATTTTCTAATTTCCGCTTTGCTTCTCTATAATTTTCTTGAAAAATCAACCCAAAAATTTCATTGTACGATCTTCCAATCGTGGGATCTTCCAAATCCAGCACAGGATAAATTGCATGGGAACGCTGGTGGTATAAATGCAGCAATTCCTGAATACTTTCCTGCCGTACTCTTTCCATACCCTTTTCCAAGCGAGCCAAGGTCTTTTCGGACATACCATTGCAGAGTTCGCATACTTCCTTTCGAGTGTATCCCAATGCCTCCCTTTTCATCCGCATCACTTTTCCTACATCATAGTTTTCCATCTCTCCATCTTCCTTTCTAATTGTTCTTTATATTTATCCCCATACTTAGAATAGTACATATTATACAATACATTTGCACATTCATAATCTTCTAAGATTTCATCAATTTGCTTCCTTCTCTCCATTCCTTTAAGCAGAGAAATTTCCTCCCTTTTTTCTTTTAAAACACTCCCTTTTCTGTCTTCCTCTTCTCTTTCCTTTACTTCCTCCCTTAAATATCTCTGCCTCTCTTTATCCACTTCTTCCTCAAGTATCTTTCCTTTTGCATCCGCCATCCATTCATACAATTCCTCAGCCATTGTGCATATCCTGGTCTTTTCTGTCACTTTTATTCCCTCTTCACATTGCGCAATACAATTTACATAATCTCCCAATTCATATTGACACTGCGCACAGGCAAACATTAGTTCCGCGTAAAACGGCTGCAATCTTTCTTGCTCTTTCGTAAATTCCTCGCGATAATAATAGACAACATAATAGAGTTTTTGCAGGCGTTTTGCTGTATCTTCCTCCATAAACTGATAATACACCGTAATCAAAGCAAGTTCATCCGGAGCAAACACTCTGCCTTTCAACAGCCGCTCTTCAAATCTGGGCATTTCCCTTTCCATAAATTCCTGAAAAATTTCTTTCTCCTTTTCCTCCCTCTGTTTTTGTCGGACTTTCCATGTCATATATAAGCGATAATAGACTCGCATTTGAAAATGATTTTTTCTGTCACAAAGGCGATAAAACTCTTCAATTTTTTGCTGTGCCTTTTCATATCTCCAAAACCGAAGATCACAGAGAATATCCATCTCCAAATTTACCAAAGTATTATCCCTCGCACTTAGATAAAAAATAGTCAAAGACATTGGAATATGTAATCGTCCCATTAAAATTCGTACTGACCAGAATTCCCATTCATTTCGCTCCTCGATTCGCCGCAAATCGGACTCTTCCAGCAAGGCTTCACTGACCTCTTCACGTTTCAAGAAAACTGGAAACCGTTGCAAATACTATATGTTCCAGCTTTTGTATCTGCGTGAGTTTCACAGATTCAGGTAGTTACAAAGAAAAAGCTTTTATATTTTAGCAGATATAAAGGCTTTATGTATAAAAATATTTCATGGAAGGTAGAAATATGATGAAGAAACAACGAAAATGAATAATAGGCTTAATATTTACTTTGCTTTTGGTATTGTCAAGTTTTTCACCTTACACCTATAAGAGCATTGTCAGGAAGTACGGATAGAAACGCAGTACGGGCATACCTTAGGGGCTAAACCAAGATGATGCAGATGAGTTTGTTTTAGTGGCGATTGTTGCTGTAGCGAGTAATAGTGATGATACTTGGCTGTGGTATATGATTTCACCTCAATATAAGCAATTTATAGGTACTTTTATATGGGATAGTTGTTTTATGCTTGACGACACCGTTGTTTTGGAATATACTTTTAGTGGAGGCATTGTATGTAACCTTAAGGCGAAGGATGATGCATTAACTTTTGGTTTACTTAGGGTATCTGGTATATGGTTTAGCAGAAGCAGGAGAATACTGGAGTCGTTTAAGGGAATACCATTAACAGAGTATAGGGGAGAACAGGGAATTAGATCAGAAGTGAGTAAATGGTTTGGGAAAGGGGCTAATGTCAGTGGATGTTTCGGATAAGCAGATAAATCCAGAATCTTTGGGAATGGCAAAGAAACGTGATAAAAAGGTGTATATTACTGATATTGCAATAAGCAAGGTGCCGTTGGTTCAGTATAAGGGATTTACAGACAATCAAAATCGCGTAATGCAGAGGTTGGCACAAGAAGTATTAACGGTTTCCAAGGAGGAAAATGATAGTAATAAAGTTGCTATAACTTGTGATCTTGGAGCAGATAATCCGCTTGAAGTGTATGGTATTTCTTTTGGAACGGAACATGAGGTGGATGTCAGGGCAGATACATTGTCAAACCATATCCTTGTTTCTCAGAAGTCTGTAGTAGTTGTTGTTTTGCATAATCACCCTTCCACACAGACATTTTCGATACAAGATATACGGTTTTTTCTTGAATTTCCCGTTTTAGAGGTTATGGTTGTGGTATCAAATCAAGGAGCAGTCCACTACTTGAGGCGAGAGGAAAGTTATGATTTGAAAAAGGCAGTAGCTTTATTTAATGAATGTGTGGAGGACTTAGGGAAGGATTCCCCACTAACAGAAATTTATTTGGCATCATTGTCATTTTTGGCAAAGAGCAGTGAGGTAGGAATATATTACCGTTAGGGAGGTTGATGTTATGAAGAGTTATGTTTTGAATGATATGGAATATGATTTTAAGCCATTGGAAATTTTTGTTCCAGATCCAAATTATAAAGTTGATGAAAAAGAATTGGAGAAAAGCATAGAAAAAAATAAGGCGATTATATCAAGGGTAAGGGAGAGCCAAAAAAAATCAATGCAAATCTGTAAATAAAAGTTCTAAAGGCAACAACAGAGTTGTGCATTGTGCCATTGACAATTATCGAAATACGGTTATTAAGAGTAAAGAAGCAGAGGGGAATAAAATTAGAGAAGACCATAGTTTTGGGATATGCTTTATAGGGGTGAATGCGTCTTTTTCAAAATATAAAGAAGTTATTCTTTCAGTGCAGGTATTTGATTTACAGATTAAAGTACACAGTGTGTTCTTTGTTTCCGGAAGCACTTCAAGCATTAAAAGAAAAGTATGGTGTGGAGGAAATTTTGGAGAGGCATCGAATTGTGAGAGCAAGGAGGGAATTTAGACAGGAACTGATACAATCGAGTGAACTGGTTGAGGAGATAGAAAATTTTGTAAGGGGTGGAAGAAAGTAGGATACAGTAAAAGATTATATATATAAATGGGAATGTAGAAAGGATATGGGATGTCAAAGAAGATTTTATTTTCGCCGATTGGCGGGACAGATCCGATCAAATATTTAAGGGACGGTTCAATGTTACATATTTGCAGACATTATAAGCCGGATGTGGTGTATTTATATTTATCGCATGAGATGTTGGAGTATCACAAAAAGGATAATCGCTATGTTGGCAGTATTGCGTGGTTGGGAAAATATTTAAATCACTCTTTTGATGTGCGCTTAATTGAGCGTTCGGATCTGTATAATGTGCATGAGTACGATGTTTTTTATCAGGATTTTAAGGAAGAAATTGGAAAGATTGAGAGTGGGATGGAACCGGGGGATGAACTATTATTAAATATGGCATCCGGAACGCCCGCGATGAAGAGTGCTTTGTTGGTGATGGCAACTTTTGCGGAGTATCGGTTTCGGGCGATACAGGTTTCCTCGCCGCTTCGCAGAATCAATGAAAAGCATGAAGACCGAAAGGAATTTGATGGAGAAATTAATTGTGAATTAAATGAAGATAACGCGGAGGATGCAGAAAATCGCTGTCAGGAAGTGAAATGCTTAGGTTTGATGAGATTACTTAAAACAGAGATTATCAAAAAGCATATTTTGGCATATGATTATACTGCGGCACTGGCCGTTGCCTCGGAAATCCCACACGAGCTATCCGAAAATGCTTACACAATGTTAAAAATTGCGGCAGCGAGAATAAAATTAAATCTGAAAAAAGTAAATGAGCTGATTGGAGATAAACCATATCAGATCTATCCAGTTAAGGATGGGGATAAGCGAAAAATCTTTGAGTACGCGCTTGTTTTATGGGTGAAAGTTGAGCGGGAGGAATATGCGGATTTTATCAGGGGGATCACGCCGCTTGTGATTGACGTGCTGGAATTGATAATGAAAAAAGTATGCGGCGTAAAATTGGAGAATTGTTGCGAGGATAATCAGACGAAGGGATTAAAATGGGATCGCAAAAAACTGGACAAGCTGGGGTTATTGCAAATTCTTGAAGATGAATATCGGGACAGAGGGGGATTTCGTGCGGGCGTAGTGTATTCGACCCATGTGGGGACATTGATTCGCGCTAAAAGTACAAGTGAGGTATTAAAAAAGAAGATTGAGGAGATCACGGAAATTGAGGGAAAACTGCGAAATGTGGTAGCGCATAAGATTGTATCAGTGACGGAGCAGTGGTTTGTGGAGGAGACGGGAAAAGGGGCAAAACAAATTTATGAGTTGCTAAAATATCTGATCAAAGAAGCGGGAGTAAATGCAAAAAAGGAGGACTGGCAGTCCTATGGTAAAATGAATGAGGAGATTGTTCGTTATCTGGATGAGCCAGTATAGGGGATTTTAAAGTAAAATAAATTTTGATTGTAACTCACAGCAGAAAATGGTATACTAGAAATATGCAAATTATGGCAGAGCCAAGAAGGAGGTATTTTCAATGGATCGTTTAAAGGACAAGGTGGTTATCGTGACCGGGGGAAATTCCGGTGTGGGCGCGGCAGCGGCAAAGCTTTTGGCGAAGGAGGGCGCGAAGGTCGTGATTACTGCCAGGCGAGCGGCGGCACTTGAGGCGGTTGCAAAGGAGATTGAGGCTGAGGGTGGTACAGTGCTTGCTGTTCCGACAGATATTTCAAAGCCGGGGGACGCAGAAAATCTTGTGGAAAAGACGATGGAAAAATTTGGAAAAATCGATGTATTAGTCAATAATGCGGGGATCCTGGAGGAGGGCTTAAAGCCTATTGACCGCTATACGGATGAGGATTTAGACCGCATTCTTGAAACGAACACCAAGGGGACGATGCGCTGTATGCGCGCGGTTTCACAGAAGATGCAGCCGGGCGCGTCAATTGTCAATGTGGCATCCGTTGCGGGGGCACTTGGCTGCGGCGGGGCGGCGTATGTTGCTTCAAAATCGGCGGTGATCGGTGTGACGCGCCACACAGCACTTCGCTTCCAGGCAACAGGAATCCGCTGCAATGCAATCTGTCCGGGAACGATCGTGACTCCGATGGTGGCGGATATGCAGGCGGACAAGCTTGATCCGGATATGTTCAGCGCGATGGCGACACACAGCAATTTAAAGACACAGCCATGTCTTCCGGAAGATGTTGCGAATATTATTCTGTTTTTTGCCAGTGATGAATCGCGTGCGATTACCGGACAAGTGCTTGTCACGGATTTTGGCAGTATGCTGTAAACTAAGGGCAAAGACTTCTTTAAATGTTTAACAATGAACATAAAGGTTTCACTTTCCTCCTAGATAGGGGAGGAGTTGCCTTGCTTTTAACTGCCGCGGGTGGAGTAAAATCCCGGATAAAATCGCAGGGAGTATTCTAATTTATAAAAATGGAGAATAAATCCCATAAATTCTGGGAATCCTGCAAGAGAAGATTTTTTCAGAAATGAGGATGGATATGGATCAGACGACAATGTATAAACTCACTTACGGGCTGTTTATCTTGACCGCGCACGAGGGCGAGAAGGATAACGGATGTATTGTAAATACAGTCAGCCAGGTGACAATAACCCCCAACCGCATTGTTGTGGCGGTAAATAAAAGTAATTATACACATGATATGATTGTGCGAACCGGAGTTTTTAATGTTTCGATTTTGTCGGAAAAATCAAAATTTGATACCTATAAGCACTGGGGATTTCAGAGTGGAAGGGATACGGACAAGGCGGAGGGAATTACCTTTTCCCGCGCTGAAAATGGCGTGATTTATCTGGCGGAGGAAACAAATGCGTATCTGTGCGCAAAGGTAGTGTCCATGACGGATCTCGGCACCCACACATTGTTTTTGGCGGATGTTACGGATGGGGCAGTGCTTTCACAGGATGCATCAGTGACCTATGCATACTATCAGGCAAAAATTAAACCAGCTCCCGCTGCAAAGGAGAAAAAGAAAGGCTTTATCTGTACCGTGTGCGGCTATATTTATGAGGGAGAAACATTGCCGGAAGATTTTATCTGCCCGCTGTGTAAGCATCCAGCATCGGACTTTAAGCCGCTGTAGGGAAATGTTTTGGAAAATTTTGGAGATCACTTAGAAATCTGGATAAAGAGTGTTTGTGGTGGATAAGGGTTTCGAAAATACTTGAAAAGTTTATAAAAAGCGATGGCATGAATTTTTATGTCGTCGCTTTTTTTCGTAGATGGGCGGTCTTTTCTCTGCTGTAGATAATTGTAGGAACAATTAAAAAAATAAAAGGAAATCTGATAAAAAGTAATTTTTAAAATGATTTTTTTTGAGATTCAAGCAAAAAATTTTAAGAATCCTAAAAAATTTTCAAAAATTTGCTTGACAGCCTTGCAAGCGTTCGCTATAATACGGGGCAGTGACTTGGAAAGCCGTAGATTTCCACGCTTTCGCTTATGCTGTGCCTTTTGGCAGTGGTAGAATTTAAGAATATATCAAGGAGGTAAACCAATGAAAAGCTTTATGGCAAGCCCGGCAACAATCGAGAGAAAATGGTATGTTGTAGACGCTAAGGGACAGACCTTAGGCCGTCTTTGCTCTGAGATTGCAAAAGTTTTAAGAGGTAAGAACAAGCCGATCTACACGCCGCATATGGATACCGGCGACTATGTGATCGTTGTGAATGCAGACCAGATTAAGGTGACAGGAAAGAAGATGGATCAAAAGATTTATTTCCATCATTCCGACTACGCAGGCGGTATGAAAGAGACCACATTAAAAGAGATGATGGAGAAGAAACCGGAGGAAGTGATTACACTTGCTGTTAAGGGTATGCTTCCAAAGGGACCACTCGGAAGAAGTATGATCACGAAATTGCACGTATACGCAGGTCCTGAGCATAATCATGCTGCTCAGAAGCCAGAAGTATTAACATTTTAATCAGACTGAAAGGAGGAAATGACATTGGCTAAGGGAAGATATTACGGAACCGGCAGAAGAAAGAGCAGCATTGCGAGAGTTTACTTAGTACCGGGTACGGGGAAGATTACCATCAATAAGAGAGATATCGACGATTATTTTGGTCTTGAGACTTTAAAACTTGTTGTTCGTCAGCCCCTTGTTCTTACAGAGACCACAGATAAGCTTGATGTGCTTGTAAATGTACATGGCGGAGGATTTACTGGTCAGGCCGGCGCAATTCGTCACGGGATTTCAAGGGCTCTGCTTCAGGCAGATGCGGATTATCGTCCGGCATTAAAGAAGGCGGGTTTCCTGACAAGAGATCCAAGAATGAAGGAGAGAAAGAAGTACGGCTTAAAGGCAGCAAGACGCGCGCCACAGTTCAGCAAGAGATAATTTTTCAACAATTGGAAAAGAGAGTAAAACCCTTGGAAACCCAGTGTTTTCAAGGGTTTTTTCAATTTAGTTCAAAATATAAATTTGTAGTAAATCATAGGGATTTTTTTGGGATATGACACACACATGACACGCGTATGACACACGAAAAAAGTCATAAAATGACTGGAAACTATACTTTTGTTCCCGGTTATTTATGACTATATTTTGTTGATGGCTTTCAGTGAACCTTGAATCTCAAAATGGGTATATACTATTTCTGTTACTGATTGTCCCTTATGTCCGACAATCTTTTTAATAATTTTGTCGTCTATCCCAACAGCAGTAAGCATACTGATACAAGTGTGCCGGGTGTCGTGCGGGCGATGATTCATTCCCATTTGTTCAATTAGCGGCATCCAATAAGAATCATAATAATTTCTGTACATGAAATGTTTTCTCTCAGGTGTGGAAAGAAGATATTGACAATCATTCTTTTGCATCCAATACTCAAAGAAAGGAAATACTTTGTTGGCAATCGGTACTTTCCTAATCCCGGCCTTTGTCTTAGATGCTATGATATCAAACCACTTTTCAGATAGGTTTACATTTTCTTTCTTCAAATTTAGCAGTTCTCCGATTCTAGCTCCGGAATAGATCAACATAAGGATAACGGAAATATATTCATTACTGTCTTTCCAATTCCATATCGTTTGAATCTCTTCTTTAGTAAAAGGCTTTCTGTCTATTGCATTGGGATTTTTATCTTTGTACTGGCTTATGTCAACATATTCTGCATAGTCTTTTCCACATATGTCATTTTGCAAAGCGAATTTATATAATTGGGTGAACAGTACCTTTAATTTTCGCAATGTTGGATAGTTCTTTCCGCAAGTATCAACTACTCCCTGAAGGTGACTTCTCTTTATATCTATGAACCGCATTTTATAGAGCATAGTGCAGAGCAAATAAGAAGCATTGTAACCATTGATATTAGAATTTGATATTTTGGGAAAATGTTCCGCGGACCATTTTTGATAAACTTCCTCAAAGGTAATCTCTGAACTATTCATATCGTAGGGATTCTGATGGTAATTAGATAAGGCAATCAAACCTTCTTCCTTTGTTTTGTAATATCCTATGGTTTTGAATCTCTGTTTTATTGTTCCGGCAGCTTTATCCGTTTCCCATCCAACCGTGACTCTAGCGCGGTAGGGCTTGCGCCTGTTTCCGGGCAGCTTGGACACACTGCCGAATCCGTTTGGCAATCGCATTGACTTCATTCCCTTCTTGCATTTTGGAGGATGAAGTGGTATTATAAGATTGTGAGTTCCCTATAATATCTTTTCATCCTGAATTATAGGTCACATCCCGCTAGTGTTGCAGCACTGGCGGGAATTTTTTTTGTTTTCCCCCTAAGTGAAAGTCAAGATAAGTCAAGAAGTCAAGTTCAACTTCCCTTATATTTTATATATATTTTTTAAAATATCGCTATTTTCTATTGTTTTTCTCTCTATTATAAAAAGAGAAAATTAAGTTGACTTATCTTGACTTTTCCTGTATTTAAGGGGATTTCATCTTGACTTTTGAAGTTGACTTATCTTCCCTTTTATCTTGACTTTTGGTTTCATTAGAAACCCTGCCATGGATTTTTCCATATTTTTGCATTATTTTCCTCATTTTAAGCGTTTTTCTTTTTTATGTCTTCGTTGATAGTATTCGAAGCAAATGACATGGTTTTCGGTGCAGAACTGAAGCGACTTTTTATATATTCCGCTTCCGCTTCTTCTACCGTCATTTGTGTCGCAGGTTCTTCACGGGAAGCAGTGAGCCGTTCTTTGAAGTGTTTTACAAGCATTTTTCTAATATCCGGGTCAAGTTCAAAGTACGCTTTCATGGCTTCGAGTTCTAAATCTGTCCCGCCATGGTCTTTTATGAATTTGTCAAGGCTGAAAGTCGGTGCTTGTATATACATAGGTTCTGTACCGTTCCGCAGCCAGTCTTCATTCAGGTTGAAAGCCATACAGATAGATTTTATAGCCCGATCTGTAACGGTTGCGCCATTTTGTTCCATTCCGCTTGCGCCACGTTGCTTCATTCCTATTGATTGCGCAAAATCAGTTTGGTTTAGCTTTAAAACGTTTTTACGAAAGTATTTTATTCTCTCATTGACAGTCAATATTTTCACCTCCATTGTTCGTACTTAAATAATAGTGTTAAACACTAAAAAAGTCAAGGAAATTTAAAAAAACTATTGATAAATAGCTTTAAATGCTATAAAATACACTTAAAATAGCTTTTAAAGCTAGAATAAATAGCAAAAAGCACTATAACTAAATTGGGGGTATAAACCATGAGGAAAGCAACATTTGAAGAGTATACAAAAGCAAAGCAGGAGATCATGAACGGCGGCGCGTGCAAAGAGTGCGCAAGCACTGACAAATACGGGAGGGAATACAAAGTTATTTGCTGCGAAAATGGCGGAATTTTCTGGGAATTCACAGAAAACGATGTGACAGAGTTCTGGAGTACAAAGCACTCGGACAGCCGGAAATATGAAGTGGAAAGAGAACTTGCAAAAAACGCCGGAACGAACATGGCAGAAAAGGACTATCAGAGGCTGGCTAGTATGTACGACACAAAGCACATGACAGATGAAGAAGCAAGACTTTTCATAGGGGAGGAATTAGGATTTGACCCGCTGAGAGTGAAAATCATTCATGAGGTAAAAGACTACTACAAAGACGGACCGTATCTGAAAGAGTGGCACTCATACAACAGGGATCCGCAGTATAACGCTACAGACTGGAATTATCTTAGATTTGATGTATGCGGCCATCAGTACGAATATGAAGATGGGACATTAAGATTTTATAACAGTTAAGGGACAGGAAGCCGCAGAGAGGTAGCAGGTGTGATACAAGGACGGAAACTATGGAAGAAAAGTTTAACTGGGATAACGCTTTTGACGAAACTATTCCGGAAAACAAAGACAGCGCGGCACAGAATGTAAACGCGTTCGGAAACGGTAACGACAATGGCAACGGCAGTGGAGCTACTACTGCGGCAAAACCGGTTAGCAAAGCAAGTGCGATCAAGGAGCAGTTGAGTGGGGTTCAGTTTAATAACGCGGCACTGGCTTCCTATGCTCGTAGGCTGGGGTCGTTGCTGTTCTATGTGGTCGGCAAGGATGCTGCGGTTAAGCCAACAGCAAGAATGGAAACCAAGGTTGTTGATGGAAAAACGGTTTACAAGGATGGTGTTTCTGAAGAACGGAAGCAGAAGATTGAAAGAGGAGAAGCAAAACCTACCAGCAATGAGGTTGAGCGGGAATACAATGTCCGTTTGGTCGAGTCGAAGCCAACCAAAGTAACGGATGTAGTTATTGCACTCCTGGTATCCCTTGCTAAATTCTCTCCGTCAGAGGTTTGGGAAGCGCGTGGTGTTGTTTTATACGACGTAAAGGACACAACGCTGGTAAAGAAGATTTATCCGCTGGAGCAGGCTTTCGATGTTATCAATATGTACTTTGACGGCACTATCTATGAAAGTAAATAAGTGATTGGAAACAAAGCATCTACTATTATGGTGGTATCCAATGTTCGTACAGACAAAGAAACTAACACGAACAAGATTGTGCCTTCGCTCAAGGTTGCTAAAGGCAGCCCGCGTAAGCAGCTTATCGTAAGAGGCACTTATTTCCCGCGTAAGCTCTATGATACTGTTCCGCTTCAGAATCTTTCGGAAGAGAACTCTGAACTGCTCAACAAGGGCTTTAGTAGCTTACTTTCGAGGAAAGCAAGTAAATCTTCCGTGGCAAGTGTATACGAGCAGCTCTCTGCAGAGGCAAAGAACAAAGTACATCCAGTAAAGGATGCAAACAATAATATGGTGGGGTACACCTTCGACTTCTTTAAACCTGGTCTTGCGAGCAATTCGGAGGAAGTTTGTACATTTGATAATCCGAATCAGATGCTTGCAGATGTTCGTGCTCCTCTTCGTAAAAAGGTGGTTAACAAGAAGGACGGCAATGTTACTTACAGCTTTGTAACGCTGGACGCAAAGGATGCAAATGGACCGCTTTCCCGTCCGGAATACAAGGCAATTTTAAAGCAGGCTGGTATTTCAGAGGATACTTTCCGTGATTTCCTTGTTGCGGCGCGTCCAACGGCAAGTAAGAGTCAGTCCCAGCTTGATGCAAGCACTTACATTAAATTGAGATACAGCAAGAGTGTTGGAAATGTTACCTTTGGCAAGAATTCTGCTTCGATTAATGAGTTGAATGCAGCTATCAATTCGGCACAGGTTCTGTAGAGGATAGGGGGTTCCAATGTCGTCAACTTAAGCCGAAATTTCACTAACTATAAATTTACGCGTATGCAA
>CAJTLX010000062.1 GCA_910577165.1 uncultured Lachnospiraceae bacterium
CATGGAAAAAGGTTTTGCTATATAATCGTTCATCTGACCATCAAAACTCATAACCTGTGTATATTCATCCTCAGGAGCCATAAGCATCGGGACAAAAATTTGTTTTTTTGTCGTATCTTATGCAGGATGGACAGACTAATTACACGGGGCAGCATAATATCAGGTATTACAAGGTTAATTCCCCCATTCTTAAAGAGTTGCAGTGCCTCGTTACCATCGTAGACTGCAAGGATTTTATGACCGGCTTTCGCAGGATATTTACAGATTGCTTCGCTTGTTTTTCTATTTCTTATTTTCGCAATTTCCGGTATTGCGACGGCGAAAAACCTTTTTGTTTATGAAAAATCCGGCTAAAATACAGCGGGTTTTCATATCCTACAATATGTCCGATCTCTGCCACGGGATAATTGGTGGTTTCCAGCAAGATTTGTGCGTTTGTGACACGGATGGAAATAATATACTGCATTGGTGTAATCCCAGTATATTCTTTAAAATTTCGGATAAACCAGCTGATGCTCATGCCGCGGGAAGCAGCATATTCCTTGATATTGATCTCCGTATTGTAATTCGCGTTAAAATACTGGGCGGCGAGATCCATCTCCCCGTCCAGGAATTCATTTTTCAATACAAGCTGTCTGGTAAGCTGTCTGTGGATCAGAATAAAAAGATGGCGCAGCAGGAGAACCAGCATTTCCTCATAGTCCTTTCGGCAGCTTTGCAGTTCGTAGATCATTCGCTTAAATATTCTTTCATATTCTAAGGAAGTCCCCGAATAAAACACGCGCATATCATCTTTGATTCCATAACTGCGCAGGATATTCTTTACATTTCCTCCAGTAAAATGAACCCAGTATACTTCGGTTTTGTCGGTAGCATAATATTCATATTTTTGAAATTCTTTCGGGCGAAAGACCACCATATGCCCTGCGGTAACAATCGTATTATTTGCTGCATTGTCAAAATGAAAATGTGCAGATCCGGCCGACACGTAAATAATCTGGAAATCCAGTCTTCCCCTTGGTCGGTAAGTGGGCAGCTTTGGGTGCCGGAATAACCGGTAAGTGCCACAACTTCCAATAATTAGGGGTTTTGATTTGTCTTTAAAGTCAATAAGAGAATTATGCAAATATCCTGAATTTAGATACATCTCTTCCTCCTTCGATGGACTTATTTATTCTATTGTATCGTTTTGTGTATGTTTTGTCAAATCGCGTTTATGGACTTATCACCCGAAAAGTTATACAATAAAGCCAGAGTAAAAACAGCAGAAGTCCGGAGTGCGCACGGGAGAATTTATGAACGCTTGCGGAAATAAATTCTCCCTGGGAAGTGTGCGCGTAGGACAGATACGGAATTAAAAATAGGAGGTATGAATTTATGGGGGAAAAACAGTATTTAAAGTGGTACAACAAGGTGGGGTATGGTTCTGGAGATATTGCGGGCAATGTGGTATATGCTCTTTTGTCCTCCTTTGTTATGATTTATCTCACCAATACGATTGGACTCTCGGCGGGGATTGTCGGCACATTGATCGCGGTATCCAAACTTTTTGACGGTTTCACGGATATCTTTTTTGGCACGATGATCGATAAAACCCACTCTCGACTTGGCAAGGCAAGACCCTGGATGCTCTATGGCTATATTGGCTGCGCAGTGACGCTAGTTGCAATCTTTGCAATACCGGTAGACATGGGGACTACGGCGCAGTACGCCTGGTTTTTTATCGCTTATACGCTGTTAAATGGTGTATTTTATACGGCAAATAATATCGCTTACTCCGCGCTTACTTCCCTGGTAACAAAAAACAGCAAAGAGCGGGTGCAGATGGGTTCGTACCGGTTTATCTTTGCCTTTGCCACAAGTCTTCTGATCCAGTCTGTCACCGTCGGTTTTGTTACAAAGCTTGGCGGCGGGGCGGCGGCTTGGCGAATGGCAGCTGTATTTTACGCGCTGATTGGTCTTTTGGTCAATACCATATCGGTATTTTCCGTAAAAGAACTTTCTGAGGAAGAACTTAGGGAGGGGGAGGAAAAAAAGACAGAAGAGGAAAAATACAGTTTGCTTCAGGGATTTAAACTTCTGATATCCAATAAATTTTACCTGATGATCTGCGGGGTTTATATTTTACAGCAGCTCTATGGGGCGATGATCAATGCAGGGATCTATTATATGACCTATGTTTTAAAAGATGAAAATCTCTATGGCGTATTTTCGTGGGCGGTCAATATCCCGCTAATTATTGCATTGGTCTTTACTCCAACCCTGGTAGGACGATGGAAGGGAATGTACAAACTAAATTTGAGAGGATATATTATTGCAGTGTTCGGAAGGCTCCTTGTCGTGGTGGCAGGATATTTGGGAAGTGTGCCGCTAATGCTTTTGTTTACCGCACTTGCCGCACTGGGACAGGGACCTTGGCAGGGGGATATGAACGCAGTTATTGCCTCTTGTTCCGAATATACCTATCTGACAAAAGGAAAGCGAGTGGATGGCACAATGTACTCCTGTACTTCACTCGGCGTAAAGCTTGGCGGGGGACTGGGAACAGCACTTGCCGGATGGCTGCTTGAATTTTCTGGTTTTGACGGAAAACTTGCTATTCAGCCGGATTCCTGTATTGATATGCTGCATTTTATGTATCTTTGGCTTCCATTTTTGCTTGATTTAATGATTATGCTGGTGCTTTCCCTGATGAGGGTGGAAAAGGCAAATGAAAAGATTAAGGCGGAGCAGAAAGCCATGCTTGCAAAAGAGCAAGAAGATGGGGATGGGAGTGGGGAAGTGTAAAAGATAGATGGGAAGGCATTGACATGAAAATCCCTCCATGTTAGAATTTTTCTATAAATAAAAACAGGCAGCAATCCTATCTGGTAATATTACAAATTTTTCTGGTTTTGCTGCGGAAGGAGAGGATATGTCATTTAAAGTAGCATTTATCGGTGCTGGAAGTATTGGATTTACAAGGGGGCTTTTAGCGGATTTATTGACTGTGCCGGAATTTCAGGGTATTGAAATCGCCTTTACGGACATCAATCCGGACAATCTTAGGATGGTAACGCAACTATGTCAGAGGGATATTGATGAGAATGGTTTGTCCATCAAAATTCATGCAACCCTAGACCGCAGGGAGGCATTTGCAGGGGCAAAATACGTGATTAATTGCGTGCGGATCGGAATGCTTTCCGGATTTGCGACGGATGTGGAAATCCCATTAAAATACGGTGTGGATCAATGTGTGGGCGATACGCTGTGTATCGGCGGTATTATGTACGGGCAGCGGGGGATTCCCGCAGTGCTGGATTTTTGTAAGGATATTCGCGAAGTTGCAAAAAAAGATTGTATTTTGCTCAATTATTCTAATCCGAATGCCATGCTGACCTGGGCGTGCAACAAATATGGAAAGGTGCTGACTTACGGGCTTTGCCATGGGGTTCAGCATGGACATGAGCAGATCGCAAAGGCACTTGGACGCGAAAAAAAGGATGTGGATATTATCTGCGCCGGATTAAATCACCAGACTTGGTATATCAGCGTAAAGACGGATGGGGTGGAGCGCGTTGGGGAACTCTATGAATTGATGCAGCAGGCAGATTTTGCGAAGGATGAAAATATAAGGCTCGATGTGATGAAAAATTTTGGTTTTTATTCAACGGAATCCAATGGTCATCTCTCAGAATATTTAATGTGGTATCGCAAACGCCCGCAGGAGATGGAAAAATGGATCAATTACAGTTCCTGGATTCAGGGGGAAACCGCTGGATATCTGCGCGTCTGCAAGGAGAGCCGCAACTGGTTTGAAACGGATTTTCCGAACTGGTTAAAGGAACCAGCAAGGCGTTTTACTCCGGAAAATCGCTCCAGTGAGCATGGCAGCTATATTATTGAGGGATTAGAAACGGGCAGGACATACAGAGGACATTTCAATGTGATGAATTATGGTACTATCACAAATCTGCCGGGAGAATGCGTGGTGGAAGTGCCATGTTATGTGGATGGCAGCGGGATCTCCGTTCCAAAAGTTGGGGAATTGCCTCTTGGCTGCGCAGCTATCTGTTCACAGAGCGTGTGGGTGCAGAGGCTCTCTGTGGAGGCGGCCGTCCATGCGGATATCCGGCTTTTGTATCAGGCGGCAATGATGGACCCGTTGACGGGGGCAGTATGTACCCCGGATGAGATCCGTCAGATGGTGGATGAGATGTTGATTGCGGGGGAAGAATGGCTGCCGCAGTACCGCGAGGAGATTGTGCGGGCAAAGGAGCGGTTTGCAAAAAAAGAAGTACCATACCGCCCGGTAAAGGGATTTACTCTGAAAGAAAAATCGGTGGAAGAAATGGCGATGGAGAAGGCGAAGTACCGAAAGATGGCAGCGGCAGCAGCAAAAGAGAAGGTAAAATAGAGGGGGAAGAATTTTTTAATAGAGTTTCTGCAATGTTTTGAAAAAGAAAAAAGCAGGGAGAACGAACGGATGGATGGACTCTCTCTGCTTTTTAAATATTTTTATAGAAAAATATTTAATACTAAAAAATCCGGTTGAAAATTTCATATTAAAAAAATTTACAACAAAAAAAGTTGATTTCACAACATTTTCCTATGAAAACCGGGGAGAAAAACCGATATATTTCAGGGTATTTTACAATTGCAGGAGGGAAGATATTTTGTGGAAGCGGCGGAATGGAAAGAAAAATGAGAGTATCCATATGTGATGATGAAGTGGCAGTGCGGGAATTGATTGCGCACAAAGTGAAAAGTCTTTGTACTGAAGCAGAGATTTCATTTTTTGCATCGGGTGAGGAATTGCTTTTGGAGGAGGATTTGGGTGATATCCTGTTTTTGGATATCCGCCTTGCGGGGCAGGATGGGATGAAAACCGCGCGCGCATTAAGAAAAAAGGATAAAAAAATAATTCTGATTTTTGTGACCGCGTTTAAGGAATATGTATTTGATGCTTTTGATGTGGGGGCATTTCACTATCTGGTAAAGCCTTTTGACGATAAAAAATTTGCTGAAGTGTTTTCTCTTGCCGTAAGACAGTGGGAGGAAGTAAGAAATGCTGGCGGAAACTGTGGGGAAAAAGAGAATCAATATTTATTTGTAAAAAAGGGGGGACTATCCACAAAAGTATTTTGGGAGGATATTATTTATGCGGAAGTATTGAATCGGAAAATAACACTGCACGGGCGGGAGAGCGATCTGGAATATTATGGGAAACTATCGGAGTTAGAGAAGATGGCGGGAGAAGATTTTTTCCGCTCGCACCGGGCATATCTGGTCAATTTTAAGTATGTGGAGCGTTATAGTGCCACGGAGATTGTATTGGAGAAGGGGTGTGCGCTGATGGCAAAAAAGAATTATTCTGTCTTTGTAAAAAAATTTATGCAGTATAATCAGCGAAGAGAGGGAAAAGCAGAAGGATAATTAAAATAAAATTTACTGTGCAAAGAAAAGAGGAAAAGAATTGAAAGAAATTGAATTTTATTGGGAGGCGGTATCGAATTTTACTAATATCATAGAGATTACAATAGAGGGATATTTTTTTTTCCGTTTTGTCCGCCCTTTTATAAAAAAGCGATATGTAGCAGAATGGACGGGAATTACCTATTTTGCGACAATGTTTTTTCTCTGGTTGCTGCCATGGGAAATTAGACATTCTGATTTATATGGGATGACAATGGCTTTTGTGGCAATGTATCTGCTTGAGAAAAGAAATCTGGCGCAGAAAATATTTTTGTCGGTTACGGGAAGTTTGCTTTTTTGGATTGAGTCCGGCTTTGCGTTAATTCCATGGAATGCCTGTTCTGTTTTTGTGCTGATGACCAAATATATGCAGAGAAGAAAATGGCTTCAATTTTTTTGTTATGTGGCAATGAATATCCTGTATTGTGTTTTGCAGGGAATTTTGCTGCATTTTATGGTGAAGCTAATGCACCATATCTATGTCCGCAAAGAGGAAAAGGTGAGCGGGAAAGAGCTGGGGCTTTTATTGTTGCCCCTGTTTTCCGTGCTGGTTGGAAGATTTATTTTATCATTTGTGGTGGAAGTCTATCTGGTGGATACGGGACAGTATATTTGGAATGTCCACAAAAAATTTGAATGGTTAAAAATTGCGTACCAGATCATTTCTTTTTCATCGGTACTTCTTATTATCGTGATCTACCAAAAAATTCGGAATGGAAAACAGAGGGAGAAGGAAGATGCGGTTTTAGCTGAACAGGAGAGAAGACTTGAGGGACATATTCGCGAGGTGGAACGACTCTATGGCGATCTGCGGGGGTTGCGGCATGATATGGGCAATCATATAACAGTGTTGGAAAGTCTTTTTCTGAATCATGAGGAGGAGGAATTAAAGCAGTATTTTACGAAGCTGAAAGAAGAATTTTCGCTTGTGAGAGGCAGCTTTGGCGGATGTGGGGAAGGGAGTGGAAATCCAGTGACGGATATTATTTTGACAGAAAAAAAACGTCAGGCACAGGCGGCGGAGATCGCGTTTGAAAGCAGTTTTCGCTATCCGAATGCGGGGTTAAATGCCTTTGATGTCAGCATTATTTTAAATAATGCCCTTGCCAATGCCTTAGAGGCGGCGGAAACTTCTAAAATGCCCTATGTAAAAGTGCGGTCATGGCGCAGGAGGAAAGTTTTTATGATCGAGGTGGAGAACAGTTTTTCCGGAACGATTAGATTTGATGGGGAGGATGGACTGCCGGAAAGCACAAAGCAGGATGGGGGATCGCATGGTTTTGGCTTGGCAAATATTCGAA
This sequence comes from uncultured Lachnospiraceae bacterium, assembly GCA_910577165.1. Classification (GTDB taxonomy): domain Bacteria; phylum Bacillota; class Clostridia; order Lachnospirales; family Lachnospiraceae; genus RGIG4057. The sequence continues at coordinate 6,756 of CAJTLX010000062.1, forward strand.
GAGTGGCACAAAAATATTGCGGGGATGTGGATATTATGCAGGAGGGGGAAGTGGTGCATCTGAATGTGATGTTGATATTGGGGGAAGTGAAACGATAAAGAAAAGTGAAAACTCTACCCTTTTACAACAAAAAATAATCTTTCCACAACAGAGCAGTTAAGTAGAAAAGAGAAAGATCCGAAATAATAAAAGAATATTTGCGAAACTAAAAAACAGCAAGTATTTGTACAATGCCCGAAGGGATTTTTAAGAGCAAAACGAGGAAAAATCCCTTCACGGTAAGGGGCATTGGAAAAATACTTGCGGAACTAAAAAACAGTATATGCCTGGACAGTACCCGGAAGAGGTTTATAGAGCGAAGCGAAAGAAAGTTCTTCCACAGTAAGGGGTACTGGAAAGGCATATACGGAACTTTAAATAGGAGGATTAAATGATGAGAGTTGATGGAGTTAACAGGGAAACCATACAGGGGGCAAGTCCAATACAGGCGATGGACAGTGTGAGCAAAAATCTGCGCGCACAGATTGCCAATGCGCAGAAACAGTTGCAGGAACTTGCAGCAAACAAGGAGATGGAGCCGGAGGAAAAAATGGAGAGGCGCAAGGAAATCCAGCAGCGGATCACCGAATTGAATGCGCAGCTTCGCCAGCATGAGATAGAACTTCGCCATGAAAAACAACGGCAGACAGGGGAGACAGCACAATCAGAACAGGCGAGAAGACAGGAGGCAAAACAAAGAGCGGAAAATGCGCCGGGCGGAAGGCTAAATACAGGTCTGGCTCAGGGAAGTATGGAGGCTATGGTTTCCGCAGATCGCGCTATAGGACAGGCAAAAGTGCAGGGAAATGTGGCTGTTGCGATGAGGGGCAGGGCGAATGTATTAAAGAGCGAGATTGAACATTCAGTCAGAGGAGCCGCAGTGGAGAAAAAGCAGGAGAGAGTGGCGGATATTGAGGCGCGCTTGGAAGAACTTGCAAAAGAGCAGGCGCAGAGTCTGAACCAGGCGGGCAGGCAGATAGATGAGGCCGAAAAGGATGCGCGCGAGGAAAGGAAAGCGGAAGCGAAAAAGCAGGAGAAAGACGGGAGTGTAACACATACAGAAAAGACTGGCGAGACAGAGAAGCGCGAAAAAACGGTTGGGGGAGCTTTGAATACAAGGGAAATAGACAGAGTGGGAGAGAAAGAAGATAAGATAGAGGAGGAGAAAGAAAAGAATAGGGAAAATACACAGGATAAAAACGTACAGGTACAAATGCCAGCCTATCGAAAGGTGGATATTTTACTGTAAAACGAAAACCAATATTGACGGGACAGACAACGGATGTTAAAATAATCGCAAGACATACTAATCCAGACAGATATTTGCAACTAGGGATGGTGGGAGTGCGATGAACCAAATTACATTAAAGTTAGATGAAAATTATCAGCGTCCTGTTCTTAGTGGAGATAATGATCTTTAGAACAACATCGAGCAAAATATTTATATTTGTCGGAGAGTGACCTTTTATCAACGTCATTCTCCGACAATTTTTTGTTCTATAAATATTCTTTTGCTAAATCAAGCAGAATTTATGGATTTATAGCTTTACCCTAAGCGCGGACTGGTTCCAAATTCTTTTCGATACATCCGATAAAAATGTGCATAATTATTAAAGCCTGCATTGGTGCTGACCTCAAGCAATTTCTGTCCGCTGCTGTGTAGTTCCCGCGCCAAAAGTAGCCGTTTATAATTGATATAATGATTTACCGTATATCCGGTAACTTTTTTAAAAATACGGCAGAGATAGTATTTGTTAATATAAAATTTTTTCTGACAATTTATCTAGGGTTAACTCCGCATCCAAATGTCCGTTGATATACAGTAGAATATCATGGATATGCTGATCTGCCGCAACGGGGATAGTTAATGGCTCATTGATCTGATTTAGCAGATACAAAAATTCCATCAGAACATATTTTGCGATTTCATAGGCACCCCCTTTTAGATACTGGTTAATTTTCATCAGCAGATGATACATTTCCCGATCTACAATTCTCGCCGGAATCTGGCAGTCCACCCCAAGCGATCGGTTTCGAAAAACTTCCTCTAAAGCTGTACAGGAATTCTCCTTAAAAAATATTACTGAGATATGGATAACCACGCGCTCATATTTTTCCGGAGAAAGAAAATAGTTGTGGTGCATCTCCAGTGGGCGTGCAATATAGAGATCGTGGGGGTGGGAGCGATAGATATTCCCCTCAATATGAAATTCTGCATTGCCCGCCAGAAAAAGTACGATCTCGTAGCAGTCGTTGTGGTTATGAAGCTGAAATTCATCGTCATTTCTGGGGGTGTTGTTTATTGTATACACATAGTCATAACCATAGTGATGTTCGCTGTCATAAAAAGCGTTGATAATTTCGTCTACCATTTTTTTCATCCCCCTTTTCTTACATTATAAAATATAAAGTCAAGATACACAATGTTTTTGCCAATAAATGCAGAGAAAAATTGCTGTTAGAGAGGTAAAATACTAATATTGAGTAGTGATAAACTTATCAATGGAGGTATAAAATGGATTTTTGTCTGAAAAGAGGGCAGCAGTGTGTGATACGGATGGATGGGCGGGAAGCAGGAATACATCAATTAAATTTGTGGGCGGTTGATAAGTATTTTGCCTTTTCGCGTCTGGTACTCTACACAAAAACCCGGAAGGAAAATAATCTGGTTGGGATTAAAGGAGCGCAGCCGCTGCCCGCAGAATGGGAGATGGGGGCATAGTGTGACCAGTTTTATGGAAAATATAAACTCCCGCCCGGTATTTTGCGCACCCCTTAAAAATAGCCGGGATGGTATTATTGTAACGGATCGGATATTACAGGAAAAATCTGAAAAGAAGATAACACCGGACTGGTATTTTGAGCGGGGAGCGAGCACGCATGGCTTGGTTCTGGCGGGAACAATGAATTATGGTGCCATTGTAGCAGCAAATCGTTTGACCGAAGCGGCCTTGCAATGTATATTCGAAAGCCGGAATTAAGATGGAAAGTGCAGGATGTGCCAAGTTTAAATTACCGTATCCGGTGTGAGGGCGGAAATTATACATTGTGGCTCTTATCCAAGTTTAATTCGGGGGAGGAAGGGTTTTTTGGCATCGGGGTGGACGAGGAGAACATACCAGAAGATAAGCTCTACGCAAATGGAAATTTATGGCGTTATGAGGCGGAACAGGTTTATCGCTTCGTGCCAGCCGCGCAGATTGAACTGGAAAAGGGAGAACATACAATCCATATCTTTGTCCGTTCATTGGGGATGAGATATGACCGGTTCTGTCTGGCATCCTGTACCCTATTTTCCTAATCTGCAAAAGGGGCATCGCTAAATTAAAGCAATGCCCCAGATATTTTTAAATCTATTAATAGAAGTATATTTATTTTTAATTATAGTACACTATACAGCTATATCGGCTATATTTATCAAAGAAATCCTGTAAAGTTTTCCGGGAGGAACTTCCCGGATCATTGATGGTAAAATTGGAGGCGGAAAGTCCATTGCCATTATATCCTTTTACTACGATCCAATGTTGTCCGCCGGAACTGGTAAATCCACAGACAAGGACGGGTTTTCCCTCGGATAATAGATTATAAATTTTTTGCAGATAATCCGGGGTATAATCTTTGTTGTAATTGCTAGGCCAATAGAGGGAGCCTCCACTGGTAAATGATAGTTTTCCCGCCATATCTTTTGGAGTGATATTGGAGCCTGTCCGGTAACTCTCGGTCATTGCGAGGGAGGTGACACAGCACCCGATGGAGCCTATCGTTTTTCCACTTTTTCCCAATTGTACAGATTTCCATTGAGAATCGTACTGTTTCATATCGGTTACATTTAAATTGATACCGGAAGTATTTGGATTATTGTTATTATTTTCAAAAACCACATAATCCATGCTTACGTAACCGGTATGACCTGCGTAGGTCACTCTTCCCCAGTTGGACTCGATTTCTGAAACCTCTATTTTTGAACCGTTTGGAATAGTGGTTAATTTCGCGTACTGTGTGCCTCTGCCCTTGCGGAGCCTTAATCCTCCGGAGGCGTTGACCGTGCCGGTTCTGGCAGAATTTGCAGGGATTAGCTGAAATCTTTGCGCGTCCGTTCCGTTGTCCTCATATTGTTGAATGCGAACGCCGTTTTCTGTGCCATTGCCCTGCACATCCATACACATATTGGATTCTTTGTTGACGAATTTAAAATAACCATTTCCGCAGTCGATAATGTACCATAGTTTACAGTTATACCCGTCAACATATTCCCACTGTGCGATCTCCGCCTCATTTTCATGGCTGCTGTCGCGGACCTCTATCGGGAGATTGCTATGTTTTGGAATGATTTTGTAGGAGCCATCGGATTGACGCTCAAGATGGAAAATCTGATTGTCCCCTCTGTGTTCTTCCCAGATCTGTAAAAACACTCCATTTTCTAAGCGCGCACCGTCAACATCCACCACTTTGGAGGGATCGGATTTTATTTTGATAATGTAATCCCCATCCGCAATATTCGTGCTTGTTAGACTGGGCGAACTAGCAGAAACTAATTCTGCATAATTTAGATTGATCCAGCCATTATATGCGGGAAGATATCCCCAGTCCCCGTTTAGTTGAGTGACCTCCACCGTAGTTCCATAGTTGAGAGCGTTTATCTTGGAAGAGTTGATATCCGCGCTGGAACGAACATTTAATCCACTAGAAGCAGTGACTTTGTACGTTCCGGAACCGGATGGTGCCGCCTTTACTTCATTGATGCCAAAGAACAAGGTGGCAAAAAGGCATGAAACCAAAAAGATAGCGATTAACCGATTTGTTTTTTTACTCATAAGCTTAACCCTCCTGTTAATTGAGACAGACTACTTGGTTGCACACGGATCAAAAAACAGTTTTGGCATTCACCTTCCTTCTCGAAATTTCTTAGATGAAATTAAAGAGTTTCCTAAAAATCTTATCTATATTTGTAGCATAGCTAAGATTCTCCTTAAATATAAATACGGATTTGTGTTCTGCAAGTTCAACTGGGTTTCCTTAATTTAGATTTTTATTTTTAGTGAAAAAGTGAAAATTCTTGTTTTAGATATTATTTGCGAGTTTTGTTGAGTGTGAGAGAAATTATAATCTATATGGGAAGTTTTGTCAACTATCAATATTGTATTAAATACGATTTTGATTGGCTCTTGATTTCTCTCCTAAGACAGTTTACAATAGAAAAGAGAAAAATGGCGGGGAAAATTTTCCTTGCAGAAATGAGGGTTTTATGAAGCAAAAACTGGATCGGACGCTGGGAATGTACTCCGCGCTGATGATCAGCATCGGCACAATGATTGGCTCCGCGATCTTTGTCCTTGCGGGGACAAGTTATCAGACGGCTGGGCCTGGAGCGTCCTTAGCGATTTTCTTAGCGGGGATTGCCGCTGTTTTTACAGGGCTGTCCTTTGCGGAGCTTGTAACCGTAGTTCCAAAAGCTGGGGGAGGCTATGTCTATGTGAAGGAGGCAACCGGGAATAATATTGTCGGCTTTATCTGCGGCTGGGGTTTCTGGCTTGGTTATGCAATGTCCTGTGGCTTGTTTGCCTTGGGATTTGGCAATTTTGTCCACTATATTTTTCCGTTTATTCCGCAGATGGCAACGGCGTATATATTGGTGGTCTATGTTGCATTCACCAATATCCGGGGGACGAAAAGTTCCGGGACTCTTCAAAATATTATCACAACGGTATTGGTTGCCCTGTTGATGCTCTATGTTATTGTGGGGGTGTTCCATATTGATATGGGGAATCAGAAACCGTTCACTCCGTTTGGAATGTCCGGGGTGTTTAACGCGATGGGCTTTCTGTATATGACCTATATCGGCTACGGGCTGATCACAACGGCGAGCGAGGAAGTAATTGAACCGGAAAAAACCATTCCAAAGGCGATCTTGATCTCGATTGCCGCTGTGATTGTGATTAAGACCTCAGTGTTTTTTATTGGGAGCGGTATCCTTCCGTGGAATGAACTGGTTCCAGAAGTTACGGATACGCCGATGATTGACACGGCGATGAAGATCGGGGGAAAATTTGGCGGGTATCTCTTTGCGTTCGCGGGGATTTTGGCGACACTTTCTTCTATTAATACTGCGGTGATGGCCTCTTCGCGCACATCGTTTGCCATGGCGCGCGACAATCGGCTTCCGGGAATTTTTAAGACCGTGAACCGCAGGACGAAGACACCGGTGTTCTCCATTATTGCAACTTCAGTGATTGTTGTGATTGCTGTTTCCATTCGCGATCTGGAACATATCTCGACAGTGACAAGTATTTTTTCGCTGACCGGCTACAGCTTAGTCAATGTGGCACTGATTATTTTCCGCAAAAAGAAGCCGGAGTTGGAACGCAAATTTCGGGTGCCATTTTTTCCGGTCACTCCGCTTCTTGGTATTGGGGTAAATCTGTTTTTGATTTTTCAGCTTGCCATCTCGGATTTTATCGCACTTGCGATCGCGCTTGGGGTGATTGCTGCGGGGGTACTATATTATTATCTGATTATGCCAAAGTTAAAATATGCGACAAAGGGGATCGCGACAATGGATATTCCGGCGATTCGCGAGGACAAAAATGCTGATCAGAAAAACGAGATTATTATTCCGGTATCCAATCCGAAAACGGCGGAGGGGCTTTTAAATTTTGGGCGGGCGATCGCCGCGGCGGAAAGCGGTACAACCGTGGTTCCGGTCAAGGTTAATGTCGTTCCCGATAATTTGCTGACCATCTCAGATTATGAGGTGATGCAGCAGACGATGAGCGGGGATGAAGAAGTGATTTCCCTGTTAAAGAAATATGAGGGCGAGCCGGGGATGAAGCCGGTGCTGATCCATTCAAGGGATGCGTTCCATGCGATTATGAGTGTGGTACACAAGGATAAGAATCCTCTTGTGCTGATGGGCTGGCATGGTGCGGGTCTGATAAAATATATGCATGGAAATATCACATACCGAATGCTACAGGAAGCACCCGCAGATGTTGGGCTTTTGCGCATTTATCAGAGGGGAATGAATGCGCAGGAAAATGGGGAGGAAGCACAAAAGGTCATGCCAATGCAGTTTAAACAGATTCTCTTTCCTTATGGGGGTGGAAAATATTCCCAAATGACAGCAAAGGTGGTCAATCGTATCGCAAAGGCCTACGGTGCAACAATCACACTGCTCCATGTGATTGATCATGGGGAGGATAAGGCAGAGACGGAAAAATATTTGCAGGCTTCCGCAAAACGTTTTGATCAGCCGATCAAGATTATGGTTTGCGAGGGCGCGTTAGTCGAGAAGGTGGTGGAGTTTTCTGAGCAGTATGATCTTGTGGTGATGGGTGCCTCGCTGGACTGGGGAATCCAGGAGATGGTGACGGGGTTGCGCACGGATCGTGTAATGGATCTGGCAAAATGTTCCGTACTGATTATTAAAAGCTATGATTTGTTCCTGCAAAAGAAACGAGTGCGCGGATTTTTACACCGGACAAAAAGGGCGATTCACCAGTAAAAATTATGATGGAGCTGTCACATTTTTAATGTGGCAGCTTTTCTATATGCGCAGGAGAGTGAATGTGTGTAAACACATATAAAAGATAGCTTCTTACAATTTATCGAATTGATGAAAGTTGTCTTTAAAAAAGAAATTTATCCTTGTAATAGAAAGAAAAATATGGTATGCTAGTGCTGGGAAATTATTGTGGCGATGTGGCGGAACGGGTAGACGCGAAAGTGTAAAGCTGGTCATGTCTGTGACCGAAGCAGCAATCTCTCTTTGGGGACTTTTGATAGCCAATATCACTGCAGGTTCAACTCCTGCCATCGCCTTTACGGGTCTGGTTTTTCCGGTTTTTGGAAAACCGGTGTGGTCATGTTTGTGACTAAAGCAGCAATTCCTTTGCAGTTCGAACCTGCCAGACCCGCTTGTGGTGCTTGCAGCAAATTTGGGTTATGATAAAACTTAGGGTATCATGAAAGTGTGAAATTTTATGTGACATTAACAGCAAAATCCGAATGCGAATCCGATGGTGACCATATTTTTTAAATATGGCAGGTGGTTCAAATCCATCATTCTAGGAAAAATATGTCATGATTTTGTAATGGTGATTTAGGAAAAAAACATAGTGACGCACACAGCAAACCAAAATGGTAAAGGATCTCCCACAACCGGGGGATTGGTGGTTCAAATCCACGCGCTGGACATTGTCCGGTATGCGTCATGGAAAAGAGGATATATGAGTTTTGCAGAGGAAATGAGGAAAGCAGGAAATTTTACGCACACGGAAAACGGGGCAGTGGCACTTGGAGGGACGGGGAGTGCGTGTCTTGATTTTTTCGGAACGGCGGGTGCTCTGCGCAAAGCGAAGGAGAGCAGAGTTTGCTCTCTCTTTGCTGAGGCATTTTTAGAAGATCCGCTGTTTGCGACAAAGATTGTATTTTATGCAAGAGATATTCGCGGGGGGCTTGGCGAGCGAAAAACATTTCGGATTCTGTTAAGGTATATGGCAGAGAAACATCCGGAGGCACTTTTGCCAAACCTTGATTTAGTTGGCATATTTGGACGATATGATGATCTATACTGCCTGATTGACACTCCACTGGAGGATGCAATGTGGGCGGCGATGAAGGCACAGTTTGAGGAAGATCTAAAAAATCTTCATGCGGGGAATGCAATCTCACTCCTTGCAAAATGGATAAAGACCGCGGATGCGAGTTCGGAAAAAACGCGCAAACTTGGGATTTTGACCGCGCAAAGATTAGGATATCCAGTTTATCATTTCAAGCGCATTGTGCGCAGTATGCGAAAGCAGATCAGAGTGGTGGAATCTTTAATGTCGGCGAACCGTTGGGAAGAAATTCAGTATTCCGAGGTGCCAAGCCGCGCGATGATGATTTATCGGAAGGCATTTTTAAGGCATGACGAGGCGCGTTTTAAAGAATTTACCAGAAAGGCGATAAGCGGGGAGGCAAAGATTCATTCTGGCACCCTCTATCCATATGATATTGTAGAAAAGATCCTGTACCAAAAAGAGAATTCACCGGTGCTTGAAGCACAGTGGAAACAATTGCCGGATTATGTGGAAAAAGGGACAAATGTGGTGGTGATGGCGGATGTGTCCGGCTCGATGTACGGCAGACCGATGGCAACTTCGATTGGTCTTGCAATCTATTTTGCGGAGCGCGATACTGGGGAGTACCACAATCTTTTTATGACGTTTTCGGGCAGTCCGCAGATTGTCGCGTTAAAGGGGGAAACTTTAGCGCAAAAGATTGAAAATGTTTCGAAATCGGCATGGGGGATGAACACGAGCCTTGAGCTGGCATTTATGCGTGTGCTTGAGATTGCGGTCAAAGGGCGCGTAAAAAAGGAAGAGATGCCAAAATCAATTATTGTGATCTCCGATATGGAGATCGATGCCTGCGGCGATAGGGACTGGACTTTTTATGAGGAGATGGCGGTACGATATCGCGAGAAGGGGTATGAAATCCCGAATGTGGTATTCTGGAATGTCAATAGCAGACATGATATTTTTCATGCGGATAAGAACCGTAAGGGCGTGCAGCTCTGCTCCGGACAGTCTGTAACCGTATTTCAGCAGGTGCTTGCCTATGTGGGAAGCACGCCGATGGAGATGATGAAAAAAGTGATTGATTCAGAGCGTTACGCCTGTATTCGAGTGGAAAATAGATAGAGTGGTATCGTTAAAAAAATTTGCAGATGCACACCGGGAAGGAATATAATGATTTTACTGCCGCGGCCGAAACAGATATTGGAAGGAATTGGAAATTTTAGACTTGATTTTGATGCGATGATCACGATGGACTTATCCTGCCCGATGGAGGCGAGAGTTTATGCACAGATGCTTGCAGAGGAGATTGCAGAGTGTGCGGGGGCGGAGATTATATTAACGCGCGGGAGCGCGAGAAAAGGCGATATCCGTCTTTGTGTGGACGCAGCATACGGCGAATCTTCCTATCAACTTTCGATCGAGGGGGAGGGGTTTGATTTTGATGAGCTAAATCGCATGATCTCGGTTTTGGAGTATGGGGATACTTCGGACGTGTTTTTCTGGTATGCGGATCTGTTGAGGCAGAGCGGGAGGTAGAAGGTTGAAGGTTGAAAAAAAAACGCTCACTACCATGTGGGGAGTATGTATTGATATCAAACAGTATAGGGCAGGAGTTTATCAACAGGTTGTCCTGTATGAAATGTGGGAAGATGGCAGTGCGTTGATTTTGATGCCTGAACGAGCTGCCGGAATACTTTGTTTTAAGGGAGAAGAAGAGATATTGGCATTACCTGCCCCGCCGAAATATATTTATGGACAGAGGGTTTTTCCGGTAAACCATCCAGAGCGGCAGGGGATTGTGCTTAAAATTGGCTGGCATTTTAAGAGAAACTGTTGTTTTTATGCGATTGCGGTGGAGGGGAAGATGCAAAAGAAGAGGTATTTTGATAGCGATTTGGCACCTGTGGAAAATGGGGACGAAAAAAAATATTAAAAACTTGAAAAAAATTGTTGACATTTCGTTGAACCTGATATATAATAACTCTCGTGTCACGGAGAGGACTGATACAGGCGGCCGTGCACCAGCAAAAACCGGGGTGTGGCTCAGTTTGGCTAGAGTGCCTGATTTGGGATCAGGAGGTCGCAGGTTCGAATCCTGTCACCCCGATTTTATCAACTTAACAGTAGCTGCTATGCAGGTGTGGTTCAATGGTAGAACACCAGCCTTCCAAGCTGGATACGTGGGTTCGATTCCCAT
>CAJTLX010000063.1 GCA_910577165.1 uncultured Lachnospiraceae bacterium
TAGGAAGAATAATTTCTTCTGCGAATCATGCGCATCCGCCGGAGGCACCATGTTCAGAGAACATGGTATAATATCGACAGATATTATACCCGCGCTGATTCGCATTCGACCAAAGGAACCACACTAAAGATGCGAAGAATAATTTTTCTGTATATCCGGAGAACATGGTATAATAACCATTATAAATGAGCAAACTTTTTATTGTCACAGATGGATCAAAAAACAAATAAAACGCTGAGGAGATAAGTAGCGGACGGCGTATGTCAGAGAGGGATGGAGTTTGCTGAAACCATCCTCATATCAAGTCGGTGAAGACCAGCTCCGAGTGGCTCTAATACAGCCCGGTGATTCCGTTATCGTCATCAATGGAGCCGGCAGCAGGATTTCGTGTCCGCTGCAAGAAGGGTGGAACCGCGGGTATATGCTCGTCCCTTCCGAGACTGGATTGTCTTGGAAGGGACATTTTTTATGCGTATTAACATAAATATGTGTAAACATATATAAAATATAGTTGCTAATGCAACATATCTCCCTGCATTTTCCAACTTTCTGGATGATATGGTAAAAAATGTAAAATATTGCAGGAATTTTTTAATCGCTCTGCAAAGAATGGAGGTTTTTATGAAGATTACGTTAAAGGATGGCTCTGTAAAGGAGTATGCGGGCGAAATGTCCGTGATCGATATTGCAAGGGATATCAGCGAGGGGCTTGCCAGAATGGCCTGTGCCGGCGAGGTGGATGGAAAGGTGGTGGATCTTCGCACCATAGTTTCTAGCGACTGCACGCTAAGTATCTTAACTTTTCAGGACGATGCGGGGAAAAAAGCTTACCGCCATACCACTTCCCATGTGCTTGCTCAGGCGGTAAAACGCCTCTATCCGGAGGCTAAGCTTGCCATTGGTCCATCGATCGACAATGGTTTTTACTATGATTTTGACTGCCCGCCATTTGACCGCGATGCATTAGATGCATTGGAGGCGGAGATGAAAAAAATCATAAAGGAGGGTGTGGAACTTACGCGCTTTACCTTGCCGCGCGAAGAGGCAATTAAATTTATGCAGGAGAGGGAAGAGCCATACAAAGTGGAATTGATTTGCGATCTGCCTGAGGATGCGGAAATCTCCTTTTACCGCCAGGGAGATTTTGTGGATCTTTGCGCAGGACCTCACCTGATGAGCACAAAAAATATTAAGGCGATCAAACTGACCTCCTCCTCCGGCGCGTACTGGCGCGGAAGCGAGAAAAATAAGATGCTGACCCGCATCTATGGTACAGCGTACACAAAGAATGCGGAGTTGGAAGAGTATCTGGCATATCTGGAAGAGATCAAGAAGCGCGATCACAATAAGCTTGGCAGAGAGATGGAGCTATTTACCACCGTGGACGTAATTGGGCAGGGATTACCGCTTCTGATGCCAAAGGGGACGAAAATGGTGCAGACCTTGCAGCGTTGGATTGAGGATCTGGAAGATAATGAGTGGGGCTATGTGCGCACGAAAACACCACTGATGGCAAAAAGTGATCTCTATAAGATCTCCGGTCATTGGGATCATTACAAGGAGGGAATGTTTGTACTCGGTGATGAGGCGAAGGACAAGGAAGTGTTTGCATTGCGTCCGATGACCTGCCCATTCCAGTATTATGTCTATAAGGCAAGTCAGAAATCCTACCGCGATCTGCCTCTGCGCTACGGCGAAACTTCGACACTGTTCCGCAACGAGGATTCCGGCGAGATGCATGGACTGACGCGCGTGCGTCAGTTTACCATTTCCGAGGGGCATTTGATTGTGCGTCCGGATCAGATGGTGGAGGAGTTTAAGGGGTGTCTTGCATTGGCAAAATACTGTCTGACCACGCTTGGCTTACAGGATGATGTGACTTATCATCTCTCCCGATGGGATCCGGAAAACCGTGAGAAATATATTGGGGAGCCGGAAGTCTGGGAGCAGACCGAGCAGCATATTCGCGATGTATTGACGGAACTTGATATTCCATTTACAGAAGATGTCGGCGAGGCGGCATTCTACGGACCGAAGGTCGATATTAACACAAAGAATGTCTATGGCAAAGAGGATACGATGATCACGATCCAGTGGGACGCACTGTTAGCGGAACAGTTTGATATGTATTATATTGATCAGAATGGGGATAAAGTGCGTCCGTATATTATTCACCGCACATCGATGGGCTGCTATGAGAGAACGCTTGCATGGCTGATTGAAAAATATGCCGGCAATTTCCCGACTTGGCTCTGTCCGGAGCAGGTGAGAGTGCTGCCGATTTCGGATAAGTACAATGATTATGCGAACAGAGTACTTGCCCAGTTAAAGAAAAATGGCATTTTGGCAACCGTTGATGCGCGCGCGGAAAAGATTGGATTTAAGATTCGTGAGACAAGGTTGGCACATATTCCTTATATGCTTGTCGTCGGACAGAAGGAGGAGGAACAGGGCATGGTTGCTGTGCGCAGTCGTTTCCTTGGCGATGAGGGACAAAAATCGCTTGGTAGCTTTATTGCGGCGATCTGCGAGGAGATCCGCACAAAGGAGATCCGCAAGGTGGAAGTAAAGGAAGAAGCGAAATAGGATGAAGATTTTTTTGGAAAAAGCTTACAATAAAATATAATGGTAAAAAAATTGAGCAGGAGGCAGTGATTAACTGCCTCCTGCTCAATTGAAAAAATTAGATTTCTCATTTTCATTTTCTTCACAGAGCAGCCTGATAAAATATCTTGCTGCCTCCGGCAGTGGCAGAGCAGTGTCGCAGGCGGCAACCAGTGTTCGGGAAGGCAGTGGCTGTTCGGCTTCCAGTATGATCAGCCCATCTAAATTATCGTCTTTAACACAGAAATCTGGGACAAAGGCAATGCCGAGTCCAATCCGCGCAAAATCGATTAGAAGATCATTGCTGCTTAATTCAATGGCAGGTGCCAATTCCAGCGAGTGCTGTAAAAAAAGATTATGTAAAAACGCGCTTGTTGTGGAAAGCTTTCCAAGCATGAGAATGGGGAGTTTTTGCAGATCCTTTAGGGAAAGCTTTTTGCCCGCAAGAGGAAAATACTCCGGGTTGGCAATAAATACATCGCGAAAACTCTTGACTTTATAAAGTTCCATGTCGTTCGTCAATGCTGGGTTCGGGGAGTTTGCGACAATCAAGTCGACTTTACCTTCCTCCAAAAGCTCCGCACAGCGTAAGGAAGTGCCGTTTAAGACGCGCAGATGAATCTGGGGATAGATCCGGTGAAAGCGGCTTAGATAGGGGACGAGGTAATAGCGGCAGATCGTGTCACTCGCGGCAATGCGAAGTTCAGCGGTTCCGGTTTTGGTACAGGAGATAAGCTGGTTTTCTCCACGGCTAATCAAATGAATAGCTGGCTCGATATGTTTGAATAAAATCTCTCCCTCCCTGGTCAGAGAAACCCGCTTTGTGCTGCGGATAAACAGGGGAATGCCCAGTCGCTTTTCTAAAACCTTAATGGATTGACTGACAGCGGACTGGGAGATAAATAATTCGCTTGCCGCCTCAGAAAAACTCAGTGAGCGCGCGACATGATAAAATACTTTATACAACTCATAATTGATATCCATATCTGCGGGCAACCTCCTTGCATTTTCTTTAGATGACAGTGCTACAAGATCGCATACAGGTAGGCACAGGAGAGTACTACCTGTAAGATCAGGAAGCGAAATACCGTCTGAGTATCCGACCATCCGGAATTTTTGCGCGCGTGATCATGCAGGGGTGTGCGCGTGTTCTTTAAAATATGAATTTTTAAAAAGCGCAGCAGTGCCACTTTAAACAAGCCAATTCCCCCGTCCACAAGAAAGACTAAACAGAAGACTAAGTAGATAAATGGTCTTCCGGATTTTAGGGTGAGCAGTGCCAGCAAAAGTCCGATTGCGCGCGAGCCGGCATCCCCCATTAAAAGCTTACTTGGGGAGGCATTGAACCAGAGATAGCCGAGCAGACAGATAATCATTAAAAGGCAAATCTGTCCATAAGCAGCATTCTCAAGGGTAACCCGAAATAAGACAAAGTACGAAATAAGCGAGATAATCGCAATACTGCCGCACAGCCCGTCAACACCGTCGGAACAGTTTGTGACGTTGATGGAAACCCAGATTAAAATCATTGCCAAGAGAATATATACTGCTTTTGGCAGGGTAAAGGAAGTGTTAAAGAGCATAATTGTAATATCTGTGCCATTGAAATTGACGTAGGAAAACGCACAGACAAAGGCAATCACAAGGTCAATCAGTCCCTTTTTATATTCTCCCCATGGCGTTTTTGAACTGTCGTCTAAGTAGCCGCTTAGCATTGCCGCTGCCAGCATAATCAGGTAAATCAAAAGTTCTTTCTCAAATGGGACAAAGAAGAATGCGATCGCACAGAAAACAAGGATAAAGACAAGCCCTGCCCCGCGGGGTTTTCCCTGTGAGAGCGCGCCGTTCACCGCAAAAGCACGTCCACCGTCACGCGGCAAAATATTCTGCAATGCTTTGAGCAAAAAACAGGTCAGCAAAAATGCCAGGATCAGCCCGAAAAAGGCAATCCATTTTGCGGCGGAATCTGGTAAGAATAAGTACAGCATAATAGCCTCCGTTCGATTCTATGGATATAGTGCTTATCCATAGATTATGTTATGTTGTCTATTTTACTACAGAATTTTGAATTTGTATAGCGAGGATTTTTGTTTTTTCTTTTCTGAATATAATAAAATTGATATATATTATGGAAATTTTTGTATATTTATGAAAAAGAAACGCTAAAAAGGAAGACAGAAAATCGTAAGATTTTTTCTTGTGTCGTATGATTGCATATTGTGGCGGGTTATGCTATGATAAATTCCGGACAAAAATTCAGTATGGAAATTACTGGAAATTAAATTTACAACACAAATTTTTGTCGCGGGCAAATATTTGGGAAAAAGCCAAGGCAGACAAAATGCATGGGGGTATGAAAATGGATAGGAGAGAGTTAAAAAGAGGAACAAAGAAAAAAGAGAGGCAGACAAATGTGGGGAACTGGGGAATGCAGGGACATCAAACCAGAAAGAAGATATCGGAAGTGGTAAAGAATGCGGTCGCGCGCGGAGGATTTTTTGCGGCGGTACTTATCTGGTGCGAGATGGCATTTCATCTCTGCGTGTTTCAAAAATTTAGCGGAAATCTGATTTTCCCGGTATTGTTTGCGGCGGCAGCAGGATGTTTAGCTTCCATCTTAGGTACTGTTTTTCGCGGTCATATCAATAAAATCATCACTATTATTTTTACTGTACTTGCGGCACTCTGGTACTCGACACAGACCGTTTACGAGCATATTTTCAAAGCGTTTCTATCGGTCAATTCCATTAGGGAAAATGGTGCGGATGCAGTGGGAGAATTTTATATGCAGGCACTCAAAGGAATTGCGTCGCAGCTCTTCCCTATTCTTTTGTATTTTCTGCCGCTTGTTCTGTTGCTTTTTTTGCTCAGAAACAAAAAGCTTGAGTTTTGGCGATCGGTCTTTAAGGCTCCAGCGATTCAGGCGGGGATGGCATTATTCTTTTATTTGATTGCCATTCTTCTTTTGCGTCTTCCGGGAAAGGAGGCGTTTTCGCCATATGATTTGTATTACAAGGATTTTGTAATGGATCTGTCAATGGAAAAACTTGGTGTGCTGACTTCCACCAGAAAGGATATTATGCAGGTCTTTGGCAAAAAGAAGGATGACGTGCTTGATGATGTGGTATTTATCGGGTTGGAGGGGACAGCGACACCGATGCCAACAAATGCACCTTCCGATGTACCAACTTTAACTAAAGAACCTTCCGCATCAACGGATATGCCGGGGGAAATTACGCCGACTCCGGAATTAACGCCGAGTGCCACGCCAACGCCAACCCCTACTCCGGTGGATACCTCACCCAATATGTTGGATATTGATTTTGGGACTTTGGCGGAAAATGAGTCGAAAAAGACGATCAAGAATCTGCACAGCTATATGGCAAGTTCTGTTCCGACCAATAAAAATGAGTACACCGGGATGTTTGAGGGGTACAATCTGATTATGCTGACTGCGGAGGGTTATTCACAGTGGGCGGTCAACGAAGAGATCACACCGACGCTCTACAAGATGGTACATGAAGGCTTTTATTTTGAGAATTATTATACGCCGCTGTGGTGGACAAGTACGAGCGACGGAGAGTTTGTGGAATGTACGGGACTGATTCCAACCGGGACAAACAGTTTTTATAAGACGGCGGATCATTATATGCCACTTGGGTTCGGCTGGCAGTTTTCGCGTCTTGGCTACAGTGCGCGGGCATACCATAATCATTCTTACACCTACTATCACCGCGATAAGACGCACCCGAATATGGGGTATGACTATAAGGGTGCGAAGGGCGGCGGTCTCGAAGTCAAACTTACCTGGCCGGAGTCCGACCTTGAGATGATGCAGGTCACCGTGCCGGAGTATATTGGCGACGAGAAATTTCACGCTTATTATATGACGGTCAGCGGGCATATGGAGTACAATTGGGGAGGCAATTCCATGTCGGCAAAGAACCGGGACTATGTAAAGGATCTTGCACTTTGTGAGGAAGCTAAAGCATACCTTGCGGCACAAAAGGAACTGGACTTAGCCCTTGAGTATCTGCTTAGTCAGCTTGAGGAGGCGGGGGTTGCTGACCGAACCGTGATTGTGCTTTCCGGTGATCATTATCCTTATGGGATGGAGAAATCCTCGATCGATGATCTGGCAGGGCATGAGGTGGAGGAAAATTTTGAATTGTACAAAAGCCACCTAATCCTCTACTGTCCGGGCATGGAACCGGTCACCGTGACAAAACCCTGCTCGGCACTTGATATTGTGCCGACGGTGTTAAATCTTTTCGGTGTGGAGTACGATTCAAGACTTTATATGGGGCAGGATATCCTCTCAACCGCCTCCCCGCTTGTAATGTTCTCAAATAAGAGCTATATTACGGACAAAGTAATGTACAATTCAAAGACCGGCGAGGTTACAAAGCTTGTGAATGAGGAATTGCCGGAAGATTATGTAAAGACAGTTTCTACAATTGTAAAGAACAAATTTAATATCTCGGCGGCGATAATTACGGAGGATTATTACTCCTATTTGAAGGAGTATCTGCCAAAGCAATAAAAGTACTATTTGTGTATTGACGCGATCCGCAGATTTCTGTATAATGGGCATGAAGAAACGGCATAAGAAAGGCAGGTAAATTCATGTATTCATTTGATGAGATCAAAAATTTTGATCCGGAGTTAGCGCAGAGCATTGAGCTAGAGATCGGCAGGCAAAACGATCATATTGAACTGATCGCTTCAGAAAATTTTGTGAGCAAGGCAGTTATGGCGGCGATGGGAAGCCCAATGACAAACAAGTATGCGGAGGGGTATCCGGGAAAACGCTATTATGGCGGATGCCAGTTTGTAGATATCGCGGAAAACTTGGCGATTGACCGCGCAAAGAAGCTTTTTGGCTGCACCTATGCGAATGTTCAGCCACATTCCGGCGCGCAGGCAAATATGGCGGTATTTTTCGCGCTCCTGCAGCCGGGCGATACGGTGATGGGAATGAATCTTGCGCACGGCGGGCATTTAACGCATGGAAGCCCGGTCAATTTCTCCGGGACTTATTTTAATATTGTGCCTTACGGAGTCAATGACGAGGGCTTTATCGACTACAATGAGGTTGCACAGATCGCAAAGGAATGCCGTCCAAAGCTGATTGTGGCGGGCGCGAGTGCCTACGCAAGAAAAATTGATTTTAGGCGGTTTCGCGAGATTGCGGACGAGGTGGGAGCATTTCTGATGGTGGATATGGCACATATTGCGGGACTTGTAGCGGCAGGATACCATGAGAGTCCGATTCCGTTCGCTCATGTCACGACGACGACAACGCACAAGACGCTAAGGGGACCAAGGGGCGGTCTGATTCTTTCAAGTGAGGAGTTCGCAAACGAACACAAATTAAATAAAGCGGTATTTCCGGGGATTCAGGGAGGACCGTTAATGCATGTGATCGCGGCGAAGGCAGTCTGCTTTAAGGAGGCACTTGACCCATCATTTAAGACTTATGCGGGGCGGATTATCGAGAATGCACAGGCACTTTGCAAGGGGCTTTTGGAGCGCGGCTTTAAAATTGTTTCAAACGGCACGGACAATCATCTGATGCTTGTGGATTTACAAAATATGGGAATTACTGGCAAGGAAGCGGAGAGAGTGCTTGACGAGGTCAATATCACAGCAAACAAAAACACCGTTCCAAATGATCCTGCCTCCCCGTTTGTCACAAGCGGTTTGCGCTTAGGTACTCCGGCGGCAACGACAAGGGGATTAAATACGCAGGATATGGATGTGGTAGCGGAGGCAATCTCGCTGGCAATTAAGGATCTGGCAAAGAATAAAGAGCAGGTACTCGCAATGGTTAAGGGACTGACGGACAAATATCCATTGTACTAATTCTTTGTATTTTTATTGAATTTTACCCATATGGGATAAAGAAAAGCAGCGGACAGGGAAAATGTCCGCTGCTTTTTTTTTGCGCAGACTTACGTATTTCTGCAAAGTATGCCGAAAAAACAGCAATCCATGCCTTACCGCTTTTATAAAAAATTTTTTTTGTTATAATCAAGATATTTCATTCTGCCCGCAAGAGGATCAAAAAAAGTTTATGACAAGAAATAATGAGGCAGCAGGAGAACTAATCATTGAGGCAGCGGGGAACTTTTCCTTGATCCCTGGGCGAATGAAGCGGAGAGGGGCAAAGATTAAAAATTAAATTTTTAATTTGTAAGTTTTGTGCTGTGTCAAAACCCGCGCAGTAAGCTGCTCCTAAAAATAAGTCGCAGCATGGAGGAAAGTATGAAAAGACAGCAAAAAAGGTGGATGGCCGCCGCTCTTGCGATGCTGATGCTTGTGATCAGTGTCTGCACGGATGCAGGACTTACCGCGAATGCCGCCACGAAAAAGGCAATGACTATCTCGATTGCCAACCTGCCGGAAAATAATACGCTGTATCTTAATCCGGGGGAGGAAAGCACCTACTCCTACGATTTTAACGCGAAAAAAAGCGGGGGTGTGGTTTATTTTGAAGTAAAGAAGGATACCAATACCGCGGGAGTAAATTCCACAAAAAGCGGGATTGTCTATCCGATGACGGCGGGAAGTTTTGAGATCCGTGCCGTTGCCTTTACTTCGGGGGCAAACCGTACAAAATGGTTGGATGCAAGAAAGGCAAATGGCTATGTTGCCGATCCGAAAGCAGAAAAATACATAGCGGCAGTTTCCGATTGGGCGACCATCAATGTAGTGACGGATACAGAAAATGAAGGGCTTGGTGTTGCACGCAACCAGACCAGCTTAAACAAAGTACTAAAAAATAAGAAGGTTAAAAATGTTGTGATCTGGACAGATGCGGAGCGTGAGTTTACGATTGCAAGCAAGAATTATAAAACTAAGACATTAACCGTTAAAGCTCCAAATGCAGAGATTGTTAATGAGGGAAGATTTGCGCAGATCAATGTGGAGCAGATCAAAACCTCTACTTTTATCGAAAAAGCAAAGGGCAACCGCTTTAATGTCAGCGCGCTTAATGCAAGAATTATTATTGAGCGCGGCGCAAGGATTCTTGGAATGCTTTATCAGCCAAGCATAAGCAAAGCAGATATCTCAGTAAGTACTTCGGTTAATTTTAGCCTTGTAGTTCGCGGAAGTATTGATGTATTTAATATTGCACCACAGAGGGAAGCGGATGTTACCGAGGAGATAAAGCCAGCAGTTAAGATTGAGGCGGAGGAAAACGCTAATATTAATGAAGTAAAGATCAGCGAGGCAAGCGATGTAACTGTTTCCGGGGAGAAGGAAACTCCGGTAAATGTTACTGTGGAAGAGAGTGCAGCGGGGACTTCTCTCACCGCCGAAACTCCGGTAAAAGCGGATTTGAGCGCGGATACCTCGGTTACCTTGGCGGAGAGTGCAAAGAAGAGTGAACTGACTGTCTCAAAGAAAGCAGAAGTGGAAGTTAAGGCAGCCGAGGAGGACAAGTCAGTCGAAGATGTTACGGTAAAAGTGGCAAAAGAAGCCGAAGGATCGAAAGTTTCGCTCTTTGTTAAAGTTGTGATAGAAATCAGTGCGAATATTACATTAACCGGTACGGCAAAAGAGGATTCTGTTATTATTGTGGATAAGGATGTAACTGTGACAGATGAAGATGGAAATGTGGTTGAAACAGAAACTCCTGACTCGGAAAACCAGGGGAGTACCACAATCCCATCCACACCAAATCCGCCTACTTCAGATCCTTCCACCCCGGAGGAATCAGATTTTTCCGGAAAGGTAATGTGGACTGTTGGAACAAGTGACAGCAACATAATTACAAAGGATTCCCAAAATCCGATAACAATTAAGCTTTCCGCAGAGGCAGTTTCCGGCTCCGCAATTGACTTCTCGCTGTATGCCGGCGAACAATCAAAATATGCAGTAAGTGCAGATAAAAAGTATCTTGAGGGGGCAGAAACCGAAGTAAAAGTAACTGTTAAATCCCTGAAAGATGAACGTGTTGTGGCGGAATATACGGTTATCTTTACGATAGAAGTAGAGGGAGGAGAGGAAGAGGATCCTTCAAAGCCAGCAAATTTAAAAGTAGAATTTGAGAATGATCCGTATAATGGATTGGCCTATGATATTAATACGATTGTAGTTGGCGAGTTGAAAGAAACGGAGACAAACCAATATGAAATAGATCTTCATATTCCGGTGTTAAGAAAATTTGGTAATATGTATTGTACCGCTACAGCGGATGGATATACGAATTCAGGCTGCAGTTTTCATGTAACAATAGTTAATGGCTCGAATGGACCGGAGCTTCTCTTCCCTACGCACTCTTTATCACTTACAGGTGAGGGGAAACCGGAGATTACCATAACGATTCATATTACCTTTGATGAACTTTCGCCGGACTCTCCAGAGTGGGATATAAGCGAACACACCAGGTTAGAGGGAACTTTGATGGTCACCGGTTCCGCAGTTACGGTAAGCGGACCTGCACTTACTGTGAATATCGGTATGTTTGATAATGAGAATCAGACAATAGATTTTCAGCCAACAGAAGACGGAGGTATTACTGGCACATACCAGCTTAAATTACATCGTGGATCTCAAATATTAAAGGTTGATCTTAATACGGAAAAAGTTGAGTCAAATGCAGAGGTAGAGTATATATGGAAGAGGGACGGAGCAACAGAGACACTAGAATATGATATGATAGATTTGGGAGCACTGGAGGATCTGGATGAAAACAACTGTAAGATAATCACCTATTCCATTACGATTAAACCAAAGGCAAACTAAAAGAAAAGGCATTCCATAAATTTGTGGAATGCCTTTAAACAAAAAAATAAGGAAAAACAGGGAGGTAAAATATGAAAAAACAGCAAAAAAGATGGATGGCAGCCGCTCTTGCAATACTGATGCTTGTGATCAGTATCTGCACGGACGCAGGACTTACAGCGAACGCCGCTGCCAAAAAGGCAACAACTATCTCGATTGCCAACCTGCCGGAAAATAATACGCTGTATCTTAATCCGGGGGAGGAAAGCACCTACTCCTACGATTTTAACGCAAAAAAAAGCGGGGGTGTGGTTTATTTTGAAGTAAAGAAGGATACCAATACCGCAGGGGTAAATTCCACAAAAAGCGGGATTGTCTATCCAATGACAGCAGGAAGCTTTGAGATCCGCGCTGTTGCATTTACTTCATCGGCGAATCGGACAAAATGGCTGGATGCAAGAAAGCAAAACGGCTATGTTGCCGATCCGAAAGCAGAAAAATACATAGCAGCGGTCTCTGACTGGGTTACCATCAATGTAGTGACGGATAAGGAAAATGAAGGGCTTGGCGTTGCACGCAGCCAGACCAGCTTAAACAAAGTACTGAAAAATAAGAAGGTAAAAAATGTTGTGATCTGGACAAATGCAGAGCGCGAGTTTGAGATCACAAGTAAGAACTACAAAACAAAGACGCTTACGGTCAAAGCTCCAAATGCAGAGATCACGAATGCAGGAAGATTTGCACAGATCAATGTGGAGCAGATCAAGCCTTCCACCTTTATCGAAAAAGCAAAGGGAAATCGCTTTAATGTAAGCGCACTTAATGCAAGAATTATTATTGAGCGCGGGGCGAGAATTCTTGGAATGCTTTATCAGCCAAGCATAGGAAAAGCGGATATCTCGGTAAGCACTTCCTTTAATTTCAGCCTTGTTGTCCGTGGAAGTATCGATGTATTTAATATTGCACCACAAAGAGAAGCGGATGTAACCGAGGAAGTAAAGCCAGCAGTTAAGATTGAGGCGGAGGAAAACGCTAATATCAACGAGGTAAAGATCAGCGAGGCAAGCGATGTAACTGTTTCCGGGGAGAAGGAAACTCCGGTAAATGTTACTGTGGAAGAGAGTGCAGCGGGGACTTCTCTCACCGCCGAGGCTCCGGTAAAAGCGGATTTGAGCGCGGATACCTCAGTTACCTTGGCAGAGAGTGCAAAGAAGAGTGAACTGACCGTCTCAAAGAAAGCAGAAGTGGAAGTTAAGGCAGCCGATGAGGATAAGCCAGTCGAAGATGTTACGGTAAAAGTGGCAAAAGAGGCGGAGGGTGCGAAGGTTTCGCTCTTTGTTAGCGTTGTGGTGGAGATCAGTGCGAATATTACTTTAACCGGTACAGCAAAAGAGGATTCTGTTATTGTTGTGGATAAGGATGTAACCGTGACAGATGAGGATGGAAATGTGATTGAGTCGGATACACCTGATTCAGAAAGCCAGGGGAGTACAGGGGGAGATTTCACCACACCATCCACCCCGAATCCGCCAGTCTCACCGAGTCCAGATCCTTCCACCCCAGAGGAATCGGATTTTTCCGGAAAGGTAATATGGACTGTTGGAATGAATAGAAATGGCACAATCACAAAGGATTCCCCAAAACCGATAACAATTCCGCTTTCTAGAACGGCAGTTTCCGGATCTGCAATTGATTTCTCGCTGTATGCCGGCGAACAATCAAAATATGAAGTAAGTGCGGATAAAAAGTATCTTGAGGGAGCAGAAACCGAAGTAAAAGTGACCGTTAAGTCCAAGGAAAATGGGCGTGTTGTGGCGGAATATACAATTATTTTCACCATAGAGATCTCCGATCTGCCAGAGGGATGGCCAGTGATAACATTTGAGGATAGTGAGATCGAGGGTGCTGGAATCACTGATGATATTAACTCGATCACCATTAAAGGAATAACAGAAATGGAACATCCCGACCCGAATATAACGGTATATTTAGTTAATGTTCATATTCCAGAACTAAGAAAATTTGGTGAATTGTGGTATACCGTTTCAGTAAAAGGATATAAACCAGAACGTAATCTTGTTATTGTAGATACGTATAATGGACCGGACGGACCGGCATCTATTAGACCTTATTACTCCGCAGTACTTGCAGAGGATGGGAAACAGACTATTTATATAAATGTTTCTGTTACATTTGACAAATATTCGGAGGACTCCCCGGAGTGGGACACGAACATTATAGCGAACTTGAATGGAGATTTGATGATAACTGGTTCTGCAATTACAACAAGTGGAACTGCAATTACAATGAGGACTAATGGTCCCGATGATCAGAAAGTGGAATTTACAGAAAATGATGATGGCAGTATTACTGGAGAGTTCCAGATTGAGTTTTCTAAAAACGGTCAAAAATATCGGGTCATCCTTGATGGTCGTGTTTATTCAAGTACATCGATACAGTATATCTGGAAAAAAAATGGGGAAGTGATAGGAAACGAGGATATAATAGATCCGGAAAAACTAGAAGATCTGACCGTAACCTATTCCGTTACGATTAAGCTAGGAACATATTAAAAGAGAAAATATGAGGCATGGTATGCTTGGCAACGAAAATCAGGTAATGGAATTTAATACGAATGAGGATGGCAGTATTACTGGTGAATTTACGCTTAGGCTTAGAGCGAGAAAAGAAGTATTAAGGGTTCTTCCTATAGGAGAGCAGGTGAAATCAAATAAAAAGATAGAGTGCATATGGGAAAGAAACGGGAAGAAACTAGATTATAATATAGTAGATATGGGAAAACTAGATGATCTGGACGAGGAAGGATATCAGACAATAGTCTATTCCGTTACGATTAGGGCAAAGACAGAATAAAGAAAATGCTCTGTGCAGAGATGCGCAGAGCATTTTCTTTAGCAGCAGTATTTCATCCGCGCCCTTACCTGAGCGTTGCGTTAGCAATTATTTTCGCATACTGCGTCAGCAGTAAATTTCCATTGTATGTTCACATACATTTGCGGGTCTGCGCAAAAAAAAGCCCCTGTCAATTTCTTGACATGGACAATATATTTACTAACAAAAATGCGTAAAAACAAGAACCTCCTATTTTTCCCACACTTCATGATATATGATACCACAGAAAAAATTAAAAGTCTAGTCTTTTTTTTGATTTTTGATAAAATAATTTTTGGCAGGAGCGCGCTTGTGGGATGGACGGCAGTTCGTGTCGGAAAAATCATATAGAATGGCAAAATGCCAGAAATGGAGGAAAATATGACGAACCAGAAAGGACATGGACAGGTAGCAGAAAAGGAGGGGGAAGAACTGAAAGTATTAAATGACCGTGAGGCGGAGGAGGCGCACCTTGCTGAATGCCTTGCAGTGATTAAGGCAAATATTGCCGTTTATGAGGAAGATGTGAAGCATATGAGTGCTGAGATCAAGCAGATGTATGATCAGTACCGCGACAATGACCCGGAGATTTTTACGGAACTGTCCAATACCATCACGATGAACGAGAACATGAAAACCGCGCTCGCAAAGAATCAGAGGGCATTGAAAAAACCATATTTCGGGCGGATCGATGTGGTGGAACTTGCCGGGGACGATACCGGGGATAAGATAACAGAAAAATATGCTGATGCGGGAGGGAATAAATTTGCTCTGACACAGGAGGAAGATGAGGTGTCGGATGACAGAAAACTTGTTCCGCAAAAAAACACGGAGGTGTTTTATCTGGGTAAGGGCGGAGTGATGAAAGATCCGACGCATATCTTGGTTGTGGACTGGCGCGCACCGATTGCAAATGTCTACTATGAAAACGGGCTTGGGGAGTGCAGCTATCTTGCACCAGCGGGAAGAAAATATACAATTGATTTAAAGCGAAAGCGAACCTATGAAATTGAAAAGGAGCGGCTGATCGATTATTACGATTCCGAGGTGGTGGCAAACGATGAGCTGCTGACAAAATACCTTGCGAAAAACAAGGAGGCAGTACTGGGGGAGATTATTGCGACCATCCAGAAGGAGCAGAATGATATTATCCGCAAATCACCTTACCGCAGCATGATTGTGCAGGGTGTGGCAGGCAGCGGCAAGACCACCGTGGCAATGCATCGGATCTCCTATATTCTTTATAACTATACAAAGGATTTTAAGCCCGAAGATTTTTATATTATCGGCAGCAACCGGATTCTGTTAAATTATATTACGGGCGTACTGCCAGAACTGGATGTACATGGTGTAAAACAGATGACGATGGAACAATTGTTTGTGCGCTTGCTGTATGAGGACTGGGATAAGAAGAAATTTGAGATTATTTCCCTGTCAGAGAGTGCAGCACGAATAGTAGGAGTGGGAAAAGCGGAGTCAAAAACTGCTGCCGAGTTTATGATTCGCCGCAAGGGGACAAAGGAGTGGCTTACTGAGTTAATAAACTATACGAATGCGATGGAGGAGGAAATGATCCCGCAGGAGGATATTTATTTAAGGGATGAAGTGCTGTTCTCAAAAGAGCAGATCAACCGCTACCGCGCAAGCAATGCGATTCTTTCCATCCAGACAAAGATTGATGGTCTAAATGAGCGTACATTAGTAAAGCTTCGCAATGAATTGACGGGGCATGATTTAATTTATACGCCGGAAGAGAGAAAGACACTGGTAAAAAGCCTTACAGGGCGGTTTGGACCAAAGAAATGGAAAAAACCAATCTTTGATATTTACGACGAGTTTTGCGAGGCACAGGGAATGCTATACCAGAGAATAGAGGGGACAAAGAACGCGGATACCCATAAAACAAGGGCAAAGAATACGGGAAAAACAAATGCCGGACGAAAAAATACGAAAAAGAAGCAGGAAATTATTGGTTACGATGTGTATGATCTTGCAGCACTCGCTTACATTTACAAACGCTGTAAGGAAACCGAACGCGTCCGCGAGGCACATCATATCGTGGTGGATGAGGCGCAGGATTTTGGGCTGATGGCTTACGGGGTGCTGCGCTACTGCATTCCTGCCTGTTCCTGGACAATTATGGGCGATGTGTCGCAAAACATCCATTTTGGCTTTGGGCTAAATGACTGGGAGGAATTAAAGAAAATAGTACTTTGCGACCCTAAGGATACATTCGCTGTACTTTCAAAGAGTTACCGAAATACCGTAGAAATCTCGGATTTCGCGCAGAATATCCTGCGGCACGGTTCTTTTGCAGGTTATCCGATCGAGCCGATTATAAG
Source organism: uncultured Lachnospiraceae bacterium (assembly GCA_910577165.1). Classification (GTDB taxonomy): domain Bacteria; phylum Bacillota; class Clostridia; order Lachnospirales; family Lachnospiraceae; genus RGIG4057. The sequence goes on from CAJTLX010000063.1 coordinate 16,572, forward strand.
GCATGGAAAACCGGTTAAGATAAAAGAATGCACAGATCATAAAGAGGTACTCTTTGAGGCGGTAAAAATTCTTAGAGAGTGGCAGCAGGAAGGACTTGACACAATTACGGTGATCTGCCGGGAGGAAGGGGAAGCGGCACAGGTTGCGGCGGAGCTTGGAAAGCGGATAAAAATTGAGGAGAGCGATCTAAGCCTAGCTGAATTTAAGCAGGGAATTATGGTGCTTCCAGTAGACTACACAAAGGGGCTTGAGTTTGACGCGGTACTGCTGCTTGAGCCGACGGCAGTAAAATACCCTAAGGATGATGGACACGCGAAACTTTTGTATGTGGCAGCAACCAGGGCACTGCATGAACTTTCCGTGCTGCATACGGGAGATGTAACAGAACTGATTTCCTAAAAAGGGTAAAAAATTTTTTTGTGGGTGTTATAATAAATGAAAGACTATTTATAAATGAGGCGGAGAACCAGGCAGTTAAATGGCAGTCGTTTGAGGGAGCGTTAAAGGGATCAATGGAACAGCAGTTTGTGGATAGGACTTTCAAACCGCGAAAAATAGATGAAATCCTGCAATAATTAAGGAGAAAATATCAATGACCTTGTGGTATGATTATCTTAGCAGCCGAAAAACCCGGATAGGGTTTTGATTGGGGGATAGCATACGGAG
>CAJTLX010000064.1 GCA_910577165.1 uncultured Lachnospiraceae bacterium
GGACAATTACCTTGGCGAATTATGCACATCCGCCGGAGGCACCATGTTCGGAGAATATGGTATAATGTTGCCAGACATTATACCAGTGCTAATTCGCCGTCCGACCAACGGGAGGACAATTACCTTGGCGAATTATGCACATCCGCCGGAGGCAGCATATTCGAAGAACATGGTATAATGTTGAAAAAGGTGATTTGCCAAAGGAAAGGAGTGATTTGTATGAGGAGACCAGAAAAAATTATCCCCTACGCTTCTATAGGAAGTAATATTTGTTGGAGTATTCGGAAACAACTAAATTATGCACCGGCGGTATTTTATATGCAGATGCTTCGTGTGCCGCTCAATGTCGGACTGGCTTTTTTGGGGATCTATCTGCCGTCCCTTGTCGTCGCTGAGGTCACGGGAAACAGAGGATTTTCCCACGCCGCAGTAAGAGTTGGAGGGGTGTTATTTATTATTTTTCTTGCGACCATCCTAAAGACGGTATTTGACCGCCTGATGGACGCGAAGGAAACCCCATACCGCTGCCAGATTGCCTATGAATTAAACAAGAAATCGATGGGATGTTTCTATCAGATTTATGAGAAAAAAGAGATGCGCGATCTGCGGGAGCGGGCAAAACAGGCAACGGAAATGTGGGATGGAGTTCAGCCCCTAAGGGATATGACAAAACACGCCTGGGATTTTGCCGAGAGCATTCTCTGCTATCTTCTTTTTGGCACGGTGGTTTCCTTTGTCAGTCCGTGGCTGCTTGTATTTTTAACACTTGCCCCGGCGGTCAACTGGTTTTGTGTGAGAGCATACCAGAAATGGGAGTATGTAAACCGGAAAAATTGGATGGAAATTGACCGAAAACTGGATTATGTGCAGGGGAAAACTGCGAATTTTGCCGTGGCGAAGGATATCCGAATCTATGGGATGGCGGGTTGGATGAGACAAATGTATCAGCTACTTTCCAGGAACTATATGGTATGGGATAAAAGACGAATCTTTCGGGAATATCTCTCACATCTTGCCGATCTGGTGGTGATTCTTTTGCGGGACGGCACGGCGTATGCAGTTTTGATTTCCATGACCTGGGCGGGAAAAATCCGTGTTGATCAGTTTGTTCTCTATTTTGCCGCCATCTCCTCGTTTGCCGAGTGGATAGGAAATATTTTAAACAAGTGGAATCAGATGCGCCATACCAGCCTTCGCTTCTGTGATCTGAGAGAATACCTGGAATATCCGGATGTGGATGGAAACAAGAATCTCTCAGTGGATAAGGAAATTGCGCCGGAAATTGTATTTGACCATGTAAGTTTTCGCTATGAGGGGGAGGAGAGGGATACCCTGCACGATATCTGTCTGACGATAAAGAGCGGGGAAAAGATCGCGCTTGTCGGGTTAAACGGCGCGGGAAAAACCACTCTGGTCAAGCTTTTATGCGGGCTGTATTATCCGACTGCCGGGGAGATCCGCATCGGCGGCGTACCAGTTCAACAGTTTCACAAAAAAGACTATTATCAGTTGATTGCCCCAGTTTTTCAGCAAGTGAAATCCACATTTTTTTCATTGGCGGAGATGGTTTCCGGGCGGGGGGAAGCGCGGACGGATTTGGCGCGCGCCCTAGAATGTATGAAGCGGGCAGGACTGTCAAAAAAGCTTGCCTCCCTTCCGGGGGGGATCCATACAAAACTTGACAAGCAGATCAATCAGGACGGAACCGAACTTTCCGGAGGGGAGATGCAAAAATTAATGTTGGCCAGGGCATTGTACAAGGATGCCCCAATCCTTGTGCTTGATGAGCCAACCGCGGCACTTGACCCGATTGCAGAAAATGAAATTTATGAAAATTATTGGAAGATGACCGATAAAAAAAGCGCGCTGTTTATTTCCCATCGACTGGCTTCCACAAGATTTTGTGATCGGATCTTATATTTGAGCGAGGGGCATATTCTTGAGGAGGGAACACACGACTCCCTAGTTTTGGCGGGCGGGGAATACGCGAAACTCTATGAGATGCAAAGCTGTTGGTATCAGGAAGGAGGAAAGGAGGAAAAACAATGAAACTGAGCGAACACCGCATGATTTTTTGGCGGGCGGTAAACCTGCTTTTTCGCCTTGAACGTTCCTTTGCACTTTGTGTAATGTTCAATGCATTTTTTGCTTCGGTAATTCAATATATTCCCATTTATTTTTCCGCAAAACTAATTGATGCGATCTGGAAGGGGGCGGAAAAGAAAGAAATTCTTTGGTATATTGTGCTGACGGTGGGACTGACTTTTCTGTTAAATCTTTTGCTTACCCTGTGCAGGGTGGTGGAAAATATTAAAACTACAAATATTTATCGTGAACGGGAATGGATGTACTCAAAGAAAGAGATGGAAATGGAGTATTCGAGGATTGAGAGCAGGGAGATTGCGTTGTTACTTGAGCGAATCCGTATGGAAAGTCAGACGGGATACAATTTATATTATCTGTATACCAGTGTAAGAATGTTAGTAAGGCATATCACAAGCATAATCGCCTCACTCTCCCTTATCGCCTCCTTCTTTACCTTAAATTCCGTGCCGCTCTTTCTAAAGCTAATATTGATGGCGGGGATTATGGTCACTGTACTTTACATGGTTTATGCTACCGCAAAGGAGGAGACCATCAATCAGGAGTTTTGGAAACAATGTGTAAATTTAAATCTATTGGGAGAAAGATATAGTAATATTGTCGGGGATTACGAGATGGGAAAGGATATCCGGCTCTATGGGATGGAAGAGAAGATAGCAGAAGATAATCTGAGAACCGATATGGAATTTTATGGGGATTATATTAAAAAAGACAAGAAATGTCTGATGCTTTTTCTTCCTTCGGTGCTGTTTAGCCATCTGTTAAGATGTGGGGTCTATATGGTACTGATCATGGCGGTTATGGCGGGAAATGTTTCTGTCGGTTCCATCGCAAAATACGTTTCCTGCATTATGCTTTTGCTTGATGCGATTTCGGGGATGGTCGGCACATTGCAGCGAGTATTTGCAAATAATCATTACTTGAAGCGTTTCTTCTCCTACTTTGATATTCAAAATAAAATGTATCAGGGTTCGCTCACGGTGGAAAAGCGTCTGGATAATGAGTACGATGTAGAGTTTCGGAATGTTTCCTTTCGCTATCCAAATACGGAAAATTACGCGCTGCGCCATGTCAATGCAAAATTTAAGGTAGGAAAAAAGCTTGCGGTTGTCGGGGAGAACGGCAGCGGAAAAACCACTTTTATCAAGCTGCTCTGCCGACTGTACGATCCGACGGAGGGCGAGATCTTTCTTAATGGGGTGGATATTCGAAAGTATAATTATGACGAGTATCTCTCCATCTTTTCTGTAGTCTTCCAGGATTTTACTCTTTTTTCCTTTACCATCGGACAGAATGTAGCAGCGGCAAAGGAGTATGAAAAGGCGCGGGTGGAGGAATGCTTAAGGCGCGCAGGCTTTGGGGAACGGCTTGATACAATGCCCGAGGGGACGGATACCTATCTGTACAAGGATTATTCCGAAAAGGGAATAGAGATCTCCGGCGGGGAGGCGCAAAAGATTGCGTTAGCGAGGGCACTCTACAGGGATGCGCCATTTATTGTGCTTGACGAGCCAACTGCCGCGCTTGACCCAATATCGGAGTATGAGGTCTACAGCAAATTCAATGAGCTTTCTGGGGAGCATACCACCATCTATATTAGCCATCGGTTAGCCTCCTGCCGTTTCTGTGACAGCATTGTAGTATTTGATGAGGGAAGGATTATTGAACAGGGCAGCCATGAAGAATTGATTTTGAAAAAAGAAGGAAAATACTATGAATTGTGGAATGCACAGGCGCAGTACTATGTAAGTACTCCGGAGGTAGCAAACAAAGCATAGGGATGGAGTGATAAAAATCTCTGGGATTTTTAGAAATGTAGTACAAAGAAACTATCGGGGCTGTCACACAAAGAAATTTATGACAGCCCCCGATTAGTAGAAGATGAAAATTACTGATTTCCTCTCTGATTCCACTTATTTAAATACATTGCTTCCGCCTCCTCGCCGAGATAGCGGAAAGTTTCGCAGCGGTTTAATACTTCGCTGCTTGGAAAGGCAATCTCGCTGTTGCGGATTTCCTCGTCCGTAATCAGCTCCCTAGCCGCCTTGTTTGGCGTGGAGTAGGTGATATAATTAAAATTTGCTAAGGCGACATCCGCGCGGCAGCAGAAATTGATCCATGCCTCCGCATTCTCCTTGTTCTGTGCAGTTTTCGGAATAACCCAGCCGTCAATCCAGACATTGGAACCTTCCTTTGGCACCACATAGACCAGATCCTCATTTTCGCGCTGAGTGTAGATTGCCTCGCCGGAATAAATTACGCCGATAGCGGCTTCTCCGCCGATCATTTTATCGCGCACCTGGTCAACAAAATAGCCCTGTACAAGGGGGTACTGCTTTTGTAAGAGGGCAAGTGCCTCATCGAGCTCCGCCTCGTTTGTAGTGTTCTGGCTGTAGCCAAGATAGGTTAGCGCGATCATAAATGCGTCGCGCACACTGTTGATCATTAAGATCTCCTGCGAATATTTCTCATCAAACAGTACACCCCAGCTATCGATCGGCTCGTCGACCATCGTCTTGTTGTAGAGGATGCCCACGGTGCCCCAGCAGTATGGCACACTGTAGAGATTGCCCGGATCAAAATTCTCAGCACTCTTTAAATATTCCGGATCGATATTGGAAATATTTGGAATATTCTCATAGTTAAGTGGCAGCAGTAAATCTTCCCCGATCATTTTCTGAATCATATAGTCCGATGGGCAGACAACATCATATTTTGCCGCACCCGTCGCCACGATCGGGTACATATCCTCATTTTCCTCAAAATAATTGTAGTAGACTTTAATTCCCGTATCCTTCTCAAAAATATCAATCACGCGCTCATCGATATATTCGCCCCAATTGTAAACATAGATTTCCCCGTTGTCCCCGGCTTTGTAATCGCCGGTTGCCTCCAGAGTGAACGGGATCTCGTCATCCTCATTCCCGCAGCCCGCCATAGTAAATGTACTGGTTACAATAAGGCTTCCCGCAAGAAACAGCCCGACAGGGTGGGTTAATTTATCAATCAAATTTTTATTTTTCATTATACAGACCTCCAAATGGATTAATATTTAATTTTTTACTTCCTTCTCGTTTTTCCCCAGACGGTTGACAAAAATAAGAAGAAGCAGCACCCCGACAAAGAGCAGTGTGGAGAGCGCGTACATCTCCGGCTTGATCCCCTTTCTTGTCTCCGAGTAAATCAGTGTGGAGAGCGTGTTGACCGTTGCGCCGCGCGTAAAATGCGTGATAATAAAATCGTCGAGCGAGAGGGTGAACGCCAACAAAAATCCGGAGAGTACACCTGGAAAAATATCCGGAAAAACCACGGAAAAAAATGCTTTTAACGGGGTTGCCCCCAGATCCAGTGCGGCCTCATAGGTACTTTGGTTTGTCTGGGCAAGCTTTGGCATAACGCTCAGAATCACATAGGGCACATTAAAAGCGATATGGGAAAGTAGCACAGTAAAAAATCCCAGATTGAGATCGAGAGCCAAAAAAAGCAGCATCAGTGAAATCCCGGTGACAATCTCTGCGTTTAGCATTGGAATATTGGTAATGCCAAGCATAATGGCGCGCGGAACCTTGCGCATATGGTTGATTGCGATCGCGGAAGCGGTGCCAAGCAGCGTTGCAAGAAACGCAGAGAGAATAGCAATTAGCAGGGTATCTCTTAGGGCTAACATAATGGTTTCGTTCTCGAACATGGAGGAATACCATTTCATGGTAAAACCACCCCATTTGGAGCGGGATTTCGAGCGGTTAAACGACAGGACAACCAATACAAGGATCGGCGCGTACAAAAACAAAATAATCAGCCCCAGATAAAATTTTCTCAAAAATTGTCGGAAATTTACCATACATTCGCACTCCCTTCTCCCTTGTCATATTTCCCGACAAGTGCCATGCTGATCAGTACAAATACCATAAGCACAAGCGAGAGTCCTGAGCCAGAGTGCCAGTTATTTAATTTCTGGAACTGCTGCTCAATAATATTTCCGATCAGCAATACCTTGCTGCCCCCCAAAATATCGGAGATTACAAAGGTGGTTAGGGATGGCACAAAGACCATGGTAATACCTGAGATCACTCCCGGAATGCTTAGCGGAAAAATAATTTTTGTAAAGGTATGAAAATTATTTGCTCCGAGATCATGTGCCGCGTGAATTACATTCTCATCAATCTTGACAAGCGTATTGTACAGTGGCAGGATCATAAATGGGAGGAAATCATATACCATACCAAGCACGATCGCCGCGGGCGAGTTGATAATATTTAACGCGGGAAGGTGCAAAAATTCTAAGAAGGTATTTAAAACTCCCTTGCGCTCTAAAATATTTTGCCATGCAATAATGCGCAGCAGTGAATTCATCCACATTGGCATAATAAAGAGCATCACCATAAAACGGCTGTTTTTAAATTTTGTGTTCCGTAAAATCATGGCGAGCGGGTAGGCAATAATAAGGCAGAGCAGCGTGGAGAGGAGCGACAGTCTTATCGAAAGCCATAACGCCTTTAAATTTTCCTCGGTTGCAATCAATTTCAGATTTTCAAAGGTAAATCCGCCGTCGCGCCCGGTCAGACCATAATAGAGGATCATAAGCAGTGGAATAATCGTAAATCCAATCATCCACAAGCCGTAAGGCGTTGAAAGTAAAATTGTATTTTTTTGTTTCATTTTAAGATCTCCATAAATAAAAACAAAACCTATATAAACCTTCCGGCGCAGGAAACGAATCAAAACGCAAGTATTTTGTTCGTTTCCTATAAAAATTCTTACCAGGTTTCCGCCGTATTCACGCTGACTGCCTCGTCTTCCGATTCTGGTTTATGCATGATCTGGATATCAAATGGATCGACACGGATCCCGACTGCGGTGCCGACCGATGCCATATCCGTGGAGTGGACAAGCCATTCAAAGCCGTTTGCCATCACTTCCATCTCGTAATGTACACCCTTAAAGATTAGGGAGGTAACGCGCCCGGTAATAATGCCGTCCTCCGGCGAAACTAAGTCGATATCTTCCGGGCGGATCACTACATCCACCGGGGTATTCTCGCCAAAGCCCTCATCTACACAGGTAAAGTTTACGCCGAGAATATTGACAAGGCGATCTCTTACCATGGTGGCGGAAAGAATATTGCTCTCGCCGATAAAATCCGCGACAAAGGCATTTTCCGGCTCATTGTAGATATCTTCCGGTGATCCGATCTGCTGGATATAGCCCTGATTCATTACCATAATAGTATCTGACATGGTGAGGGCTTCCTCCTGGTCATGTGTAACGTAGACAAAGGTGATCCCCAGTTCATTTTTCAGGCGAATCAGCTCATACTGCATATCCTGGCGCAATTTTAAGTCGAGTGCGCCAAGTGGCTCATCGAGAAGCAAAACCTTAGGTTCGTTGACAATCGCACGCGCGATGGCAATGCGCTGTTGTTGTCCGCCGGAGAGAGAGTCGGGCATACGGTTCTCGTACCCGTCGAGATTAACCAGTTTTAGCGCGTACTTGATTTTATCCTTAATATATTGCTTGCTCTTTTTCTTTATTTTCAGACCGAATGCGATATTGTCCGCGATGGTCATATGGGTAAAGAGCGCGTATTTCTGAAAAACTGTGTTGAGCTGACGCTCATTTGGAGGGAGTTTTGTAATATCTTTACCATCAAATAATACCTTGCCCTCATCCGGCATCTCAAAGCCGCCGATAATGCGCAGAGTGGTTGTTTTTCCGCATCCGGATGGACCTAGAAGCGTTAAAAACTCATTTTCGCGTATGTAGAGATTTAGATCGTCGATCACGGTGCTACCGTTGTAGCACTTGGTAACGCCGACAAGTTCAATCAGTTTATTGTCAATCATTTACTTATCTCCTTTCTGCGCAGGGCGCGAGTGCGAGTTAAAAACTTGGCGGGGTAGAAACCCACAAAATTACAGCACCAGTTTTTTGGGGGGCACTGATAAAATGTTTTTTGTTCGGTGTAAAATAGAAGGATTCTCCTTTTTTGGCTCTGTAAATCTTGCTGCCGATATGGATGTTTACCGCTCCGTTTAATACATAGCCAAATTCTTCACCCTCGTGCGGATTGTCCGGGTAAGTCGCCCCGTCCGGCTCTAAGGTTAAAAGAATTGGTTCCATCATGTTTTTCTGCGCATTTGGAATAATCCACTCAATCTTATTTTTCAGTTCCGTGTCCACTTTCTCAAAATAATCCCCCTTGGAAAATACAACCTGTTCTGAGGCGGTATTTGAGAAAAACTCCTCAAGGTTGGTGCCAAGGCACTGCAAAATATCAACAAGAGTTGCGATGGACGGTGAGGTCAGATCGCGCTCTAGCTGGGAGATAAAGCCTTTTGAGAGTTCGCATCGGTTGGCTAGCTCCTCCTGTGTCAAGCTTTTTTGGACGCGCAGTTCTTTGATTTTAGCACCTATTTTCATAATTTTCCTCCACGCTGCAACTTTTTTAGGAATATGAAAATGCATTGGAAAATTTGATGCAGCATAAATTTTCCCGAAGAAAAACTCATTATAGTAAACTTGCAGTTTAGAATTCCTAAACTAACACAGCGATTACTATTATACACGAATTGTGTCGGATGTCAAGCATTATTAAATGGGGAATTTTGGAAGGAAAAGTCGCAAAACATTAAGAACATATATTCGAAAAAAGTAGAAAAAGGGTTGTAGCTAAATATGGATTTATGGTATAATGTCGCCAGACATTATACCAGTGCTAATTATATGTTGTTGGACGAACTGTTTTAACAGGTAATATTTTCTTTTCTGACCAAAAAGGAAGGAGATCAAAATGCCAGAATTACGCAATATTCCACTTACCTATAAAGAGGGCATATACAGCATTACTGATTTTAATAAGGATATTGACAGCGAAAATGCCATCTCTTTTGACTATGATACACAGTATCAAATACTTACTTATACCATCCCCATAGATGAACGTCTGTTAACTTTGTATAGTGTTTCAGAGGATGAGCTTATCCGAACACTGCGTGCTGTCTATAACAAGGAGGGAACACTTTCAAAGGTCACCGCCACACTTAACGCTCACGAAACACTTTTGTATATTTATTATAAAGACAGTGAACACGCCAGACAGGAGATCTATAAATTTGCGATCCGAAATGCGGATGCCATTATTGAACAAATTCAACAATGCACAGATGCCTTGGCAAGGCTTTTTATTGAGTACTACTCTGACTCGGAGAACATGGATTACCATGCAAAGATTGCTACCGCGGCACAGGTGGAATTAATAAAGCAAAAATATCATAGTAAAGATTCCTGTGATCATGCTGGCAACTACTCATCGGAAAATATTGAAGGCGACAATCATATGCTGATTACAATGGTTCGCTGCGCTGATGCTTATCCTGTGGAAACCTTCCAGTATGCGGTGGAGATCATGTCAAAACATATTGAGGAAGCACTGGTGACACTAAATAAGACGGAAGATTTCAAATATATCTGTGCGGAATATGACTGAATTTCGTTTATTTGCCCGTTAAAATATCTCAATCTTAGTATTGTTGAACGTCTTCCGCCCTGATTCTATCATTCCTAAAATTTTCTTAATATCTTTTTCTGATCTATGCCAATGGACAGCATTGCTAAATTTTATATCTATTGGCATAGTTTTTTTGTTTAAATTACACATATTACTTTTTAAGAAAATTTTAAGAAAAATGGAAGAAATTTGTAAAGGGTACAAATAGCTGTCCTATTCACCTGCTATAATTTCTGCAAGGAAAAAGGTAAAAGCTGCGGATGCCTGGCGTAACAATAAAAGAAATGAAAAAACGATGAGGAGAGATAAACCATGGCAAATAAAAGAAGGAAAAACAAAAGTTTTTCCAAGGATGATAGACTTATCAGTATTCTTTTGGAATTGTTCGCAGGAAAATGCCTGCAAAAGGCAGAGTTTGCGAATCGCTATGAAGTGAGTGAAAAGACCATACAAAGGGATATCAGTAAGATTAAAAATAATATAGCGAATCTTGTGGTACGGGAAAGTATTTTTTATTCTCTGGATTATGACCCCAAAAATAAAGGGTATTGTTTAAAGGGAATGGTTAATCGGTGAGAGGAGTTGCATGGCAAAAAAGTAATCATCCTGCTGGATAAGTATGATACACCGATGCGGGAAGCCTATGTGAATGGTTATTAGAATGAACTCGTTGCTTTCTTTGGGAGTATGTTTAATTCTACATTTAAATCCAGCCCATATATGGAGAGGGCAATTACTTCAATAAAATATGCGAATGTTTTTGGTTTTATGCAGGAAGAAGTTTTTGAAGCAATGTATGAATTTGGGCTTTTGGGGCAGGAAAATGAAGTGCGGCGGATGTTTAGGGGAATGATCCGGGGGTGGTTTAAGTACCGCAATGCACATTATAATAATTTTGTTAAAACATTATTGCAGGGAAACCTTGACGTGATGAATGTATATATAAATGAAGTCGCATTGACTACCTTTAGTTTTTTTGATACGGGAAAAAGTCTGCGGAACCGGAACGTTTTTACCATGGCTCCGTGTTAGGGCTGATAGTGGAACCAGCGAACCGTTACGAGATCATTTCAAACCGCGAAAGCGGTTTTGGTCGTTACGATGTGATGTTAAAACCAAGGGAAGGTAAAGAGAAGGGCAATGCGATCATTATAGAATTCAAAGTCCACCGCCCAAAGAAGGAAAAAGATTTGAAGGAGACAGTTCAAGTGGCATTGAGGCGGATTGAAGAAAAAAATACGCGCAGAACCTGGAAGTGGAAGGATTCCCAGCGGCGTGCATCCGCAAGTATGGTTTTGCGTTTGAGAGGAAAAAGGTTCTGATCGGGGGAAATTTTATCCTTGTGGGATGGATATATTAAAACAATAAATGATAATGGATATGCCAATGGAGAATATTCCTAAATTCTGTGTCCGCTGGCATACTTTTTTGGTTAAAATTCCTATATTACTTCCTTTAAGACAAGTTGAAGCATGGTGTTTTGCCAACATAAAAGACTTTTCAAAAACCCCCTTGACACATTCTAAATTTCCCGCTATAATGTCCCTATAAAAAAATGCATCGATCGGAAGTAGTACATGGGCATATGCGCCCCAGAGAGAAGACGAGAAACGCACGGACAGCGCAGTTAATGTCCGTCCGGCTGGCGGTTCATGGTGAAAGTCTTTGCGCAGTGGCATGGAAGGCATCCGGGAGCATTCCTTCTGAAAGTATTTTGGCTGACAAATTATTGCCCTGTTTTTGTTTTATATCATCGGAACAGATTAGGAAGGAACGGGATTCTACCGTTATATGGAGGCGGCTGTATAGCCGGATGGAGTGCAGAGAAATCTGAAATTAGGTGGTACCACGGACTTTTGTTCGCCCTAAGCATAACGCTTAGGGCGTTTTTTTGGTACTGGGAAGCTCTGCGGAACTAAAAAACAGCATATACCTGTACAGTGCCCGGAAAAGAATTTCTAGGAGCTTGCGGAAAGAAATTCCTTTCCCCGGTCGATGGGTACAGGGAGGGATTTTACGGAACTTAAAATGGAGGTGCTTAATTATGGAAAAGACAATGGACAGGATTGTGGCTCTCGCGAAAGCACGAGGCTTTGTCTACGCAGGCTCAGAAATCTATGGCGGTCTTGCGAATACCTGGGATTACGGCAATCTCGGTGTGGAACTTAAAAACAATGTAAAGAAGGCTTGGTGGCAGAAATTTGTGATGGAAAGTCCGTATAATGTCGGTGTGGACTGTGCGATTTTAATGAACCCACAAACCTGGGTAGCTTCCGGGCATCTCGGTGGTTTCTCCGATCCGTTAATGGACTGTAAGAGTTGTCATGAACGTTTCCGCGCGGATAAGCTGATTGAGGACTGGTGTGGCGAAAATGATTTCGCTCTTGAGGAGAGCGTGGATGCGTGGAGCAACGAAAAAATGCAGGATTTTGTAAAGGAGCATGAGATCTGCTGCCCAAGCTGCGGCAAGAAAGATTTTACGGAGATCCGCCAGTTCAATTTGATGTTTAAGACCTTCCAGGGGGTGACGGAAGACGCGAAAAATACGGTTTATCTGCGCCCGGAAACCGCACAGGGAATTTTTGTAAATTTCAAAAATGTGCAGAGAACTTCCCGAAAGAAAGTGCCATTCGGTATTGGTCAGATTGGAAAATCTTTCCGCAACGAGATCACACCGGGAAACTTTACGTTCCGCACAAGGGAGTTTGAGCAGATGGAATTGGAATTCTTCTGCAAGCCGGGCACCGATCTAGAGTGGTTCCAGTACTGGCGTGGTTTCTGTCGTGATTGGTTGATCTCTCTGGGTATCAAGGAGGATGAGATGCGTCTGCGCGACCATTCGCCGGAGGAACTTTGCTTCTATAGTAAAGGCACGACCGACATTGAATTTTTGTTCCCGTTCGGGTGGGGTGAACTCTGGGGAATTGCGGATCGCACAGATTACGATTTAACACAGCATCAGAATACTTCCGGACAGGATATGTCGTATTTCGACGATGAGACACAGGAGAAGTATATCCCTTATGTAATTGAGCCATCGCTTGGCGCGGACCGCGTGACACTTGCTTTCCTCTGTGCGGCCTACGATGAGGAGGAGCTGGAAGGTGGTGAGATGCGCACTGTACTGCATTTCCACCCGGCGATCGCCCCGGTCAAGATTGGCGTACTCCCGCTCTCGAAGAAATTAAATGAGGGCGCGGAGAAAATTTATATGGAACTGTCGAAGAAATACAACTGCGAGTTCGATGACCGCGGAAATATCGGCAAACGCTACCGCAGACAGGATGAGATCGGCACACCATTCTGCATCACTTACGATTTTGATTCTGAGACAGATCATGCCGTGACGGTGCGCGACCGCGATACAATGGCGCAGGAGAGAATAAAAATTGAGGATTTAAAAGCGTATTTCGAGGATAAATTTGACTTTTAAGGGGATGTTATGGAGGCGGAAACATTGTTGGCCGTCCTTGAATATCTGGAAAAAATCCTGAACCAGTACAGAGAAAAGATTACAGGAGAGCAGTATAGAAATGCTCTTTCTGTGCTTAGAAAATATAAGACCTGGCAGAGAGAACAAATTTTTGCGAATGAACTCTATCCCCTGATTGATTTTAACGATGAGGGAGAGGGAATTTTCGAATACGCAGAATCCGGGACGCTTCCCATGGAGGAGGAAATCCATATCATGTGGGAACTTATTCTATCCGTTCTGATGACTGTGGCACGAATCGCATATGAGGAGGAAGGGCTGCCATACCCGCAAAGTGTAGAGTGCATCAGGTTAGAACAGTTAAACAGTTTTTACGGGCATATTCTGGATGGAAAGATGGACGTGGCGCAGCTGTATGACTATTTTTGCAAGCAGGTATGTTTATAGAGGAGCATTATGCTCTCTATTTCCTGGTATTTCGTAAAATTTTTGCAGAAATGGAAAAAAACTGTTTCCAAGGAAAAATTTCTATGTTATAATAAGATCTGACGACTGGAAAGGCGTTTCTTTGGTGTGAATAAAGAACAAATGTTCGAGTATTCGCTGCAATGCGGCGAGTGAGTGTGCCTGTCACCTATCTGAATGGGACAAAAAGGATGGACCATTCGGTATAGTGTGTGGCAGGCAAAGCCAGGGAAAGGTACAGGACAGTTAAAATTCATTAGGAGGTAATTTTCAAATGGCAAAGAAATGGGTATACTTGTTTACCGAAGGTAATGCGAGCATGCGCGAGCTGCTTGGCGGTAAGGGTGCAAACCTTGCCGAGATGACCAATATCGGTCTTCCAGTACCGCAGGGCTTCACTATTACAACCGAGGCCTGCACGCAGTATTACGAGGACGGACGCAAGATCAACGATGAGATTATGGGTCAGACCATGCAGTATGTTGCGGAGATGGAGAAGATCAACGGCAAGAAGTTCGGCGATCTTAAAAATCCGCTCCTTGTTTCCGTTCGTTCCGGTGCGCGTGCTTCCATGCCTGGTATGATGGATACCATCTTAAACCTGGGCTTAAATGATGAGGTTGTTGCAGCGATGATCGCAGGCAACCCGGACCCGGCATTTGAGCGTTTCGTATACGATTCCTATCGCCGTTTTATCCAGATGTTCTCGGATGTTGTTATGGAAGTCGGCAAGAAGTATTTTGAGGCACTGATCGATAAGATGAAGGAAGAGAAGGGGGTTCAGTACGATGTTGAGCTGACCGCTTCCGATTTAAAGACCTTGGCAGAACAGTTTAAGGCTGAGTACAAGAATCAGCTTGGCAAGGACTTCCCGTCCGATCCGGTTGAGCAGTTAAAGCTTGCGATTGAGGCTGTATTCCGTTCCTGGGACAACCCTCGCGCGAACGTATACCGCCGCGACAACGATATTCCGTATTCCTGGGGTACCGCAGTCAATGTAATGCCGATGGTATTCGGTAACTTAAACAATGAGTCCGGTACCGGTGTTGCATTTACCCGTGACCCTGCAACCGGCGAGAGGAAGCTGATGGGCGAGTTCTTAAAGAACGCGCAGGGCGAGGACGTAGTTGCCGGCGTGCGCACTCCAATGCCGATCGCACAGATGGAGCAGGAGTTCCCGGAAGCTTACGAAGAATTTATCAAAGTTTGCAAGACTTTGGAAGATCACTATCATGATATGCAGGATATGGAGTTTACTGTGGAGAACAAGAAGCTCTATATGTTACAGTGCCGC
Organism: uncultured Lachnospiraceae bacterium; assembly: GCA_910577165.1. Taxonomy (GTDB): domain Bacteria; phylum Bacillota; class Clostridia; order Lachnospirales; family Lachnospiraceae; genus RGIG4057. The sequence continues at coordinate 14,803 of CAJTLX010000064.1, forward strand.
AATGGTAAGAGAACCGCTCAGGCTGCATTAAAGATCGCTTGCGATCTTGTGGATGAAGGACACAAGACTGAGGCTGAGGCTGTTGCAATGATCGATCCGCGCAACCTTGACACACTGCTTCACCCGCAGTTCGACGCTGCTGCCTTAAAGGCTGCAACACCGCTTGGCAAGGGTCTTGGTGCTTCTCCGGGAGCTGCTTGCGGCAAGGCGGTATTTACGGCTGAGGATGCGGAAATATGGGCTGGCAGGGGCGAGAAGGTTGTCCTTGTACGTCTTGAGACCTCCCCGGAAGATATCACAGGGATGAAGGTTGCTCAGGGTATTTTGACTGTGCGCGGTGGTATGACTTCCCATGCAGCAGTTGTTGCACGCGGTATGGGTACTTGCTGTGTATCCGGCTGTGGTGATATCGCAATGGACGAGGAAAACAAGAAATTTACGCTTGCGGGCAAAGAGTTCCACGAGGGAGATTATATCTCCATCGACGGTACGACCGGAAATATTTATGCTGGTCAGATCTCTACTGTGGATGCTACGATCGCTGGTGAGTTCGGTCGTGTTATGGCATGGGCGGACAAGTATAGAAAGTTAAAGGTACGCACAAATGCAGATACTCCGGCGGATGCGAAGAAGGCGCGTGAACTTGGCGCGGAGGGTATCGGTCTTTGCCGTACCGAGCATATGTTCTTTGAGGAAGACAGAATTGCTGCATTCCGCGAGATGATCTGTTCCGATACTGTGGAGGAAAGAGAGGCTGCGCTTGAGAAGATTCTGCCATATCAGCAGAGCGATTTTGAGAAGCTCTACGAAGCACTTGAGGGGAACCCGGTAACGATCCGTTTCCTTGATCCGCCACTTCATGAGTTTGTTCCGACTGAGGAAGCAGATATTGAGAAGCTTGCAAATGCTCAGGGCAAATCCGTTGAGACAATCAAGACAATCATCGCCTCCCTGCACGAGTTCAACCCGATGATGGGTCACAGAGGTTGCCGTCTTGCTGTCACCTATCCGGAGATCGCAAAGATGCAGACAAAGGCTGTGATCCGTGCGGCAATCAATGTACAGAAGGCTCATTCCGACTGGAAAGTAAAGCCGGAGATCATGATTCCGTTAATCTGCGAGATCAAAGAGCTTAAATTTGTGAAGAAGATCGTTGTTGAAACTGCAGATGCGGAGATCGCGGCAGCAGGTATTAAGCTTGAGTACGAGGTTGGTACGATGATCGAGATCCCAAGAGCGGCTCTTACCGCGGACGAGATCGCAAAGGAAGCTGACTTCTTCTGCTTCGGTACAAACGACTTAACCCAGATGACCTTTGGTTTCTCCAGAGATGATGCGGGCAAGTTCTTAAATGCTTACTATGACACAAAGATCTTCGAGAATGATCCATTTGCAAAGCTTGATCAGACTGGTGTCGGCAAGCTGATGGAAATGGCAATCAAGCTTGGCAAGCCAGTAAATCCAAATATGCATATTGGTATCTGCGGTGAGCATGGCGGGGATCCATCTTCGGTAGAGTTCTGTCACAAGATCGGACTTGACTATGTATCCTGCTCACCGTTCAGAGTGCCGATCGCAAGACTTGCAGCAGCACAGGCGGCGATAAACAATGTAGGAAAGTAGATTACAAATATATGTACTTTAC
>CAJTLX010000065.1 GCA_910577165.1 uncultured Lachnospiraceae bacterium
CAGTGTCTCTGCTTTTTCAATATTCAGTTGTAACACATGTATTGTAATCCTACAGAGATGTTGAAAATTAGAGAAAATCGCAGTTGACATTGTCCAAAAAAGAGGTTATAATCTTACAAATTATCATTTGCAATATTATAATTTCAGAAAGTGAGGACAAGGAAATGGGACAGATTATTGGAGAAGGTATTACCTTTGACGACGTGCTGCTCGTGCCAGCTTATTCTGAGGTAATTCCAAACGAAGTGGAATTATCGACCTGCCTGACAAAGAAAATCAGACTCAATATCCCGCTGATGAGTGCGGGGATGGACACAGTGACGGAACACCGTATGGCGATTGCGATGGCAAGACAGGGTGGCATTGGTGTCATCCACAAAAATATGTCGATTGAGGCGCAGGCGGAGGAAGTGGATAAGGTAAAGCGTTCGGAAAATGGTGTTATCACTGATCCGTTTTCTCTCAGTCCGGAACATACCTTAAAAGACGCGGACGAGCTGATGGGCAAATACCGTATTTCCGGTGTTCCAATCACCGAGGGCAGGAAATTAGTCGGGATTATCACAAATCGCGATCTGAAATTTGAAACCGATTTCACAAAGAAGATCAAAGAGTCCATGACAAGCGAAGGCTTAGTGACAGCGCGTGAGGGCATTACGCTTGACGAGGCGAAGGAAATTCTTGGAAAGGCACGCAAAGAAAAACTCCCGATTGTGGACGGGGAGGGAAATTTAAAGGGACTGATCACCATTAAGGATATTGAGAAGGCGATCAAATATCCACTTGCCGCGAAGGACGGACAGGGGAGACTTCTCTGTGCGGCAGCGGTGGGTGTGACAGCAAATATTCTTGACCGCGTGGGGGCACTGGTAAAATCCCATGTGGATGCAATTGTAATCGACACAGCGCACGGGCATTCTGCTAATGTGCTGCGCGTGATTAAGATGGTGCGTGAAGCATATCCAGATCTGCAGATAATCGCGGGCAATGTGGCAACTGGTGAGGCGACGAGGGCACTGATTGAGGCGGGTGTTGACTGTGTAAAGGTTGGCATTGGACCTGGCTCCATCTGTACAACCCGTGTGGTTGCAGGGATTGGCGTACCGCAGATCACTGCTGTGATGAATGCGTATTCAGTGGCAAAGGAATATGGAATTCCGATTATTGCCGATGGCGGCATTAAGTATTCGGGCGATATTACAAAAGCGATTGCAGCGGGGGCGAATGTCTGCATGATGGGCAGTATTTTCGCGGGCTGCGAGGAAAGTCCGGGGACATTTGAACTCTTCCAGGGAAGAAAATACAAGGTATATCGCGGTATGGGTTCGATTGCGGCGATGGAGAATGGCAGCAAGGATCGGTATTTCCAGACGAATGCGAAGAAACTTGTGCCGGAGGGCGTTGAGGGACGCGTTGCCTACAAGGGCAATGTGGAGGATACGATCTTCCAGTTAATGGGCGGTCTGCGTGCCGGAATGGGTTACTGCGGTGCAAAAGACATTGAGACCTTAAAAGAGAATGGCCGTTTTGTAAAGATTACGTCCGCAGCGCTTAAAGAAAGTCATCCGCACGATATTCATATCACAAAGGAAGCACCGAATTACAGTGTGGAAGATAATTAGGATATTGGCACGCTGGAACATAAAAAAGAGAAAGGCCCCCGGTTCCTTATTAAAAAGGGCCGGGGTGTTTTTATGATTTGCCGTTTTATGGATTGGAGATGGGGAAGGTTATGGCGAAAGGAAAAGTATTGTCAAAGGAAGAATGGAAAAAAAGAAAAAGGCTTTATGCGTATATTAAGCTGGGAACAGCCGCTCTTTTGGCTCTTCTCATCGTAATTATTTTACTGATCGGTATTATTAAAGTAGCGAGAAATCTCTTTTCAAAGGGGGAGTCCTCTGTGGCAAGCGAACCCTCAATGAAGCAGGAACTTGATATCACCGAACTTTTCCTGACCCCGAACGGCTATACAAGACCACAGAATTCACTAAAGGAAGTCAAGGGAATTGTGATTCACTATGTCGCAAATGCAGGTAGCAGCGCGGTGGAAAACCGGAATTATTATGAGGGATTAAAGGGAAACAGCACTTCAAAAACGGCGGAGAGCTGCCATTTTATTATTGGGATTGACGGCGAGATTGTACAGTGCATTCCAGTGGATGAAATCGCCTGTGCTTCCGGCGTGCGCAATGAGGATACAATCGCAATCACGTTCTGCCATCCGCAGATTGACGGCGAACCGACCGCACAGACCTATAACAGTTTGTTAAAACTAACTACTTATCTCTGCAAAAAATATGGTCTGACCAAGGATGCGGTTTTGCGCCATTCCGATTTAGGCGATCAGTCCTGCCCGAAGTATTTTGACGAGCAGGAGGGAAAATGGGCGGCATTTTTGGCAGAACTTGATACGGCAGTGGGAAAGACGGATAAGAAGAAATAGGTTGTTCTTTTGGGGAGAAAGGTGGTTTTTTAATGCGGATAGAAGAGTTGTCATTATCTGGCTACAAAATATTTAAAGAGCAAAAATTTAAAATAAATGGTAAAAGTACTATTATTTTTGGAATTAATGGCACAGGAAAATCGACAGTTCTCTCTGCAATTAACTACCTAAACAGAGTTTGGATCAACCGCTTAAATCCGGCACAGGGGAAGGCATTTTTATCTTTTTCGGATGAGATGATTACGGTTGGGGAAACAGAATTGATGCTTCATGCGATTGTTTGTATGAATGAAAAAGAATTTCCTCTTATTCGCTTTTATGAAAAAGCAAAAAAAAATCAGCGGAAAAGTATGCCTTCTTATCATAGTGCATACTATGCTAATTTTACGGAGGAATTTGAAAAAAATTTTTTGCAGGATGAAAAGGCAAATATGCCAATTTTTGTAAATTACGGTACAAATCGCTCCGTACTCGATATTCCGGATCGGATAAGGAAAAAGCATGAATTTGATAAATTATCCGCTTTAGAAAGGGCAATAGAGAATGAGTTGGGTTTTCGGACATTTTTTGAGTGGTATCGCGATCAGGAGGCGAATGAGGTAATTGAGGCAAGGGAGCAGGACGATATAAAATATCATGATCCCATATTAAAATGTGTTCGCCGTGCAATTGAAGCGATGATTGGCAATGTTTCCGATCTCCGAGTAAAAAGAAATCCTGTTAGGATGGTGGTGGATAAATCCGGTCAGGAAATCCGGGTAGATTTATTATCGGATGGGGAGAAATGTACACTTGCTATGTTTGGGGATTTAGCAAGAAGATTGGCATTAGCGAATCCTGGTCTTGTAAATCCATTAGAGGGAAAGGGAATTGTACTGATCGATGAAATTGAATTGCATATGCATCCACTTTGGCAGAGAAAAGTATTAAGAATTTTAAGAGAGATATTTCCAAATATTCAATTTATTATTACCACACATTCGCCGCAGATTTTAGGGGAAGCCGACGATAGATATAATATTTATGTTTTATCTGAAACGATTAATGCCGGATGTGAAGTTAAGCAAATCAAACGGATGGATGGATATGACAGCAATATGATTTTGGAAAAATTTATGGGTACCGATTCTAAGAATCCAGAGGTAAAAAAGCTGATTTTGGAAATTAACGATTCTATTTTGCAAAAGAAATATTCCATTGCTGAAGTTTTGTTAGAGCAACTAGAAGAAATTTCTGGAATTATGGATGAAGAATATATTATGGCATCGGGATTTTTAAAAAGGAGTAAAATACTGGATGAAAAAAGTAAACAGGAAAGAGGAACCTGATTTTTGGAAGAAATATAAAAAAATTCATTCAAAAGAATGTTATGCAGATTTGAAAAAATCCGTACAGGGAAATATATTGCGACGGGATATGCGAGATTTTTTGCTTCGTTCCCAATATGGTTTATGTGCTTATTGTTGCAGAAGAATAAATTTAGATAATTCCCTAATTGAACATATAAAACCACAGGTAGCATATCCAAAAGAAACAATGAATTATGGGAATTTAATTGCATCTTGTAAAAATGAGGGAGAAAATGCAACTTGTGGGGTAAAGAAAGCGGATCTATACGATGAAAAATTTTTTGTATCGCCGTTGGAGGAAGATTGCGAGAAGGAATTTGTTTTTTATCCGAATGGACAAATTGCAGGAGTGGGAATGCGGGGCGAATATACTTGCAAACTTTTAAATCTGAATGCTTATGAATTACAGAGAGCGAGGATGGCGCAATATAAAGCTTGTGCAAGTTTTCAGGACGAAGAAATGATATATATGTATTTCCTTACACCGGATGAAAATGGAAATTTGGCAGCATATTCCGATATGATTCAATTTTTTTATGATAGAGGGGATTTTGGTATTAAAGAAAGTAAATAAATTGATTTTTGGAGGTTTACTCTATGAACTATAAATTTTACGGATGGGAATACGCGAATGTCCCTCCCATTGCGGAGAAATATAAGGATATCAAAACGCCGAGAGATCTCTACGACATACTGTCTAATCTCTGGTGCGAATATACCTGTGCGCCGAGGATGAGAGCGGATTGGAGCGGTCAGAATAAGACCCTGGGGCAGTGTTCCATCACCGCTTTTTTGGCACAGGATATCTTTGGCGGCAAGGTCTTAGGCATTCTCAGGGAGGGTGGAAATTATCACTGCTATAATGTGGTTGGCGACTGCGCATTTGATCTGACCAGTGAACAGTTCGGGGACGAAAAATTAAACTACAAGGATAATCCTGAACAATTTCGCGAAGTTCATTTTGCAAAGGAGGAAAAACGGCAGCGGTATGAGTATCTCAAAGCGGAACTGGAAAATTTCTTAAATATTTGCGCAGATGGCGAAGAAGAACCGCAGCCAAAAGCAGAAATATAATAATCTCAACCCCACAGCACAAGAAGTATCGCTCCGGCAAAATGGTAATAATCGGGTCGGTGGCAGCATCAAAAATCCAATTGTTATTGTCAAAAAGGATATGGTGCATCCCATAAAAAATTTTGTGAAAATCGACGAGGAAAAAAAGCAAAAAGCCAAAGGGAACAAAAAGACAAAGCCATGCGGTAAGTCTTAAAGAACGGGAAAATTCGGCTGCGGGGATCGTAATTTTTTTCCGTTTTTTCCACGATTTAAAAGCAAGAATAAAGATTCCTGCCAAAGAGCAGAGTGGAACGGCAAGAAAAAAACAGGAAAACAATACTTTGGTCTCGGCAAAATGCGACAGAGCGGAATCGGAGGAGGGAAAATCTGGGAAAATAAGTTCCCCCTTGTAAAAGGGAGAGCAATACTTAATCAGATGATCATAGTTTCTCAGGACAACTTCCCTGGTCAGTCCGCTTTCCGAGATAATATGAAGCGGCTCCGCAAGCAGATGATAGATCCCACGGCAACGGATCACTAAAGTAATTCCAAGACAGAGCAGAGCGATAAAAAATAAAATTCCGGAAAAAATAGTAAATAACAAGGAAAACCCCTCCCATGCATTTTTTTAAAGTTTGCACCGGGAGGAGGTTTTTTATGCCCGAATATCAAAAGAATATCGTTTCATCGACGCATTTCCTGTTTCCGGGGAGAGGATATCACGCACCGGATCGGAGGCGCGGTCGCGCTTTTCAACACGCGCGTCAAGTTCATAGCCTTTCTGTTTAAGCATGGCGGCAAAATCCGACATATTTTCTGTAGTGAGCGAGGCACTAATCGCATCCGGCAGATAAAATCTTGCAGTTACAAGGGTTTCGGCAAGGGTAAGATGAATGTCCAAAGGTCCCATATGTTCCATATCAAGATGCAGAAGTACACTTGGAGCCATGTTCGCTTTCGCGCTGGTGCGCCGGTTTGTATACACATACAGTTCAGCATGTGCATTTTTTCCGGAAAGCTTTAGTGGAAGCTGAACATAGGGGAAAATCTGGTTTAACGCTTTCATAAAATCAATATTCTCGCGAATTCCCGCGGCAGTATCCTGAAAGGCAGGCGCATCCACGCTGCGGGACGGAAGTTTTTCAATAAAGGAAAGATCTTTATCAAGACGCTGGTAAAATTCAGCAACCCCATCCTTTTTTAACAGAGTTTCCGGTTTTAGAGAAAATCTGTCTTTTAGCATCTGCTTTAATATTTCCTGGTAGGACTTGGAAGCAAGATAGGAGGAGGAACCCGGATCGCTCTCCTCATCCTGCGCTTCAAGCAGCAGAGAGAGCAGCTTTTCCACACTGATCTCCCCATCCTCAAGCTGTTTTTTCGCGCTCTCGGACAATTTGCCTTTTAAGAGATTCTCAAGCTCAAGGCGCTTGGATTTTGGCAGGATGGCACCGAGTTCTGAGCGGTTTGCGCTGAGTGCGGCGAACTGGTTTAACAAGGTAAAAATTTCCGCGCTCTGTAAGGCGGGCGGAAGGAGTGCTGCCGCCTCGGTAAATGGGACGGAAAGCGGAGTGGCAGCAGGAGCGGAGGAGGATTCGACCTGTTTCGCGCCATTATTTGCATTAAACAAGTTTCCCGCACCCTGAAAAAGCGAGCGGAAAAAGGAAGTGACTGGGGAAGATTTCTGCGCAGAAGTCTGTGCCATGCCGGCATTTTCTGCCAAGTCACTTGCACCTTTTGGTGTATTTGTTGCGTTTTCTGAAATGTCTGCGCCGTTCTTTGGCATGGTGGTGTTATTTTCTGCACCACTAAGTTCCATATTTTCACCCACAGCCAATTCCCCCGCAGGATTTGCGGTATCCTGAGAGGTACCTTCCACAGCATTATCTAAATTTTTCACCGCTAGAGGATTTCCCATCCCCTGTTCAGAAGCAGGATTCTCCACCAAGTTTTCTGCGAGGGAGAGGATCTGTATCGCTGCTTCGCGCAGTGTCAGGGAGCCATTTGCAATCGCCGCGCAAATTTCGCGGGGAAGTCCGGCCTGCTCCAGTGTATCGGCGAGATTAAGGGCTTCCTCCTGGCTGAGAAGTCCCAGCGAGGAAAGGGGCAGATCGGAGGCGGGAAGCTGCGGGGAAGGTGTTAAATTCAGAGCCGCCGACGGATCGGATGGATTTGGCAAAATATCTTTTAATCCCAAAAAAGTGGACAGGGAGGAAAGACTGGCAGGAAGATTTGTCCCGGAAATCGTTGAACCAATAACCGGATGTTCACCTGTCGCACCAGCTTCGCCATCAAAAAGCATATGGAGCAGCTCATTATTTAAAATCTCCGCCTCCGCTGTGTTTCCTCCCTCAATCAGTGAGGAGAGTGTGTCCGTAAATTCCCCGGCGGCGCGCTCAGCAAGCTGCATAATGCGATGTTCATAGTTCAGATAGGAGTCCAGTGCCCGCGCATTTACCTCATTCATCGGCAAGCCCTGTTTGTGTAAAACGGCGAGAGTATGGAAGGAGACACCGCGCAGATTGGCGGACTGGCGCAGCATAAGCTGAATGGTATTTTTATCGACGGAAAGTCCTTCCTCAAGGAGGGCGCGAACCATCGAGACATTGCGTTCCGAGCGCGGTAGGCCTGCCGCGTCAAGTGCCTTGTCAATCGTAAGTTCCGTGGAGGCGGAGCGCGGATCCGTCATCAGTTTTAGGGAAACCAGGGAGCCATCCGTCTGCGTTACGCGGAATGTGGCCTGTTCGCCGATCGCAAGCTGCACGGCATCATCAATATTTCCGGTCAGAACATGGCTATCCGGAAGCTGAATTTTGATCTCATGTCCGCGCAGATCAATCACCTCGCCGCGAACAAATTGTCCCTGTGTAAAACTAACCCCCTGCGCACGCCCCTGAACCTGTGTGGCGGCATAAGATGGATTTGTGTTAGAAGAAACCGCCCTTCCCGCCTTGGAAAAACGTCCGGAAAGCGGCGTGTTAGTGGAATTGCTTGTAATGCGTTGATCGTAACCGGGCATAGGGAAATCCTTTCTGTGGTAAATGATAAATAGAGCATATAATTATTTATCGGAAGATTTGGGGAAAAAGATAAGGGAAACCCTGCATTTCTTTTTCGTATTTGCAGCGGTAGTAAACGGCAGCTCCCTGGATAAATAAGTAGGAAAAGACAAAGAGCAGAATAGGAAAGCATTATTTTTGCAGGGGGCAATAAGTGGGAAGCTAAAGGATTGAACTTGAAAAACGGTTTATTTTGAGGTATTATATTTTTTGAAAAGAATTTTGAGAAAAGGATTCTGAGAAAATTTGAAAGAAATCTTAGGGAAAGAGTTTTGAGAAAATTTGAAAGAAATCTGAAAAAAATTGTGAGAAAATTTGAAAGGAATTTTTGGAAAAATGATAAAGGAAATGCAGGAAAAGGATATTGCAGAATGCGTTAATGTGATAAAGAAAAGTTTCCTCACCGTTGCGGATGAGTTAGGCTATACCATTGAGAATGCCCCTCGTTTTACCGCATTTGCTACCACAAAAGATCGGCTGCAATACCAGTTAAAAATTGAACATAGATCCATGTATGCGTATTATGATAATGATAAAATTATTGGCTATTATTCGCTGGCATTGCAGGATAACCATGAATGCGAACTCAATAATCTCTGTGTTCTTCCTGAATACCGCCATAAACATATTGGGGCTAAATTGCTTGAGGATACTTATACTAAGGCAAAGATAAGAGGAGCTAAAAAAATAAATATTGGGATTGTAGAGGAAAATACAGTATTAAGAAAATGGTATGAAGATCATGGGTTTATCCATATTGGGACAAAGAAATTTGATTTTTTTCCGTTTACTTGTGGATATATGGAAAAGAAAATATAATGGTGGGAAAGAAAGTAATCTATGCTAGATTATTTTATCGATCGTACAGATAAATATATTGATTGTATGCCCAAAAATAAGCGTAAAAAATATGGGCAATTTTTTACAAATAAAGAAACAGCACAATTTATGGCAGGATTATATACTATTCCTAAAAATTTGTCCAAAGTTCGTATCTTGGATGCGGGGGGCGGGATCGGGTATATTGTCCTGCGCGCTTTTGGAACGATTGGAGCAGATTAATTCCATTCGGATAATAGAATTGACCTGTTATGAGAATGATGAAAATATTTTAGAACTGCTAAAAGAAAATTTGCAGACCTATCAGAAAAATTCGAAAAAAGAAATTCGAATAGAAATTATTGCAGATAATTATATTACAAGCCAGCATTTTGATTTTAATTACCGCTTAGAGAATACTTACCATTCTAAGAAATATGATTTTGTAATCAGCAATCCACCATATATGAAGATACGGGGAGATGCCCGGAGGCGACCGCAATGCAAGAAGTCTGTTATGGCGCACCCAATTTATATTTTATTTTTGCAGCAATGGGATTATCCAATCTGGATGCTGATGCGGAAATGGTATATATTATACCGCGCTCTTGGACTTTCGGAGCATATTTTAAACGTTTCAGACAGTATTTTTTGACGGAGGGGAAACTGGAGCATATTCACTTGTTTGTAAGCAGGAACAAAGTATTTGATAAAGAGGATGTTTTACAGGAAACAATGATTATAAAGGTAAGAAAAACAGATATCATTCCGGAAGAAATTACCATTACCTCCTCAAAATCCAGTAGGGATTTTGACAATCTGACTTCTTTGACTGTTCCATATAACCTTGTAGTATCGGGAAATGATTATTATGTATATTTGGTAACAGAGGAAAAAGATATTGCTGTGCTAAAACAATTGCATAAATTTAAAAAGACATTGCCAGAAATTGGTTTAAAAATGAAGACGGGATTGACTGTGGATTTTCGCAACCGTGAAATACTTCGCGATGAGACGGAGGAAGGGGCAATTCCCCTCTTTTATTCACAGCATATCAAACACGGAGAAGTGCAATTTCCTATAAAAAAAGAAAACGAGTATATTGTGACCGACCAAAAAGGATTAATACAAGATAATCGAAACTATTTGTTTGTGAAGCGTTTTACGGCAAAAGAAGAGAAACGCAGACTTCAATGCGGAATATATCTATCGAACAAATACCCGCAATATAAAAAAATTAGTACACAGAATAAAATTAATTTTATCGATGGAATAACTACAGAAATATCAGAATGCCTTGTATATGGGCTGTATGTAATTTTCAATTCTACACTTTATGATGAATATTACAGGATTTTAAACGGGTCAACGCAGGTAAATTCAACAGAGATTAATTCCATGCCCGTACCGGATTTGGAGAGTATACAGGAAATGGGAAAAAAATTGATGAAAAACAGAAATATGTCTGAGGATAATTGCAATAAAATATTGGAGGTGTATTGTGGATAAAATTGACGAGGCAAGAAAAATTTTGGAGATGCTTGGAATGCCTAAAGCACAGCGAGCAGATATTTGTTGTTATGTACTGTTGGCAATAGCTGGAATTAAGCAGGATACTGCATGGAAGAATGCGGAAAATGAATGGATTCGCATTCATGATATTATTCAGTTTGTAAATATGTATTATCATGTGGATTATGCAGAAAATAATGGAAATAAGTTTTTAGAACCGAGATAAAAGAGAAATATAGAACTAAAAGAGAAATTTAAATCATAGAAGGGAAGCTATGAAATTAACCTTGAAAAAATATTTGTTTTGAGATATAGTAAAAAGAAGAGAATAAAATAAAGCGGAAGAAAAGAGAAGTGGAAAAATAAAAAATAGGAGGAACGAGATGGGGGCGTTAAGACAGGAAGATATTTATACATTAGAAGATATTTATGCTTTGCCCGATGGAGAACGTGCAGAGTTGATTGATGGACAGATTTATTATTTGGCAGCACCAAGCAGGACACACCAAAAAATCAGTATGTTTTTATCAAGAGAAATATCCGATTATATTAAACAAAATAATGGTTTATGTGAAGTCTATGCTGCCCCATTTGCCGTATTTCTTAATAATGATAATCAAAATTATTTTGAGCCAGATCTCTGTGTGATCTGTGATCCTTCAAAATTGGATGAAAAAGGCTGCCATGGTGCGCCGGATTGGATTGTAGAAATTGTATCCCAGGGAAGTCGCCAGATGGATTACTATCGAAAATTATTTAAGTATCGTGAGGCGGGAGTAAAGGAGTACTGGGTGATTGATCCGGATAGAACTATTTCGACCGTTTATAATTTTGAGAAGGATATGATGGAAGAATATCCATTTGATGAGAAAGTGCCAGTGGGGATATGGAAGGGATTTTCAGTTGGAGGGATAGATCGTTTATAAGTGCAGGAGATGTAAAAAGGAGCGACGGGGATTATGTTAATAAAAGTCGGTAATTTTGAGTGTACGGAAGTTTGGGATGGGATCTTTTACAAAAAGCTTTCAAATTATCCACAGATATCGGATTGGGAGATCCGAACATTAATAGAATTTGTGGAATACGAAAAGATGTATGTCATACCACATCATTAGAGAACGCGATAAAAATATTTCAATGCGGAAAGCTTTTGTCCGCATTAAATGCCCGAAATATACCCGTTGGGGAATTGATAAAAGAAAAGAGGAATGCGGCAAATGATCCCGCGGATTATTTTGAATATATTATGTTTGCGTGGGGCAATTGTCAGGCGGGCGATCGGCTGGTGATGGAGCGCGCATTGGGGCGTTTCCCAAATGAAGAAGATTTGAGCATTTATTTTAAGCCCGGAGTGAGATTCTATTTCAAATATGATGAATTGATTAAACATCCAAGGGCAATATGTGATGGTGTACTGCCGATGAAAGTCAAAGATGAAATAGAACTTAGTGATTGGGTGTATAAAATTGTGATTCCGGCAGAGATGAAGATTAAAATTGAGAGGGATATACCATTTTCGCTAAAGAGCAGAGTGATTTATCTTGAAAATGATTGTAAAAATATCTGGGATTGGTCGGAAAAAGTTTATCAGGTGATAGAGAGAAATTATAATTGATAAGCTTTTATTGTTTTTTTAATTTTAGAAAGCAGAAAAAAATAACTCTGTTCAATAAAACACTTGCATTTTCGAAAAAACTATGCTATTATGCCTCCTATGAACAAAGGCGTTCAAAAAATCAGCGGATCCTGATCGGCGGATTTTTTGAACGTCTTTTTGCGTATCGGGGTATCAATTGCTGTCTTTGCGCATAGAAATTGGGTTGTTATCGGGAAGAGGCATTTGCTTAGAAAGGATGGAATCGCGATGAGAATGGAAATGGAAGAAAATCAGAGAGAAGAAATGAAACGTCCCGCTCTGGGGCTTTATGATCCGCGCTTTGAACACGATAATTGCGGGATCGGCGCGGTGGTCAATATCAAGGGAAAGAAATCCCATGCCACGGTGGAGCAGGCACTTGATATTGTGGAGAATTTAGAACACCGTGCAGGCAAGGATGCCGAGGGGAAAACCGGCGACGGTGTGGGGATTCTCTTGCAGATCTCGCACAAATTTTTCAAAAAGGCGGCAAAATCCCTTGATATTGACTTGGGGGAGGAGCGCGACTACGGAGTTGGCATGATCTTTTTTCCGCAGGATGAGCTGCGCCGCAACCAGGCAAAGAAAATGTTTGAGATTATTGTGGAGAAGGAAGGCATGGAATTCCTTGGCTGGCGTACTGTGCCAATCCATGAAAATATTTTGGGGCACAAGGCACTTTCCTGTATGCCATATATTTTACAGTGCTTTATTCGCCGTCCGGCACAGGTTGCGCGCGGACTTTCCTTTGACCGCAAACTCTATATTGCGCGCCGTGTCTTTGAACAGAGCAATGATAATACCTATGTGGTATCGCTCTCCAGCCGCACGATCGTCTACAAGGGAATGTTTTTAGTTGGTCAGCTCCGTCCATTTTTTGCCGATCTGCAGGAAGCGGACTACGAGTCGGCGATCGCCATTGTTCACTCGCGCTTTTCTACAAATACCAATCCAAGCTGGCAGAGAGCGCATCCGAACCGCCTGATTGTCCATAATGGCGAGATCAACACGATCCGGGGCAATGCGGACAAAATGCTTGCGCGCGAGGAGACAATGGAATCAAAATACTTAAAGGGCGAGTTTCATAAGATTCTTCCGGTGATCAATACTGAAGGGTCGGACTCGGCGATGCTTGACAATACACTGGAATTTTTGGTGATGAGCGGGATGGAATTGCCGCTTGCCGTGATGATCACAATCCCGGAGCCATGGGCAAATGATATGGGCATCCGACAGGAGAAAAAAGATTTTTACCAATATTATGCGACGATGATGGAGCCTTGGGACGGGCCGGCCTCCATCCTGTTTTCGGACGGGGATATTATGGGGGCGGTGCTTGACCGCAATGGTCTGCGCCCTTCCCGGTATTATATTACTTCGGATGACAATGTAATTCTCTCGTCAGAAGTCGGGGTGTTAGATATCCCTGTGGAAAAAATTGTAAAAAAAGAACGCCTGCATCCGGGAAAAATGCTGCTTGTCGATACCGTAAAGGGCGAGGTGATCGACGATGAGGAATTAAAAATGCAGTATGCAACCCGCAAGCCTTACGGGGAGTGGCTTGATACCAAGCTGATCCGCCTAAAAGATTTAAAGATTCCGAATCAGCGCGTGGATGAATTTTCCCCGGAGGAGCGTCTGCGCTTAATGAAGGCATTTGGCTACACCTACGAGGATTTTAAGACTTCCATTCTGCCTATGGCAAAGGATGGGGTGGAGCCAACAGCAGCGATGGGCGTGGATTCCTCGCTTGCGGTACTCTCGAAAAAACGCCAGCCGCTCTTTAATTATTTTCGCCAGCTTTTTGCACAGGTGACAAACCCGCCAATCGATTGTATCCGCGAGGAAATTGTGACAAGCACGACGGTTTATATTGGGGAGGATGGCAATCTTTTGGAGGAGAAGGCAGAAAACTGTCATGTGCTAAAGATCAACAATCCGATCTTGACGGATACCGATCTTTTAAAAATTAAGGCGATGAATCGGCCGGGATTTACCTCGGCGGTTATTCCGATTATTTATTATAAAAATACTTCGTTAGAAAAGGCGATTGACCATTTGTTTCTCGATGCCGACCGCGCATATAAGGAGGGGGCGAATATTTTAATTCTCTCTGACAGAGGGGTAGATGAAAATCATGTTGCCATCCCCTCACTGCTTGCCGTATCCGCGATGCAGCAGCATCTGGTGCGCACAAAAAAGCGCACTAGCGTGGCGATGATTTTGGAGAGTGCGGAGCCGCGCGAAGTACATCATTTTGCCGCACTTTTGGGGTACGGTGCGAGCGCAGTCAATCCATATCTGGCGCAGGATGCCATCCGCTATCTGATTGAGAGCCATATGCTTGACAAGGACTATTATGCGGCAGTGAATGATTACAATGCAGCAATTTTGCACGGAATTGTAAAAATTGCTGCTAAAATGGGAATTTCTACCATTCAATCCTATCAGGGGGCAAAGATTTTTGAGGCGATAGGAATTGGCAGGGAGGTAATTGACAAATATTTTACGGATACGGTCAGCCGCATCGGTGGGATCGGAATCAAAGATATTGAAAAACAGGTCGATGATCTGCATTCGAGTGCGTTTGACCCACTGGGGCTTGGCGTGGAATTAACCCTTGAGAGCGCGGGCAGCCACAAGATGCGCAGCGGCAAGGAGGAACATCTCTATAATCCGCTTACAATCCATCTATTGCAGCAGGCGGCATGGAACAATAATTATGAAATCTTTAAGGAGTATTCCCGCGTAATTACTGAGGAGGAAAAGGGAATTCATCTGCGCGGGCTTCTGGATTTTAATTTCCCGGAAAACGGAATTCCGATCGCTGAGGTGGAGAGTGTGGAATCCATTGTAAAACGTTTTAAGACCGGCGCGATGTCCTACGGCTCAATTTCTAAGGAGGCGCATGAAACACTGGCGATCGCGATGAATCGTCTTGGCGGCAAGTCAAACAGCGGCGAGGGCGGCGAGAGTCTGGAGCGGCTCTATATTGGGGAGGACGGGAAAAACCGTTGCTCCGCTATCAAACAGGTAGCCTCCGGACGGTTTGGTGTAACTTCGCGCTATCTGGTGAGTGCGAAGGAGATTCAGATCAAGATGGCACAGGGAGCAAAACCCGGTGAGGGCGGGCATCTCCCTGCGGGCAAGGTCTATCCGTGGATCGCAAAGACCAGGCATTCCACGCCGGGAGTAACACTGATCTCGCCACCTCCGCACCATGATATCTACTCGATTGAAGATCTGGCACAGCTGATCTACGATCTGAAAAATGCAAATACTCAGGCGCGGATTTCCGTGAAGCTTGTGTCCGAGGCGGGTGTGGGAACGGTTGCCGCGGGCGTGGCGAAAGCGGGTGCTGGCGTGATCTTAATCTCCGGCTATGATGGCGGGACGGGCGCGGCACCGCGCAGTTCCATTCACAACGCGGGTCTCCCGTGGGAGCTTGGCGTTGCGGAGACGCATCAGAATCTAATTGCCAACGGCTTGCGCGGGCGCGTGGTCATTGAGACGGACGGGAAACTAATGACCGGGCGGGATGTTTTGGTGGCGGCACTTCTCGGCGCGGAGGAATTCGGTTTTGCGACTGCCCCATTAGTTACTATGGGCTGCGTGATGATGCGCGTCTGCAATCTGGATACTTGTCCGGTCGGTGTGGCGACACAGAACCCGGAACTTAGGGCAAGGTTTAAGGGAAAACCGGAATATGTGGAGAATTTTATGCGCTTCGTGGCACAGGAGCTGCGCGAATACATGGCAAAACTTGGGGTGCGCACGGTGAATGAACTGGTGGGGCGCACGGATTTATTGCGCGTTTCAGATGCGGAGGGAAAAAAGAATGCGCGCATTGATCTGAGCGCGATCTTAGATAATCCATATGCGCAAAAAGGGCAGGCACATTGCTTTGACCCAAAGCAGGTCTATGATTTTGCCTTGGAAAAAACCGTGGATGAGCGCGTGCTGTTAAGGAAGCTAAAACCGGCAATGGATCAGGGAAAACCGGCGACGGTCACGGTAAAATTAAGTAATATTGACCGCACCTTCGGCACAATCACGGGTTCGGAAATCACAAGGCGTTTTGATGATACACTTGCGGAGGATACTTATGTGATTGAGTGTGACGGCGCGGGCGGGCAGAGTTTTGGCGCGTTTATTCCAAAGGGCATGACCATCAAGCTTTACGGCGACAGCAATGACTATTTTGGCAAGGGGCTTTCCGGCGGCAAACTAATTGTTCGCCCGCCAAAGGGTGCAGCATTTTTGCCGGAGGAAAATGTGATTATTGGCAATGTGGCACTCTATGGAGCAACAAGCGGCAAAGCCTTTATTGCGGGGCTTGCGGGCGAGCGTTTCTGTGTGCGCAATTCCGGAGCGACGGCGGTAGTCGAGGGTGTCGGCGACCATGGCTGTGAGTATATGACCGGCGGGCGTGTT
>CAJTLX010000066.1 GCA_910577165.1 uncultured Lachnospiraceae bacterium
AACGCTTTCCTCCTATCCATACAGGTGGCGCATTTTCCACACGGCTTTTCTCCACCCTCGTAACAGGACCAGGTAAATGCAAAAGGCACCTGAAGCCCCATCCCCGTCCGGACGACATCTGCCTTATGGCTGTACAGAAATGGAGCCTCGATTTCCAACTGCTTTCCGCTCCCTTCATACACTGCCCGGCTGATTGCTTCATGAAATGCTTCTGAAGTATCCGGGTACGCATTTCCCGCGCTGTCATCCGCATGCGCCCCATAATAGATCTTCTCACATCCATCCGCTAGCGCAACAGATGCCGCTGCCGCCAGAAACAGCCCGTTCCGGAACGGAACATAGGTAGAAACCGGTTTTCCAGTACTCTCCTGAAGCTGGGATGCATATGTGCCCTTGGGAATTTCTCCCCTTCCCTCCAGTAATGTACAGTCTGAACCCGCAAATATCATCCCCATATCCAGTTCCTTATGTCTCACATGATAATGCTGCGCAATCCTCCGCGCCGCTTTCAGTTCATTGCTGTGCTTCTGCCCATAAGAAACAGACAGGCTCAGCACATTCTCATAGCCATACTTCTCTACGGCAAGCGCCAGGCAGACTGTCGAGTCAATGCCACCGCTTGACAACACCAGTGCTTTCATACATTTTCCTCCAATCACAATTCAGCCGTACAAAAAAGCAAAAAAAATCCCGCAAAACGCAGGATTCAATAAAATCGGGTTCCCTAGTTTTGTTTAACGACAGGATGGTACGCTCGAGCAATCGGGCCGAACTGTCTATTCAGCTGTATTGAAATTATATCCCACAAAACCCAGGATGTCAACTATAAAAAATTTTGTTTTCATGCGCTTACTGTCTTTACGCGGGAAAGCGAAGTATAACTTTAAATACGATATCAACGCCATCCTTTCCGAATCTCATTTATGTAAAGATTTAGAACCAGCCAGCAAACGTTCTTCTTACAAGACTGCATCAGATTTTTTGGAAAAATCTTCCTATGGGCTTCATGATGTTATGGGGTTTGTTACGCATTAGGGGTTATTTTCCCTTTGATTTATGCGGCTTTGCGGGCGATGAAATGATGGCACTAATGAAAGTGGATGTGTTCTCTGCTCTTATTTGTCAGCGTTGATGATAAGTTAGTTTCTATACTTCCTTATCACCGTAAAACTAAGGGATACAGCAATTTTTTCTTTGAACAACTGTCAATTATAGAATTATAGTATATTCTTTCATGGTTGTCAATAGTTTTTTAAATTTTTTTGTCGAGAAAAATTTCAGACATTCCCCCCCTCTTACTCAAGGGAGGAATGCCTATCTTCTCTTTTCTTATTTTAAGTTTGCAACTGCTGCGCGTTCGATCGGAAGTCCTGCTGTGTAACGCTTAATAAACTCATCAAATCCCGCTACATCCTCCGGCTTTGGCTCCACACAAGTTCCGGTATTGCCGCCAAAGACGCGATCCTGCAAATAAGTATCCAGGGTTTCGCCGTCCTTCTTATAGAGCATATAGGCAGCTAAGAGCGCGATCCCCCATGCGCCGCCCTCGCCCGCTGTTTCCATCACGGATACCGGTGTATTCATTGCCGCAGCGAGAATGCTTTGCCCAACGCCCTTTGTCTTAAACAGTCCGCCATGTCCGGTTACACGGTCTACCTGCACGCCTTCTTCCCTGAAAATATCAAGTCCTGTTTTGAGTGCGCCAAGAGAAGTGAACAAATGTACACGCATAAAGTTTGCTAGATTAAATTTGCTCTCCGGTGTGCGCACAAACATCGGCCGCCCCTCGGTAAAGCCCGTGATATCCTCCCCGGAAAAATAATTGTAGGCCAAAAGTCCGCCGCAGTCCGCATCCCCCTCAAGTGCCTTGTTATAGAGCGTCCCAAAGAGATCGTTCATCTCGACTTTCATTCCGAAGCTTTCCGCAAACTCACGGAACAAGCCCACCCAGGCGTTCAGATCAGAAGTACAGTTATTGCAGTGTACCATCGCCACAAGATTGCCGGTCGGGGTGGTTACAAGATCAATCGCATCGTAAACTTTCTGCAATTCCTTCTCCATCACAATCATCGCAAAAACGGAAGTACCCGCAGACACATTGCCCGTGCGCTCCGCTACGCTGTTGGTTGCTACCATGCCGGTGCCTGCATCGCCCTCCGGAGGACAGAGAGGAACCCCCGCCTCAAGATTTCCGGACACATCGAGAAGCTTTGCCCCCTCCGCAGTTAATGTCCCGGCATCCTGCCCTGCCACTAATACCTCCGGCAAAATATCACGCAGTTTCCAGCCGTAATTTTTCTCTGCAATCAACTCGTCAAATTGAGCGATCATCCGCGCGTTGAAATCCTTTGTCCCAATATCGATCGGGAACATCCCGGATGCCTCACCAACCCCAAGCACCTTGCGTCCCGTCATCTTCCAGTGAATATAGCCTGCAAGTGTGAGCAGCGTATGTATTTTCCCGACATGCTCTTCTTTGTTTAAAATGGACTGATACAGATGTGCAATACTCCAACGCTGCGGAATATGGTAGCCAAAAACTTCAGTTAATTTTTCCGCGGCCGGTCCTGTGATATTATTGCGCCAGGTACGGAACGGTACAAGCAGCTCGTCCTTCTCATCAAAAACCATATAGCCATGCATCATTGCAGAAAATCCAATCGCGCCGATTTTTTTTAATACAATGCCATACTGTCTTTTCACATCCGCAACAAGATTTGTGTAAGCGTCCTGAAGTCCCGTCCAGATATCCTCAAGCGAATAAGTCCAAACACCATTTTCATAACGGTTTTCCCAGTCATGACTTCCCGATGCGATCGGAGTATTGTTCTCGTCAATCAGCACCGCCTTGATTCTTGTGGAACCGAACTCAATCCCAAGCACAGTTTTTCCGGTTTCCAGCGCAGTTTTTACATCATATCCCATAAGTTTACCTCCAGTTCTGCCGCATATCATGCGGCATAAATTGTTCTGTGTTTTAGTATACACTAAAATAATTTAGTTTTCAAGTAGATTGTACGATTTCACCTTATTTTAAGTGCAGGTTTACAATACAAATATAATTTTACATAAATATTTCGGTAATATTCATTCTATAAAAATACTTACTGATCGTTTTGATTTATCAGCAGTTTCTCAAATTCGTATCGATAGGAAGCAAAGCCAAGTCTTTCGTGCAGTTGAATGGAAGCTTTGTTGCATAAGCAGGTTCCTGCGCGAAGATCAAGAACAATTTTCGTCTGTATGATATCAATTCTTAAACACAGGTTTCATACAGGCATTCCAGTATGATACGATCGGCTCCCGAGCGTACTTGCAAAAAGTTTCAATGCTTTTTCATAGCGTACTCTTGCTTCCTGCAGCACCGAAATTTCCTCATCTCTCTCAGAAGAAAGCACGGCCTCCAACTGTAATGTACTCTCGACTACTTCCCCCAGGGCATCTAACATCTCCTTGTACTCTCCGCGTCCAATCTGGAACAGTATATTCATTTTTTCCCATTCATCTTTTCCAATACTATAACAATTATCGTTTATAAAAAGTCCGGACAAAAACGGATGGTGGTATACAAATTTTTCCAGCGGATAAAAAGCACGCTCCTTTTTTCCACGCGGATCACGGAGCAGATGCTGTACCATACGCACGCTGAAAAGTACTGCGCGCATGGTGGCCTCATTCATATTTGGGCGATCATAAGTCTTATTGTAGGCATTGGCTACCAATCGGGCAATCACACGCCGCTCCCCCGGATTTAAATATACCATCTTCCCCTGTTTTAGCTGCCCTGTTGTTTTTTCTACATAATGTTCCAGAAAATAGTGATCCATCGCGCATTCATAGCGAAAATGAATCCCCGTTTTTTCATGTTTTGAAACCCGATGCGGATGCGGTTTTCTGCCGATTCGCATTGTCTTTGTCCCCTCGTCACTTACGCGTCCTCCAAGCCCTTGCTCCAGCAGCGCAGCCTCCTCCTCAATATATGCATAAACATGCGGATGACAATTTACATCAAGCGCGTAATGTCCAATAAATCCCGCCAAATAGGCAATTCCAATCTCCCGCTCCGCCCCGGAAAATGCAAGAGCCTCCTTTAACATACAGCGCAAAAACGCCCCGCATTTTTCCTCATGCATCTTTGAACCAGGTGTTCGTCGCATCAGAAGCTGATCCGGTGCAAAATAAAAAAAGATATCCGGTCCGGACAGACCAAAAGCATAAACTTTCTTGTATCTGCGCACCATCTCCTTTAACGCACCTTCCTCCATATCCTGGTATCCAAGTTTGCCAAAAATGTAGTGTGTATAAAACGCTGGCATATCACTGCTCCTTTCTAAAATTTAGCATAAAACTTTAATTTTTTTACGATCCACAGGACATTATACTCTGTTCTTCGAACGAGGTGCCTCCGGCGGATGTGCATGATTCGCAGAAGAAATTGTTCTCCCTGCGGTCGAACGCGAATCAGCACAGGTATAATGTCCACAGGACATTATACCATACTTCTCACAAAAAATAAATATTTTTTGCGGATTGCTTGATTTCATCGGCTTTCAGTGGTATTATTATTCTGTTCGCTTTTTTTTGACTGTTTTTTAATAAAAAGGGAAGGAAAGGGCATTATTATGACAAAAAATGAACAGGCTCTACAGCTTCATAAAGAGTGGAATGGAAAACTTGAAACCACAGCAAAGTGCAAGGTGAAATCGAGGGAGGATCTCGCGCTCGCCTACACTCCGGGCGTTGCGGAACCATGTAAGGCGATCTCAAAAGATCCGGACGCGGTTTACCAATATACCATCAAGGCAAATACTGTGGCTGTTATATCGGACGGTTCCGCCGTCTTAGGACTCGGCAATATCGGCGCGCGGGCGGCGATGCCGGTGATGGAAGGCAAATGTGTTCTTTTTAAGGAATTTGGAGGGGTCAACGCCTTTCCCATCTGCCTGGATACACAGGATACCGAAGAGATTATCAAAGCGGTGACTTACCTTGCGCCGGCGTTCGGCGGCATCAACCTTGAAGATATCTCTGCGCCGCGCTGTTTTGAAATCGAAACGCGCTTAAAAGAGATCCTTGATATTCCGGTTTTTCACGATGATCAGCACGGCACCGCCATTGTGGTACTTGCCGGGATTATCAATGCCTTAAAAGTGACCGGAAAAAAGAAGGAGGACTGCTGCGTTGTTGTAAATGGCGCGGGTTCTGCGGGCATTGCGATCTCAAAACTTTTGCTTACTTACGGATTTTCCCATCTAACCCTGTGCGACCGCGCTGGCATTCTGGCAAAGGATACTCCTGACTTAAACTGGATGCAAAAACAGATGATGGAAGTGACCAATCTTGAAAATGCACATGGTCTGCTTGCCGACGCACTAAAGGGCGCGGATATTTTTGTCGGTGTATCCGCCCCGAATATTGTCACTAAGGAGATGGTCGCCTCGATGAACTCCGATGCGATCCTCTTTGCAATGGCAAATCCCGTCCCGGAGATTATGCCGGATCTTGCAAGGGAGGCCGGTGCGCGCGTGGTGGGTACTGGACGTTCCGATTTTCCAAATCAGGTCAACAATGTGGTCGCCTTTCCGGGGATCTTTAAGGGGGCATTAAAGGCGCGCGCATCCCAGATCACGGAGGAGATGAAACTTGCCGCCGCCACAGCGATCGCGGAGCTTGTGCCGGAAGATGAATTAAATGAAAATAATATTCTGCCCGAACCTTTTGATCCGCGCGTATGCGAGGCGGTCAGTAACGCAGTGATGTCCCATGTTCCGAAAAAATAATGTGGGATAAAAAACGTTTTCATAGCTTTGATTATAGCTGTAAGCAGCACTTTGGAACAAAACTTTATAAGCTTTCCCTAAACGCCGGTTTTACCTGTCCAAACCGCGATGGTACATTGGACACGCGCGGCTGTATTTTTTGCAGTGCGGGTGGTTCGGGGGAGTTTGCCGCCCAAAAAGATCTTGACATCAAAGAGCAGATTGCGTATGCAAAACAGCTTGTTGCCGCCAAGAACCCTTCCGGACGCTACATCGCATATTTTCAGGCATACACTAATACTTATGCTCCGCTTGAAAAACTTGAACATATATTTTCTGAGGCGATCGCACAGCCAGAAATCGCCTCGCTTGCCATCGCGACTCGTCCAGATTGTCTGGGAGATGGGGTTTTGTCCCTTTTATCGCGCTTAAATACACAGAAACCAGTTACTGTGGAACTCGGTCTGCAAACCATACATGAGCGCAGTGCCGCATTTATCCGGCGCGGTTATCCCCTGCGCATTTATGAAGATGCAATACATTCCCTCTCCGATGCGGGAATTGATATTGTGACCCATCTAATTTTAGGTCTTCCATATGAGACAAAGGCGGATATGTTGGCCTCTGTGCGCTATGTCTGCGCTCTTCCGCTGTCAGGACTTAAACTTTCGCTGCTCTATGTGCTGAGAGAAACAGATCTTGCCGCACACTATAAGGCACATCCAGAAGCCTACCTGCTGATGGATTTTGCCGCCTACCTTGATACATTGCTCTCCTGCCTCGCCATCGTTCCGGAGGATATCGTGATCCACAGACTGACCGGCGACGGACCGAAGAATTTGCTGATCGCGCCCCTCTGGAGCGCGAATAAAAAATTTGTGCTAAATTCAATTGAAAAAGAAATGAAACGTAAAGATTTTTTGCAGGGGATGTTCTACAAAACGAAAGATTAAAATTAAATTGAAGTTTTACTGATATGGAAATTTTTTCCAAAAATTATAGTACGCAATAAACTACTTGATTTTGCATGTATGAAAGGAGATTCCCATGCAACCCGAAGCATTGATGCTTTATAAATTGATGATTCTTTATATTTTGGACAAGGTAGAATTTCCGCTGACACAGAATCAGCTAACAAATTTTCTCCTTGAGAAAGAATATACCTCCTACTTTAATATCCAGCAGGTGCTGTCCGAACTTCTGGAAGATAAATTTATTTCCTGCAATGTGATTCGCAACAGCACTTACTACGAGATTACCGCATTGGGTGGCGAATCGCTCTCCTTTTTTTACAATAAGATCTCCGAACCTATCAAAGAGGATATCGATAGTTTTCTTAAAATGAATAAATACAGTATGCGTGAGGAAAATTCCATCCGCGCAGAGTACTACCGCTCTAAAAGGAACGAATACATTGCCTCTCTAAAAATTTTGGAACGCGACAATCCAATTATCGATGTCCGCCTCTCCATTCCCTCGGAGGCAGAAGCCGAAACTATCTGTAATAACTGGTCGAAAAAAAGTTCTGAGATCTACGCCCATATTTTTTCCGCGCTGATAGGGGATGCCGACTAATGTCGGCATCTTTTTCACCCTGCTTACCTCTGTGCATCGATATACGCCCAGATTTCTTCCCGCCCTTGCTTTGTCAGAGCCGAAAACGGAATAATCTTAATTTTTTCTCCCGCATCAAGTGCTGTTCGAATAAGTTTCAACTGCCGATCTTTCTGGCTGCGATTAATCTTGTCAAGTTTTGTCGCAATAATCACTGGCTCATAGCCCTGATACACAATCCACTGATACATTTCCTTATCGTTTGCCGTTGGCTCGTGGCGAATATCCACCAGAAGAAAAATCTTTTTCAATTGCTTTGAGCCCTTTAGATACCGCTCAATCATCGCGCCCCATTTTGCCCTGATTTCCTGTGAAACTTTTGCATAGCCGTAGCCAGGCAGATCCACAAAATATAATTCGCGCTCGATATTATAAAAATTGATGGTCTGCGTCTTGCCCGGCTGCGAGGAAGTCCTCGCATAGGACTTGCGAAACATCAGCGCGTTGATCAGGGAAGATTTTCCCACATTGGATTTTCCGGCAAATGCAAATTCTGGCAGTTCATTCTCCGGCAAACTGCTTGTAATACCACAGATGGTTTCCAATTCCACATAATTAATACTCTGCCTTATTTTCTTTTCCTCTTCCATATAAATTTCTCCTTGTATTTTTTAACTTTTCTGCCATGATAATATCAGAACAATTCCTGTTTCAATCATTATCTGGCTTTTCAATATGAGATGCTGATATGCTTTTCAACTTGAGATGGAAAAAGCTGAAGCAAAACATCGCTGTTTGCTCCAGCTTTTTTCTGCCCTTTCTCTTATGCGATAAAGGCTTCCTTAATTACCTCTTCCATTGTCTCCACAAAGACCACGCGCAATCCGTCCGTAATCTCCGCCTCAAGTTCCTTTACATCGCCCTCATTCTTTTTTGGCACAAGTACCAGGGAGATCTCTGCCATCTTCGCCGCCAAAAGTTTTTCTTTTACGCCGCCGATCGGCAGTACCCGCCCCCTCAGGGTCACTTCACCCGTCATCGCCAAATCCGCCCGGATTTTCTTTCCTGTCACAGCGGAGAGTACCGCAGTGCCAAGCGCGATCCCCGCAGAAGGACCATCCTTTGGCACCGCACCCTCTGGAATATGCAAATGCATATCATGTTTTTCAAAATAATCGTCTGGCACTTTGTAGCCCTGCGCCACCGACCGTACATAACTGATTGCGGTTTGCGCTGACTCCTTCATCACATCGCCAAGCTGTCCGGTCAATTCAATCTTGCCCTTTCCCGGCATGGTATTGATCTCAATGGAGAGTGTATCGCCGCCCGCAGAGGTCACAGCAAGCCCGCGAACAATACCAACCGCATCCTTCCGGTTCTTCTTTTCTTTTTCGCGCTTTACTGCGCCCAAAAATTTAGTTAGATTCTTCTCCGTAATGCGCACCTTTTCCACAGAATCATCCTGTGCCATCAAAAGCACAATCTTTCGCATACACTCACCAATGCGCCGCTCCAGGGAACGCACCCCCGCCTCCGCAGTATAGCCGGAAATAATCTTATCGATTGCTTTGTCCGTAATGGTAAATCTTTTTTTATCCAGACCATTTTTCACCAATTGCTTTCGGATCAAATGTTCTTTGGCGATATGACGTTTCTCCGTTGCCGTATAGGAATTTACCTCGATAATCTCCATGCGATCAAGCAGCGGAGCAGGGATGGTCTGCGTTGTATTTGCCGTCGCAATAAAAAGCACTTTTGACAGATCAACCGGAAGTTCTACATAGTGATCGACAAATCTTGAATTCTGCTCCCCGTCAAGCACTTCCAACATTGCCGATGCGGGATCGCCCTTGTAATCACTTGCCATCTTGTCAATCTCGTCCAAAAGCATCAGCGGATTTTTTACACCCGCCGTTTTTAATCCAGTAATAATGCGCCCCGGAAGAGCCCCGACATAGGTTCTGCGGTGTCCGCGAATCTCCGCTTCATCCCGCACACCGCCCAGACAGATCCGGACATATTTTTTGTTTAGTGCTCTTGCCACAGAGCGCGCCACGGAAGTTTTACCCGTGCCAGGAGGTCCAACCAGACAGATAATTGGCGCGTCCGCCTGGTGTGTTGCTGCGCGGACAGCCAAAAACTCTAACACCCGTTCCTTGACCTTTTTTAGTCCGTAGTGATCTTCCTCCAACACACGCCTCGCATTGCGGATATCTTCATTGTCCTCACTTATTTTATCCCATGGCAATGCTAAGAGGGTCTCCAAATATCCGCGGGATACCGCACTTTCCGAGACAGAGCCATTCACCGCACGAAAACGCCTGATCTCCTGACGTATACTCTCTTTGATCTCGTCACTTGCCTCAAGTTCCTCGCACTGTGCCGCAAATTTATCCGCATCGGCAAGCTGGTTTGTGTCCCCTAACTCCTCCTGAATCACCTTGAGTTGTTCACGCAGCATATACTCGCGCTGATTTTTGTCAATATGTGCCTTTACCATCTCCTGTATCCCCTTTTGGATACGGATCACATTGACCTCATTTGCTAATACCACTGCTTCCGCCTTAAACTGCCCAATCAGCCCAAAGCCTGCCAAAATCATTTCCTTTTCCGGCACGGAAAGCGGCAGCTGCACCGGAAGCTGCTCAACTAATTTTTCTAGGCTTGTGGTTTCCATCAGGTTTTTCAACACCTCACGGCTAAGCCTTACATTTTCATTTCCATAATTTTGCAGCAATTCCTTTAAGCTGCGCAGCATCGCTTCCTTCTCGGTTTTTGTCGGCTCCTCGCCTTCCGGCATACGCATCGCTTCTGCGATAAAATATTCGCCGCCGTCCGTCATGGACAAAAACTGCGCTCGGTACTCGCCGACCACCAGCACACGAATCACGTTTTCCGGCAGCTTGATTAGCTGTCTAATCACTGTCACCGTGCCATAGGAGTACAGAGTCGGCAACATTGATTCCGACTCCTCCCCCTCCCCCCGCACATCCTGCTGCGTCACTACAAAAACGTGCTGCTCCTGCCGCATCGCCGTTTCCACCGCAGCAATGCTCTTCTTTTTTCGGATATCAAAATGAATCATCATCCCGGGCATCACGACAATGTTGCGCAGCGTTACAAGCGGCATCGCCACAATTTCATTCTTTCCCGTTTCCTCCATAACCGCATACCTTTCTTACTACGCAATCTCCCCCGTACTATGCTTTGCGGAACGCTTGCGCATCTGCTTTTTTGTCTGACCACCCTCCACGTGGATAAGTCTTGGCTGCTCCTTTCCTTCCGCTGCCTCCTTTGTGACAATACATTTGATTACGTCCGGATCGGTTGGAATAGTGAACATCGAATCCATCATCACAGACTCCACAATGGCGCGCAGCCCTCTCGCTCCGGTCTTTCGCTCAAACGAACGCTTTGCAATCGCCTCCAAGCCTTCCGGGGTAAATTCAAGTTCCACGCCGTCAAGTTCAAACAACTTCTTATATTGTCTTGCCAGTGCGTTTCTCGGCTCAGAGAGAATGCGCACAAGAGATTTCTCATCGAGCAGATCCATCGCTGTCACTACTGGCACACGCCCGACAAATTCCGGAATCATACCAAATTTAATCAGATCCTGTGGCAGTACCTGACGCAGCAATACCCCGATATCCTTCTTTTGCCCCACTGTGACATCCCCGTTAAAACCGATGGTTTTTTGTCCCACTCTCGACTCAATAATCTTTTCCAGCCCGTCAAATGCACCGCCGCAGATAAAGAGAATATTCGTGGTATCAATCTGCAAAAATTCCTGGTGAGGATGCTTTCTGCCGCCCTGCGGCGGAACTGAGGCAACCGTGCCCTCCAATATTTTTAAAAGTGCCTGCTGTACGCCCTCGCCCGAAACATCGCGGGTAATCGAGGTATTCTCCGATTTTCTGGTGATCTTGTCAATCTCATCAATATAGATAATGCCGTACTGTGCACGATCAATTTCATAATCTGCAGCCTGAATAATTTTTAACAGAATATTTTCCACATCCTCGCCGACATATCCCGCTTCTGTAAGTGCAGTTGCATCCGCAATCGCAAAAGGCACATTCAAAATCTTTGCAAGGGTCTGTGCAAGATAAGTTTTTCCAGAACCCGTCGGTCCAATCAGAAGAATATTGCTCTTTTGCAGGTCAACATCCAAATCTCGCTCCGACAAGATCCTTTTGTAGTGATTATAAACTGAAACAGCCAGCGCGCGCTTTGCTTCATCCTGACCAATCACATACTGATCGAGGTATTCTTTGATCTCCCTAGGCTTTAAGAGATTGATCATTCCGTCCTCGTATTCCATCGCAAGCCCTTCGCTTTCCTCCTCGATAATCTCGGAGCAAACGCCGATACACTCGTCACAGATATGAATATCTTTTGGGCCTATAATCAGACGTTTTACCTGCTCCTGGCTTTTTCCACAGAACGAGCAGTACAGCATCTGATTCCCATCATTTTTTATCGCCATTTTCTGCCTCCATCTTTCCCCAACACAATTTCAGAGATCCTGCCTATATTTTTAACCTTGACGTTTTGTCACAATCGTATCAATAATACCATAGTCAAGAGCTTCCTGTGCAGACATATAGTAATCACGCTCTGTGTCCGCCGCGATCGTTTCGTAGGATTTTCCAGTATTTTCTGCAAGCATCTGGTTCAATTTCTTTTTCGTCTTTAAAATATTCTCTGCTACAATCTGAATTTCTGTTGCCTGACCTTTCGCGCCGCCGGATGGCTGATGAATCATTATCTCCGCGTTCGGCAATGCCATACGCTTGCCCTTCGTTCCACCCGCAAGCAAAAATGCGCCCATGCTGGCTGCCATACCAATACAGATTGTGGAAACATCGCTCCTGATAAATTGCATTGTGTCATAGATCGCCATCCCCGCCGATACAGAGCCGCCCGGACTGTTAATATAAAGATTGATGTCCTTGCCCGGATCCTCGGCCTCAAGGAAAAGAAGCTGCGCTATCACAATACTCGCGCTGGTATCCGTCACTTCCTCGCCCAGAAAAATAATGCGATCCTTTAAAAGTCTTGAATAAATATCATAGGAGCGTTCACCCCTGCTGGTCTGTTCAATTACATAAGGTACTAAACTCATTTTCGCTTTCCTCCTATTATTAGTTCCGCATCCGTCCTTCTCGCGCACACTACCCAGGAAGAATTTATTCTCGCTTCGCGTTCATCAATTCTCCCGTGCTCCGGACTTCTGCTGTTTTTATTAGTTCCGCAGTTGCCTGTTCAATACCAAGCCAAAAATGCGGGAATGATTTTCGGAAAAATCGCTCCCGCATCTTCTTCGCCTTTGCCATTTATACTTCCACTGCCTGCTCCGCCACAAAATCAATCGCTTTCTGCACCTTTAAATCCATAGCCAAAAGATTCTTCTCCTCCTCGCCAAGCATCTCTTTTATCTGATCCAGATCCCTATTGTAAATCTCGCTCATCCGCTTCATCTCGTTCTCGATCTCCTCGTTCGAAACAGAGAGATTCTCTGCTTTGACAATTTCTTCAAGTACAAGTCTGCTTTGAATCCGCTTTAATGCCTGTGGTTCGAGCGTCTCCAAAAACTTCTCCGGGGTCATCCCTGTAAACTGTAAATACTGCTGAATATTAAGTCCTTGCATCTGCAATCTCTGGACAAACTCATCTGCCATCTGACGCTTTTGCGTTTCAACCATCGGCTGTGGAATATCCATCTGCGCGTTCTCTACAATCTTTTCGATCGCGGCATCCTCCTTCGCAGATTTTGCAGCGGCAGCCTTCCTGTCATAAATTTCTTTCTTTATGCTCTCCTTATAGGCATCGAGTGTATCGCACTCCGAAACATCCTGTGCAAAATCATCATCAAGTTCCGGAAGTTCTTTTACTTTGATCCCCTTTACTGTAACTTTAAATACCGCAGGTTTGCCCGCAAGTTCCGGCGCGTGATACTCTTGCGGGAAGGTAACATTTATCTCGCACTCCTCGCCGATATTTTTTCCTACAAGCTGATCCTCGAATGTATCAATAAAGGAATGGGAACCAATCTCAAGCTCATGATCCGTACCCTTGCCGCCCTCAAAAGCAACCCCATCCATAAAGCCTTCATAGTCAATTGTCGCAATATCTCCCATGGCAATGGCTCTATCTTCCACCGTCACTGTCCGGGAGTTCTGCTCTCTCGCCTTGTCAAGCTCGGCATTTAACTCCTCATCGGAAACAGAAAGATCTGCCTTCTCCACCTCGATGCCCTTATACTGACCAAGTACAACCGTAGGCTTTACCGCAACCTCAGCCGTAAAAATAAAATTCTTGCCTTTCTCTATCTGCACTACCTCGATCGACGGTCTTGCAACAATCTCAAGTCCGCTTTCCTTCGCCGCCTGCTCGTAGGCTTCCGGGATAATCTCATTTGCCGCATCCTCATAGAAAACACCCGCACCGTACATCTTCTCAATAATGGAGCGTGGAGCTTTGCCCTTGCGAAATCCCTGCACATTGATTTTGCCCTTATTCTTATGATAAACCTTATCGAGTGCCTTCTCAAAATCTTCTGCGGTTGCTTCTATCGTAAGCTTCACCATATTCTTTCCCAAATCTTCTACCTGAAAACTCATCCGTTTTTTCCTCCTTATATTATGTCCCGGATATCTGCCGTAAGCTCTCCGCTCTGCCCTTTTTTGAACGGTTCTTCTCCGACGGCGTACAGACATATAATATCATTTTCCGATTATAGCATATCTCTTTCAAAAATGCTACTATTTTTTTCAAAAACTGCGAGGCAGTTTATCCCCTCCCTTTTTTATGCACAGGGGGAAATTTTTTTCCTCTTAATCTATGCAAGTTCCTCCAACACGCTTACCACCTGTGCAACTTTCTCCCTGCAGATCGTATCGGTTGCCGCTTCTACCATAACGCGCACTACTGGTTCTGTCCCGCTGCCGCGCACTAAGATTCTGCCGTTTTCTCCAAGTTCATTTTCCACGCGTGCCACTTCTGCAAGCACCTTTTCATCCTCCATCGCCGTCTTCTTATCCTTCACGCGAACATTTACCAAAAGCTGCGGGTAGATCACCAAATCCTTTACTAACTCTGAAAGTTTCTGCTTTTTCTCAAGCATAACTTCCATTACTTTAAGCGAAGTCAAAATACCATCACCCGTTACTGCGTGCTTGCTGAAAATAATATGTCCGGAATCCTCCCCTCCCAGACAATGCCCGTTCTTTACCATATTTTCCGATACGTATTTATCCCCGACTGCCGTCTTCTCATAGCGGATATTTTTTGCGTCAAGTGCCTTGTACAGCCCGAAATTAGACATTATGGTGGTCACAATGGT
>CAJTLX010000067.1 GCA_910577165.1 uncultured Lachnospiraceae bacterium
CCGGCAGCAACTGATATGCCGCACAGATTGGATTTAGCAAAAGCACCACAAAGACATTGACCACAAATACAGCAAGATATGCATAACACATCAGTTTTTTCGTATATTTTTTAACATCCTCGGCATTTTGCGCCCCAACACATTGTCCGACAATCGTAATCATCGCTAAACCAATGGCATTGCCCGGAATTACCTCGAATGAGCAAACGGTATTGGCAACCGCATTTGCAGTGATGGCCGTAGTTCCAAAACCGGAAATCATGCCGGCAACCATCAATTTGCCAATCTGAAAAATACTGCTCTCTAATCCATTTGGAATTCCAATGCGAAGAATGCGCCGAATCATTTCAGGGAAAAAGCCAAGCCTTAATTTCGGATCCAGATGAATCTGTCGTTCCTGATTTACCAAAAGTTTTGTCACTACCACCGCAGCCACAATCCTTGAACCAAGAGTTGCAAGTGCCGCGCCAAACACACCCAAATCAAAAATATAGAGCAGTACTGCATTGCCAACAATATTGATTACATTCATCACAATCGAAGTTTTCATGGAGATTTTGGAATCCCCCATCGCCCGAAACAGTGCAGTTCCCGAAGAATAAACAGCGAGGAACGGATAGGAAACCGCGGACAGATAAAAATAAGTTCTGGCATTCCCCATCACATCCGCATCGATCCTGCGGTAAATTAAGCGTAAAATTCCGTAATTGCCAATAAGAGAAATGACCATCAGCACACCGGAGACCGCCAACACCGAGAGCAATAGCTGATTTGCTGCATGGCACGCCCCATCCTGCTGTTTGTGCCCGATATACTGTGCCGCGACAACCGCGCCCCCCGTTGCGAGTGCTGAAAACATCCCCGTAAGCAGTATATTGATGGAATCGACCAGCGAGATGCCAGAAACTGCCGCCTCACCACAAGGACTTATCATAATGGTATCGACCATACCAACCATCACAATCAAAAGCTGTTCAATCATTAGCGGAACAATAAGCTTGCGCAAAGCTTCCTTTGTAAACATTTTTATCCCTCTTTTCTCTCTGTCCCTTATGTCAGGATCGATAAATTCTTCGTCCTCTACAATTATGCACGCCAAAATGCGCGCAGGGATCGATAAATTCTTCGTCCTCTACAATTATGCACGCATTTGGAGAAAATAGCAAGCAAAACTTATTTACAGTTTTTGAAATGAACCCATAGGCTCCTTTGTCCTTGCCGTTAAAACAAAGATCAAAAAACTAATCATTGCAAAAGCGCGAATTTTCTGCTATAATTTTCCCACATAAAATATTGTAGCGACATTATTCCTAAAAAAATAGTCTTAATAATAAAGGTGGTTTCCTATTATGATAAAATTGATTGCATCCGATCTGGATGGCACATTGCTGCAAAATGGTGCGCAGACACTTACTCCCCGTGCGGTTCCATTGATTCGCCGCCTCGCGGCTTGCGGCATTATCTTTGCGGCCGCCAGTGGTCGCCAGTACCCGAATCTTGTCCGACTTTTTGGCGAGGCAGCAGGGGATATGGCTTTTCTGTGTGAGAATGGAGCATTTGTTATCTATAAAGATAAAATAATTGCAAAATCCTGTATGGAGTTAGCGGACGCAAAAAAATTGGTGGAGGATATTTTGGCACGGGGCGACTGTGAGGTCTTAATCTCTGGCGAGTCTACCTCCTATGTGCTTCCCAAAAACAAAAGTTTTCTTGATCATATGCAGAACACGGTAAAGAACAATGTGCGCGTAATTGAAAATCTCTCCGATATCCCGGAAGAGATTATCAAGGTTTCCGCCTACGAACGCACAGGAATTCAAAATTCAGCTTCCTATTTTCTTCCCCGCTGGCAGGATACATTAAAATGTACAGTAAGTGACTTTCATTGGATTGATTTTGTGCGCCGCGATGTCAACAAGGGATCAGCACTCACCGCGCTTTTGTCCTTTCTCCATATCGGTGCTGACGAGACCGCCGCTTTTGGCGACAACTACAATGATCTTGAAATGCTCTCCTTTGTCGGCACCGGTATTGTTATGGAGAATAGCGCGCCGGAAATTTTTAACCGCTATCCGTTCCATACTACCTGCGTCGAAGATACCCTGGAATGTTTTTATAAACGGCGAATCAAAGATCCGGAAGCAGCAATACAATAGCTTTTATATATTGTTTAATAGAAGAAACCCATCACAAACTTATCACAAAAATATGAAAGGCGGTTTCCATGAGTATTTATGATACCTTAAATCTTGAGCAAAAACGCGCAGTGTTACACGAAAATGGTCCTCTGCTTATCCTTGCGGGAGCTGGTTCTGGCAAGACGCGCGTACTCACTCATCGCATTGCCTACCTGATAGAGGAAAAAAATGTAAGTCCTTTCCAGATTCTAGCACTTACCTTTACCAACAAAGCGGCAAAAGAAATGCGGGAACGTGTAGATAAAATTGTCAGCTATGGCGCGAAAAATATCTGGGTTTCCACCTTCCATTCAAGCTGTGTGCGATTCCTGCGCCGATATATTGAGTTGCTTGGCTATGAGCGCGATTTTACTATCTACGATACGGACGATACAAAAACACTGATGCACGAAGTCTGCAAGGTTTTAAATATCGATACGAAGACCTTAAAAGAACGCACACTGATCTCCGTGATCTCCTCCGCAAAAAATGTACTTTTAAGTCCGAAAGATTATGCAGAAAGAGCAAGCGGCGACTATGCCGCCGAACAGTACGCGCGCGTCTACACAGAATATCAAAAACGCTTAAAAGCAAACAACGCACTGGATTTTGACGATATTATTTTTCTCTGCGTAAAATTATTTCAGACGCAGCCGGAGGCACTCTCCTACTATCAAAAACGTTTCCGTTATATTCTGGTGGACGAGTATCAGGATACAAATACGGCACAGTTTGAACTTGTTCGCCTTCTCGCCTCCCACACCAATGAGGAGGGCGAGGTGGAACATAATCTCTGCGTGGTCGGCGATGATGATCAATCCATCTACAAATTTCGCGGCGCGAACATCCGCAATATTCTCGATTTTGAGAAGGAATATCCGGATGCTAAAGTAATTAAACTGGAGCAAAATTATCGCTCAACGCAAAATATTCTTGAGACAGCGAACGAGGTGATCTCCCACAATCTGGGGCGCAAGGAGAAAAAACTCTGGACGGCAAACAGCAAGGGATGTCCTGTTACCTTTTCTCAGTTTGAGACGGATGTGGAGGAAGCCGGTGCGATCATCTCCGATATTGTGGCGCATATGCAAAAAGAAGCGCCCCCTTCCTGGAGAGATTTTGCCGTTCTCTACCGCACAAACTCGCAGTCCCGCGTTCTGGAAGAAAAATTGATTTTGCATGGCATTCCCTACAAAGTGATCGGCAGCATCAATTTCTATCAGCGCAAGGAAATAAAAGATATCCTCGCCTACTTAAAAACCATTAACAACGGGCAGGATTCTATGGCGGTAAAACGCATTATCAATGTGCCAAAGCGGGGGATCGGTCTGACCACCATCGATCGCATTGATGCCTGGGCGCAGGATGCGGGCGTAAGTTTTTATACCGCTCTGCTCCATATTGACGAGATTTCCGGGGTTGGGCGCGCCGCCGCAAAACTCTCCTCCTTTGTCGCGCTGATCGAGAGCTTAAAAAGCAAACTCTCCCACGCGGACTACTCGCTAAGCGATCTGGTAGATGAACTTTTGGACGCGACGAGATATCTAAAAGAAATCGAGGAAACGGAAGAAGAAAGTACCGCCGCCGACCGGCTTGCCAATATTGATGAATTTGTCAACAAATTAACCGACTACGAGGAAAATACTTCCGAGGAGCCAACACTCTCCGGATTTTTGGAGGAAGTCGCACTTGTTGCTGATGTGGATAATCTGACGCAGGACAGTAATTTCGTTGTACTGATGACACTTCATTCTGCCAAGGGACTGGAATTCCCCTATGTCTATCTCTGTGGTATGGAGGAGGGGCTTTTCCCAAGCTATATGGCAATCAACGCGGAACAGCCGGAACTTGAAATTGAGGAGGAGCGGCGGCTCTGCTATGTTGGCATCACGCGCGCGATGAGGGAATTAAAACTTTCCTGCGCCCGTATGCGTATGTTGCGCGGCGAACCTCAGTTCAACCGCCATTCCCGCTTTATCGATGAGATCCCGCGCTATCTGTTAAATTACCGGGGGAGTGGACAAAGTACTTCCTTTGTTTCTGGAAATAACTTCCAAAAAGGATCGATCCGGAATACAAAGCCAATATTCTCTGCAAAACCATCCGCTCAAAAACCCGTAAAACAATTTGATAATGCCTCCCTAAAGCCTCTTGATTACGGGGTCGGAGACACGGTTCAGCATATAAAATTCGGAGTTGGGTTAGTCACCAATATTGTAAGCGGCGGCAGAGACTACGAGATCACGGTCGATTTTCCAGCAGCAGGAACAAAAAAGATGCTTGCAGGATTTGCAAAATTAAAAAAAATCTAAACTTGCAAAAAAACATGGTAAATTTATCAAGGACATGGTATAATATGAATCGATATTATACCCGCGCCAGTTCATGTCCGATCAACAGAAGGACAATTACTTTTATGAACTGTGTGCATCCGCCGGAGGCATCATGTTCGGAGAACATGGTATAATAAGGCTGAAGGTAAAATTTATTCCTTTGTTACAAGGAGAGAAAGGATGTGTCTTTATGTGCAATAATGCAAACAAGCTGGAATCCCTGCTTGCATCCTCCAAACTCAGCGATATGTTAGCTGAGTCAAAACTTGGCGAACTGATCAAGAAGAAGGAGGATCCGATTGAGGAGAAGAAGCATACTCTGATCTTCGTCCTCGCCATTATCGGTGCGATCGCTGCAGTTGCAGTTATCGCCTATGCGGTTTACCGCTATGTCACCCCGGACTACATGGATGATTTTGATGATGATTTCGACGATGACGACGACTTAGAAGACGATCTGGACTTCGACGCGACCGAGGAAGCGGAGGAAGAGCCGGAAACAAAAACGGATGAGAACGAGGAAGAGTAATCTTTTATAGGCAAAGAAAAGACAGGGACAGAACCTTTCGTTCTGCCCCTGTCCTTTTTTGTTGTTTTTTACTGTCCGCAATTACTTATTGCTGACCATAGCCTCTTCCTGTTTCTTGATCATCTGGCGGACCATCTCTCCACCTACAGAACCATTCTGGGCACTTGTCAAATCGCCGTTGTAGCCTTCTTTAAGCGGCACACCGATCTCAGATGCAACCTCCATCTTAAAACGATCCATAGCCTCTTTTGCCTGCGGCACTTCCATTCTACCAGAACCTGATTTGTTACTTGACATAATGATTCACCTCCATAATTGTATCATGTGTTTTCTTGGCACTATCGCCTATTTTTCGTTTTGCATTCTAATGCATTTTTCTGCATGTACTGCAAACGATTCCGCGCGCATTCGCGCATTCGCTTTTGTATTCCGACAGGGATCGTATGTATCTGGCGATTGTTTCTTGTGTTTCCCCGTCGGATACATTCCGTTCTCTATCGTGATAATATTATGTGCAGGATGAGAAAAATTATTTCAGGGAAAGCAGCATTTTTTGCAAGTAAATTCTGGTAAGTTTTTTTGTTTCCTTCTATATATATTGTTATCATTTTGATTCTTTCTTTTTCTTTCTCCCCATCAAGCCGCAAAAGAATCCTTTAAACCAATTGGTTTTTTGACTCTTTCCAAGCACTAAAAACATGATAATCCCCGCAATTGCCAATACAAAAAGCCCTGTCTGGACCGCCGCATATTTCTGGTAGACTTCACAGGGAATTTCTCCCAGTTTTTTTATATTATCAAAATACTCCTTACATTTTTCCCACCACTCCCCAAGATAAATAAACTTTTCTGGGATACATACGGATGGCAGTACACCCCTTCCCCTCACCAGAAAACACAGGAGAAAACCTTCGCCGATCCGCACAAGAAAACGAAAATTTTTGCCTTTTTCTCCCATCAGATAGAAAATAAACGGATTAAGAAAAAGAAATGCCGCGACACATAAAAACAGCAGGATCACTGTAAGCCTTATCTCCCTCTCCGTTCCCAGATCTCTCACATAGGCATCCGGATACCGTTTTTGCAATGTAAAGGTCAATATCTGTTCTGTCTGTGGCTGCGGGGTAAGAAGGGTAAAATTTCCCTCACCATCGTATGCACTTATCTCCACATATAAATCCTGATACGCCTCCTGAATTTCTTTTTCCAAAATTCCAGACACCAGGACTCCAGAAGGAATTTGCGCATTGATCTTGTAAAGCCCAAAGATTGCACAGAGAACAATCCCCGCTGTCAGTGATACCATAATTATCCTTTTCCCTAAATTCTTCATCCGCAATTCTCCCCGTCCACAATATTCTATTTTTTTATTTCCACCATATTTACTTTCATTCCATCCACAAGTTCCCGATCCGCCGCATAGATTAACTTGTCTTTTTTCTCCACACCGCTTTTAATCTCAAACCACCCCTCCGCCTCCCCACTAAGAATCACCTGTCGCTCACGCGCAAAAAATCCCTCTTCGGTTTCCTCAAGCACAAAGACATTCGCAATTTGAACTTCCTCGGAAAAATCTTCGATAAAATTTAGCACATAGGCAGGAAGAGCAAGTTCCCTCTTTTTTGAAACATATTCCTCCCCATCCTCCAGATATATCGTGACTGGGAATTCCTTCTCCCTTGCCCGCAGCACCATAACATTCGGCGTTGTCTGCCGATGTAACGAAGGGGAAAACAGAGTAAAGAAAAGCATAAATGTAAAAAAGAACACGGCGAACCGATCTAAATATTTTCGCTTTCCCATAGATTTTAATACTCCAATCTTATTTCCATTTTTTTACAAAGCTTTATAATTTCAGACTTCCAAGCCCATCCTCCAAGCTTTCATGAAAATACAGATAGAGAATCACAACCGGAAGCATAAAGATAACACAGCCCGCAAGGAGAGTCCCCATCGTGTCATTCTGCACGGCAAGCAGCACGGACAGCGGCTGTTTTTGTTCACTTTTTAAAAAGATCTGCGGCTGCTCGACCAGATTCCAATTCTCCGCAAAGGTAAATAAAAACATTGCCGCAATACAGGTTTTCACTTGAGGCAACGCGATGTAAAGCATAATCCGGAAAATCGACTTGGTTTCCATCCTGGCAGCCTCCAAAATACTTTTGTTGATTCCCCTCATATACTGCCCCATTAAAAACACGCCAAAGGGAGTAAAGATTCCCGGTAAGATCAGTGCTAACCGCGTGTCCAGTAAATTCATATCCCGCAGCCCAATATAATTTGGCAGCATCGTCACCTGCAAGGGCATCATCATCAAAATAATATAAAAAAAGTAGAGTACCCCCTTTCCGCGAAAATCCGCCTCTCTAAATGCATAGGCAGCAGGAACGGAAACTATAGTATTTAGTATGGTGATCACCACCGCATAGCAGACCGAATTCCAAAATCCCTTCAGATACCAGGCTTCCTCCACCAGAATATCATAGTATCCCACTATCGAGAGGCGGGATGTCCCCGCCAAATCTTCGCGTAAAAGAGAGCGAAACAGGGTAAGAAAAACCGGAAAGAGAAAAATCCCCGTCAGAATAATTACAAATAAAACTCTTATCTTCTTCTTCATCCTCCCACCTGCCCTCACTCAAATTTGCGGGAAAGCCGAATTCCCGCCGCGACAATTATACAGATAAGTATTGTTGTGATCACTGCGCCGGAGGCAAGATACTGATAATTCAGCTTCATAAAATGATTGTTCATATAATACTGTAAACTATAACCAGCATCCGGCGGATAATTTGAACCATAATACAGATAACTCTCCCGAAAAATACGAAAACTATATACAATTCCCAACAAAGTCACAAAAAGAAGCGTCGGAGCCAAAAGCGGCAAGGTCACATACAAATGCAGCCGTATTCCATACGCACCGTCAAGTTTCGCCGCCTCGTAGAGATCCCCGTCAAGAAGCGTTAATGCCGCACTGCACAAGATCACCACCATCCCGATATTTTTCCAGATAAATAGGGAATAGATCGGCACGGGCGATTCCTGTGCAGTAAACACCATTCTCCAGACTAAGATAATACTTGCCGTGGGCAAAAGCATCGGCAAAATCACAGCAAGCCGAAGCTTTTTTAAGCGGCGGTCAAGCGTTAAAAATAACACCGAGACAAACAACGCCCCTGCCACTAATATTGGAACCCCCACCAAGATCAGCAAAAGAGAATTTTTCATCGCCAACCGAAAATACGGGTTAGCAATTAATATGTGGTAATTTTTCAGCCCCACCCATTTTTTGCTGAACTGATTTTCAATCAGAGAATAATAGATCACGCGCACAAACGGGATACAGTAAAAAATCAGAAGGCCTATAAGGCTGGGTAAGAGCAAATATTTGCATTTTCTTTGATATTTTGTTTTCATTTTACAACCGCATCTCCCGTAATAAAATTCCCATTGAAGTACCCAATTCATCAATTAATTTTCTTGCATCTTCGCAATATTTTTTTGCCTGTTCAATTGCCAGATCTATAAATGGAAGAAACTTTTCAAATTCCAATTTGCTTCCCTTTGAATATCCTCCTGCATTTTTTGAAACTAATATTTCAAGATACTTTTTCTTTACAGATGCTTCTTTAAACAATTTTCCTCCTACATTCTTTTTGTTTGCAAGAAGATCCCCCCGTGGATATTGCTCTATATTAGGAAAATGCATCAACAGCCATAACTCAAAGTTAGGATTGGAAATTACTACTTTAATCCTATATTCATCACATAAACGAAAAATTTCATCCATATTCTTTTGTAGATCTTTATAATCTCGATCAAAAATAACACACACTTGATCTATCTCAGGATCAAAATCATCCCATTTACAATTCTCTCCCCACTCTTTTTCAGGAATTTCTTCTCCGCTTTCATTTATACGCCCCATGCAAACTAGAGCAGCTTTTACCAACTGAAGAGGATGGCTTAAAGTTTCTTGTCCCTCCTGCTTTTTTACCACCTCAATACGTACATCATTTTTTATCCCTAATCCTGCTTTATTATTTCGGATTCCAAAAAAATAAGTTTCCTCGGTTGCGCCCTCTGAAATACAATAAAAGTGAATTCTCGGCAATATAGTTCCTTCCTCATCTGCATAATCATATTTTTTGGCAGTCCTTAGATTCAACCTTTTCAAACTACTCCCTCTTTTCTACATACCATAATTTTAAATACCATATTATATTATTCGATAGCCGGAAGGTTATTTTTCTCCCCACACATATTCAAAATCCTGAAATACGGGAACTGCACCATATCGCCCTGCAAGATAATCTTTTGCAACCACCTTATCATATCGAATTTTAAATTTTTCCAAAGTATATAAAATTGTATTGTTATCTTTTTCCTTTTCAGCAAACCAAATCTCATCCCTGCGCAATATATTTAAATCCATCAAATTTGATTCATGCGTAGTAATAATTAACTGTGTCGCTTTTTTTGCTGAAAATTTAAGAAATGTTTCGACAAACTTAATTGTCATTTGCGGATGAAAACTGCGATCTAATTCATCAATAATAAATATTGTTTCTTCGCCATCATTCAAAATTACATTCAACAACTGGATCAATCTCTGGGTTCCGTCGGATTCTTCCCCATACTCATATTTTTCTGTATCCTCCCCATGCTGAAACATTAATTTTGCAACCTTTTCTACTCCCTCTTCATTATAGTCTATCTCAAGCAATATACCTCCGATATCCAAAATTCTCTTTGTTTTTATTATTTTTTCATCGCTTGGTTTTTTCAAAAATATTTCTGCTACCCTTTCACTTGGAAAATACTCTTTGAGTGCCGCTTCATTAATTTCACGCATATCATAATCGGTTATTCCTGTATCTAAATATTTTAAAATATCCATCAAATTTTTATTGTTATCTTTAAATAGAAAAAAGCTATTTCCTATTTTTGTTTCCGGATAAATTACTACCAGTTTATATTTAAACCAATCATATATATTATTAAAAAGTTCAAAGTCCCTCTC
The DNA here is from genome assembly GCA_910577165.1 of uncultured Lachnospiraceae bacterium. GTDB lineage: Bacteria > Bacillota > Clostridia > Lachnospirales > Lachnospiraceae > RGIG4057. The sequence continues at coordinate 10,066 of CAJTLX010000067.1, forward strand.
ATTCATATTTCTTCGCTTTATCTCATACAAAAGTAATGTAGTTTTTATCCGATTTACATCCCTTATAAAAAAGCAGAACTGCTCACTATTTTCTTTTTCATGAAAGATAGTTTCATCAAAATAATACTCCTCTTCCTCTGTCACTCTTTCAAAAATAACATGTTCCTTTGTATTAAGTTCATAGAGCCACTCCGATAAGATTAAATTATCCCTTAGCCGAACAGTAAATCCATATGCAAAGCATTGTTTTCCTATTGAAAATTCATATTCAAAATAAGTTGGTTGATCGATATTTGTGCTTTTGTTTTTACAAAATTTCTCAGAAATATATTTTCTTTCTGTTGCGTCTAACACAATTTGTTTTCCTGCATCGATCGCCTGGATTAAATTGGACTTTCCTGATGCATTCGCCCCATATATAGAAGAAAATTTTAACACTTTTCGTTCTTGATAATGTACAACTCTTTCACTATGCTGCTCGGATCTTCCCGCATACAAATGATATTCCGTAGGAATAATTTCTCCTTTTTCATCTACTTTGTATCCAAATGACAAAAAATTACTCACAGAAAACCTCATTAACATATCTTTCTACCTCACGTTTTTCTCTCTATGTTTTACCATTCTATGCTGCTATATACTATTATATAGAATTTTTTTTAAATTACAAGAGATTTTTTCACTTTTTTCGGTATAGTTTTTAATATTTACTCCCACCTTTCGTTAGAGTTTCCCATGAATATCTATCTGGTGCATCCCTCAAAAAATTTTGTCACTTTCTAATGAACTTAGTGCGGAATACGCTCCAACTCTGCACACATCTTTTGAAAAATTATCTCAAATTACCATATCGCAGTTTTTATTTTTCCTTATTCTATTTCGGTATCTCAATCTATGTATACTAATAATTCAGAATATGTTTCTTTATTATCCCTTATCAACCATCTCTTAAAAGCAGCAAAAGCTGAGCCATCTCCTAATTGTTGTTGTAGAAGACACCTCAAATCTTCCTTTTCTTCATCTTCCGCTTCCTTGTATTCGCGGACATACTCCTTAAACTCAGAAAGTTCTTTCCTTAACGTTCTTCTCAATATTGTAGCCTCCATCCTCTTTTGAGGTGTAGAACCATAATAAACTTCCTGCAACAACTTAACTGTATTTTGTATTTTTATTCCAGAATTCAACATATCAAAAATCAGCTTTTCATCTGTTCCAAAATATCCCTCTCTTCGAAAGGCAATTAATTCTTCAACATTTTCTTTTGTACAATCAATAATATGTTCAAATTTATCCGACTTTATATTGTTACAATGTGCGCAGGACAAAAAAAGATTATTCCAATCATACTTTATATGGCGAGTGCGTAGTAACAATAAACTGAAGTCTTGGGAAAAATTCGGTTAAAAACGGCATAATTTCTTTTGCAGCGCGATATGAAGATGGGTTTCAATCTCGTCGATCAATACAATTCCTTCTATATCGTATTGACTGATTTTATCGCCCAAAAGCCAGTTCCGATCCATTCTTAAAATTAAATCCGACACAATTTGAATAACAGAAAAATATCCATCCGAAAGTTCCTCAAGACCGAAAGGAATCCTTCCAGATTCATGAATTTTAAAATTATACTCTTTATAATCGTATTCCAAATCAATCGTATCGTTATCCAATAAAACCCTTAAAGCACCAACAAACCGGTCAAACCATTTCTGAATTCTGTCTACAATAACCATGTCGCCTTCATTTCTTGCATAGGACTGTTGCGTTTTCAAATGCACCATATATTTATGAAGGAGCGTCCCCGGTTGTGCGTTGACCGAATAGGCATCCTTTAATCTAATATCTTCAACTCCCTTAGAGCGGACAATCTGTGCTTTTCTATCTGGCGGAAAATATGCTGTGACAAAGTCACCTTGAGCATATAGAGATTCGATATGTTCACAGTTATTAAATAAAATCTTCACTCCATCCACGTATTTTCTTATTTGTTCAAAAATATGTGTTGTAGAATTCATTTTTAATTTCATACTTCTCTATCTCTGTCTCTGCCTTATTTATCTCCTTTTCTATAATTTTTAATTTAGGAATACACTCTTTCATTAGATTCTCGAAGCTTTTATCATTTATTGCCTGTAAATATTTTTGTAATGTGATGAGCAAAGATGTCTTTCCAGAGCCATTTTTACCAGTAATAATCAAGTTCTGTCTTCGATCAGAGTTTAAAGAAATAACTATATTGGATAAATGTCTTAGCTCTTCGATTTTAATTTCTGTAATATAATGTTCAATTTATCTTCTCCTTATCAAAATTTACCTTCATTCATCCTAATATCGCAAAAGAATACATTCTCCCTTTGATTCTTCCATTTACTTTCCCTTTTGATTATACACTTATAATTTATTAAAATCCAGCATTATTTTGTTAAATTTTAAATAAATATTGCTTCCAACATTTTTAATATATTATATTCTTGATCATTCAAATACATATTCATTTTTCGCTCCATCTCACTTATCGTATCCTCGTAAGACTCCCCCTCCCTGATGTAATCATTCATTTCATTTAAAATGATCTCATACGGATATTTAAAATATATTTCTGCATCCGCAAGAATTGCCTGAATTTCCTGCCAGATCGGTTTATCACTAAAATCATTTCGAAAGACTTCCTTATGAAAATCTGCTTGGTTATTCTCAATGGCATAATTTCCAAGATACTGGTTTGTAATATCTGTTGTCATAAGAATATAAGGAATCCAAAACAATATAGACCCATCATTTGGCAGCCTAATTGTACGCTCCATCAATTCCTGGTAAGTAGATATCTGCGAGATAGGAAAATCATATTTTTCTATTAAAAAGTTATTGCCATTTCTTCTTCTGTAATTCCTTCACAGTTCATTGGATAACCATATCCTTTCGGATTATAAAAATCATTTAGTGTATAGGTATTGCTATTCTCATTTTCCTTTCCACAGGCAGAAAAAATTAAACCGCATAATAAAATTGACAAGATCAAAAAACGCTTATTCACTAAAATTTTCCTTCTCAGATAGATGTTTTTCACTGTTGCTATCTTCTCACAATGGGATTATACCAAATAGCTTTTTGGAGTTTAGCACTTACTGTTTCTCCCCGTCCAAAATTCCTCTATAGCTGCATTAAACTGATTTGGCGTATCCATATTTACACAATGACCTGCGCCATCAAAAATAATCAAGCAGCATTCTGGTTCATTTTTCTTCCACGATTCTACGGCGATTCGTTCCATTGGAATATCATACTGACCACATCCAATAAGCAACGGGTACATTCTCTGTTTCGTTTGGCAAACATTTATCATGCTCCCCAAAGAAGATAAATACATAAATGATTTTTTAGAAAATTGAACGTTCATTTCATAAAATTCTTTTTGGGCTTGTAAAGTATAAGCTGATATTTTCCTGTTCGATTTTGCAAACCATTTAATAGAAAAAATTGCTTTGAGCATCATAAGTTTCTGCGATGCACTATTTTCTTTCTGCATTTTAATATTAAAATTGTTTATATCATAAGCTCCGAAACAGGCAAGCGATTGCACTATTTCTGGATAGCGATTAGCAAAGTCCTGCGCTAATACAGCACCCAATGAAATCCCAACAATATGTATTTTTTCAATTTTTTCTTTCTTTAAAATATCATTTATCCACATTGACATTTTATTTATACTGTCCCCTTTTTTCGTTTCTGTTGATTTTCCATGACCAATAATATCAAAAGTAAGAATATTATACTTGTTTTTAAAATACTTAATTTGGGAACGGAACATATTATGATTTACAAAGGCAGCATGGATAAATAGTACCCACTCCGCCCTTTCTCTTCCGCTAATATAATAAACAATCGGGGATTTGTCTAACTTGTACTGTTTCATATTTTTTATTCCTCATCTTTCTTTTTAAACTAAATATGCCACACATTATCTTTTGATTCATATTTGTTTCAAAATATTCCTCTCTTTTTGTTTATAAACAATAGTTTACAAATTTTTGATTTCAGATTATTTTTACAAATAAATATTATAATATATAGCTTTAGTGCCTTAAGTATTAAGAATAAATATTTGATTTGTATACAAATAAATTATATCTGTTTGTGCAGTATTTTGAATTACTATGTATCATAGAATAAGTTCTGATATCTGTGCCAAGATAAGCAGTACATCCTCTACAATACAATTGATGAGTTCCATACACAATAGTAATTCCTTTATCGTACTTACA
>CAJTLX010000068.1 GCA_910577165.1 uncultured Lachnospiraceae bacterium
AGAAAAACAGATCAGTATTTTAAAGGGAGAAGATATAAGAAAAGAAGGTACAAGGGAGATTACAGAGAGGGTATGGAAATATTTCCCAGAATTATCTGTTCGGATGGGGGTGCCGACAGAACAGACGGATGCCTATCTGTATCGAAGGCAGGATGTATATTATATTGGAGATTGTATCCGAATGCGAAGAAGACAAAAAGGAATTACTCAGAGAGAACTTTGCGAGGGGATCTGTAATATTGAAACTTTGCAAGCCTTAGAGAATAGAAGGGGAAAGAAAAGACGAAGTACACACCCGGTCTATATACAGGAACTTTGTGAACGGCTGGGATTATCGCCGGAAATGATACATACGGAGTTAGTGACTTCTAACTTAGAGGGGCGAAAACTGGAGAGAGAAATCGGTTATACAGCAAACAAGGGAGAATTTCGCTTGAATTTGCAGCAGTTGGAGAAATTAAAAACCCTGATTGATATGTCCGAGCCGATAAATCAGCAGTGGGTACTGCGCACTGAGGGACTGGCAAAATATGAATTGGGGGAGATCAGCAGAGAAAAATATGAGGAGATGATAAAACAGGCGTGGGAATACACATTGCCGCTAACAGTACTGGAAGATTTGGATAAACAGGAATATTATCTGACAAATTCAGAGATGGAATGTATTTACTATCTTTCAAGACCATACTATTATTTACAGGAGCCAGCAAAAGCGGGAGAAATGATGAGGGGAGTATTTGATTTAGAAAAGGGATTTGAGGAAGAGGGGCAGGAGAGAGTGCATATTCGAACATATGAGTTGTATACAGTGTATATGGCTGGAATTTTGCATGAACAGGGAGAATATGAGCAGGGAAAGCAGTATGCAAAAAAGGTAATCAAATTATGTTTGGAAATGAAGAGGGTTAATATACTGAATTTAGCACTATATAGTTGGATGAAAAGCAATATTAAGATTCAAAACAAAAAAACAGAACTGAAAGAAGCAGAGTATAATTGGAAAAAGGATTTAGAAAATTGCCTTGCTCTCAGTCAGTTCTGTAAAAATAGTGAAAATGAAAAGTTTTTTAAACGAATACTGGAAAATATTAATGAAGAAAGGAATTAGTCTGGTTTGGGAGGAAAAGGTGTAAGTGGTAATTCCTCTTCCTCATCGCCACTGTTACATATGCTAATTCCAGGTTCATTTGGATTATCTGGCGGATTGACCGGATGAATGCAAATGCTTAATGAGGTCAGTACCGTCAGACATAAGCAGGTTGCTTTTTCAAAGTAATGCTTCATTATGAATTCCTCCTTATAAATAGGATTGTGATCGAGCAAAAGCTCGTACTCTTAGATTATAGTATTATATTGGAAAATTTTACAAGTATGTAGATTGGTGTATAAAATTGGGAACTATTGGAAATTTTTCACACCAATTTGCCTACTTGAAAAAGCAGAAAAAAGAGGATAGAATAAAAACAGTTTCCGGGAACTACGATATGATTACATTAAAAAGGATTTGCAATTGTGGAAAGGAGGGATGTTACGTAATTTTAGAGGAAGAAATAAAGTTTTTTCTTATTTATACACCATTTTATAATTTTTGAAAATTGTTAGCCTTTGAAAAAATATGGTCGTTCCGTATTTTAATTAAAGAAGAACAATTTTCCATTGTTTCGAGAAGTTTGCGGTTTTGGCGATTTTGGGTCAATCATTTTTCTTGTGCAGGATTTTAAAATATGATATTATATGGATAAGTTTAAGCAGATGAGGATTCTCGAAAAGGTAACTGGTAGGATATTTTAAGAAAGGTAAGCATTGTAAATGTAAGAAAAGAGTGTAAGATGGGTAATGATGAAAAGAAGAGTTCTTGTAAAAGCAAGAAAAATAGTAGCATTATTATTACTTGGAATGGCATTGGTATCTGAGAAAAATTTATCAGTTATGGCACAGGATCTTACTATAGCAAGTGAAGTAATAGATTCTGAGAGTTTGACAAGCGAAATAACTTTGCCAGTACAAGAGTCAGAAAATTATGAGGATGTCTTAGGTTATGCATTGCAGAACTATAATGCAACTTTTTGCGAGAAAGAAGTGGAAGTTATTGAAGCTATGGAAATTGAGGAGAGCCAAAGGGATTTGGAAGAGTATGAGATAACTTCTTTAATGGCTTCAGTAGAGGAAGTGGTTTTGCAAACGAATGGACGCTTTACTTTTGTAGATATTATTGGAAAATTGCAGTCCGGTAACTATGTGAATTTATCTACAAGGGTAACGTACAAAGTTGTAGATCCTGAGATTGTAACATGTAGTCGTGGACGTGTTTATGGAGTGAATGTTGGGACAACAGAGGTTTTGGCAACGTATGGTAATTACGAAGTTAGTTTTAAGGTAACAGTACAGGAATTTTTAGATTTTAATGCAATGATACAGGCTTTAATTGAAGGAAATGGTATTGAAACTTTTTCTTTAGAACCAAGTCAGATTATTGATACTATGAATCGGGCAAATTCAGTAGTTCATGTACGTTGGCATCCGGTACAGCAGTTCAGATTAAATGATGGAACTTATGCTTATCCAACTTATAAAAATACAACTATATGGTTGGAAGGAATGCCATATTCACAACGAGCAGGTTCAAGATGTACGGTGTCTGAGTTCTTGAATCATGTGAGCGAAGAAGAGTTTTATGAAGAATATGAACATAAAAGATGGAATGATACATCAACTTATTGGGCAAAATATGGGATTGACTGTTCCGGACTCCTTGCCATTGCATGGAATATTCCGTTGATGAATGAAAATACTAAAAGTTTCTGGGAAGGAATAAATGGTACAAATTCAGGAAAATTTGAGAAAGTTGGAACATATTCCACAAGTAAAAGCACTTATACAAATGAGGTAAATCAAACAGAATTAAAAAATGCATATACTTTCTTAAAACCGGGAGATGCAGTAGTGACAAGATATGAAAGCATTAATGCAAATAGAATTGGAGTTCCTGCTGGTCATGCAAGATTAGTGACAGGGGTTAATGTAGATAAAAGAGAGGTTCATATGCTAGAGGCACGAAATAATTTTCCAGAATTAATATGTGTTAGTTTTGATGATTTGGCAGCAGAATATTATTGTCCTTTTGCCATAAAATCTAGTTATTATAATAGCAAACGATAATATTACAGTATTTATTAGTACTACAGAGAACAATCTGAAGTTTTAGGTGTTCTCTGTAGTACAATGAAAGGAAACTTGATGAGAAGAAAATGCTTTTATTGTTTATTTTTCCTTTTTTTGTTTGGCAATGCTTGTGGAAATACGAAATTTGAAAAGGGAAATTCAATTGCCGATTCGATCAAAATAATCAATCCATTACCCGATAATAAGAGTTTAGAAGATGAGTTCACAGAAGACTCTTTGCAGAAAGATAAACTTCACGAATTTGATCTTATGGACAAGCTCGAAAAAAATCGAGTAGTTATTGTGCCATGGGGAGATAGCGTTTCGATAGATTTGGATGGTGATGGTAAGAATGAAATGGTTTCTATGCATTTAAGCATTCAATCAGAACATTCTGACGGTGATTGGCGTTACGCGCTTCCCGTTTTGAACGTGAATGGGGCAGTTTTTGGAGAAGATGATTTTTACCAATGTTGTTATCCAAATGGTGGCTTGGTTGAAGGTTTTGAAACGGGATGGTATATTTTAAATATTGATGTTTCTGATCCCTATATTGAGATTGGAATGGAATATCATGAAGGAAGGGATTTTCGAACTTGTTTTCTGCGTTATCAGCAGGGAGAATTTGCTTTTGTAGGATCTATTGAAACGAATCTTGTTGTCCCGAAGCAGTCTTTTTCCCTCTTTACTTTTGATGGAAATAACTTCCAAGAGCCGGATTGGGAAGGGGTGAGGGAAGAAATATTCGCTTTACAGGATAGAATTCGGATTGAGGGAATACGGGGAGATGGAACAATTCATCTTGCGGGTTATCATGATATTATCGAAGAGTGGGAATCTAAAATGGTAGGATGGCGGCTTGAGAATTCAAAAGATTTTCAGGCAAGGTTGATTTTTGATCCTGAGTATTTGGATTATGGAGAACTTGTAAGGAATGTTATTCCAGTAGAAAAGGTACTGAAACAGGATACTACCTTTTATCTGTATAAGGACGGGAAAGATAAAGAAACCGTCAGACTTTTAGCAGGAACTGAAATTTGGTTTCGCCATTATTATCCCAAAGAACGTTGGATGGAAATAGCATACGATGAGGGAGGAGTTTATAAAAATGGTTCACAAAGTGCGTGGTTTCAAGTTTTAGACGAATTGTATGAAAATATTGATAATCCAAAGGGGACAATCCGTCTTCCTGATAAGGAGATATCCCCGTATGATTGTTTTGATGATTTGATGTGGGGAGGGTGAATTAACAGAGGTATAGAAATGGTTGTTTGAAAAACGGTATGATGAGTTAGAAAAAGTGGAGGGATTAAAAAATGCGACTGCTCCTGTATTACTTTGTGAGAAAGAAGGCATTCTGTATTATATTGTAATTGCGAAAATAACAAAAAATCTCAAAGAAATAACCGTTTGATGCCAAAATTTGACCGATGGTAATCAGGCTATTGAAAAAAAGAAAAAACGGTGTATAATGCAAATTGAGAAGGAGTTATTAAAAAATTTTTTAAAAATGATGATTAAAAATTAATCGATGGATAATATTGGATAAATATGGATATTTACTTTAATAGAGATATATAAATATTTTTGATCAGCCCAAACAGTTTCTTACTTATAAATTACAAGAGAAGCGGAAAGAATAGTAAATATAGATATTGAAACTGTTTGTCTGGTACACACTCTTCGTAGGAAAATAAAGAAATTTGTTTTATTCCTGCGGAGAGTGTGTGTTTTTTGATTCATGGGATAAAAATGCAAAGATTAATCTTTCTAAAGAGAAGCAAGCTATTTTTCCTTAATTTAAAATTTTTCCTGATAAATTATACTAAAATAGTAAAAAAACTCTTGAAATCATATAATAAACGTGGTATAATTTACAAAAGAAGGTCATTTTCGACAGGAGTTTTATTTAAAATAGGTTGGTAAGGGGGAATTTAATATGCAGAAAAATAAAAGTTTAAAACTTTTTTGGAAAAAGCATTTTATTGCTTTCTCATGTATTATGGTAGTATTACTATGTCTGATTATTTTTTTGTTTTGGTATCCACGTTCTCGAACGTATTCGGGGGATGTTATGGTCGAGTCGGAAGATGGGGAAATCCTTAATATCCGCTTGGAATTGAATGCCCACAGGAATCTCCTAAAACCAGAAGAATTCGGAGGAAGTATATTTATTGATGGGAAAGAGTACATCAGTGCATTTTTTGTTGAAAATAAAGAAGATAAAGAACAGCCTGTTGATCCAACAAGCAGCTATGCGGAATTTGCTAGTTTTGGCGTTCCATACGATAAAGGAAATTGGTTAAAAAACTTACAAGCCAGGATGGAAGGGGAAAAGTGGATTCCATTTTTTGTATTAAAAAACCAAGAAAACACAAAAAATACAATTAGAATCGAGAATTTGCCTGAATTATTTGAACAAAAGTCGCCAGAAAAATGTAATATTGTCGTTCATAAAGATGAAAAAATTTATACCATAAAAGAAATGGTAAAGAAAAATTGATATTCACTTTGCACTTTGATAGATATTATAAATATTTTTGGTTAGTTCAAACAGTTTCCTATTTATTAAATTTTGAAAGTATAGCTGTTTTTGGGGGGAGGGGGATAAATGATCAAAAAAAGATTAAAATGGATATTTTTGGGAAGTATCATTGCTGGTTTGATTATTATTTTTGTTTGTCTGTTTACGTTCCTTTCAAGAACAATAGATGCTGGCGAGATGAAACCATATTGCATAGACAATACAAAAATCAATGCGGCTTCATTTGATAATATGAGGCATATGGAGTACAATGAAGAAAATAGGATAGAGTATTCATTTTGGGTAGCTGCGGACGGATTATCTGATCAGCAGGAATTATTTATATTTCAGAAAGTTCAGTTTGGACCGATAGAAAGAACAATAATATGGGAGCGATTCCATTTTGCTTGTCATGCGTCAAGCGATGCAGATGAAATTGTCAGTCAAGTTATGTTTACCCCGCGCAATACCAGAAATAAAAAGCAATCCGTAAATTGGATGGTATTTTATTCGTCAAACAAGCATCATATTTCACATATCGATATTACAATTAAGGAAGATAGTAAAGTGTGTATTCTGAAATCAGGTGTGGCCACGGAGCAGGCTTTTTCTGTTGTTCTTCCTGATTTGGGAACACAGGATGGCGTTTACCGGAATTTGTAAAAGCTGAATTTTTTGATAAAGAGGGAAATCTTGTGGAAACAATTGCTGGAAATTTACAGGATACACAGTGATGGAGTGTAAGAAAAATTGATAGGATAAAAAAGGAAAATTAAAAACAAAATAAGAATAAAGCGATACTTGGGTTTTCTGCTCAAGCATCGCTTTATTGTTTGGCTGAAAGCTTTTAATATAGATATTTTCTATTTTTTTAAGACAAACCACATATGAATTCTTATCATTTTTGATACCTATTAAATATTGGATAGTATCAAATTCTTTTGTTCAAGGATAGCCATAATCTCTTCTATAGATTTATCCGTCATATCTACAATCTGTTCCGCAGTATAGCCCTTTTTGTGCAAGTTAAGAATAAGTTTCGCCTCGCCCTGTGCCTCGCCGATCGCTCTGCCTTGTGCCTCGCCGATCACTCTACCTTCTTCCCTTCCGCGCTCCAATGCCTCTTCTTCGATCCATTCACTTAAATTACACATAATATTCGCCTCCTCCTCTACTCCGCTTTCTAACGGGATACCATATTCTTCATGGATCACTTTCTGTTTCTCCGCTATTTTTAGTTTCTTTGAAAATAGCGTTCCCAGAAGTCGGTGCAATTTATGTCCTGTTTTAGCATCCGGCACATTCCTTGCTAATTCCACAAAAAAGATATTCAACAAATCAAGTCCGCCCTTTAATTTGGACTGTCCCAGAATGCAATTATCTGTTAAATGAACATAATGCAGTGCATCTTCTGGCATATTCATACAGATCCAGATACTGTAAACCCGCAAAATATTATCGAAATCACTCCCATCAAACTCTCTTGTCTTCTGTGAAGAAATCATGCGGCAGGCATAGAAAACTGCACGGTTTGGAAGCTGATAATGGCTGGGATTTGCTTTCTGTGCTTCCACATTTACGATAATTTCAAGCAACACTTTTTTCTTTTCTTCCTTTGTTTTCTTTTCATTTTCTTCTTTTTTCTTTTCTTCCTTTTTTTCTGGCAATTTTGCATGAAACAGGATATCAAAGTAGATGATTCCCTCGTCCGGCACATTATCTTCGGTATTGTCCCCGATAATCCGCTCTCTTTTTTCCTTGCAGTTAGTTTCTCCCGGTTCTACGGGAACGGAGGAAATCTGGACATCCCCCTCAATACAGGAAAGGATCGTTTCGATTTTCTCCTCCTTAAATTCTGCAATTGTTTCCTTTAAGATATGTGCAAGAATATACTTATTTCCTAAAAGCCGTTTTGCCCGTGCATCGTACTGTGCTTTATTGTTCGCAGCCTCTATCTCATTTTTGATATTTGTATTCATTTTTAATCCATCCCCCCTTTTTTATGTAGAACCTTTTTATTTGCTTCCCTTATAAACTTATCTGAAAATTTTATTTGAAAAAGAATCTTTTTTGCTTTTAGGATAACATAATAAAAATAAAAATACAAGAATTTTTCTTTTGTCAAAGGGAAATCATGCCATAGTGCTTGGTGAGAATTTAACGGGCTGAATATATTAGCAAGATAAAAATAATGCCAACAGAAGCTGAATCAACATTAAAGAGAATATGGGTAGAAATTTGAAAAAATTTTCCCAAAAAGCTTGACAGAAAGAAAACAATATGTTATCCTGTAAAAGCTGTGAATAAAAAGCAGAGCAACCACTCTCACCCTCCGCAAATGAGCAAAAGGGTTTATATTTATCATTCATGGCTGATTTTTGTGTGGGGATCAGTCGATGAGATAGGAGTGGATGGGCGATTGCTGATCCGCTTTTTTTATGCGCGGGGCGCGAATGGAGATTTGCAAAAAATTATATTACTCAGCGGAATTTTACAGCGTGTTGGGGGCCGACTGCCTGGAAAATCACAGTGCAGTGGCCAAAAGTAGAAGGGAATTTTGGAGGTGCAAGACTATTAGCGAATTAATGATTAATGAGCAGATCAGGGACAGAGAAATCCGTCTGATCGGAGAAAACGGAGAGCAGTTAGGCATTATGTCGGCGAGGGAGGCATATAAGCTGGCGCAGGAGGCGGAGCTTGATCTGGTGAAGATTGCACCGACCGCGAAGCCACCAGTATGCAAGATTATCGATTACGGCAAGTATAAGTATGAGATGCTGCGCAAGGAAAAGGAAGCAAGGAAGAAGCAGAAAACAACGGAAATTAAAGAAATTCGTCTCTCACCGAATATTGATGAGAATGATCTGAATACGAAGGCGAATCAGGCGAGAAAATTTATTACAAAGGGCGACAAAGTAAAGGTATCCCTTAGATTTCGCGGTCGTGAGATGGCGCATATGAATTCGAGTAGGCAGATACTTGACAATTTTGTTGAAAAGCTTTCGGATATCGCCATTTTGGAGAAGCCTGCAAAGGTGGAGGGCAGGAGTATGATTATATTCCTGAGCGAAAAGCGTTAGTTAATATAAAAAGACGCGGATATCGTTAATGACATTTTGACAGAGTCAGGATGTGTTAAATAAAAAAGGCAAAGGCCATATAAAGGAGGAATTACCATGCCGAAATTAAAGACGAGCAGAGCAGCAGCGAAGCGTTTTACAAAGACCGCTACTGGAAAATTAAAAAGATTCAAAGCTGGCAAGCAGCATATCTTAACTAAGAAGTCCCAGAAGACCAAGAGGAATTTGCGCAAGGCGGCAATGACCGACTCGACAAATGTTAAGAATATGAAGAAGATTTTACCATATCTGTAATGCGGTGTAAAGGAGGGAAACGAAAATGGCAAGAGTAAAAGGCGGATTAAATGCTAAGAAAAAGCATAATAGAGTATTAAAGCTGGCAAAGGGCTACCGGGGTGCCAGAAGCAAGCAGTACCGCGTAGCAAAGCAGTCTGTTATGAGAGCATTGACCTCTTCTTTCGCAGGGCGCAAGCAGAGAAAGAGACAGTTCAGACAGCTCTGGATTGCCCGCATCAATGCGGCATGCAGAATGAACGGTATTTCTTACAGCAAGTTTATGTACGGATTAAAGCTTGCAGATATCACGATCAACCGCAAGATGCTTTCTGAGATGGCAATCAATGACGCAGCGGGCTTTACCTCGTTAGTTGAGACTGCAAAATCAAAATTAGCTTAAATTTTTCGTTGGCAGAAGAACTAAGACAGAACAAATATTGTATATTGTCAGGCTGTCGCGCCGGATAAGGAGAAGAGAACTGTGCAGAATGCATGGTATTTCGTGGCTTTATCCGGTGCGGCAGCTTATTTTTTATCAATTTTAGACGTAGTAGGAATTTTTTAGATTTCCGATTCTAATAACTTTCTAATCTTCCTCTAAAGTTTTTTATGGATTTTGCTGTTATACTTTAGGACATAGCAGAGATTGTACCAGAAACAGAAAATAAAAAATATTAAAATGGAGGTAGAAGGATGAACAGAAATGAAAGAGTATCAGGCAGAACGGGAAATCTAATGGGAATTTTGCTGATTGTAGTAGGGATTATCATTGCGGGAAATGTGTTGGATTTTTGGGATGTCAGTATCTTTTTTAGGGGGTGGTGGACATTGTTTATTATTGTTCCGTGCGCGGGTAATGTCAGACGCTACGGACTGCGCACCGGATGGGGGGCGGGGCTTATCGTGGGCATTTTGCTTTTGCTCTCCCAGTGGTCCTTGTTCAGCGTTGGCTGGGCGATAAAGCTTGCACTCCCGGTTCTTTTGATTCTCTACGGACTGTATGTAATTGGTAATGGGGCACATTTTAATCATATAGCCAGGGAGAGTATGGCGGCAGGTAATGGAAAGCGCGGCAGCTACAATGCATTTTTTTCCGGGCAGGAGACAAATTTTCCGGGCGAGGAGTTTTTTGGGGCAAATGTAACCGCAGTATTTGGCGGTTCAGAGCTTGATCTGCGCAGCGCGATTATTGTGGAGGATGTCACGATCGATGTGACTGCTATCTTCGGCGGAGTTGAGGTTTATCTTCCAGATGACGTGAATGTTAAGTTAACTTCAACCGCACTGTTTGGTGCGGCGGAGAACAGTGCAAAGAGGGCGGATGTTCCGGAGTGGCCGACAGTGTATATCCGGGCAACTTCCATTTTTGGTGGGGTAGAAATATTTTGATAGGAAGAGCGGATATGTTTCCTTAGCGGAGCATACCCGCTTTTTTTGCCAAAAATCTGTTCGAAAATTCATGCTTGCAAAAATCCCCAAGAACAAGTAAAATAGTAGGGTGTATTAAAGTGGTGTGAAAGGAGGCGAAATTTGAAATACAAGAACTTTGTGTTTGATCTCTATGGAACCTTGGTGGATGTGTTTACCGAGGAAGATTCCGAGCAGACGAATGAGAAGATGGCGGCATTTTTTACCGAGCGCGGAGCGACCTATACGCCGGAGCAGTTTAAAGATAGTTTTCGCCGATGCAGTAAATGGCAGAAAAAGAAGCGGGAGAATAGCATCTACGCACCGACGGGGGAAGTGATCCGTTTTCCGGAGATGGATGTGGAGCAGATTTACGAGGAACTTTTCGAAGTAAAGGACGTTTGTTTGCGGAGAAATTATGCGTGCGAGGCAGCGAGGTATTACCGGGAGATCTCCACGGTAAGACTTTCCCTCTATCCGGGGGTACACGATGTTTTTGACCAGTTGCGAAAGGCGGGGCGGGGGATCTATCTGCTCTCAAATGCGCAGCGGGAGTACACGGTGCGGGATCTGGAATTGGTTGGACTTATCGCGTTGTTTGACGGGATTTTACTCTCCTCGGATTACGGCTGCCGCAAGCCCGACCCAATCTTTTTTGGGGAATTAACCAGGCAGTTTAATGTGCAGCCCGAAGAGTCACTAATGATTGGCAATGATCGCAGCAGTGATATTTACGGGGCAAATTTATTTGGGATGGATTCCTGTCTGTTTGTTTCAAGCAAAGAACTTGCCGCGCCGATTGAGGGCGTGGAGAGTACCTACACCATAGAGAGCGGGACATACCAAGAATTTTTAAAACTGCTGCCAACGCTTCTTTCCTGATAGGCAGTGTTTTCTGGCGGATGAAAGAGAAAATGCAGAAGCGGCAAAAGAAAGGTGGGGAATATTTATGTCATTAGAGAACGATACGCAAAGACAGGGCGAGCCGACCTGGGAACAGATGGCGAACCGGAGAAACAGGGAGAGTCCGAGTGCCAGAAATTCCAAAAGTCAGAGTGGCAGCGGCGGGGGAAACAGGAATGGACGGCAGAGCGGTAATTTTAACAATAAAAAAAAGCGAAAAAAGAAGGATTCCGATCGATGGATGAATCTTTTTCTTATTCTTTTGTTGCTTGCGATTATTGTTTTGGCAGTTCTGTATTTTAGCAAAGATAAGGATGAGCCTGCGAACCCTGTGCCAACAGGACAGGCAAAACCGAGCGAGGCGGTAACTCCTGGAATCCCTCCGGAAACCATTACGCCGGAGCCAACAGCAACACCGACGGGGGAGGTATCTGTCACTCCGGAGCCAACAGCCACAATCCCTGCGCCGACAAAGGCGGAGGAAATACCGGATGCGACTCCGACACTAGAGCCGACTTCTGACCCGGAAACCATCACACCAAGTCCGACAGCTGCGGCAGAGGTGACAAACCCGGATTCGGTGAGCCAAACTCCTGTGCCAGGAAAGGGGGATTCCCTTAGTGCGGAGGAGGCGAATGATATTCTTGCGGGGATTTTCTGGGAGGCGGGGTATCGCTTTACCCTGTCCGATTCTCATTTTTCTAAGGGGAATGTGGAGTATTTTCGCTATGATGTAACCTATGGGGGAAAGGCACAGGATTACGATATACTAGTAGAGAAAGAGGATGGGAAGGTATATTTTTATGAGGATGGCGAAGTTCGGGAGTTTGATGAACTGCCAGATTATAGCGGACAGGAGTCGGGAGGGGAGATCACCGCAGATTTGGTGGCGGAGCTTTTAGGGGAAATTCCTTATTCTTCGCTTGGGCTTCCCGCAGCACTTGATGAGTGCAGTCTCGCGCTTGACAACTGGAAGACCGTTGTGGCAGGGGAAGAGGCTTATTGCTTAAATGTATTTTATCAAGGCTCATTAGCTGGTAATCTTTATTTTACGGAGGATGCAGAACATGTATACTATCTGGATGAATTTGGCGAGTTTGTAAAAGTGCGCTAGGCGCGAAGAAAATATTGGAGGTTATAAGGAAATGGCAGAGGAATTAAAAAAGCGCGGTGAGGTTGCAAAGGAGACGACCTGGGCAACGGAGGATCTGTATGCGAGCGATGAATTGTGGGAGGAGGATTTTAAGAAAGCGCAGGGGATGATTGAGGTAGCAGAGAAATATCACGGTCATCTTGCGGACTCAGCGGAAGTTTTGTATTCTTTTCTGAAGGAATCGGACGAGCAGTCCGTTCTGCTTGATTCTCTTTTTAGTTATGCAGCGAGGAAGCATGATGAGGATACAGCGGAGCCAAAATATCAGGCGATGCGTTCAAGAATATTATCGTTTTATACAAAGCTCAATACTGCTTATGCATTTTCTGAGCCGGAGATGGTGGTAATTCCAGAGGAAACTTATCTTGCATTTTATGAGCAGAAGCCGGAGTTAAGAGAGTATAAACGTCATATCGATCAGATCCTTAGGATGCGGCCGCACACGCTTTCTGAGAGGGAGGAAGCACTGGTTGCTGCGGCGAGGGAAGCACTCGATCTGGCTTCGGAAACGTTTTCGGTATTAAATGATGCGGATATGAAATTCCCTGTAATAGCGGATGGCGAGGGCGGTGAAATTCGCATCACACACGGAAATTATACGAAGCTGATGGAAAGCAAAAACCGGGAGGTCAGAAAATCCGCGTTTGAAGGGATATACTCGGTCTATGATCAGTTTAAGAATACTTTGGCCAGTTTGCTTTACGGTCAGGTAAAAAAACAGATATTTTATGCACAGCAGTTTCACTATCACTCTAATATGGAGCGCGCGCTGTTTCATAATGAAATTCCAGTTGAAGTGTATAAAAATCTGATCTCGACTGTACACGCAAATATGGATAAGATGTATCGCTATGTCGCTCTTAGAAAGAGGCTTTTGGGTGTTGAAAAGCTGCATATGTATGATGTCTACACCCCGATTGTAAGCGGAGTGGAGATGAAATTTTCATTTGATGAGGCGAAAAAACTTGTCTATGACGCGCTTGCTCCGATGGGGGAGGAATACCGCGCTCTGTTGAAGGAGGGGTTTGAAAACCGCTGGATCGATGTGTATGAAAATGAAGGTAAGCGCAGCGGCGCGTACTCGTCCGGAGCGATGGTACACCCCTATGTGCTTTTGAACTATTCGGGGACGTTAGATAGCGTATTTACACTTGCGCATGAGATGGGGCACGCACTGCATTCCTGGTACTC
>CAJTLX010000069.1 GCA_910577165.1 uncultured Lachnospiraceae bacterium
GAGTTTGGCTGGGACGGACATCGCTTTAATATGGAAGTCTGGGCGGATGGTGTAAACCAGTGGGCGGAGCTGATTAATTCCGGCTATCGCGCACCGTATAACAATACTCCGGAGAACGAGGCTTGGACGGGTGCGGTGGATACCTGGGCAGCTTATACTGGAAAGCTTACCTGGCAGATCGATGCATTCTGGACCTACATCAACCTGTTTGATACCCCGGATTACAGGGATAAGGGTATGGAGTGGGTACCATACTGCGTACCGACCAACTCTGCAGGAACTACCTTCGGCGTGCTTGATATGGGTTCCATCTCCATCGGCACCAAGTATCCGAGAGAGGCTTATGAGCTCTTAAAGTGGATGGGCTGGGGCGTAGAAGGCTGGAAGGCAAAGCTTGAAGCATACAAGACTCTTGTGGATGATTCCGGCAATCCGGTATACCGCAATGCAATGCCTGCTCCAATCACTCTGGATGCAGATATCTGGGAAGAGTTTACGCAGAGCTTCTATCCGACTGAGCAGGAAAGAAAATATCAGAGTGTGGACGATCCGACTTTTGGAGGAAAGCTTGTAACAGAGGAAGAAGATCAGAAGTACGGCAAGTATTTTGACGCTTACTTTAAGAATGTAAAGAGACCGGTTCCGTTCGGCGATGTTCAGATTCCGGGCTTCCGGGCATTTATTGATGGTGTATACCGCCATGCAGTGGATGATACCGACGTGGAAGTTTTAGTCCGTGATCAGGGCAAGAATGCGCATGACTACGCAGCAGAAATGGCAGCAAAGGCACTTGAATACAATCAGCAGGCATTAAAGACAGCGAAGGAAACTTACGCGCTGTTAGGCATTGAGTTAAATTACGAGGTAATTACTCAGTAGGTGAAATGATTTTGCAGGGAACTGCAGCGGCAGATTTGCTGCTGTGGTTCCCTTTTTTGTGCGGGATGAAATTAGATGCTGGCGCAAATATCCCGCGCTGCGAGCAGGGAAGAAAAATTTTTCTCTACTTGATTCTATTTGGTTGCACAAAGGTGCGGAAAGGAACAGGATGGAGTCAAAAGAAGGTGGATTATTTTCGCACGATCCGGCGATATATTATGACGAGAAAAGCAAATACTATTATACCTACTCGACCGATCTCGGTCCCAAATTTCGGGATGGGATCGGAGGGCAGATTCGACGCTCAAAAGATTTGGTTCATTTTGACTTTGTCGGCAGAGCAGTGCAGGAGATTCCGGAGGAAGTAAGGGAACTTACCCATGTCCGGAATATCTGGGCACCCGACATTATTAAAGTGGGGGAGGAGTATCGGCTATATTATTCGGCTTCGACCTTCGGCTCACAGCATTCGGTGATTGGACTTGCGGTGGCGGATAACCCGGAAGGACCATTTGAACACCGTGGCATTGTGGTGCATACAACACCGGATTCTCCGGTAAATGCAATTGATGCGAACCCAGTGCGCGAGGAGGAAACGGGAGAATACTACCTTGTTTATGGATCATTTTGGGGTGGAATTCGCCTTCTGCATCTGGATGCGAAGACTGGTCTGCCTGATGAGGAAGGGTATGGGAAGGTGCTGGCCTGTCGTGCCCGCAAAAGTTGTGATACCGCGATTGAGGGACCATATGTGCATTACAACAAAGAAACAGGCTACTACTATCTCTTTGTTTCCTATGATTCTCTTACCAATGTTTATAATGTAAGAGTTGGGCGCAGCCGCAAGCTTGAGGGACCATATGTGGATCATAATGGCAGACATATGGATGATATGACCTACCCTGCAAACCATGTGGGCTTGAAGATTACGACGGGCTACAGTCTAAAGAAAGGCAGCGGCTTTTTGGCATTGGGACACAATTCCGTGTTGGAAACAGAAAACGGCTGGTTTTTGGTCTGCCATGCGCGCTATGAGAGCGATCCTCGTCTTCCTACATTGAATGTGCGCCGTATGGTTTTTGATGAGGAAGGCTGGCCATCAGTCAGTCCCTGTCTGTATGCGGGTGAAGGAGAAGAAATTGTGCCAGAGGCAGAACTTTGCGGGAGTTACCAGCGGATTGATTTTGTGCTGGATGTAAAGCGGCTGTGTGAACAGCCCATCCCAATGGAGTTAAATGCCGATGGCAGCTTAAAAGTTGCAGATCTTACCGGTACCTGGTCATATAATGAGAGAACCGGTTGGATCGAGATAGTGATCGGCGGGGCGATCGAAAAACTTCGCGCTCTGCGCGCAACACACCGGGAAGAGGGCGGCGCGACAATCGCATTTACCGGGCGCAATGACGCAGGGATTGGTGTGTGGGCGGTAAAGCATACCAAACAGCCCAGGGAAAAAATTGCGGTAAGACGGTTTGCGTAAGGCGCAGAGTGATGCAATAAGGATTTCTCTGCAAAGAGGACTTTTTTGCTAAATAATTATATACAGAAAGGAATAGATTATGATTAAGACGAAAAAATATCAATTTTGGTTTGCAACAGGATCACAGGATCTGTATGGTGAGGAAACGCTTGTTCAGGTGGCAGAACACAGCCGTGTGATTGTGGAGGAATTAAATCAGTCCGGTGTATTGCCGTTTGAAGTTGTTTTAAAGCCAACGCTGATTGATTCCGCATCCATCCGACGCTGTTTCAATGACGCGAACGCGGATGAACTCTGCGCGGGGGTTATCACATGGATGCATACATTCTCCCCGGCAAAAATGTGGATTCTGGGATTGCAGGAATATCGCAAGCCGCTTTTGCATCTGCATACGCAATTTAACCGTGATATTCCATACGATACGATCGATATGGATTTTATGAATTTAAATCAGTCGGCGCACGGAGATCGCGAGTTTGGGCATATTGTCAGCCGAATGGGGATCGAGCGCAAGGTAATTGTCGGGCACTGGAGTGACAAAAAGGTGCAGGAGCGTATTGGCTCGTGGATGCGCACAGCGGTCGGCGTGATGGAGAGCAGCCATATCCGTGTGTTGCGCGTCGGTGATAATATGCGCGATGTAGCAGTGACCGAGGGCGATAAAGTTGAGGCAGAAGTAAAATTTGGGTGGGAGATTGATGCCTATAATATTACGGATGTGGCAGAATATGTGCAGGGCGCGCCAAAGGGCGAGGTGGACGCGCTTTTACAGGAATATTATGATTCCTACAATCTGATTCTTGACGGGCGTGATCCGGAGGAATTTAAGGCGCATGTAAGAGAGCAGGCGGCGATTGAGGTTGGCTTCCGCAAATTTGTGGAGGAACATGATTATCATGCAGTCGTGACAAGTTTTCAGATGCTTTCCGGCTTAAAACAGCTTCCGGGGCTTGCGATGCAGCGCATGATGGCGGACGGTTATGGCTTTGGCGCGGAAGGCGACTGGAAGACGGCAGCGATGGTGCGGCTGATGAAGATTATGTCCGCAGGACAGAAAAACGGAACTTCGTTTATGGAGGACTATACCTATCATTTTGAGCCTGGAAAAGAGGCAATTTTACAGTCCCATATGCTTGAGGTCTGCCCATCCATCGCGGAGGGGAAGCCAGCAATTCGAGTAATGCCGCTTAGTATGGGCAACCGTGAAGATCCGGCGCGCCTTGTCTTTACGACAAAGCCAGGAAGGGGCGTAGCTTGCTCATTGGTTGACCTTGGAACAAGGTTTCGTCTGATTATCAATGATGTGGAAACAATAAAACAGGAGAAAGCAATGCCAAATCTTCCGGTAGCGAGCGCGCTGTGGAGGCCGGAGCCAAATTTGATTACTGGCGCGGAAGCATGGATTTTGGCAGGTGGTGCGCATCATACCGCATTCTCGCTTGATTTGACGGCGGAGCAGATGGGCGACTGGGGCGCGATGATGGGGATCGAGTGCGTCTATATTGATAAGGACACCACCATCAAAAACTTTAAGAATGAGCTGCGCTGGAATGAGGTAGCATTCCGCTAATCATTGAGCAGGAGAAAAATTCGCGTTTGGGGATAAAAATTATATAAAAATTAGAAAAGGGGAGCCTGGCCATGGCTCCCCTTCTCTAAGAAAGGAAAAATCGAAAATTAGATATAGGCATTTTAATCATTTTACATATTTATCTTACACGAAGCCTTATCCTTTTGTCAAGGCGATGCGCATAAAAAGGGCGAGAATGCCACAAAATGGCAGGATAGATCCCCTTTAGCGTTTGTATGCCTGTTCACAATAGATGCACCGATATAGCCCTTTTTCCTTGTTAGTAAGACGAAAACGATGTAAAAGTCCTTGCTCTGCAGAAGTGATGCAGCGAGGATTTTTGCAGCGGATAATTCCGGTTACCTGCTCTGGTAAATTTGGGTTGCGTTTTTCAACAATTTTTCCGTCCTTAATGATATCGAGGGTCAGATTGGGATCTAAAACGCCCAGGATATCAAGATCGACAGTGATAGGTCCTTCAATTTTGATGATATCTTTTTTTGTCATCTTATTACTTCTTGCATTTTTGATAATCGCGACACTACAATCCTGTTTTTCTAAATTTAGATATTCATAGATTTTCATTGCGCCGCCCGCCTTGATATGATCGATAACAACTCCTTCGGTTAAACCGCCAATATTTAACATAAAACCTCCTATTTAAAGTTGCTGATTTAGAGTTCCACATCCGTCCTTCTCGCGCACACTGCAAAGAGAGGATTTATTCCCGCAAGCGTTCATCAATCCTCTCGTGCGCGTTCCGGACTCCTGCTGATTTAAACGCAAATTTCCTCCCAGCACCCCTTTAAGGGAAGGGGATTTTGTTCGCTTTGCTCTCACAATCCCCTTCCGGGTGCTGTACGGATATTTGCTGATTTAGAGTTCCGCAGGAATATTTAAGAGAATCATGATCAGTGCCATACGGACATACACGCCAAGTTTTGCCTGTGTGAAATATACGGCTCTTGGGTCGTCGTCCACCTCTGCGGCGATCTCGTTGACGCGCGGAAGAGGGTGCAGTACCAGCATATCTTCCCTTGCATATTTCATTTTCGCCGCATCGAGAATAAAGCTGTCCTTTAGGCGGATATAATCCTCCTCGTTAAAGAAACGCTCCTTTTGTACGCGGGTCATATACAAAACATCAAGTTCTGGCATTACCTCTTCAAGTACTTTAACTTCGCGGTAAGAAATATTATTTGCATCGAGTACTTCTTCGCGCAGATAGGTTGGAATGCGCAGTTCATCCGGGGAGATCAGGATAAAGCGCGAACCGGGATAGCGCACCATCGCATTGATAAGAGAGTGGACAGTCCGCCCAAATTTTAGATCGCCGCAAAACCCGATGGTCAGATGATCAAGATGTCCTTTTAAGGTTTTGAGGGTAAAGAGATCAGTAAGTGTCTGGGTTGGATGGTTGTGACCACCGTCCCCCGCATTGATTACCGGGATGGAGGAGTGGAGAGAAGCGACGAACGGCGCGCCCTCTTTTGGATGGCGCATTGCACAGATATCCGCATAGCTTGAAACAACGCGAATGGTGTCGGAAACGCTCTCGCCTTTGGCGGCAGAGGAGGAATCAGCAGAAGAAAAACCAAGTACACTCCCGCCTAAATTGAGCATTGCCGCTTCAAAGCTTAGGCGGGTTCTGGTACTTGGTTCATAAAAGAGAGTGGCAAGTTTCTTGCCATGGCAGCATTCTGAATATTTCTCAGGATTTTTAAAGATGCGTTCCGCAAGTGAGAGAACGCGATCAAGCTCCTCCATGGACAGATCGAGCGGACTGATTACATGTTTCATAAATACCTCCGTAGCTGGATTTGATATTTGTTTTAACTGCATATTGTGACGCGCTCCCACCATTTAAGAAGTGACCGCTTTAAAAGTGGAAGCTTCCTGATTTAAGGATACCATTGTACCCCGTGTCAACAGGCTGATCATTGTGATAATCATATCACATACAGGGAAAAACTGCAAGACGCAATTTATTTCCCACCTTAGAGATGGGAGTCTTTTATTTTGTAAATTTTCTTGCATTTTCTGTAAGATTTCAGGTATAATAAAAGAAATAAATTTTTACTTTTTTCCAAGTAAACAGTTAAAATATTTTTATACTAAATTTTTGATGGGAATGAAGAAAAAATAACGGAAAAAAGCAGAGGTTTCTTTAATGTACGGAGAGAAAATCATGAATGAAGGTACTTCATTACTTACAAGTATTGGAAAATTATTATAATTTGTGCTTCTAACAGTTGCCATTGTAGCACACGAAAATGGATTTGTCAACAAAATTGAAGCGGATTTTTTATTAAAGTTAAATATGTAATTCCAAAAATAATCTGAAATAGTTCATAAATTATTTGTTTGAAAGAAAGAGAATTCCAAAAAATGTAAAAAATCACTCTTATTTTCGCAATTATTTTTCTTTATTTCCCCACATTTTTTAAACATAATTATGTAATAATCACTTAAATTCTTGTTTTTTGTTTGCTGCCTTCTCTATTTCTTCCCATGGAATTAGCAAGAATTTATTAGAAATCAGATATATCCATCTTCGTGGTATAGGACAAGCATGAGCGATCATATAATGATAAAAAAGGACAAGAGGAAGAGGCTATGGATATTGATTTATCACAACTTGATCTTGAAGCATTAAAACAGGTGGATGTGAGGGAAATCGATCTGGATAGTTTGGTGGATATTCGCGAGATAAAGCTCGATCAGAATCTGCCAAGAACACAGCGTATCGCAGAATTTATCCGGCAGGTAAAGAACCCATATTGTTTCCGTGTAGGGAATGTGGCAGTCAGCGTTGGATTTGCCGAGGATGGTGCAACATTTGAGGAACAGATGGGGTATTATCTGGAAACATTGTAAATAAGCTAAGTATTTATCATTAAGAGCTTATTATAAAGTATTTATTATAGAGAATTTATTGTAGGGAATTTATCATATGGAACCAGACAAGAAATATAATACTGATTTCTGTCAATATAATAAGGATCCCCATCAATATAGTGAGAATCTTTATCAGTATAATGCAGATCTTTATCTTAGACTATCGCGTGAGGATGGCGATGGGGCGGAGAGCGAAAGCATTGCCAACCAGCGGGATTTATTGCTGGCATTTCTCTTTAAGCATCCGGAGATTCATTTGCACAAGGTGAGGGTGGATGATGGCTATTCGGGTGTGGACTATAACCGTCCGGATTTTCGGCAGATGATGGAATCAGTCAAAAATAAAGAAATTAATTGTATTATTGTAAAAGATTTTTCCCGGCTTGGCAGAAATTTTATCGAGACAGGAAAGTATATCGAGAAGATTTTTCCGTTTATGGGGGTTCGCTTTATTTCTATAAACGATGATTATGACAGTGTCAGAGCAAGAACTTCCTCAGAAAATTTAATTGTCCCAGTAAAGAATTTGATCAATGATACTTACTGCCGGGATATTTCCATTAAGATCCGCAGCCATCTTGCGATCAAGCGTGAGAGGGGGGAGTGTATCGCGCCTTTTGCCGTCTATGGCTATAAAAAGGAGGAAAAAAATAAAAATCAGCTTGTGGTGGACGAGGAGGCGGCTGCCATTGTGTGTGAGATTTTTAAGCGAAAATTGGATGGTTTTTCCGCGCAGGCAATCGCAAACTGGCTGAATAGGCAGGGGGTTTTATCCCCCTTAGAGTATAAGCATTCAAAAGGAAGCCGCTATTTTACGACATTTAAGCAGAAGGACAAGTCGCGCTGGACGGCGGTTGCCGTGTTTCGCATTTTAAAAAATCCCGCGTATATTGGTACTTTGGTTCAGGGAAAGCGAAGCACACCAAATTATAAAGTTAGAAAATTGTTTGATGTGCCAGAGAAGCAGTGGGTGAGTGTTCCAAATAGCCATGAGGCAATTGTTAGCAAAGAAATTTTTGAAAGTGTGGAAAAACTTCTTTTGGCAGATACGCGCACTGCGCCAAGCCAAAATTGCACTTACCCCCTTTCGGGGCTTTTATATTGCGGGGATTGTGGAAGGAGTATGGTGCGGAAAAATAATTCTTATGCTAATAAACCATATATTTATTATATCTGTTCCGGATATAAGAATCGGGAAGGATGCAGGATGAGTCACAGCATCCGGGATAGGGCATTGGAAGGTGCGGTGCTTGCCGCATTAAAGGGGTATATTGCGGCGGTGCTTGATATCGAAGATATACTGAAGCGGATTACAAAACTTCCCTATACTTCCCGCGAGGTGAAAAAGGCAGAAGCAAAGATACAGGCAAAGCGGCAGGAAATTGAGAGATATCAGCACTATAAAATAAGGTTGCAAGAGGATTATACCGATGGACTATTATCCAGCGAGGATTATATTGCATTTGGAGAGCGGTATGATATGCGGATTTTGGAGGCGGAGGAAGCCATCCAAAACTTGAATGTAGAGATTGAGCATTTGACAAAAGAAAATACAGGGGAACAGCAGTGGATTTCCTATTTTAAGAAATATAAAAATATTGACGGATTAACCAGAAAGCTAACGGTTGCACTAATTCAGAGGATTGAAGTTTATGGGGGAAAGAAAATCCATATCCAGTTTAAATTTAGGGTGGAATTATTGGGGTAAAAACTGCCGTAAAAACGGAGATCCTAAAAGGAGGTTGCTGATATGGCAAGGATCAGCAGAATACAAAAAAGAGAATTTTCACAGGGGATGGAAGTGAAAAATAATGCTGCGGAGAAAAACTCGGAAAAAAATTCCATACAAAAAATTTATCATGTAGCTCTCTATGTTCGTTTATCAGTTCTTGATGGTGGACACAAAGGCAGTGATACAGCAGAGACACAGGAATTATTACTGCGAAGCTTTATTGAGGGAAAAGCTTGTTTTTCACTTTTTTCTGTATATGTAGATAATGGGGAAACTGGAGTAAATTTTAAGCGTGATGGATTTGAGCGGATGATGGAAGATGTAAGGGAAGGGCTAGTCGATTGCATTATTGTAAAAGATCTGTCGCGCTTTGGAAGGAATTATATTGAAGCGGGGGAGTATTTAGAAAAGATATTTCCATTTCTTGGCGTGCGTTTTATTGCGGTAAATGATGGGATTGATACGGATAATCCTGCATCATTTGACTATTTGTCCCTGCATTTAAAAAATCTGGTCAATGACGTGTATGCGCGCGATATTTCAGCAAAAATTGGAACGGTGCTGCATGAAAAACAGGAGCGCGGCGAATTTATTGGGGCATGGGCGGCATATGGCTATCAGCGATCAAGAGAAGATAAGCACCGGCTTGTTATCGATGAAAAAACTGCACCTGTGGTAAAGGATATTTTTGCATGGAGGCTTGCGGGATTTAGCTATGGGGATATTGTGCGCAAATTAACAGAGCAGGGAATCCCCTCACCAAGCAGATATCGCTATATGACGGGGCTTGTTCATCATAAGCGGTTTATGAAGACTCCATGGCGAGTGGAAACAATTAGGTGGATTGTGGGAAATGAAGTTTATCTGGGACATACGGTACAGGGCAGGAAACGGGAGAGTTTATTTTTGGGAGAAAGGCGAAAATCTCTTCAAAAAAATAAGTGGATTGTGGTAGAAAACACGCATGAAGCGATTGTTGAACAGTCGATTTTTAATCAAGTACAACAGATCAATCAGACGAAGAGACAGGAAAGAAAAGTCCGAGTGAAAAGTTTGTTGGAAGAGGAGGAGGAAAATGAATAAGTCGGATACTTTGGTAATGTATCTTCGCATTTCGGTGGAAGACAAAAATAAAATTAAGGAAAAAAAAGAGGAGAGCAATAGCATTACAAATCAGCGAAATTTGTTGAGGGATTACATAGACAAAAATAAGGAACTAACAAAATATTTTGTAACCGAAGTATGTGATGATGGTTATTCCGGCACGAATCTGGATCGACCGGGGATGAAGCGTTTGCTTGAGATGGCAAAAAAACAGAAAGTTGGCTGTATTATGGTCAAGGATTTTTCCCGGTTTGGAAGGGATTATTTGATGGTCGGCGATTATATAGACCAGATTTTTCCATTTCTGGAAATCCGTTTTATCTCGGTGACCGACCATTATGATAGTGCTGCCTGTAAGGGTATAACCAGCGGAATGGATATGGCATTTCGCAATCTGCTTTATAGTTATTATAGTTGTGATCTGTCACTTAAAGTAAAAACGGCAATGCGGACAAAGGCGGAGAACGGGGATTTTTTAAGTCCATTTGCTCCACTTGGCTATCAGAAAATGCCGCAGAATAAAAATCAGTTGATGATTGAGCCGGAGGGCGCAGCGATTGTGCGAAAGATTTTTGAATTGGCGGGACGCGGGATGGGAGTCAGCTATATTACCCGATGGTTAAATCGGGAACATATTCCAACACCCTGTCAGATAAAAAATAGGCAGGGGAAGTCCCATCCATGGTGGGAGGGAAAGGGAAAAGAAAGGATATGGGAGGAGAGTGTAGTAAGAGATATTTTGCGCGACGAACGGTATCTTGGAAAAAATATTTACGGGAAGAGAGAGCGCGTTAAGGTGGGGGATTACCATGTTCATATGACTTCGCCCAAGGATTGGATCAGGGTGGAATCCTGCCATGATCCAATTATTTCTAACGAGGAGTTTGCCGCTGCAAGAAGAAGTGTTCAGGAATATATTAAGAGAGGGCGGGGAGTACCTGCTGCCCATTTATTTTACGGAAAAATACTGTGCAGGGCTTGCGGGCATTCGTTAAAGTATAAAAAAACATCCAACCCGTATTACTGCTGTATGACATGGAAAAATACGGGAGAAAGTCCCTGTATAAAGGGATATTTAAGGGAGAATGATCTGGTAGAGGCTGTGCTTTCTGCAATTCGACTGTATATGAAAATTTTCTTGGAGGGAGAAATAATACAAAAAAACGAGAGGAGAATATCCGATCTGCAAAGACAATTTGCCAGAGTGCAGGGGGAGAAAAGAAAATTTCAAGAACAGAAGGCAGTATGGTATGAGCGGTTTGCAGATGGTAAGATCAGCGGGGAAGAATTAAAAAAAAGGCAGGAAATTATTGCGCACAAACAGGACAAGCTGCAACAGGAATGTGATACATTACAAAAAGAATTATCATATTTAGAATGCATTGCGGCGGGGAAGGTACAAGAAAAAGGGAAAGATTCTTTGGGTGTGGACAAACTGACAAGGGGGATGGTGGAAATGCTGATTGATTATATTTATGTGTATCCGAATGGGGCAGTTTATCTTTGGTGGAAGTTTAGGGAAGTTCCCGTCCGTTGATTTTTTGGGAGGCAGGGATTACAATGCAAGTCTTAATTTAAGAGATGCAAAAACTTACAAAACAGCATAAGGAAGCATTTGTAAGTATGTACCGATGGCTTAGTCGGGAAATTACGACTGTGGAGTGTAGAAGAACCTGCAAGTAGACTTATCTTTGGATAGTCAAAAGCATACACGGTGAAACAGTAAGAAATGTTTGTGAAAACTTTCAATATCTCGATATGGGTATATTTGTCCATATTTTGAGTAGCAGAGATATGATATATTACATAGGGAAAATTTTAGAAGATGGTCAAACCTTTTTTGACCGGGGCAAAAATCTTTTAAGTCCTGACTTGACACAAAGATTTTATGACTGGAATGTTAGCGCGGAGGATATGGTCGGCAAGCCGACGCGCTATTCCATTCGCACCAATATTTTTAAGGATGTATTCCGCTATGATGATCCGGTGATCCTTATGCATGATTCGGCGGCAAACGCGCTGACGGTTTCCATGTTAAAGGATATTATTGACGAGATCCGAAAGGGCGGATATACCTTTGATACGCTAGATCATAGGGAACGCTGTCAGTTTTAGCTTGACGATATGCAGCGGGACTGGTATGATATAGGATAAGCAATATAAAACCAAATTCTTTGTAGAGAAAGGCGGATTATTGATTATGGAAGAACTGCAGGAAACGATTGCGGAAAAAAAGAAAAAGAACAGACAAAAATTAGGGGGAGAAGCTGTTGCTGGTGTGCGCGCGGTTTTTTACATGGAAAATAAGAAAACCCTCACTGGATGTATTTCTCTGCCTGTGGAGGAATCGCTAAATTCGGAAGAAATTGTAAAAAATTACCAAAAACAGTTGAGTAATATCAAATTAGGAAAAGATTCCACTCTTGTGCATCATGCCTTTATTGCCTGCTTTGGCAATTTATGTGTGGATATGCAAAAGTGCGTTGGGTTTGAGGTAATATTTTTTCAAAAGGATTATGCGGGGGTTTTGAAACCAGTTTCTCCCGCGATAAATTCTCTTTCCGATCCGGTGATTAAAGAGGATACACCAAAGGCGGAAGAAAAATATGTACCAGACACAGCAAAAAAAGAAGATAAGGCGGCAAAGGTTTCCTTTACTGAAAGCAGGAAAGGCAGTTTTGTATCCATCCCGGATGGGGAAATTGGGCATACCGCCGAGGGGAAAAAGAAGCTGAATGAGGAGCTGCGCACAAAGGCCTATCGTCTTAGAGCGCTTGGAATTGTCGGAAAAGATGAGTGATAAAGAAGATAAAAGGAGGCAGGATATGAATTTAAAGGGACGTTCATTTTTAACATTAAAAGATTTTACGGGGGAAGAGATTATGTATCTGGTGGATCTGGCCGCGGACTTAAAAGCGAAAAAGAAGCGGGGGATCACTGGAAATAGTCTGAAGGGAAAGAATATCGCACTGATCTTTGAAAAGCCGTCCACAAGGACGCGCTGTTCATTTACCATCGGCTGCATCGATGAGGGCGGACATCCGGAATATCTCTCAAAGGACGATATTCAGCTTGGCTACAAGGAGAGTGTGGAGGATACTGCGAGGGTGCTTGGACGAATGTTCGACGGTATTGAATTCCGCGGGTTTAAGCAGGAAACGGTGGAAAAATTGGCAAAATACAGCGGCGTTCCGGTCTGGAATGGTCTGACGGACGAGTATCATCCGACGCAAATCTTGGCGGATTTCCTGACATTAAAAGAACAGTTTGGGAAGCTTGCAGGTTTAAAGCTAGTCTTTGTCGGCGATGGCAGAAATAATATGGCAAACAGCTTAATGATCGGTGCATCAAAAATGGGGCTTGATTTTGTGATTCTCGCGCCAAAAAGTCTCTGGCCAGCATCCGAGCTAGTGGAACTTTGCAATGACTATGGAAAAGAGTCCGGGGGACATATCACGGTGACGGACGATTTGTTGGCGGTTCAGGGTGCGGATGCAATCTATACGGATGTGTGGTGTTCAATGGGCGAGGAGGATAAGGCAGCGGAGCGCGTTGCACTGCTCTCCCCATACCAGGTAAATGCGGCACTTATGGAAAAAACTAGAAAAGAAAGCACAATCTTTTTACACTGTCTGCCA
>CAJTLX010000070.1 GCA_910577165.1 uncultured Lachnospiraceae bacterium
GGAGACAACAAAGGTTTTGACCGAGGCGGCAATCAAGGGCAAGATTGACCCGTTAATTGGTCTGAAGGAAAATGTTATCTTAGGAAAGCTGATTCCTGCCGGAACAGGAATGAAACGCTACCGCAATATCAAACTTGACTCGGATATGGCGGAGGAGATTATTGTAGCGGAAGATACCGAAGAGGGAATTTATCCGGAAGAAAATTACGAAGACGATTTCGAAAAACTGGATTTTTCCGAGGAAAGCTTCGCGCAGGATGATTTCTTAAAAGCGGATTCCCTGGAAGAAATTTCCCTTAGAGGGATGGAGATGGAAGAGGCGGTGACAGAAGAAGTATCCGAAAAAGATAAACAGTAAATGGAAATGGCATAAAGTCTTCCTGGCTTTATGCTGTTTTGAAAAAATATAGCAAAAACAGTTTATTTTTTCCACAGGATGTAGTATACTATAGACAATTTAAGACAAGGAGGATTTATTTATGTTAGTATCAGCGAAGGACATGCTTGTAAAGGCAAAAGCGGGCAAGTATGCAGTGGGACAGTTCAATATCAACAATCTTGAGTGGACGAAAGCAGCTCTTATCACGGCACAGGAGTGCAATTCCCCGATTATCCTCGGCGTTTCCGAGGGCGCGGGCAAGTATATGACCGGTTTTAAGACTGTGGCAGCTATGGTAAAGGCAATGATTGAGGAGCTTAAGATCACAGTTCCAGTAGCACTGCATCTTGATCACGGCACTTACGATGGATGCTACAAATGTATCGAAGCGGGATTCTCATCAATTATGTTCGATGGCTCCCACTATCCGATCGATGAGAACGTAGCAAAGACAAAAGAACTCGTTGAAGTCTGTGCAGAAAAAGGGATGTCCTTGGAGGCGGAAGTCGGCTCCATCGGCGGCGAGGAAGACGGTGTGATCGGGAAGGGCGAGTGCGCTGACCCGGCAGAGTGCAAACAGATCGCGGATCTCGGCGTGACAATGCTCGCGGCAGGAATTGGAAATATTCATGGCAAGTACCCGGAAAATTGGGAGGGATTGAGCTTTGAAACTCTCGATGCCATCCAGAAGCTCACTGGTGATATGCCACTTGTACTTCACGGCGGCACAGGTATCCCGGAGGATATGATCAAAAAAGCGATCTCTTTAGGCGTTGCGAAGATCAACGTAAATACGGAGTGCCAGCTTTCCTTTGCGGCGGCAACAAGGAAGTATATTGAGGAGGGAAAAGATCTCTCCGGCAAGGGATTTGATCCGCGCAAGCTTTTAAATCCGGGCTTTGAGGCAATCAAGGCGACAATCAAAGAAAAGATGGAGCTTTTTGGTTCGGTTGGCAAGGCTTGAGAGTGAGGGGGAAATTTCCCCTTTCTTGTAGGAAAAGATAAGGAGCTGTCGCACAAAGAAAAATGTATATAGTATATAGTATATATAAATTTTTAAACTACTATATATTGTAATGTTTCTTCTTTGTGCGACAGCTCTTTATTCTTGTAGTAATCATTATCTGGGATGTGCCATTTTTGAAGGGATGGAATTAGTTTATGGATGAGATTGTTAGGCAGGCAATTGAGGAGGTTAAGCAACTCTCTGACAAGGTGCCGCAGGGAAAACATATTGTGACCGGGGATATCCGAAAGCTTTCCGGAAAATTGTACCAGCAGATTAAGGATAAGGCCATCGCAAATGTGCTTATCCTTGCAGAGGAACTTTTAAGTGAGCATTCCTGGGCACTTGGTGTGATCGCATTTGACTGGGCGTATCGGGTAAAGGATCAGTATACGCCGGATACCTATAATATTTTCTATGCATGGCTAAAAAAATATGTGCGCGGGTGGGGGGACTGTGATGATTTTTGTACCCATGCCTTCGGGGAATTGTTAAGGCAGTATAAAGAACTTTTCACAAAAATGTCTGAATGGACAAAAGATGAGGATTTTTGGGTGCGCAGGGCGGCGGCGGTTGTTCTGATTCCGGGGATTTTAAGGGAGGACTATCAGGGGATGAACCCCTATGCGGTCGCGGACGCGCTGATCTATGATCCGCATGATCTGGTACAAAAAGGATATGGCTGGATGTTAAAATCGCTCTCGCAGATAGAGCCGGATGCGGTCAGGGAATATCTCGCTGCAAATTCTATGCGGATGCCAAGGACGGCATTTCGCTACGCAATGGAAAAATTTGACAAAGAGACTAAGGAAAAATTGATGGCACTGTAAGGGCTGTTTTGGAAATTAAAAAATATGTACAGTGAGTAGGGGAAAACTCCCCTACTCGCTTTTTAAGCACTTTAGAATTTTTTGATTTTAAAAATTTTTTAAGATCTGCACGGTTGCATTCCTGTTATGTTTGAGTTTGTAGATTATACATCTTTCATCCAGGTGAAGAGGGTATCAAAGCCTTTCTCCGCTGCAACTTGAGCTGGCGTAACACCCTCGTTGTTCGTATGCTTATAATCTGCGCCTTTTTTGAGCAGATATTTTGCAACAAACTGAGATTCCGCTTTCATTGCATAATATAGTACATTATTTCCATCTGCGTCAATTGCATTAAGATCTGCTCCCGCCTCACAGAGTGCTTTGACAAGTTCCAGATGTCCGCCAAAATTGTCAACACATAATAATAATGCCGTATTGCCTTCCCGATCTTTCTGGTTTACATTCGCGCCCTTTTCAAGAAGTATTTTAAGTAGTGGCAGCATATCGAGGTACATCCTTGCCATTTCCCAGGAAAACAGATGCAGTAATGGCGTTTTTCCATTATCATCCGCAAGATCGATATGGATGAGAAGGGAAAAGAGTGCTATGCGGTCTTCCGACGACAATTCACTGCGATATTTATTTCTCAAAAGAAGATAATGTGCCGCACTGTAGCCCGCCGCATTGTAAATGGCATCATTCGCGCCGAATTTTATCAGAAGCTTCGCCGCCTCAATATTTCCGTAAATGCAGGAGAGATGCAGTGGGGTCATCCCCGCAGCGGCAGGGGCATCCTGCGGCAGATTTGGATTGGCTCCCTGCTCTAACATAACCGCAAGTGCGTCTGTATCTTCTCTCTTAACAGCATAGTGAAGGGCAGCAACTCCGTAATTGTCCCGCTCCTCTATGGATTGTACTGAAAAGAGCGAAAAGATCTCACTCTTACAGCGTTTATTTTGCGCAAGTATGCATACAGGGGTTTTGCCCGCAATCACTGTGGATTCCATATCGACACCAAATTCAAGCAATTTTTTTATTATGGGAACATCCACACAGTATTCCAGACATTTATCCCGCAGACAATTGATTGAGTCCACGCCGCCATAGTATGGCTCGGTGAAATCCACCCCCTCATGATGAAGTAATTCTAATATAACGGTCTGTCCATAGCGCAGAGGGATTTCCAATACACGTTCCAGATATCCATAGTCCTCATCCTCCTCCGCAAGTTTTAGAAGTTTTTTGGTCAGATACAGACCGAGGGCAAGTTCGTCATTTTCCCCTTTGCAGCCAAAAGTATTAGTAAAGGCATTGTCTGCAAGACGGGCGAGATTGATCGCATCTACTTCTGCAAGTTTGCATTCTCCTTTTGCACCATGGTCTTTAAGTGCAACACAAAGTCCCTCTGCGTGATGTTCCTCCGCAATCATCAAAAGTGTTTTTTCAGCTTTTGCTTCTTTTTCCATCAATTCAGGGTACTCCATCAGCCGCAAAGCTGCTGTGTTACGTCCACGCAAAATTGCACGATACAAAAGAGTCCTTTCCGCGTCATCCACAAAGTAAGGATCTGCCCCAAGCGCGAGATAAGTATCGATCAGGGCGGCAGAAATCATTCGAAGTCCGCCATCCACCAGATAGACAAGCGGAGGAATGCCCTGCGCGTCCTTTTGATTGATAGCAGCAAGCGGTAATGGAGTTTTATCGGCAGGGATTTTTGCTTTCCATAAATTTCCATCTTCTGCGCACCCCGCCAAAAGCAGAGCAATCTTTTTTCTCTGGTCTAATGAATGAATGGGTTCCTCCGAGATTTTAAGTCCTTCCGCAAACGGGTGCGCCAGATAATGAAAACCATTTCGTCCCTTTGCATCACAATGCGCCAAATCTGCGCCGTATTCCGCCAAAAGTTTTGCCATCGCATAATTGCTGCGGCAGCACGCAAGAAGCAGTGGGGTTACGCCCCAATTCTTCCCGTCGGTAAGATCGGCGGGAATGCCCGCCGTAAGAGCGATATTTACTGCATCGTAAAAATTATGCCATACGAGCAGGGAGAAAAGGCTGTATCCATTCTCGTTATCGGTGACAGATAATGTGTCTATATCGCAGTTTCTTACATAGTCTTCTATTTCTTTAACTTCTTTTTGAGTGAAAATCTGGTTCTTGTCATCAGATTGGTCGAAATCCTCTTCCCACCAAGGGAGGAATTTGCCGCTCGCGCTTTTGGCGGACTCGGATAATTTTTTGATGATTTCTTCTAAATTCATAAGTTTTTCCTTTCGGTCAGGTTCTATCCAATATGAAGCTGAGCTTTTAATGCATCTTGAAGTACCTGCGAAAAATTTATTCCGGCAGCAACTGCAGAATCATTAAGCCATGATGGAATAGAGAGTGTTTTTTTGACAGCGGTATTATTTAGAAGGCGGCGGTATACGGTAGTATCACATGAAATATAAGAGGTAAAAGCTCCATTTTCTATTATCAGGTCATTAATGGCTGAAGGCTTTGGAATTTCACAGTGTTTATCTTCAAACTGTGTCAACATTAAAGCGAGAACATCCTCCGCCATATGAATGCTGTCCTCAAGGTTTTTTCCCTGTGTATAGCAGGAATCAAAGTCTGGAAAATTGATAAAATAACCATTTTCTTTTGGGGTGAATACAGCTGGATAAATATATTTTGCCATAGGCAACTCCTTTCTTGTCAATTTGTTCAATTTATGTTTATTTCAAACCTGAATCTTTTCGGAGTTTATTTTCTATTCCCGTTCCCAACTCCTGACCATAATGTCTAGGAAATGGAAATTCTCGGTCAGTAATTGGGCTGTACCATATCTCATGATTCCCACTTTATCGGATTTTGTAACATCCAATCTTTTGTAGCATTTTTACCATTTCTGCTCCCTTCATATTTTTCCCCTTTCTTTCTTGATTCTATTATATACGTAAGTATTACGTATGTCAATGGTGGAAATTGATATTTTTTAAATTTAAGGATTATTTTACATTTTCCCTATTACAATAAATTTGCAGGATGGAGATAAACTCAACAGCCTTATTGAATATATTGATAATTAACTGGATAAGGAAGTCAATAAATTTATTTTCCTTTTTGAATTTTGGTATTGACATATAATTATAAAATAATTATAATTAAACTATGAAATAGATAAATTTTGAATGGGACGAAAACAAAAACCAAATCAACAAAGTTAAGCACGGAATTGATTTTGAAGAGGCAGCAACAATATTTTATGATGATAATGCGATCATGTTTGATGATCCAGAACATTCTATGGAGGAGGATAGGTTCTTGATTCTTGGCATTAGCAAATATGAAAATTTATGCATTGTGAGCCATTGTTACTGCGGCGACGATAATATTATCAGAATCATTTCTGCAAGAAAAGCGACAAAGAACGAAATAAAAACGTATAATAAATATGCAGGAGGTGAAATCAATGAGAGAGGAATATGATATTGAAAAATTGAATCCGAGAAAAAATCCGTATTCAAGAAGACTGAAAAAGCAGATAACAATAAATATTGACAGTGATACCGTGGATTTCTTCAAAGAGCAGAGTAAGGAATCAGGCATACCATACCAGACGTTAATTAATCTGTATTTATCAGACTGTGCAAGAAACAAAAAGCAATTGCAGATGTCTTGGAAATAGGAGAAAAAGAATCAGTAAGAAAGTGACATCAATGTTTTGTTGGCGAATCAAAGGAGATAAAGTATATTCTGGTATTTTTTTACTGATACATGAAACTGAAATTTGAGAAATTTATGTAATTATAGGAGGTTTTTAAATGGGAATTACTAATAAACATTTAGATAATGATATTGACGACAAAGAAAGTGACAAATATTTTAAATCTAAACAACATCGATATATTTTTGCACTTGTAGAATTAGATGGGGAAAGCAGAGCGAGAATTCTTGAAATCACAAAAGAACTCTATAATGATAAAGATAAAGCAAAGATCTGGAGGGATAAAATAATAAAATTAATACATCCGGATCTTTGTACTATAGAGGGTTGCGAAAAGGCAATGGCAAAGGTAAATGCTCTTTATTCTAGGATGGTCGAAGATGAGTAAAAAAGGTGAAAAATTTGAACTAAGCATTGAAAAAATGGCAAAAGATATTAATTATGAAAAGCCAGAATATCCAAACAGTCTTGTGGATGAAGCTGAGTATATTAAAATCGATAATACCTTATCTAATGCTGTTGCCTTGACAAATGCAGGGACTACTTTAGTTCGCGAAGAGGCACTTCCCGATCTTTTGGCTGAAAATAGAAAGGATACACGGTATATAGTTGATAATAAAATTCCGGACTCACAAAAAATAATAATAAATAGTGAAAGATATATAAAAAGCGGAGCGGTTTTATCTGAAACACATACTCGTTCGGAGGAACATCCAGATGCTGAAAAGAGAGCTAAAAACAGCTATGTTTCTCAGAGTTTAGTTAATATAAGCAAGTCAGTTGAAACAAAAGCCCAAAAAAGTGATTATGAAGGTTTTGCTAAAAAAGAAGAAAAAAAATTAGGCAAAATCAGAAAGAGAAAATATAATATAAACAATGATGAAATTACAGGGGAGCCATTAAAGGGAAACGGAGACTTTCATCATGTAAATAAAAAAACTCTTTATCCAGATCCTGTTCAAAGGCTAAACCCCGATAAAGGTAAATTAGTTAATAGAAAAACTCATATGGATATTCACAAAAATAATATTAATGATGAAAAAGCGTTAGCTAATTATATTGAGGAACAACGTAAGATGAAATAATTTAATTTATAATAACATGAATATACATTATAGTATATAAAAATCCAGTCGATAAGGATGATTGAAAAAATTATAATAATTTCTTGGGGATAAAAAATAACGATAGCCTTGCTAAAAACGGGCTATCGTTATTTTTTATGCACACGAATGCGGAGAAGAATTATGCATCCGGCGCAGCTTATGTGCTTTGCACATAAGGGAAGATAAACCTTCCCTATTCGATTCCTATGAAATATCGAAAGTGGGCAAAGCTAATAAGAAATGATAACACCCAAAATGTAATATTTTCCACATCTATATTTTTTCTGGATTTAAGGATTATTTAATATTTCCCATGTTACAATAAATTTGCAGGATGGAGATAACAAAATAAAAAATTAAGAAAGGGGACAAAAATGTATCTTCGAATATTAAAAAAAGATTTAAAGCGAAAGAGGACAATGAATGCGATCGTGCTGATTTTTATTGTGCTTGCCACAATGTTTATTGCGAGCAGCGCGAACAATATGCTTACGGTTGCCACGGCACTCGATGAATATTTTGAGATGGCAGAAGTGCCGGATTACTGGTATGCGACACCCTATAAGGAGGAGGCAGATCGTTTTTCTGACTTTGTAAAAGAAAATGGCTACGGATTATCCACTGTGGAGCTAATTCAGATTGATCCCAGGGATATTTTGGTGGACGGAAAATGTTTTGAGTACAGCAATTCTGTTGTGCTTTCCAGGACATACGGCAGCAAGGTATTTGACAAGGAAGAAAAGGAAATTGTACAGGTAAAAGACGGAGAAATCTACATACCGGCCGAGATTTTTTCTTCGGAAAAATATAATGTTCGTGAGGGCACAGTGATTGAGATTACTTTTGGAGAAGAAAAAAAGAGTTTTGTGTTAAAGAACAGTACAAAGGACGCGCTTTTTGGTTCCTCAATGATTGGCATGACGCGCTTTTTAATTAGTGACCGTGATTTTGCGTTTTTTGACCGGGAAGGGCAGACAAAATTTATTTCCCTTGCCGTCTATAGTGATGATCCGGACTATATGAAAAAATCGAGTGATCTAAATTTTCGGACAATAATGAATGTGGATCGTGGCGGAATTAAAATGATGTATATTATGGATATGCTGATAGCAGCGGTGGTGCTGGTGGTAAGCCTATGTTTGATTTTAATTTCCATGGTAATTTTGCGTTTTACCATCCACTTTACTCTGAGCGAAGAATTTCGTGAAATTGGGGTGATGAAAGCCATCGGCATTCCCGATTTTAAGATTCGTGGGCTTTACATTGTAAAATACCTTGCGATCTCCACCCTTGGCGCGGGGGTGGGGCTTGGTTTTAGCATCCCGTTTGGTCGCCTCTTAATTGGGAGCGTGTCAAAAAATATTATTCTCTCCGGCGAAAATAAGTTTTATATCAATATCTTGTGCGCTGTGGCGACGGCGGGAATTGTTGTTTTATTCTGCTATTTTTGCACGAGGAAAATCCGAAAATTTTCGCCGATCGATGCGGTGAGAAGCGGACAGAGCGGGGAGCGTTTTCACAAAAAAAGTGTAGTAAGATTAAGCCAGATTCACCTTACCCCTGTAGTTTTTATGGCGGTAAATGATATTTTAAGCGGAATAAAAAAATATTCTTCAATGGTATTGATTTTTACTCTTGGACTGCTGCTTATTCTTATTCCAGTCAATACGATCAATACCTTAAAATCTGATGGGCTAATGACGCTGTTTAATATGGCGGATTGTGATCTTGTCATCTCGCAGGAACTTTTATTTTCCGCAAGTGGAGAAAATAAGGAAATGATCGATGAAAAACTGGAAAAAGTGAGAGAAGTTTTTCAGGAGAATAAGATAGAGGCAGAAGTTTTTCAGGAAATTATGTTCCGCCTAAATATTTCTTATAAGGGAAAGAAAAGTTCTTCCCTGGCCTTCCTTGGTGTGGGTGGGATCAGCGCGGATCGCTATACCTATCTTGAGGGAACACCGCCAAGGGGGGAGGGAGAGGTTGCACTCAGCTATATTACGGCGGATCATATTGGAGCTACTATCGGGGATACGGTGGAAATTGATTTTGGTGAGCAGACCAGGAAATTTATGGTAACTGCAATCAACCAGAGCATGAATAATCTCGGGGAGGGTATCCGGTTTTATGAGGGGGAGAAGATCGATTTTGATCTGGCAGCGGGAAGCTTTGCTATACAGATTTTATATAAAGATAACCCGGATAAAAAAACTATACAGGAGCGAAAAGACCTGTTAAAACAGGAGTATCGCGATACGGATGTATTTTCGGCAGGTGAATATATCAGCTATATGATCGGCGATGTGGCGGGGCAACTCGAGGGAGTAAAGAGTTTGATCTTAGGAATTATCCTGTGCATCAATATTTTGGTCGCGCTCTTAATGATTAAGAGTTTTATCACAAAAGAAAAAGGGGAGATCGCGATGTTAAAAGCCGTTGGATTTTCAAATACCTCCCTGGTAACATGGCAGTCCCTTAGAATTGGGATTGTACTTAGCGTAAGTATTTTGCTTGGGATATTAGTCTGTTCGCCGCTCTCAAAATTAACAGTGCAGCCAATTTTTCGGATGATGGGCGCGTACAGTATTGAATTTGAAATTGTGCCGCTTGAAGTGTATGTCCTCTACCCGCTCACCGTACTTTTTGCGACGGTACTGGCCGCCGTACTCGGAGCCACACAGCTCCGAAAAATATCAGCGGCAGAAACCTCAAATATTGAGTAAGTAGGAGAGTACCAGAAGGGCATATGCGGAACTCTAAATAAAAACTAAAAATAGGAGTAAATATTATGGAAGTGATTTTAAAGGTAAAAGATTTATGCAAGACTTATATTGTGAACAAGCGTCAGAACCATGTTTTGCGAAACGTGAATTTTGAGGTGGGAAAGGGGGAGATGGTGGCGGTAATGGGTCCGTCCGGCTCCGGAAAATCCACTCTTTTATATGCGGTTTCCGGTATGGATCGCCCGACTTCGGGCGAGGTGGATTTCTGCGGGAGAAATATTGTTAAAATGAATCCGAAGGAATTATCAAAGCTGCGTCTTGACCGGATGGGTTTTATCTTCCAGCAGATGTATATGCTCAAAAATCTAACAGTACTCGACAATATTATTCTGCCCGCCTTTCAGTCAAAGGAGAATACAAAGAGCCGGAAGGAAAAGCTTGCTGATGGGCGAAGCTTAATGAAGAAATTGGGTATCACGGAGATTGCGGATAATGATATCAATGAGGTTTCTGGCGGGCAGCTTCAGCGCGCCTGCATCTGCCGCAGTATGATCAATAATCCCCCGATGATTTTTGCCGACGAGCCGACCGGGGCATTAAATCGCACGGCTTCGGATGAAGTGATGGAGGAATTGGCAAAATTAAATGTGGAGGGAACCACTGTGATGCTTGTGACTCACGATGTGAAAGTTGCAGCAAAATGTAGTCGGGTACTTTATATTGTTGACGGAAATATCAAGGGGGAGTATACTTTAGGGGAATACCATGCCGCACAAGGAATGCGCGGACGTGAGAGAACGCTTACTGGCTGGCTGATGGAGATGGGGTGGTAAAAATCCCCTCCCGCTGATAGAATTTAATTTTATCTATAAATTAAGTTTTATCCGTGGGGACTTCTCACTGCTTTAAGCCAGGGGTCAAGCGGATAATTTGAGGAGCAGAATATTTATGGTGGATATTTTAATTGTTGAGGATAACCGAGAACTTTCGGAATTGCTCTGTGATTTTTTGCGCGCGGAACATTACCATGTGGCGGTGGCAGAAAGCGGGGAGAAGGCACTTAAATTGTATGGGGAGGAGGGGGCAAAGCTGGTTATTCTTGATATTATGCTGCCGGGGATGGATGGTTTTGCCGTCTGCAAAAAAATCAGAGAACGGGGCAATACCCCGATCTTGATTGTCAGTGCGAAAACGGCGAAGGAAGATAAATTAAATGGGCTTATTCTCGGCGCGGATGACTATATTGAAAAGCCGTATGATATTGATCTTATGCTGGCAAAAATTGATGGGATTTTTAAGCGTCGCTACGCGCTTGATACCCTTTCCGACGGGGAACTTATCGTAAACCGGGCAGCGCGAACGGTCACAAGGGGCGGAAAGGTATTGGAGATGCGGGCAAAGGAATTTGACCTTTTAGTACTGTTGATGGAGCAAAAGGGCAGGGCACTTAACAAGGAATATATTTTTAATCAGATCTGGGGCAATGAGAGTTTTTCTGAGCCGCAGACCTTGACGGTCCATATTAAATGGCTGCGCGAAAAAATTGAGGAAGACCCAAAACATCCTAAGAGGATTCTTACGGTCTGGGGTGTGGGGTACCGCTATCAATGAAAAATTTTGATCGGGTCATTGCGGGAGCAGCAATTTTAACGGTAATCTTGATTCTCTGCGCAAATCTTTTTTTAAATTTTTATGAAAGTTCCGACGGGGCGAGACCGTATCGAGTGGAAGTAAACCGGGCGGCAAGAGAAATAGAACAAAATGGATTTTTAGGGTTTTCTCTTGACAAGTATTCTTATCTGAAGAATATAGAACAGATTGGGATAGTTATAGAGGAAGATAAGGGGACTGTGGAAAAGGATATTCCCATAATTGTGGATAAATATGGGGAGAATAATATTCCAATAATTGTAAATTTATACACTCTTGAGGCGGACAGTGATTATCTTATCCGTGAGATTGGAGGGATACTCTACCGCTTTGATTATATTGCGGGTGCGGGGGAAAAAAGGAAGAGTACGCTTATCGCAGTAAATCTTGCAATTTTTGGGATGGCATTTTTATTGTTTGGCGTTCTGCTTTATCTTCGCTGTCGGATTTTGCGTCCGTTAAACAATCTTGTGGATATTCCATACCAACTTTCGCGTGGGATGTTGATCAGTCCCCTAAAGGAAAATAAAAGCCGGTTTTTTGGAAAGCTTTCCTGGGGGATGGATCTTTTGCGCGAGGGGATGGAGGAGCAAAAGCGAGGGGCATTAAGGCGGCAGCAGGAACAGGAAACCTTGCTTTCCTCGCTCTCGCACGATATTAAAACGCCGCTTGCGGCAATAAAACTCTATGCAAAAGCCTTGGAAAAGGGATTGTATAAAGAGGGGGAAAAGAAAAAGGAAACCGCAGAAAATATTGGAAAAAAAGTGGATGAGATCGAAGATTATCTTGCACAGCTTACCACCGCTTTGCGGGAAGATTTTTTAAGTTTATCAGTAAGGAAAGGGGAATTCTATTTTTCTGTACTTTTGCAGGAGATAAAAAAATATTACGTAGAAAGGCTCTCCCTTGCGGGGACGGATTTTCTTATCGGGGAAGCGGCAGATTGCCTGTTGGCAGGCGATATGGATCGGAGTGTTGAGGTTTTGCAAAATCTTGTGGAAAACGCGATAAAATATGGGGATGGAAAGTGGATTTCCCTCGATGTTTCGCAGGAGGAAAACTGTGTGTTGATCAGGGTGAAAAATAGTGGCTGCACGCTTTCTGATGCGGAGTTTCCCTATATTTTTGAGAGTTTCTGGCGCGGTTCCAATGTGGGGGAGATGGTGGGGAGTGGGCTGGGGCTGTTTATCTGCCGCCAGATTATGCACCGGATGGGCGGGGAGATTTTTGCGGAGAGGGAGGGGGAGGTCTTTGCGGTGACCGTGGTATTTGAGAAGGCATAGGGGAGAGAATAGAAAAAT
The DNA here is from genome assembly GCA_910577165.1 of uncultured Lachnospiraceae bacterium. GTDB lineage: Bacteria > Bacillota > Clostridia > Lachnospirales > Lachnospiraceae > RGIG4057. The sequence continues at coordinate 12,684 of CAJTLX010000070.1, forward strand.
TTGGTTGCAAATTATAAAAGAGGATTGTAATTTTTATTGATGTGGTGTATAATTTTCGCATATTGGAAAAAGATCAAAGCACTGTTACCGTTACGACATCAAAGGAAATAGCGGAAGGAACAAAGAGATATTATTTGATTGTATATAGTACAAAGGAAGATAACAAAAGCTGTGGCTATAAGATTGTTGAATTGAATTTTTGGAGGAAAATATGATATCATTAAGATTAATGCAAGATACCATGGAAGATTATATTGCAATGAGAAACTGGTTTTTAGAACC
>CAJTLX010000071.1 GCA_910577165.1 uncultured Lachnospiraceae bacterium
TAAATCGGCAGATAAAAGTGGGCTACATCCAGAGTGCAGAACTTACTGTAGATGGAGTATACGGCGCAAAAACGGCGCGGGCAGTAGCGGCATACTGGCGCAAAAGGGGGTGGGGAAATCAGGAACACGAAATTTGGAGTGTAGGGAAGGGGACTATAAAGGCACTGGGAAAGGGGTTGATGGAACTGCAAGAGTAATCTTGTCATGAATCTCGTCATAAAAAAGAAAAGTACCTGTTATTTTCGGTAATTATACAAAAGAAAATAACGGGTTCGAGTCCCACCACCGGCAGGAGCGTAAGAGAGCCGCAAATTCGGGGTTTCTGTAGAGAAATCCGGGGTTTGCGGCTTATTTTTGCTCTTGTCTATTTTTGTCTTCCATAGTGTGCCGATATACATTTTTCATCATGTAGTATCATCTTCTGGTATCTATTTAAGGCTGTTTGGTGTTCGCACACCGGGCAGTTTTACTTTGACGCAAAAATTTTTTTCTTGATGTATAATCAAGCCTCCAGATGTTTGTTAAGTTTTATTCTAAAAATTACTCAGCTTTTCCTAAATAAAGTTACAAAAGGCTGGATTTCAGATGATGAGGTTAATATGCTCTTTTTCTTCTTCATTTTCGTTCATGCGTTTATTCTGTAGAAATTTTTAATTTTGGTTGCCAAGCAGTACGCAAAATGCTATAATGTAGGGGTTGTAAGGATGTGTTTACTAAATAATGCCATTTAAACATATCCCACGTAAAAATATGTACGGTAAAAGAAGTACGGTAAATTAAAAGGAGTGCGAAAAATGAAAGTGAAACAAAAGGGAATCCTTTCGCTTTTGCTTACGCTGATGATTATTGCAACGATGGCGTTTGTGGCAATCTGCGGAATTGGTTCGAAAAAATTGGGAAGTATGTCGGATGTAAAACTTGGGCTTGACCTTGCAGGCGGTGTCAGCATTACCTATGAGGCAGTCAAGGAAAATCCAACAAGTCAGGAAATGGATGATACATTCTACAAAATGCAGCTGCGCGCGCAAGATTTTAACAGTGAGGCGGCAGTTTATATGGAGGGGGATACCCGCATCAATGTGGATATTCCGGATGTGACGGATGCGAATGTGGTTTTGGAAAAACTTGGGGATGCCGGAAAAATCTATTTTATTTATGGTCAGTCCGCACAGGGCGAAGCAAATATCACGCTTGATACGGAGAACGGCGGCTATAAGTTAGCACGCCCGCTTGAGGATATTATTGCGGACGAGGATGTGGTAATTGACGGAGCCTGCATTGCGGGTGCGGAGGCAGTGATTGGACAGGGAAGCCTTGGCGCGAACGATTACCAGGTAAAGCTTACGCTAAACGATTCCGGAAAAAGTCGCTTCTCGGAGGCGACAGCCTACGCTTACAGCTATTACAATCCTTCTTCGCTCAGCATTCGCAATATTATCGCGATTGTCTATGACGGCGAAGTCTACAGTGCCCCGATGGTTTCCGCGCATATCTCGGACGGGAATGCAGTGATCAACGGGCAGAAGGATTACAACGAATCAAAACAGCTTGCCAGCATTATCCGCAACGGTGCGCTTCCTCTTGAACTTAGAGAGATCCGTTCCACCGTGGTCGGCGCAAAGCTTGGTACGGAGGCGATCAATACCTCTTTGATGGCGGGCGCGATAGGTTTTATCCTGGTTCTGATTTTTATGATTGTGGTGTACCGGGTTCCCGGTCTTGCTGCCAGCCTTGCACTCTGTTTGTATGTAACCGTTATGATTGTCTGTCTAAATCTTTTTAATGTGACACTTACATTGTACGGCGTGGCGGGTATTATTCTTTCCATCGGTATGGCGGTGGATGCAAATGTTATTGTTTTTACCCGTATCAGTGAGGAACTTGGCACCGGAAAGACCGTGCGTTCCAGTATCAAAAAGGGATTTGAGAAAGCACTCTCCGCAATTATCGACGGCAATGTGACGACGCTGATTGCCGCGGCGGTACTCTATTTCCTTGGCTCAGGAACCATCAAGGGGTTTGCGCAGACACTTGCTATCGGTATTATACTCTCGATGGGAACCGCACTGTTTGTAACAAAATTTATTTTAACTGCACTTTATCAGGTGGGTCTTGATCAGGAAAAATTTTATGGGATCAAGAAGGAGGGAAAAATCTTTCCTTTTACAAAGCACAGCATAAAATATCTGATTGTGTTCGGCGTGGTAGTTGTTCTTTTGGTAGTATCTCTGATTATCGGCAAGACAAGGACGGGGAACAGCTTAAATTACGGGCTTGACTTTATGGGAGGAACCTCGACGGAAATTGTTTTTGAGGGGAGTGCGCCATCTAATCAGGAGTTAGAGAAACTTGTGCAGGATACGCTTGGGAAATCTGGCGAGGTCGTTCAGATTCAGGGCGAGGAGGCTGCGATTATCAAGACCGAGGTGCTAAGCCTTGAGGAGAAGACAAAACTTGAGGAGGTACTGCATGAAAAATACGGTGTTTCCGGCGAGGATATCACTTCGACAAGCATCAGTGGTACAGTGAGTGGTGAGATGAAATCGGATGCGGTAGTGGCAGTGGTTGTCGCGACGATCTGCATGATGCTTTATATCTGGATTCGCTTTAAGAATCTTGGTTTTGCAGCAAGTTCCGTGCTTGCACTCTGCCATGATGTGCTTTTTGTGCTGATGATTTACGCAGTATCGCGCATCTCAGTCGGCAATGCGTTTATTGCGTGTATGTTGACTCTGGTCGGCTACTCGATCAATGCGACGATCGTTGTATTTGATCGTATCCGCGAAAATCGTAAGGAGATGTTAAAGAAAGATTTGTTGGAGGATGTGGTCAATGCAAGCATTAGTCAGACCATATCAAGAAGTATTAACACTTCGCTCACCACATTTGTTATGGTGCTTACGCTCTCGATCTTCGGCGTTTCCTCCATCCGCGAGTTTTCGATTCCATTGATGGCGGGCATTGTCTGCGGCGCGTACTCGTCGGTATTTTTGGCGGGGACGCTGTGGTATCATATCAATAAATTCCGCGAGAAAGGGAATGCAGAACAATAAGTATTTATCTTTTTGGAGACCGTTTGCAGAAAGTACAAGTGCGGTCTCCTTATTTTATGTGCGGACGCGCAAGTGTGCGTGGGCGCGCAATGGAAATTTACTGCTGGCGCAGTATGTGAGTCGTGCGGCGAGTAGCGGAGAAAAACTTTCCTTTACTCGATTGCGCAATGAAGGATGGTTGTCAGAAATAACATAATAGAAATGAGAGAGAAAATGAAAGAGAAGTGGATGGTAAAAAATAAATCGGCGGATTTTAAGGCGATCGCAGCACGTTTTGGCATTACCGAGGTGACTGCGCGCCTGATGATTAACCGGGGGTTAAATGATTTTGATGAGATGGAGTCTTATCTGTACCCGGATCTCTCGCAGTTAAATGCGCCGGAGATGTTAAAGGATGCAGAAAAAACCGCGCGGATTTTAAAAGAAAAGATTGCAGAAAAGAAAAAAATCCGGATTATCGGGGACTATGATGTGGATGGCGTGGTGGCGACCTACATTTTTATGGCGGCACTCTCAGACTGTGAAGCGATGGTGGATTTTCGGATTCCGGAGCGCGTCAGAGATGGGTATGGATTGAATCTGCGCCTGATTGAGGAGGCAGTGGTGGACGGGGTGGATACCATATTAACCTGTGACAATGGAATTGCGGCAGTGGAACAGGTGGACTTTGCAAAGGAGTGCGGAATGACCGTGCTGATTACTGATCATCATGAATTGCAGGAGCAGCTTCCAAATGCAGACGCGCTAGTCAATCCCAAACAGAAGGACTGCGCCTATCCCTACAAAGGATTATGTGGGGCAGCTGTCGCATACAAGGTGGCAAAACTGCTTTACAGGGTATGTAAAAAGCCGGAGGAAGAGGCAGAAAAATTTATTGCTTTTGCCGCGATTGCAACGGTGTGCGATGTGATGGAGCTGACGGGTGAGAACCGAAATATGGTGAGTCTGGGACTTGCCGCACTTAAAACAAGTGCGCATTGCGGGATCAGGGCACTTTGTGAAGCGAATGGCATTGAGATAGAGGAACTTGACGCATACCGTTTAGGTTTTGTGCTAGGACCTTGCATCAACGCGACCGGGCGGCTTCAAACTGCTGTGCGCGGCGTAGAATTATTGTTGACTAAGGACGAGGAGGAAGCGAGGGCGATCGCTCTGGAACTAAAAAAGTTAAACGATATTCGCAAGGAACTGACCGCGAAAGGTGTGCGGGAGGCGGTGGAGATCGTGGAGAAAAATGAAGTGCCGGATAAGGTGCTTGTCGTTTTTTTGCCCGACTGCCACGAGAGCCTTGCCGGGATTGTTGCGGGACGGCTCAGGGAGCGTTACAATCGCCCGGCCATTGTACTGACAAAAGCTGAGAGGGGCCTGAAGGGATCAGGGCGTTCGATCGAGCGGTATTCCATGTTTGAGAAACTTACCGAATGCAGGGAGCTTTTGACTCAGTACGGCGGACACCCAATGGCGGCGGGGCTTTCGCTTGCAGAGGAAAATTATCTGCCCCTCACAAAGAAATTGAATGAAAGCTGTGGATTGACAGAGGAAGATTTAACTTTTAAAATATCTATAGATGCAGTCCTAGCTCTCTCCGGACTTTCGTTCGCGCTGGTGGAGGAACTCTTGGTGCTTGAGCCTTATGGAAAGGGCAATGAAAAGCCGGTGTTTGCGGAGCGGGGGTTAAAAATTCTTCAGATGAAGGCGATCGGGAGAGAACGCAAGATGTTTCGTTTTCTGGTGGAGGATGCGTATGGGACACAGATGGACGCGCTGTATTTTGGCGATGGAGAAGTGCTTGAGGAGGAGATAATTGCCCGTTATGGCGAGGAGGTGACGCGTTCACTCTACTGCGGGAAGAATACAGAAGTGCGTATGTCGGTAATTTATTATCCCTCGATCAATGAATACCGAAATACACGGAAATTACAGATTGTGATACAGCATATACAGTGGATGTAAATGGGTGGCAAACAGGGAATAATTTGTGGAGAGGAGGGAGCAAATTGGCCGACCAGGAAAGATTTATGAGAATTCTTTTAAAACTGGCAGAATACGCGCAGGAGAATGGGGGTGTACTCCGAAAAAGCGAGGTGGATGGGAGTTTTTCCGAGATGGAGTTAAGTAAGGCGCAGTATGATTTGATTTACCGGTATCTCCTTGAAAAGAAGATTTCGATACAGGGAATATGCCTGGCTCCTTCAAATGTGGACGATACCCCATCTGGGGAAGAAGGAGATGGGAGTAAGGATTCCAGGTATCTTAATCTGTATTTTAAGGAACTCGACGGATTGGAAAGTTTGAGTGAAGATGAGCGGCTCTCGCTTGCCATGCGCCTTCTTTCAGGGGATGAAACAATAATGTCAAGGCTTCTCAATGCCTCCCTGTTTGAGGTGGTTTCGATTGCCAGAGAATACTGTGGTCAGGGGGGATATCTGGAAGATGTGATCCAGGAGGGCAATATCGCTCTGATGCAGGTACTTAAGGAGATGACGGGGAAGGGGCAGCTAGAAGAGCCGCTCGCCTATATCCGCGAATATGTGCGCTGTGCAATTGCGGAGTATATCGACGGACAAGTCACAGACAACGACGAGCAGGAGCGCGTTATTGCGAAATTGGGACTTCTGCACGAGGCGGCAAAACATATGGCAAAAGAGAATGGTGTGTTGCCGGATGCGCAGGAATTGGCAAATTTTTCTAAACTTCCCGTAGAGGAAGTAAAGGATTTGGTGCGTCTCTCGAAAAATGCCAATTTCTTCGGAAAAGATATTTAAAAAATAGTATGTTTCTGCACAGTACTGATTTAGGTACAAGAAAGGAACATACGGAACTAAAAACAGTATGTTCCTTTTTGGCACCCGATGAAATTTTATGAAGCAAAGCAAAGAAAATTTCATCGTTGATTTGGGTACAGGAAAGGAACATACGGAACTAAAAATAGGAGACAGGTTATGACAAAACTTTTAGATGGCAGCAATATTACGCTTGGCACCTGCTATTACCCGGAACATTGGGGACGGGAAATGTGGGCGGATGATCTTTGCCGCATGGGGGAGGCGGGGATTAAGGTTGTGCGCGTAGCAGAGTTTGCCTGGAGCAAAATTGAGCCGCGCGAGGGGGAGTATACCTACGAATTTTTTGATGATTTTCTTGAGCTGGCAGAGAAAATGGGGATGCGCGTGATTTTTTGTACCCCGACAGCAACCCCTCCGGCTTGGCTGACTGAAGCTTACCCAGAGGTTCTGAACGCAACGCGCGATGGCGTACTTATCCATCATGGCTCAAGAAGACATTACAATTATAATTCGCCGGTTTACCGGGAGTACTGTGCAAATATTGTGGAGCATATCGCAAGGCATTATGCGGGACATCCGGCGATTATTGGCTGGCAGATCGACAATGAGTTTAATTGCGAGAACTGGGCGTTTTATTCGGAGAGCGATACTTTTGCGTTTCGTCGATTTCTAAAAGAAAAATATGGTACGGTGGAACGCTTAAATGAGGCATGGGGAACAGTATTTTGGAACCAGACGTACACCGCATTCTCCGAGGTGTATGTGCCGCGCCGGACAAATACTGGGGCAGTTACCCCACATCTGGAACTGGATTATATCCGCTTTATCTCGGAGAGCGTATGCTCTTTTGCTGCGATGCAGGCGGATATCTTGCGGAAATATCTGAAACCCGGCGATTTTATCACGACGAATGGAATGTTTGGACATATTGACAACCATGAATTGACAAGGGATAATCTGGATTTTTATACTTATGACTGTTACCCAAATTTTGGGTATTGTGTGGATGGATTTCGCTCGGATGAGCCAATGAAAGATCGGTGGTGGAGCAGAAATTTGACCGAGGTGCGTTCAATCTCGCCAAAATTTGGAATTATGGAGCAGCAGAGCGGCGCGAACGGCTGGAATGTCTCGATGGAAGCACCGACACCGCGCCCGGGACAGATGACACTCTGGACCATGCAGAGCATTGCGCATGGCGCGGACTATATCAGCTATTTCCGCTGGCGCACCTGTCCGTTTGGAACGGAGATGTACTGGCATGGAATTCTAGATTATTCCGGCAGGGAAAACCGAAGACTTTTGGAACTAAAAGAGATCGCGAAAAAACTCGATCAGCTTCAGGAAGTTGCGGGTGGTCGCTATGATGCGCGGGTGGCGATTCTGCGCGACTATGATAATGTCTGGGATGCGGAAGTAGATCACTGGCATGGGCGAATCCAGCGTCCGAGTGAGGACGCACTCTTTGTCGCGCTGCAGCAGAGGCATATTATGTTTGACTATGTCTATCTGGATGACTTTGTAAGTGTCGGGCAGCTTGCACGCTACTCCATGTTGTTTTATCCGCACCCGGAAATTTTGACCCCGCAGAAAATAAAGCTTTTGGAAAATTACGTGGCAGCGGGCGGAAAAATCGTATTCGGCTGCCGTACCGGACAGAAAGATCAGCGGGGCTTTTGTGTGACAGAAAAGCTTCCGGGGCTCGCTTCCTATCTGACGGGGACGGATGTGCCGGAGTATTCATTAGCCGCGCCGGATGAAGCAGATGTGCGCATTGTCTGGGATGGCGTAAAGCTTACCGCTCCAATCTTTCGGGATATGTTAGCGGCGGTCGGGGAGAATGTAGAGGTACTTGCGCGCTACGAGGGCGGATGCTATGCGGGGGAGCCAGCACTTATTTGCAATTCGTTCGGTGCGGGTAAGGCATATTACTACGGAAGCACATTTGATGTAAATACAGTAAAATATTTTCTTGATAAACTTTCGGTAACTGAGCCGTTAGAGCAGATCCTGTGCGTTCCGGAAACCTGCGAATTTGCTGTGCGCCGCAAGGATGCGATAGACTATATTTTTGTGCTAAACTATGCAAGGGAAGAGGCGAAGATCACGCTGAACTTCCCGTTGGATGAATTGTTTTCAGGAGAGAAGGAAGACGGCGAGATTATCCTGCCCGGCTACGGTGTAAAAGTATATAGGAGAAGTTTCAAGTTGCAAAATTAGGATGTAAATGCAAAAATATATTTTGAGAGAGGAGGAGATTATTTATGGCAGAATTTCGTGTGGCAGCAGTATTTTCAAGCCATATGGTATTACAGAGGGAAAAAAATGTAAAAGTCTTTGGTTGGGGGGAAGACGGGAATATTGTTGTGGTGGAGTTTCGCGGGCAGCGTGCGGAGGCGGCTGTGGAAAGCGGGCACTGGTGTGCCGTTCTCTCGCCGATGGCAGCAAGTGTAAAGCGGACAAGCAAAGAAATGCCGGATGATCCGGACGGAGATGGATTTGCAGGAAATACCATGACGGTAAGCTGCGGAGAAAAAACCTATACTTTTGTGGATGTGGTAGTGGGTGAGGTCTGGCTGGCTGGCGGGCAGTCCAATATGGAATTTGAACTGCAAAATTGCCGGGGCGGGCGGGAATTTTTAGAAAATGATAAAGATCCCGGTGTGCGCTTTTATTACACACAAAAAAATGCCCATATGGATGAGCAGTTTTTTGAGGGGGAACGTAATTCTTCATGGGCTACCTTTAATAAGGAGCGCGCAAAATGCTGGTCTGCTGTGGGATATTTCTTTGCGAAGCGTCTGTCGGCGGAACTTGGTTTTCCGGTCGGAATAATCGGCTGCAACTGGGGAGGAACCTCGGCGAGCTGCTGGGTGGATCGGGATACACTTTCGCGGGATTGTGAGTTAAAAAGCTATATCGATGATTATGAAACAGCGATTTCGGGAAAAAGCGAGGAAGTACAGATTGCTGAGTACCATGCCTATGAGAAATATGATGCAGAGTGGAATGAGCGCGCCTCACTTTGCTATGCCGAAGATCCCGCTATGTCCTGGGATGAGGTAATACGCCGCTGCGGGGAAAACAAGTGGCCGGGTCCTATGGGCTGCATCAATCCATTCCGTCCAGCGGGACTTTACGAGTGTATGCTGCAGCGTGTAATGCCTTATACGCTGCGGGGATTCCTGTATTATCAGGGGGAGAGTGATGATCATAAGCCGAAGATGTACGAGCGTCTGCTGCGCGAATTGATTGCGAAATGGAGGGAGGACTGGGAAGATGTAACTTTGCCATTTTTGATGGTGCAACTTCCAATGCACCGCTACGCGGCAGATCCGGACTACAAGCACTGGTGCCTTATCCGCGAGGCACAGATGCGGGTATTTGAAACGGTGAAAAATACGGGGATTGCTGTGACGCTGGATCTGGGCGAGTTCAACGAGATCCACCCGAAGGAAAAGGAGACCGTGGGAGAGCGATTAGCACTCCAGGCCATGTGGCTGGTATATGGCTTATATACGAAAAAACGCGCGTTCGGCCCGGTTTTTAAGGATGCGGTGCAATGTGGCGGAGAACTTCTTGTTCGCTTTGACTGTGCCGAGGACGGGTTTGAAATCCGGACAAACAACATTCCGGGACGCACTGTTTCAACAGTGGTAGGTGATGAAAAGAGCACAAGTACAGAGAACAGTTCACTTCTTACCTCAAGTGCAGGGTTTGAGATTGCGGGTGCGGATAGAAAATTTGTGCCTGCCGAAGCAGTGCGGGATGCAGGACAGAAAAATGTACTTTGGCTCTCAGCAGAAGGAGTGGATAAACCGGTTTATGCAAGATATTGCTGGACAAATTTTGGAGAAGTAAATTACTTTGGCAAAAATGGATTGCCGATGGCACCTTTCCGCACGAATAAAGTGGACGAAAGAGAGCGGACGGAAACCTCCAAGGATCAGAAGGCGGAAATCCGTCAGGTAATGGAATTGTAATGCCATGTTCTCCAAACATGGTACCTCCGGTGGATGAATCGCTCCAGAGGAGCGAACATGATTCGCCAGGGTAATTGTCCTCCCGCTGGTCGGAAGCAAATCAGCGCAGGCATAATATCTGTCGATATTATGCCATAAATTTCAAAAATTTTCTTGACAACAAAAATCACAATTTGTATAATAGTAATCACGAATAGTATTATATGCATTAAAAAGGATTTTTTTGGAAAATATATCCTATTTAAGGAAATGGTGGTTTTGATGAATAAGTATCAGATAATGTTTTCGGGTTCGATTATACTTATTGTGCTTGGAGTGCTTCTTGGGGTGTACGGGTTATTTGCAGGAAATTTTCTGCTTTGTGTTGGTGTGGGCGTGCTAGTTGGCGGGCTGATTTTATTGGGAAATTGGATTACAAAAGCATACACTTATATCTGTAAGGATTGTTATATGAGAATTGATGTCGGGATTGGGGAGGCGTTGTTTGCCCCGCCTGTGGGGAATGATTGCCGACGTATCTACTGCCCGAAGTGCCGTCACAAGACGATATGCAAGGCAAGGAGGATTTCTCTTCGCCGCTATGTATTTTAGGAGGCATCCGAAATTTCTTTAACAGAAATTTCGGATGTTTTTTTAGAATTATACTACTAGCATTTTTACTGTGATATGCAAATTAGTTTTGGCAATATAAAACCAAAAACAATATGAGAAAAGACATTGACAAAAAAAAGAAAACAAGTTATGGTAATAGGACGCAGGAAGAGAGGAGAAGGAAAAAATGCAAAGAGAAAGAGGATGGAAAAAATATATTGGGGATAAAGCGTTCTACAAAATGGTCTTGACTATTTCCCTGCCGATGATTATTCAAAATGGATTTACGAATTTTGTAAGTTTGTTGGACAATATTATGGTTGGGAGAATCGGCACGGAACAAATGTCCGGTGTTGCGATTGCTAACCAGCTTTTTATGGTTTTTAATATTACCATTTTTGGCGGCGTTTCGGGCGCGTCCATTTTTGGGGCACAGTATCATGGACTCGGCGACAAGGAGGGAGTGCGCAATACCTTTCGCTTTAAGCTTATTTTAAGTATGATTTTGACGGTCGCTGCGATTACCCTGTTTTATTTTAAGGGGGAGAATTTGATTTCTCTGTATTTAAATGAGGAGGATAGCGGGGATATCGCACAGACGCTCGCCTATGGGAAAAGTTATCTGTATGTGATGTTAGCTGGATTGGTGCCCTATGCCATAGCGCAGAGTTATTCGAGTACACTGCGCGATACCGGGGAGACAAAGCTGCCGATGAAGGCGGGGATTGTGGCGGTCTTAGTCAATCTACTCTTTAACTATATCCTGATTTTTGGAAAATTTGGCGCGCCGCGTCTGGGGGCGACGGGTGCAGCTATCGCAACGGTGATCTCGCGCTTTGTGGAGACAGCGATCATTTTGATTGCGGTTCACGGAAAACATCGAATTACTAATATTTTCCAGGGAGTTTACCATACTTTGGCTGTGCCGGGTACATTGGTTCGAAAGATTGTGGTGACTGGCACACCGCTGCTTGCCAACGAAGCACTCTGGTCTTTTGGTATGGCGACAATGAATCAGTGCTATTCCGTGCGGGGGCTTTCGGTGGTGGCAGCAGTCAATATTTTTTCCACGGCATCCAATCTGTTCAATGTTGTCTTCCTGTCGCTTGGGAGTGCCATAGCGATTATTGTCGGACAACAGCTTGGGGCGGGAGAAACGGAAAAAGCGATCGATACCGATCGCAAAATGATTGTCTTTTCCGTAATGAGCTGCCTGATTCTAGGCGGACTTTTAGCGGCGGCCGCGCCCTTTATCCCGCATATTTATAATACGGAAGCCGAGGTGCGCCGCATTGCAACTGGGCTGCTGCTTATCTCCGCCTGTTGTATGCCGCTAAACGCATTTAACCACGCCTCTTATTTTACCATGCGTTCCGGCGGAAAAACTTTTATCACCTTTTTGTTTGACAGCGTTTTTGTCTGGGTGATCAGCATCCCGATCGCCTACTCGTTAGCGCATTTTACCTCCATGCCAATCCTGCCAATGTATCTGTGCTGCGTCTTAGCAGATCTTATCAAAGCGGCGATCGGATTTATCCTGTTAAAGCGAGGAACATGGGTGAAAAATATCGTCGCATAAAGAAAATTTATATTTCCGGTCTTTGATCCATCGATACATACGGTCTGCGCTCATGTACATTGACGTAGGCCGGACGGATAATCTTGTCGCCAGAAACAATCTCCTCTAAGCGGTGCGCACTCCATCCCACAATACGCGCTATCGCAAACATCGGGGTGTAAAGTTCTACGGGCAGCCCCAGCATATGATAAACAAATCCACTATAAAAATCGACATTGGTATTAACTCCCTTATACATCTTGCGCTGTCCGGCAATCAGTTGCGGCGCGAGGTGTTCCACGGTCTGATACAGACCAAATTCCTCATCTTTGCCCTTTGCGTGCGCAAGTTCACCGACAAATTTTTTAAAGATTTCTGCGCGCGGATCGGAGATGGAATAGACGGCGTGTCCAATTCCATAGATAAGCCCGGTGTGATCGAATCGTTCTTTGTTCAGAATGCCGCGCAGATAGTCTGCAATCTGGTTCTCGTCATCCCAGCGGGTCAGTTCCCTCTTCATATCCTCAAACATCTGCATAACCTTAATATTCGCGCCACCGTGACGAGGTCCCTTTAATGAGCCCAATGCCGCCGCCATAACCGAGTATGTATCCGTGCCGGAGGAGGTCACAACACGCGTGGTAAAGGAAGAATTATTGCCACCGCCGTGTTCCATATGAAGGATCAGCGCGAGATCTAAGACCTTTGCCTCAACTTTGCTGTAGGATTGATCGGGGCGCAGCATGGTCAAAATATTTTCCGCAGTCGAAAGTTCCATTTTTGGCGGATGAAT
>CAJTLX010000072.1 GCA_910577165.1 uncultured Lachnospiraceae bacterium
TCCCGGAGCAGCCGGGTGTGTGCGTGCGCTATCCTGGTCATGTGGGTGTATATATTGGTGGGGGGTACGTGGTGGAGGCACGCGGATTTGATTACGGTGTGTGCATCACACGGCTTAGCGTGCGCCCTTGGACACACTGGTACAGGCACAATCGGATTAAGTATACAGAAAAAATGCTGCCTACACCAGAGCCGATGCAGATCAATGGCACAACAGATCGCTATTCCGTGGTCTGGTTGCAGCTTGCCTTGAACCGACAGATCACCACTGGTTACATTAAGGGGAAGCTTCTTGATGTGGATGGTGTATACGGCAGCAGGACGGCGGCAGCCACAGGGGAATACTGGAAGAAAAAAGGCTGGACAAAGGAGGAGCAGGTCTGGGGTGTTGGGTCAAATACCATCAAGGCATTACAGAAAGTATGAAAAGAATGGAACATAAGAAATATTATAAGTAAGATTATACATGATTATTAAGAGGATGGGGGAGATATATTTCTTCCCTATCCTCAATTCATGCTCCCAATTCGCCTTTTGGGGTTGCCAAATAAAAGTTCTTTACCAAGTTAGTTGAATCACCCTTCTTAATTATGGCATGATAAAACGGATGATTTAACGATAAAGAACCAAATTATTTTTCACTACTTAACAAAATTGTTTGTTGAATCAATTATTTCAATGTACTTTGTTCCGAATATGGTACGAGAAAATATCTTTTCATTTTTTTTCGCTTTTTTTGTATAACACAAATGACCATTATCGTTAACTTTGAAGTCTGGATCTTCATGAATTTCATATAATAATCCCATAGACGTTAGGCGCAGCGCAGCATCACTTGATGCTTCTAATATAATCTGATTTCCTTCCTTGCGGAGGATTTCTAAATCATTCATAAATAACTGATTTGTCATCTCAGAATACATCGAAAATTCGTCCCAATTAAGTTTACTCTCAAGATATGATAAATATAATTTTGCAATAATTGTTGACTTTCCATTACTTATGTATCTATCTACTAAAATTAAAATATATTCCAATTCTTTTTCTGATTTTTTCTGATCTTGCAAAATTTTATCTCGAAACTTTTTTATCTGAGCATCTTCAGTTAATCCATTATTTAAGGCCTGAATGAACTCAGCAAGTTTTTTTATATAATGTCGTTCTTTAATGCTATGACCAATTTTATAAAAGCTTGCTGCTGTAGAAAGTAACGGTACATCTTTTAGCAAACTATCTTCAAACATAGAATCAAGACCTGCCTCCAAAATATCAGCAACTGCACTTCCGGCTTCGCTGGAAATTGAATCACATAATATGCTAGGTAAATTTTTATTATTCATATATCCTCCTGCCATTGCTTTTTGATTGTGCTTTTTTGTATTATATCATATTTGTTTCGCCGAAGCAACATTCTTCTGAAGAAAAATAATTCACCTTGAAGAGAGGTATATTGTACCTCTAAAAATATGCATCACTTTACAACTTTTTGAGAAATAAAAGACATAAATCCAATCCCTTATATTGTGTAATCGCCTCAAGTTCGAATCGAACATCGTCAGACCTAAATTCTTCTTTAACATTTCATTGATATAGCCTCCACAGAAGCCTTTATAATTTCCTTTTTATTCCAAATGGTACAGTTTATTTCACCTTTTTATGCAAATATCGACATGAAAGCGCGGGTATGGTATAATTTAGAAAAATGCAAAAGGGAGGAAGTAAAAATGAATCTGGAAGCATTGCAGGATGCTATAGAAGACGCAAACCGCTCATCTGAAATCTCTTATGCAACTTTATCCACTATCAGCGCACAGCGGGACAACGAAACCGTTTCTTGGGCGATTGCTGGCGTTATGGATCAGATCGAGAAGATCAAGGATTGTTTGACGATTATTGATGGAGTACTTACAAAAGAAGAATTTTGTAATGAATGTTAAGAAATTTTTACCTTATAAAAGCGTGCTATTTAATTATATATAAATAAAGTTCAAAGAGGCGAGGATTTTCCCGCTTAGCGTCTTGCTAAGACTAAATTTTCTATATTTCTCGTAATATGTTTAAATTTTTGTAATTCCCCAAAACGAAACATTTTTTTGAAAAAATTAAAAAAAGTGCTTGACATTGCCCCAAATAGGGACTATAATAAAATCACATCAAGCAAGAAACAAAATAAATTCCCCAAAATGGGTCACAGGAGGCAAGGAACATGAAAGCAATGAGAAATATTGTAGACACTTGGAACATGATTGAAAAATTCGGGATTACAGAATACACTACTACGAATAGCACAATCGAAATCAGTGACGAGGATTTTCAGAAGATTCTTAATGGTAGCTTAAACAAGAAATACATTAACAACCTTTTGGCAAGTAACGGTAGATTTTGCAGCCACGAATATATTTAAGAGGGAAATCAACATGACAACGAAACAGCAGGAACGTGAAGCATTAGAAAAGATCAGAAATATTGTAGCGGATCTCGGACAGGATAGTTACATCGGATCTGCTTTTGAGGGGTGCTTTGAGATTGCAGAGGAGAATATCGACAACGATTTCGCGTGCAGCATGAAACAGAGAGCAGAAAAAGCGGAAAGGGATGTACAGCATTTTCAGGACATGGCGAACTTCTCTTCAAATAGGCTCGAAAAAGCACTGAGAGAAATCGGCAGACTTAAAAAGCAGCTTGAAGCAGAGCAGGAATGGCGAGATTATGAAATGAAAGAAAACGTTCAGCAGTGTGATTATGAGAAGCTTGTAAAGCAGAGTGATACTCGTTATCTTACGGACGAAGAGGCGAAAGTAATTCTTTATAACTGGTACGGGTTTGCAAAGGAAAAGATCATAATCCACAAGTTCGTTTCGACATATCAAATCAACCGACATAGGCAGATCCGCAATACAGGAATGGTAGACCGCCGCCCAGCATATAACGCTACCGACTGGAATTACATCCGGTTTGATTGTGGGGGAATGTCCTATGAGTTATATAATGATACATTGAGTTTTTTTATTTACTAAATTTTTTTACTTTAAAATGACGCTAAAAGAAGCAAAAATACAAATAAATCAAAATATATTGACTCAAAAAGAAGCAAAAAGAGCATAGCCGAAACCCCGGAAACGGGGTCGTGCGGAGATAACCTACCGTACCTGACGAGGCAGGTCAGCCCTCAAAATATTTAGATACCCGACAGTCGGGAGAAAGCGAGGATAAAAATGATCGAAAGAAAGTATTTTCCTATCAATGAGAACACGGCACGGACTGCTAAAAATATCAATTCATTTAGCGATTATGTTTCTGGCAGTGCAACGGCAGAGTACAAAGCGTATGTAGACCGTGTTTATAATGTGGTTGACAGAATAGCAGAGGAAAAGCCACATTTGCTAGAACGAGCTGTAGATAAGGCAGAATGTTATAGCCGGAAACTGGCAGAGTATTACAACAATTATTACAGGAATGAGGCGAGCTGTCCCAGCATTCTCATTTCTGGCGGCAGCAATTTTCCGGTGAAAAAAAAGGAAAAGCAAAATAGCCGCAGGGAAACACTTCATGGGACTTGGCAATATCTTGAGGAATATGCCCGGAAAATTACCCACTTATTGACTATGGAGCAACCGATATTGTCCAGTGATGAAAACGCGATTGAACTTTTGGAGGAAAAGCTGGAAAGCCTCACGGATATGCAGGAAAGAATGAAAACGGCGAATAAGGCGATCAGACTGAAAGATACAGAAAGAGGGAATGAGCAGTTGAGAAATATGGGGTATTCTGACGAGGAGATAAAGAAACTTCGGGAGCCGGATTTTTGCGGCAGGGTAGGCTACCCAGATTATGCCCTTACCAACAATAACGCTAATATTAAGAGGGTGAAAGGTCGGCTGGAAAGCCTCAAAAAGGAAAAGAGCCAGAAAACCTCGGAGAATGAGGTGGCGGATCTCTCCGGCGTTACCGTCAAAGAGAACGTGGAAGAAATGCGGTTGCAGCTCTTTTTCGAGGGCAAGCCAGAGCCAGAGATACGGGACATTTTAAAGCGGCAAGCGTTTAAGTGGTCGCCTCGTAATAGTTGCTGGCAGCGACAACTCACAAATAATGCACGGTGGGCGGCAAAACAGGCTATCGAACAGATTAAAAAACTGCGGGAGGAAGTAGAGTGAAAGAAAAATAGAAATCCATAGTTAGAAGGGGGTGAACTGATATCATTTTGTTACTTCACTAAAATATATTGACGACAATATATCAATAGATAGTATATTATATATTGGCGACAATATAATAATAGATAGGTTGACCAATATTGACGACAATATATTATCTATGCAATTTATATATTGTCGTCAATATACCAATGGATTATGCATTATATATTGTCGATAATATAATAATAGATAAATTGACCGATATTGACGACAATATATTATATGCGTAATTTATATATTGACGACAATAGAAATATTCTGTATAATACACATAATTGGAGGTGAAAAATGGCAACGACAAAAGCACAACAAAAAGCGGTAAGTAAATACGTAAAAGCAAACTATGACCGCATTGAGTTTAAGACTCCGAAAGGTCGTAAAGCCGAAATAAAAGTTTATGCAAAGAAGCATGGAGAGAGTATCAACGGTTTTATAAGGCGGGCAATTGATGAAACTATGAAAAGCATGGGAACACCTATAGGAGTTACTGATGTTATCCTGTCCTCAGACACATTAAAAGAGGCGCAAAACGCCGCAGAGCGTACAGGTGAAAATGTCCTAGAGTTTATTGCGAGAGCAGTAAGAACACAGGCAAAAAGGGATCAAACCACCCAACGGATGGGATTAGACCCAGTTACAGGAGGTAGATTAGAGCAGAACGGAGAAGACGGCGCATGGACATTGAATATTCAAAGCGAGCAGTAAAGGCGATAAATAGCATGAATAGCCAGACAAAACAGCGGATAAGAACAGCAATTGAAAGCATACCCGCCGGGGATATAAAGCCGCTGAAGGGTAGTAAAGGGAGTTATCGGCTTCGTGTCGGGGGCTGGCGTATAATATTTTCGTATCCAGATAAAGATACAATATTGATAGACAAAATAGAGCCACGGGGCGAAGTATATAAGGGGGTGTAAAAGTATGTCACCAATTAGAAATCAGCTTGTAGAAATGATTGATTGTCTTCCAGAGCAGGATCAAGTATTAGTATTTGAAATTGTAAAAAGGTTTGTGCCAGATGATGTTGCAACTGCTGATGATTTGCGAGCAATACAGGCAGCGCATGAGGAGTATGCGCGAGGCGAAACAGTAAGCCATAGTGAGATTAACTGGGATTAAGGCTTGAATCTCAAAATGTAACTTTGAAGAATTTTCGGAGCCAAAAAGGAAGTTTCCGGAGAAAAAAACGGATTTTCGAACCGAAAAGGGGAGTTTCCGAACCGAAAAGGAGAATAAACTCCCCGGATTGAAAAATTTATTCAAAAACAGGCTTCAAAACAGCTAAAAAAACATGAAAAAGAGCAAAAATAACGAATTTTTTAAAAATCATTTCGGACGGAAGAAAAGCGGTTATTCTATAATTTCCGGGGAGAAAATTCTATATGAAGTAGGATTTTCGGGGATATGTTACATTAAAATGTATAGTGAAAAGGATTTAGAACAGAAGAAATACCTAAAGTATAGTAAAGTATAGGAAAGTATAGTATACTTAAAGAAAATATATAAAAGAAAAATGAAGAGGGGGATCTGGAAAAATATCTTGGGTTAAAAATTTTTGAGAGAATCAAAAAAAGCGTTTGACTTATCGCGCACACTGTAATACACTTATTGTAAAGGCGCAAAGGGAGGTGGAAACGAAGTCCATAAAAGGATAGCCGTTAAAGGGAAAAACTGGAAATATTGATTTCATGGAAAAAATGTAAAAGGAGTGATTTTTTTGGACGCTTTACTCGAAGAAAGAAAAAGGAAAGCTGATAAGATTGTTGAACTTTATAGTTCCAGATCTTACAGGCAGGAGGATGTTGCGAAAGAGTTTAACATTCCAATCAGTATCGTAGCAAAGGTTTTGACGGCTTATAGTTTTGAGCATGGAAAAGAACTGAGCTTTAGTAACCCGTGCAATTTAAATCCTGGTCAGGCAGTAAAACCAGTAATTTTATATACTGAAATGGAATATTTGGATAAGTACAGTTTTTGAGCGATTTTAGCATACCCCCACGCAAGTGGGGGTAAACCCTATATGCATCCGATATGGGGATTCACATATCGATAGACCCCTATTAAACCATGAAAGGAAGTGTAATAATGAGTTATCAGGAAATAGCAAAGAGCATGATTGACCGTTTACCAGAGGATAAAATGATTTTTGTTATCAATATGCTTGAAGGTCTGGGGGAAATGTCCGGGCTTGACCTATACCCGGATTTTAAGCCAAATGCAACGACAATAGCAGCAATGGCAGAAACGGACGAAATGATAAGGACAGGTAGCGGGCAGCACTTTGAGGGAACAACAGAAGAATTATTTGCTCAAATTTTGGAGGAATAACCAGTGTTAAAACTCAACCTAACTACACAATTTCAGCGCGACCTAAAACTATGTAAAAAGCGCAATTATAACATCAATCTACTAAGTGCCACAGTTAACACTCTACGAATACCAGCGGCACTCCCTCCGAAAAATAAGGATCATGCTTTAAAGGGAAACTATATCGGATGGCGAGAATGTCATATATCTCCGGATTGGCTACTTATATATCGGACAGACGGAAACGAAATATATCTTAACCGAACCGGCACACACGCTGATCTATTTGGAGTATAACTCTGTGAACCGTTACCAATTTTGGCTTGGGCTAGTATAAACCCCACACGAGTGGGGATGAACCGGACACAGCGAACTGCGAGCAGATATCAACAACGTCGTAAACCCCACACAAGTGGGGATGAACCGGATATGGCATTGCGATTGACACAAGCATCCGGCATAAACCCCACGCGAGTGGGGATGAACCGTTTGGCGACCTACACGACTATCCTGACACAAAATAAACCCCACACGAGTGGGGATGAACCGTAATCCTCTCCATCAACATACCGCTCTTTATTACATAAACCCCACACAAGTGGGGATGAACCGGGCAGAAAGAGAGGTGAAACCGTGAGTCCACGAATAAACCCCACGCGAGTGGGGATCAACCGTCCGAATTTCCGATAAAAAATTTTTTTGAAAAAGTACTTGACTTTTGTCATAACGTAATTTATAATTATGTCATGACGAAAAGAAAGGAGGCTGAAATGTCACCGAAGATTGGCAGACCAACGAAAGACCCAAAAGGTCACAGAGAAAGCTTTAGATTTTCTGACAGCGATATGGAAAAGCTGGAATACTGCATTAAGCAGACAGGAATGTCAAAGGTTGATGTTGTAAGAAAAGGGATTGATAAGGTCTATAACGAAATAAGAGCAACCGACACCCTCGACAAGTAGCGGTTACTCTTACAACTAACAACACGCCAAGGCGGTTGATATAACTATTATATCTCCCTTTGGTGCAGTTGTCAATGCTCAAAAGGAGGTTTTTATTTTATGCAAGAAATGATTGTGAAGAATGTCGATGTGATGGGAGATTTTATCACAGCAGCAAAAGACCATGACGGCAATGTCTGGGTTGGCGTTCGCTGGGTATGCGATGCCCTTGATATGACGGAGGGGCAAATGAAGCGGCAAATTAAGAACATCAAGAAAGATATGTTGTTTGGTGAAGGTGGATCCAATCAGATCCCACTTCCAACAGCACAGGGAACACAAGATGTTTTCTGCATTAGAAATGATTTTATTCCTTTATGGCTTGCAAAAATCAACATTACCGAAAAGACAAGAGAAGAAAGACCAGAGTTTTCAAAGAAGTTGCTTAAATATCAGTTAAAGGCGAAGGACATCCTCGCGGCAGCATTTTTGCCGAAACAGGACGTGCCGCCCCTCACATTGCAGCAACAGATCCAGACCATTGCAAAGGGAACGGACGAATTATATCAGAGGGTAAATGCAGTAACCGCAGACGTAACAGCGGTTAAGGGAGAGATACAGGCATTAAAAGATGATATGCCAGTATTCCAAGCGGACGCGAAAGACATCCAGTCTGATTTGCGCAAGAAAGCCGTTGAAGCACTCGGAGGATATAAAAGCCCTGCATATAATGACAAAAGCACTAGGTCATATGTATTTTCCGATATCCAGCGCGAATTGAGGCGACAATTTGCTGTAAAGAGGTATGACCAGATAAAGCACAAAGATGTTCCGACTGCATTGGAAATTATAGCACAGTACACGTTGCCACTGGCATTAAAAAACCGTGTGGATATGGCAAACGCGCAGCAGACCCTTAACTTGGAAGGGGGTGCTTGCTGATGCTGAAAGCTATAATCGAAAAAGACGCAGCGAAGATCCGTAAACAGATTTTCGCCTTAAAATGGCAGCTTACGCAGGATATCCCGAACAAAGACAGGGAAATTTTTACACAGACCGTTAGAGAACTTGAGGCGGCACTCGCTGAGATGGAACGCGAGGAAATTTATGACACTTATCAAGAGCGCATTCCGCAGATTACAGAGGTTGATAGGGCGGAGGAAACCGCTCGGCAAATTTACGACAGAGTAGCAGCGTACAACAGAGAACTAGCGGACAGCATGGACATGGCGATCGGTACTCTCGCAAGGGCATATGAGGCGCAGGGTTTTAACGGCGGGTTAATGGTAGCCAGAGGCGCATTATGATTTGCCCGGTCTGCGGTAAGAAGTTCTCGTTTTTCAAATCGGGGGGGGTATATACTGCTCCCCCGAATGCGAAGAAAAAGCGCAGAAGGAGTTGGAAGATTTGCTGGAACGCATGGAGAAAGAGGACGACGAAGAGGACACTTTTTAGGGTATGCGATCTTACGTATACGGGGATGAGCGTATTTTTCATTTTTTTACGATTTTCCGCAACCAGTGTATCCCACGTAGGTAGAAATGGCAACCAGTGTATCTTACGTAGGAGGAAATGAATTGAGCAGGGCGGCTTTTTGGAGGAAAATTATTGACAACCTTTGAAACCCTATAGTTGTGGCGGGATGCCCCCCAGATTAAAGGAATTGTCGGTGAGGGCTATGGAAAATATGGTTGGTATAGCAATGGCAAATCCACCAGCACAGGGGATGGGAAATTCCTGTGCATTTAATCCCATGGTATGGACAAAAGAGGGTATTTCCCTTGATAATACTATTTTTGTGGGGGATGAACTTGAGGAAACCATATATTATGTTGAGTTTGATATGGATGAAATTAGAGCATACAGAGAAAGAGAGGATTTAGGCAAATACAGAAAGACAAAGGCATATAAACAATTGGTATAAAAAATTTCTATAAATGGAGATTCTATGACAAAACTATATTTTATTTGGAAGAATATTGTTCATTCTTTTCTCGTGGAAAAACAAATAACCATACTGATCTTAATCGGTATGGTTATTTGTGATATTATCTTTTTTGTTTTCGGCAATGTTTTCTGGTCGGATGTGAAAACCAGACAATACAATGAATACAAAAATAATATTGTTACTTTTCAGTTCGATTTCTTAGATATCCCTTTATTTTTGGAGCGCGCCAGCGAAAAAGATTTTATCACATCGACTTTTTTTGAACACACTACGATTGACCAAGATGGGAATTCCTTGACAATCGCCGCCTACAGTCCCGTATTTACCGTTCCCAACTCCGGAATTCGTCTGGGCAGGAATTTAAATTCCAGTCCACTGGAATTTGCAATGAATGATAGTTATGCTAGGACGAGGGACGATCGCGGTCTGCCCTCCGTCAAACTTAAAAATACCTTCCATTTTTTGGATAATGATTGGACACTTACCGGCGTTCTCTCCCCAAGTGCGGCGGATGGATTTGATCTTTTTATCAATTTGGAAGATTTTTCCTCCTATATAAAAGAGGGGATCACTGCCAGCTTTCGATATCGCAGCAAAACTTCACTGATTGAGATACAGGATTTTTCAAATAAATTGCAGTCCGAATTTCATGCCCGTCATGTTACCACCCCATCCAAACCCGCACGAACAACTTACAAAGAATTTCTCTCCGATATGGGAGGTGTGTTGATTTTGTTGGCGATCGCCATTATCAATTATATGTTCCTTTATCAGTTTTTGCTTACTAAAAGGACTTATCTTTATGGAATATATAAGGCATATGGCATGAGCAATTTTCAGACACTCTGTATTCTGGGCGCGGAACTCTCGGTTATGTTAATTATTTCATTTGCATTTGCTGTGCTGCTCTATTCGGCAGGGTTATTTTTACTTGGACAGCCGGGTTCTCCCGCAGAACATATCACAGAATTCCTTTTTGCTTTTTTCACCATCACCGCCCTGAATCTGCTTTTTGGTGGAATTGCAGCGGGAAAGCTGATCCGGAATTCGCCCGCAGGACTAATCAAGGAAAGCGTGGTGAATTGAGTGAAGCAGAAAATAAAATGGTTAAAAATATTGTTTTTGCAGTTTCGGCTAAATCTTATTTTAAATACTTTTTTTATTGCGGAATGCGTGCTGGTGTTTTTAGTTGTAAATTCCAGCATTTCAACACTGCTCTATAGCGGGTACCTCGGAAAATATGCCAGATTTTCACCTGAGATTACTTTCTTTCTTTCCGGTGCGATAACAAATAATGTGGAGGTGGGAAAAACCGAAGAATTTGAACATTTAGTGGAAGAAATTCGCTTGGTTGAGGGTGTTTCTGGTGTTGGATATCAAATAAGTGAGTCCTTTTTGTCCGGAGAAAATGAAGATTTAATTGTGAATGGCTTTGTTTTAAATCATGATATGCTGGGGATAAAATATCCATTACGCTCCGGCGAATGGTTTGACGATTTATCTTCCCCTGAAACACAGGTTATTTTGGGTGGGGAGATCGCTGACCTGTATAAAACAGGGGAAATAATTACGCTGCACAAACTTGAAGTGATAGGGGGAAGTTTACAATATGTTCCTATCACAGCTAAAGTAATTGGAAAAATGCATGATCCCGCCTTTGTGGTCAATCTTAATTTCAGTTCCAACCGCCCGGATTATATCAATATGTTTGAGTCATACCAGAATATTATTCTTACCAATGATCCGGCACTGATCGCAAAAGAGGATATTCGGTATCCGGTAATGTCCCTTCTTGTCTTTGCTGATCCCGATGCGGATCTCTCCCATGTGCGCCAGGAATTATCTGCATTTGGGCAGCCATTTGATTTTTTTGAAGTAGAAGAATTTTATCAGCAGGGAATTTCTTTAAGACTAGCCAGACAGCTGCCAACGGTTGGTATTATGATTTTTGGCATACTATTTGGTATTATGGGGATTACATACCTTGGCATTTATCAGAATATGAAGACTTTATCTATTTATTATCTACATGGAATGAGCCGCAGAGAATGTGCCCTGGTAAATGTACTTTTAAATACTGTTATGCTTGTGATATCACTGGGAATTTCCGCACTGTTGTATTTTGTGCCGTTTGTCCATAATAATCTGTTCGAACGCGCCCTGATCGGTATACAAAATTATCTATTTTCCTTGGCTTTTATCGTGATAGCAGCGGGATTGTCCTTTGTGGTAAGCGGTTATTTTGTAAGGAAAAGTCCGGTGGAAATCCTTAGGAGGCTTGAATAATGTTGATTGAACTAAAAAAGGTGGATAAAATTTACCAGAGTGGGACAGTGTCTTTTCAGGCATTAAAAGAGGTTGACTTATCAGTGGAAGAGGGCGAGATAATTGCTGTTTGCGGCAGATCAGGTGCGGGGAAATCCACGCTGCTGCATATAATGGGATGCATTGATACTTTTGATAACGGAACTTACCTGTTAAATGGAAAGAATGTGGGAAATTTGGGGGATAGAGAACTTTCCAAAATCCGCAATCGGATGATGGGATTTATTATGCAGGATTTCGCGCTGGTGCCGAAATTTTCGGTTTTTGAAAATATTGCGATTCCTCTTTATCTCAGGAATATAAGTATGCGAAAAATTCAGGGGGCAGTGAAGACGGCTGCCGCTGAGGTTGGTCTTTTAGAATTACTCGATAAAAAGGCAAATCAGCTTTCCGGCGGGCAAAAACAGCGCGTTGCCATTGCGCGTGCAATTGTCAATGATCCAAAGATCATCTTGGCAGATGAACCGACGGGAGCACTTGACGCTTCTACGGCAAGGGAGATTATCAGTTTGTTAAAAGAGCAGAAGGAAAAGGGGATCACGGTGATTATTGTTACTCATGATAGTTTGGTTGCCGCCGCCTGTCAAAGGGTGATTGAGATCGGGGATGGAAGGATACTTTCGGATAATAAGTAAGTATTTTTGGG
>CAJTLX010000073.1 GCA_910577165.1 uncultured Lachnospiraceae bacterium
GCAGGGGCATTCCCTCTTTTTTTAACTCGTAGGCAAGCTCTGTGATCTGCGGCACATCCATACGGTAGGATTTTAATTTCTCCACCTGTGAGAAAATTTCACGCGGCGTTCCCTGCATTACAATTTTCCCGTCATCCATCACAATCACCTTGTCCGCATGGATAACTTCCTCCATATAGTGTGTGATCAAGAGTACGGTTACTTTTTCCCTGCGGTTTAACTCGCGCACCGTGCGGATCACTTCTTTTCGCCCGTTTGGGTCAAGCATGGCAGTCGGCTCGTCGAGCACAATGCACTGTGGTTTCATCGCCATAATACCCGCGATTGCCACGCGCTGCTTCTGCCCGCCGGAAAGTTTATTTGGTGAGTGTGTGCGGTACTCGTACATTCCGACTGCCTTTAAGCTCTCCTCCACACGCTTCCAGATCTCCTCCGTCGGCACCCCTAAATTTTCCGGTCCAAATCCCACATCCTCCTCCACAACCGTCGCAATAATCTGGTTGTCCGGGTTCTGGAACACCATGCCCGCTCTCTGGCGAATCTCCCAGAGATGCGCCTCCTCTCTTGTATCCATTCCGTCCACATACAGAGTCCCCTCCGTCGGCAGCAGAATGGCATTGATATGTTTTGCAAGGGTGGATTTACCCGAACCATTATGACCTAAAATTGCAACAAAATCTCCCTTTTTTATTTCCATAGACACGCCGTCCAGGGCTTTTGTAATGGATTCTACATTGCCTTCCTCATCGCGGCGAATATATTCAAATGTGAGATCGTTCGATTGAATCATGGACATATTGCCATTTCCTTTCCTTGTGCTTGTCCGTTACAGTATAACAGATCCCAGAACTTTTTGCAATAATTGGATGATTTTGAATGTGAAAAACAGGATAAAACCTCAGAAATTAAAAAACTTGCAGATTCAGGAATAAACAGGTATAATCAAATATAATAAAGCGTTTTTATCACACACAGCATTATCTTTGGATTTTGGAGTTTCCATTCACGATCCAGCCAGCGTGGAATTTGGAAAAACTGTTACACTGTGCTATACTTATCTCTAGTAAGCGCGAAGGAGAAAAGAAAATGGTGATTAGGAAATATCAGCAAACTGACTGTGAAAAATTGGTCGATTTATTTTACCGCACTGTCCATACAGTCAATGCAAAGGATTACACAAAAGAACAGCTATCTGCGTGGGCAACGGGCAGCGTGGATTTACAAAAATGGAACAATTCATTTCTGGAACATTACAGTCTGGTTGCAGTCGAGGGCAACACGATAGTAGGATTTGGTGATATAGATAAAACGGGCTATCTTGACAGGTTGTACGTTCACAAGGACTATCAAAGAAAAGGTGTAGCGACAGCTATCTGCAATGGATTAGAGCGGGCAGTTCAAGGAAAAATCACCACTCATGCTTCCATTACGGCAAGACCTTTCTTTGAAAAAAGAAGATATGTCGTTCTCAAAGAACAATGTGTAAAGCGACAGGGAATCGTCCTCACCAATTATGTTATGGAGAAACACAGATAATGATTCCGCAAGCGAGGATTTTACCAAAGTAACAGTGATTTGTGCCCCCCTCCACGAACAACTTGTGGAATACGAAGCAATACGTTTTGGCGAACTACAACCAAAAATCTTTTTGACCTAAAGGAAATTGCACTTACAATCTGGATTTTTGAGGGTGAGATAATGGAAAATATTGAAATTTGTTATAATAAAGTCCAAGAGGCGATCTCTGTAATGAAAGAAGTTGCAGAATGGGGAAGAAACAAGGGCTTTAATATTTGGTTGGATGAGTGGCTGACCCCCGAAGAATTGATTACAGAAGAGACAAAACCGCAAAATTTTTGTATAGGAAAAATAAATAACAGAACTGTATGTGCGTTTATTCTTCAAAATAGTGACGTAACCTACTGGGGAAATAGACTATCAAACGAGGCTGTTTACTTACATAAATTATGTGTTAAGCGGGAATTTGCACACCGGGAAATCGCAAAATCTATTGTTGAAGCGATAAGAACAGAATGTAGGAATAACGGTGTAAAATATATTCGCTTGGATACTGGACTTGATGAAAAAGTAGTTAGAAAAATATATTTAAGGATAGGATTTAAGCTTGGTACAGCGCGAATTTTTTATTTTAGTATAAATATCCTATGAAAAAAATAAAAAATCCCCCATTCTTTCTTTTCTGAATAGGGGATTTTCCTATTTCTTTTTATACCAACTCAATTATCACGGTCATTGCTGCATCGCCTTTGCGCGGTCCAATCTTTACGATTCTGGTATAACCACCATTGCGATCCGCATATTTTGGAGCAATCTCATCAAAGAGCTTATCTGCAAGATCAACCTTCTTTGTATTTTTCTTCTTCTTTGCATTCTCTTCCGGAACCTCAGTAATATCATAGAGATAAGCATACATTTTTCTTCTTGCATGAAGTCTGGACGGCTTATCCTTCTTGATGGTCTTTTCAACGGTATCAAATACATCGCGCTTCTTGCCATCCACTACTTCCTTTACTCTCTTGCCGTCCTGATCTTTACGTGCTACCTTCGCATTTACGGTAACAGTATCAAAATTATCTTTTTCCTTCACCGCCATTGCGATAAAGCCCTCCGCAATACTGCGGATTTCCTTGGCTTTCGCTTCCGTCGTCACGATCTTGCCGTGATAAAGCAGATTCGTAACCTGATTGCGAAGCAAAGCTT
Organism: uncultured Lachnospiraceae bacterium; assembly: GCA_910577165.1. Taxonomy (GTDB): domain Bacteria; phylum Bacillota; class Clostridia; order Lachnospirales; family Lachnospiraceae; genus RGIG4057. The sequence continues at coordinate 2,722 of CAJTLX010000073.1, forward strand.
TTCTCTGGCTGGAAGTTCTTCCCAGTTTTCTATAGCCCGCCATATCAATTCCTCCTATTTAAAGTTCCGCATATGACCTTCCTGTGCCAATGACCTAGAAAGGAATTTCTGTTCGCACAGTTCTCAGAAATTTCTTTCTGGCACTGTCCGGTCATATGCTGTTTAAAGTTCCGCATATATATTATTCATTATCGCCTAAGTTTAAGGACAACCCAAGCTCTTTTAACTTCGCAAGTACCTCCTCTAAGGACTTCCGACCAAGGTTGCGCACCTTCATCATATCCTCCGAGGTACGATTACATAACTCTTCCACTGTGTTGATACCCGCTCTCTTCAAACAGTTGAACGAACGAACCGACAATTCCAGTTCATCGATACTCATCTCAAGAACCCGCTCCTTGTGATTATCTTCCTTCTGAACCATAACCTCCGCTGTCTTCGCATTCTCGGAGAGATCAATAAAGGAATTTAAATGCTCGCTCAATACCTTTGCTGCAAGACTGACCGCCTCATCCGGTGCTAAAGTGCCATCCGTCCATACGTCGAGAGTCAATTTGTCAAAATCGGTAATCTGACCGACACGAGTATTTTCCACAGTCAGATTTACACGCTTCACAGGGGTAAAAATCGAATCAACCGCAATCGTGCCAATTGGCTGGTCATCGGTCTTATTCTTATCCGAACTATAATAGCCTCTCCCTTTCTTAATTAACATCTCAATATAAAGTCTGCTGTCTGCACCGCCGTTCATCGTTGCAATCACCGCATCCGGGTTGAGGATCTCAACATCTGGAGTTGTCTGGATATCTTTCGCTCTCACAATGCCCTCGCCCTCAAAATCAATGTACGCTTTCTTTGGTTCATCCGTCTCACAGGAATTCTTGATTGCAAGGTTTTTGATGTTCATAATGATTTCCGTGACATCTTCCTTCACCCCCGGAATTGGCATAAACTCATGGACAACGCCGTCAATCTTTACGTGGCTCACCGCTGCGCCCGGCAGCGAAGAAAGCATAATCCTTCTCAGGGAATTTCCCAAAGTCGTACCGTATCCTCGCTCAAGAGGTTCAACTACAAACCGTCCGTATTTCTTATCCTCTGAAATTTCAGCAATCTCAATTCCAGGTTTTTCAAAATCAAACATCTTGACCCCTCCTTATGGGTTGTTTTGAGGGTATCCCAAACAGATAGAGCAAAAATACCAGCCTATTATTTGGAGTACAACTCGACGATAAGCACTTCGTTTACAGGAACATCGATCTGCTCTCTGGTCGGAATTTCCTTTACTGTGCCAGTCATTTTTTCATGGTCAGCCTCAAGCCAAGACGGAACTGTTCTTCCGCCGGTCACCTCAAGGATATCCTTATATCTCTGCATGGACTTTACTTTCTCTTTGATCGAGATCACATCGCCCGGCTTTACCTGATAGGATGGAATATTTACGCATTTGCCGTTGACAAGCACATGCTTGTGATCAATAATCTGTCTTGCCTCTGTTCTCGTTCGACCATAGCCTAAACGGAACATTACATTGTCAAGACGCAGTTCGAGAAGAATCATCATATTCTCGCCGGTGGTGCCATATTTTAATTTCTTTGCCTTCTCAAAATTGTTGCGGAATGGTTTTTCTAATACGCCATAGACAAATTTTGCCTTCTGCTTCTCGCGCAGCTGCATACCGTACTCGCTCACCTTCTTGCCCGCCCGCGAAAAGGTTCTCTTCGATTTCTTATCAATACCAAGATAACTTGGCTCAAGGCCTAAAGCTCTACATTTCTTTAATACAGGACCCATATCTCTTGCCATAGTTTTTTACCTCCTATTAGACTCTTCTACGCTTTGGCGGTCTGCATCCATTGTGAGGAACTGGAGTGACATCCTTAATGCTGGTCACTTCAATGCCGCATGCCTGGAGTGCGCGGATCGCTGCTTCTCTTCCGGAACCAGGTCCCTTTACCATAACTTCCACGGATTTTAAACCGTGCGGCAGGGCTGCCTTAGCGGCTGTTTCCGCTGCCATCTGAGCCGCATATGGAGTGGATTTTCTGGAGCCACGGAAGCCTAAGCCCCCCGCGCTCGCCCAGGAGAGGGCATTTCCCTCCGAATCGGTAAGAGTAACGATTGTATTATTAAAAGATGACTGAATATGTGCCTGTCCACGATCGACATTCTTTCTGACACGCTTTTTCGCAGTTTTCTTTGCCGCTGCTACTGTCTTCTTAGCCATGTTTCAAACCTCCTATTTTTAGTTCCGCATCTGCCCTACCAGTCCCAATAACCCAGGAAAAAATTTTCATTCGTTCCTCATAAAAATTTTTCCGGCACTGTCCGGGCATATGCTGTTTTAGTTCCGCATCTGCCCTACCAGTCCCAATAACCCAGGAAAAAAATTTATATTCACACAGTTCACAGAAATTTCTTCCAGTGCCGTCCGGGCATACGCTGTTTTAGTTTTGCATATCGGATTTATTACTTCTTCTTATTTGCTACGGTACGCTTTGGTCCCTTTCTGGTTCTCGCGTTGGTCTTTGTCTTCTGACCGCGAACCGGAAGTCCCTTTCTGTGACGGATTCCCCTGTAGCATCCGATTTCCTGTAATCTCTTAATATTCATCGCGATCTCACGTCTTAAATCACCCTCAACCATCATCGTCTCATCGATAACATCACGAATTCTTGCCACTTCGTCATCCGTAAGGTCACGGACACGGGTATCCGGATTTACATTTGCCTTTGCAAGGATACGATTTGAGCTTACTCTGCCAATGCCGTATACATAAGTAAGTCCGATCTCCACACGCTTCTCTCTCGGTAAATCTACACCACTAATACGAGCCATGTGTACTGCACCTCCATAAAATTTGATTGGTAGTAAATATTACATTTTTGTGATATACAACCCTGCCTTGCGTGTCTTTTCACACTGCGCCCGATAGGACGCAAGCAGGCTGCAATCACCTCAGCCGCTTTAAATTGTGACAGCCCGAATCCAGTCGGAACTGAAAGCCGGAAATAAAATCTTTCCGAGCTAAAGGCTACATCATGGCACTTTATGCAACGCCTGACCGCCCCACAATATCACAATTTTGTTCAACATACACGCTCCGTTTTGGATGGCGTATCCAAAACCAGGCTTGCTAAAGACCTCTAAGCGTATGGTATGTGAACGATTGTAACACAGAAAGCAAGAACTGTCCCTATATATAGAAACAATTGCAATGCTCCACGAGACACTGCAATTGGACTTAGCCCTGTCTCTGTTTGTGTTTCGGATTCTCGCAGATCACACGGATCGCGCCCTTCCTTTTAATGATTTTACATTTTTCGCAAATCGGTTTTACTGAAGATCTAACCTTCATTTCTTTCACTCCTTTCGAAAAAAGTCCGCTTATTATTATAACAAAGGCGGACATGAAATGCAAGAACTATTTTTCCAATTTTTACGGGCTTTTTCCGGAAATTTTTAGGCAAAATGCCTACGGGGAAAGACTTTTATACCGCCGTTTCGCGCTTGCAGCTAAAAATTTCTTTCCCCGTTAGATACCGGACTTATTTATCTCTCCAGATAATCCGTCCCTTGGTCAAGTCATACGGCGACAGTTCGAGCGTCACCTTATCCCCCGGCACGATCTTGATAAAATTCATGCGCAGCTTGCCGCTGATATGCGCCAGCACACGATGCCCGTTCTCAAGTTCTACCTGAAACATCGCGTTCGGCAGCTTCTCGACTACGGTTCCCTCGATCTCTACTACATCCGATTTCGACATGGAATTCTCCTTTCTGATTCTTTCTGATATTTTATGTGGACCACTATTCTAACCTGATAGAAATATTCTAATAAAGCATTCTTGAAAACTTCCTTTAACAAAGGCTAAGCTTGAAGAGATAAAATCTCCGGCTCACCCTCCGTGATAAGAACAGTGTTCTCATAATGTGCGGAAAGTGTGTGATCTTCTGTTACTACCGTCCAGTCGTTTTCCAACACATACACATCCGGTTTTCCTATATTGACCATCGGTTCTATCGCAAGCGTCATGCCGGACACCAGCTTCATTCCGCGCCGACTCTGATGAAAATTTGGCACTTCCGGCTCCTCGTGAAGCTTCGCACCAACCCCATGCCCCACATAATCCCTGACGCAGGAAAACCCATTTGCCACAATATAATCCTCGACCGCCGCCGAAATCTCAAAGAGATGACAGCCCGCTCTTGCAAATTTTATACCCTCAAAAAAACTCTGCTTTGTCGCCGCAATCAGTTTTTTCGCCTCCGGGGAAATCTGCCCGACCGCGTGTGTGCGCGCCGCGTCCGAATGGTATCCCTGATAGATTACTCCCGCGTCAATACTGATAATATCCCCCTCTTTTAACACCCGCTTCTTACTTGGAATTCCATGAATCACTTCCTCATTGATGGAAGTGCAGAGGGAAGCGGGAAAGCCATTATAATTTAAGAAGGAAGGCGTGCAGCCGTAGGAGCGAATCCACTCCGTTGCCCTGCGGTCAAGCTCCTTTGTTGTAATGCCGGGCTGTATTATCTCGCTCAGGCGATCATGCACCTCAGAAAGGATTTTTCCTGCCTCGCGCATCCGCGCGATCTCTTTTTCTGACTTAATCGATACTGACATAGTACGCCCCCGAAAACTAGGCAAGAATCGCTGTAATATCTTTAAATACATCGGCCACATCCTTTGTGCCGTCCACTTCTTTTAAGATCTTCTCACCAGCGTAATACTCGATAAGCGGCTGTGTCTGGGTATGGTAAACATTAAGTCTCTTTGCTACAGTCTCCGGCTTGTCGTCATCGCGAAGTACTAACTCTCCGCCACACGCATCACAGATGCCCTCCTTCTTTGTCGGGTTGTAGAGAATATGATATGTTCCGCCGCAGGAAAGGCACGCGCGCCTTCCGGACATACGGTTTACAATATTCTCATCCGGCACTTCCACGTTGATCGCATAATCTAATTTGTCGCCCTCTGCGGCAAGTGCTTTTGTCAGTGCCTCCGCCTGCGGAATTGTGCGCGGAAAACCATCTAACACATAGCCGTTTTTGCAGTCGTCCTGCTTAAAGCGATCCATAATCAACTCAAGCGTCAGTTCGTCCGGCACAAGCGCGCCCTGATCCATATAGGTCTTCGCTTTCTTTCCAAGTTCTGTGCCGTTCTTGATGTTTGCGCGGAAGATATCCCCCGTTGAAATATGCGGAATACCGTATTTTGCTGCAATCATCTTTGCCTGTGTCCCCTTACCTGCGCCCGGCGCACCCAACATAACAATCTTCATTTTTTTGCCCCTTTCCTTTTCTTTTTATACTTGTCAGGGCGAGACATAAATGCCTCGCCCTGGAAGTTTAAACTGCATTAATCATTCAAAAATCCTTTATAGTGACGCACCAGCATCTGAGACTCGATCTGCTTGAGCGTTTCAAGTACAACACCGACCACGATGATCAGGGAAGTACCGCCGAAATTTACTGTTGCGCCGAATGCACCCGCAAAGAAGATCGGGATGATCGCTACAATGGTAAGTCCAACCGCACCGATAAAAATAATGTAATTCAATACCTTATTTAAATATTCGGTTGTCGGTCTGCCCGGACGGATACCTGGAATAAAACCGCCCTGCTTCTTCATATTATTTGCAATCTCCATCGGGTTAAAGGTGATGGAAGTGTAAAAATACGCGAAGAAGATAATCATGGCAATATAAAGTACTGCACCTAAAGTATATTTAAATTCGCCAAAACTGTCAAAATTAAACCAGTGTCTTGAATCAAACATATACAAAATTTTGCGCCATAGCGTGGAACGTTCACCCTGTACACCGAAGAACGAAGAAATAATAATTGGAAACTGCAATAAGGATACTGCAAAGATTACCGGGATAACGCCGGCAGTGTTCACTTTAAGCGGAATAAAAGAGGACTGCCCGCCGACCATATTTCTGCCCTGTACCTTCTTTGCATACTGCACCGAGATCTTTCTCTGCGCATCCTGCAACAGTACAATCAACACAATCGTTACAACGATAACTACAACGATGACCACCGCACCGACGATGCCCATACCGACGCTACCCGCACCGGTCACAAAACGCTCCACCAGATTGCTGATGTCCGCCGGTATCTTCGCCACGATATTGAATAAGAGGATCATGGAAATACCATTTCCAACACCTCTTTCCGTAATGCGCTCTCCAAGCCACATCAGGAATGCAGAACCCGCTGTGAAGGAGACTGTGATCACAATGATATTGGTAAAGAGACTGCCGCCTCTTAATACTCCGTTGGTGTTATTAAAGCCGATTGTCATTGCAACCGACTCGATAACTGCAAGTCCGATCGTGAGATATCTTGAGATCTCAGCGATCTTCTTTCTGCCTTCCTCGCCGTCCTTTTGCAACTCTTCAAGCTTCGGAATGGCAATCGTGAGAAGCTGCATGATAATGGATGAAGTAATATACGGGGAAATGTTCAATGCGAAAATGGACATTTCTGTAAAAGAACCACCTGTCAACGCATCAAGAAAACCTAAGTTATCTCCCATCGTAGAATCCAGCCAAAACTGGAAATAATCGCGGTCCACGCCAGGCACCGGGATCAAACACCCGAGCCTGACGATCAGCAATGCAATCAGCGTATAAAGCAATTTTGCACGGATATCCTTAATCTTAAAGGCGTTTCTAAGCGTTTTAAACATACTAGATCACCTCTGCATTTCCACCAAGTGCCTTAATCTTCTCCATAGCGCTCGCGCTGTAAGCGGATACTTTGACATTAAGCTTCTTAGTTAACTCTCCGTTTCCAAGAATCTTTACTCCGTCCTTCGAGTTGCTGATAACACCTTTTTCTACCAGAGTTTCAGCCGTAACCTCTGCGCCGTCTTCAAATCTGTTCAACATATCTACATTAACAGCTACGATTTCCTTCGTGTTTCTATTGTGGAAACCTCTCTTTGGAAGTCTCCTGTACAAAGGCATCTGACCACCTTCAAAACCTGTTCTCGGAGCACCCGAACGAGCTTTCTGACCCTTATGGCCATATCCTGCCGTCTTTCCGTTTCCAGAACCATGTCCACGGCCCCTGCGGAATTTGTCGCCCTGCTTTGCGCCCTCTGCCGGTCTTAAATCTGTTAAATTCATCGCTGCACCTCCTTACTATTAGATTTCTTCCATCTTAACCAAGTGTCTTACCTGTGTCACCATCCCCCTTACGGAAGCGTTGTCCGGCAATTCCACGGTGCTGTTAAGCTTCCTTAACCCCAGTGCCTCAACCGTGCGTCTGTGCTTCGGAATCGCGCCGATGGTAGACTTTGTGAGAGTAATCTTTAATTTCTCTGCCATTTTTTTCCTCCAATCTCTAAGCACGCCTGTACGCGCTCTTTGACCGATGCCGACAGATACCGCCATCGGTCGCAAATGAACTTAGCCTAAAAGTTCCTCCACCGAAATGCCGCGAAGAGCTGCTACCTGCTCCGGTGTCTTCAAATTGGAAAGACCGTTGATTGTAGCAAGGACTACATTCTGCTTGTTGTTGGAACCCAAAGATTTTGTACGGATATTTTTAAAACCTGCAAGTTCAAGCACGTTGCGCGCAGGACCACCCGCAATAATACCAGTACCTTCCGGACTCTTTTTCAGCAGCACACTCGCGCTGCCAAATTTGCCGATAAAATCATGCGGAACGCTGCCGTTCTCATCTAAAGGCAGCTCGATCAGCTTTTTGATGGCATCCTCTTTTCCCTTGCGAATTGCTTCCGGAATCTCAGCTGCCTTGCCGAGACCTGCACCGACATGGCCGTTCTTGTCGCCAACAACAACTAAAGCAGTAAAGCGCATATTGCGACCGCCCTTTACAACTTTGGTTACACGCTTGATCGAAACTACTTTATCTTCCAGTTCAAACTGGCTGGCATCAATGATTGTACGTTTCATGTGTTCTCCTCCTTGCCTAGAAATTAAGGCCAGCTTCGCGAGCTGCCTCGGCTAATGCCTGAACCTTCCCCTGATAGATGAAACCGCCCCGGTCAAATACTACTTCGGTAATGCCCTTATCCTGTGCCTTCTTTGCGATTACCTTCCCTAAATATGCAGCAGCAGCAACATCATTGGTCTTCTCAAGCTCAGCCTTTACCTCCTTATCCAAGGTGGAAGCTGCAACTAAAGTGTTTCCTACGGTATCATCAATCACCTGTGCATACATATGATTATTGCTTCTGAAAACAGCCAAACGCGGTCTTTCAGGAGTGCCGGCGAAACGATTACGCATCCTGTTATGCTTTTTAACACGGACTTCACTTCTTGATACTTTACTAACCATTTTTTAAGCCTCCTTCTACTTCTTACCAGTCTTACCCACTTTGCGCCGGATAACCTCATCCGCATACTTGATTCCCTTGCCCTTATACGGCTCCGGTCTTCTCTTATCTCTGATTTCAGCAGCATACTGGCCAACTTTTTCTTTATCAATTCCCTTGACGGTAATCTTGTTCTGTCCCTCAAGCACTGTCTCAACGCCTTCCGGGTCCGTCATCACTACCGGGTGGGAATATCCCAATGTCAGTGTAAGCTCCTTGCCAGCTTTTGCCGCACGATAGCCCACACCGTTGATTTCAAGAACTTTTTCGTAACCGTTTGTCACACCGGTCACCATATTTGCAATCAGGGTTCTGGTC
>CAJTLX010000074.1 GCA_910577165.1 uncultured Lachnospiraceae bacterium
CGCAAAGCATACTCTTCCATCCTCATTCGATGTGATGGTTAATTTCTTTAACAATAGATCCGCATCTCCGGTCACAAGTTCAATCCCGCCCGTCGGGATAAGCTTTGCGCGCTTTTTGTCCCTGTACTCTGCAAAATCTGTATGCAAAAGTTTTTTTCCAAGATATTTCGCAAAGAGCTGTTGAACATAATAGTTTGGTGTGTGCCAAAGCGTCTCATCGTCAAACCAGATACAGTCCGGTGTCCAGCGATATGTTCCATCCGTAAGTACCTTGTTAAATAAAGGTGCAGTCGCCGCCAGACGCACAACATCCGAATTTCGCTCAAAGCCGGTCATTACCGCCGCCTCCGCCACGGCACCCGCAAGAGTGTTCTTATCGCTGGAAGCATACTCACCGACAAAGACCTTGCTGATTCTCTCATCATTTACTGTCCCATCCGGATGGTAGGCGCGCCCATAGTAATTGTAGCGGTCAGCATTTTCTAAAAGATACTCATTTGAGCGATAATAATGCTCGTCCACAATGGTTTCCATAAAATCCTTCTGATCGCGATACCACTTCACTTCCTTCTCAAAACTGTGCTCGCCATCCGTAAAGCGAATTCTCGCGCCATCCCCGGTAAGATTTCCGCTCAGATATCGCCAGCCATTCTGGTAAGCTCTGTCATCCGCCTGCGCGCCCACAGTCGAGATAATATGAAGTTCCCAATCCGGATAGTTCTTCTTTACATACGTCGTGATCTGCCCGTAAAATTCTTCAAAACTTGCAAAGAATTCCCTGCCCCAGTTCTCGTTGCCAATGCCGAGATAATGCAGTTCAAATGGTGCTTCATGCCCCATCGCTCTTCGCAGCGCGGCCCATCTGTTATTCTCAAAATCTGTGTTGATCGCAAAATCAATCAGATCGGTAAAATTACCAATATATTTTTCCTGCAGTTTTCCGCCCGCCGGGTTTGCGTAGTCGGAGCGCGCCTGACATAAAACACCGCACGCCATCACCGGAAGCGGGGTTGCATTTAGATCCTCCGCAAGCTGGAAATATTCCATATAGCCGAGTCCCAGAGTCATCATATATCCCCAGACATTGTAATTTTCCTTGCGTTTTTCCACAATATCCACAGAATCTTTCCAGTCATACACATTGTCCCAGATATAGGAACCCTCGGAAATACAGCCGCCCGGAAAGCGTAGAAAAGTCGGGTGAAGATCTCTCATCGCCTCGACCATATCGCGGCGCAGCCGGTAATTCGGATTGCCAAGATAGTTTGCGTGCGCACTCTTGCTTGTCTGCTCCTCCTCATATCCCCAAGTATGCTCCGGGAACATCGAAACCATATCGATGGCAGCAGTACCCGCAAAGGACAGACAAAGCTGCCCAAGACAGTCCTTGTTCGCGGTAAGCACCACGGACTCCTGCACACCATATTTCTTCCAATCGCCGTTTATGGAAATTTTTACCATATCACTTACTGGCGCGCCTTTTGCATCAAGAAGCTGTACCGAAAGAACTGCGGGCTTTTTTGCTTTTGCCCAGATAGTAAAATGATACCGCTCATCATCTACAAAATGCATTGCAAAATTTTCATTTGTATCCGAAAATCCTCGGTTAGTGATAACCGTACCGTCCGCTGCTTCCACATAAGTAACATTGCCGTCCGGATCATCTTGTCCGAAGATCTCGCCAAGTCCACCCGTGTTCTTTACGGTCAGCTTAGAAAGATCACCGTACCATCCAAGCAGCGGAGTATGTTTTCTGCCAAGGGATCGCCCATTCTCCCCGGAATGAAAATCATAAGTATCAAAATAGAACGCTTCAAATGAGCGGTTTCTTACCATCTCTGCGTAAATTCCACCGTCCGCTGCATTGTTGATATCCTCGTAAAACAGACCATAAAGAGTCTTGCTAATATCAAGCACTGGCTTGTCCTTATGAATGGTCAGCGTATACGGCGCGATCTCCTTTGGCATTATCGTAAAAACAAATTGTTTTCTTACACAGGCATCGGAGGGCAGCAGAATTTCCTTATTTATCTGAAGTTTTGCGGTCATCGTTACCACCGCTGGTTCTTTTACCTGTCCGATCTGCCCCTCCTCATTTAATAATTCCGGATTATTCGACTCCCAAGTCACATGCACTCTATCATGCATCAGACTGGTCGGCAGAAAAATATCCTCGGTGAGAACTTCCTGTCTTATATCCAAATGCTTTTCTGCTGCCGGAACAAGGATCTGCTCATCTGTAAGTGTTTCGCACATCATATCCACAATCTCGTCCGCCTCAAGTGTCCGCTTAAAAATACAGAAATCCGCGATTGCCCCGGAAAAATCATCATCCACTGCAAACTGAGATCTTCCAATATAATTATGACTGTAATTTTCCTGGTCTGCAAAAGTAGTAAACCACTCGCGCAGACGCTTATATGTGCCGCTTGTCGTCTGGCTGATCCGCCCATTGGCGGCCTCCTCGCCATTCACATAGATACAAGGTCCTGCACTTCCAAGTGTACCGTTTTTTGTTCCGCTCACGCTCATTGCCACATGTACCCACTCTCCGAGCGGATAGGCAAACACCGGATCAGCAAACAGATCCCCATCCTTAAAGCAGACCCCCCGGAAATTTCTGGTCAGAAACATATATGGTCCGCGATTACTTTTTCCGAAATCAAACACACGCTCCCAGACATTGGTGCCCTGTGCGAAATTGATCCACGCGGTTATCGTGATCCCCGTAGTATCGCTCACCCCATCAAAAATACCTTTAGGCAGTTCAAAATATGATGTGCCGTTGTTCCCCCCGGAAAAAATGGCGGCTCTGCGCCCGGCGACAATACCGATATGTGGGGGCTTTGTCCCATATGCACGCGCAGTAAATCCGTTTCCACTGGCATCCGCACCCGGATTTCTCTCATCGTCAAAACGATACTGTGCAATTAAATTTTCCATCATTTTGCTCCTCCTTGCTCCATATCGAGCCATTGAAACTTACTTTATTTTCCAGCTCATATTCCCTGTCCATATTGTATCTGTCCTGATCTGGCAAATTTTATATTTTTCTATAATATTTTACCTCATTCTTAAATGTGCGTCAATGGAAACTATTCTTTTTCCTCTTTTTTTCCAATATTCTGCGGTTTAAGAACGCCCATACAGAAATTTTTACTCCTGTATGGGCGTTTTATCCATTATCTCTTACTGTTAAGTTTTTCCATAAAAAAATTTTGTATTATTTTAATTCCGGCAGTTTTCTCGAACAAGCTACTGCCAACGCGCCCGGTCCGATATGGCAGGATACGCTTAATGACAGCGGATTCACCACGATATCATAGCCCGGAAACTGTGCCTGTACTTCCGCCTTAAATGCATTTGCCGACTCAAGATCATAGGTGTATGCCACAGCCAGATAGACGGGCTGATCGCTGCCGTCTGCAAACCGCGTCTCAATATCACGCTTCATTGCGTCTAACATCGCCCGCTTGCCCTGCTTAACATTGCGCGCCTTTGTAAATGCGTCTAATTTCTCACCCTGGATTTGGAGTACCGGCTTTAAATTCAAGATCGTGCCAAGCGCAGCCGCCGCCGGAGTGATGCGCCCGCCTTTCTTTAAATATTTCAATGTGTCAAGCATAATATAGATGCTTGACTCCATCTTATCCCGCTCCAAAATCTCACGAACCTGCACCGCTGTACGCCCCTGCCCCACAAGCGCGATCGCATCGAGTACCGACTGACGCTGTGTCACGGAAATGCGCTGGTTATCGACCACTTGCACCCTGCCATCAAAATCCTCGGACAACATAATCGCTGTTTCACAGGAGCCACTAAGCCCGCTTGACATCGGAATATGCACCACAGTATCATACTCCTTTAAAAGCTCCTTCCACAGATCCATCACATCGCCCGCCGTCGGCTGCGAGGTGGAAATATCCGCCCCCGCCTTCAACCGCTCATAAAATTCTTCCTGTGTCAGACTGATATCTTCGTAAAAGGTTTCCCCGTCAATCATAAAGGGCATTGGCAGAACACGAATCCCCAACGCTTTGCCCTCTTTTTGCGTAATGCCACTATTACTATCTGTTACCACTGCAACTCGTTCCATTTTACTCCTCATTTCGTTCGATAAATTCTTCCTACTTGCCTATCGTATACCGAAAATTGGATTTCGTCAAGGAAAATATTTCTCTACTCGACCACTTCCACAGAACATACTTCATAACAATTTTTATTATAGAACAGGATAAAGTAATTTTTTGTTCCAATCGATAGTTTTTTCGGTATTTTGACCACAATCCCTTTCTTATCACGGCTAAGGGAAGCTTTTAATTTTGCCGCCTCCCCCGATGGCTTGGAAACCACCAGCTTCCCTTTTTCATTGATGCTGAACCCATTCGCGCTGGAAACCGCCGAAAGTTTTGGCTTATCCGTTGTGGCACTTAACGCATCCACCGGAACCGCAGTAAATTTTAATTCCAGATTCTGCGCCTGCGTTTCCGAATATTTTACAGTAAAGGTATTTTTCGCCGTCATCACAAGACCGGTTCCCGCAGCAAACTCAATACTTTTTATTGGGTTTGTAATCGTTACCGAAAGGGAGGTCTTCTTATTATTCTCATTGCAGACAAAATTTACTCTCACATTCAGCGTTTTCCCTGGTTTTGCCGCATCTAATGCAACTGGGGTAATCTGATAGCCATACAAAGACCCCGCAATCGGTTCGACATTAACATACTTCTCCCCGTTCTTGCTAAACATAACCGAATAAGTTCCGCCCTGTGCAATCTCCGCTCCCTTCGATGTTAAAAGTGGCTCCAAAAATACTTCTGTACTCTCTCCAAGCGCAAGCACTTGCTTTTTTACCACAGTTTTATCGCCTGTACAGTAATCCTTATTATTGAGAAGGAGCTTTGCTGGCGCAGCAGTCACGGTTAATTTTGCATAGGCAACCGCCTTGTCATCCCCGGTATCTATCACCCACAGATATACTTCCCCGGTCTTTTTCTGTGCGGTAATCTTAACCAGTCCAGTCTTTGCATTTACCGTCGCCTTTGCGATCTTCGCCGCTTCCACATCCACAATCTTTCCCTTTACCAGCGTTGGCTGTTCTGCGGAAAGAGTGATTCCTGCTACTAATTTTCCATTTTTGGTCTTTATCCTGCCCCTCGAATCTTCCGTCGTAATCTTGGATGCCTTGATATTCGTATAAAGACTGCGCATCTTATAATTATACCGGGTATTGTTGGAGAATTTTATATTCCCGCCATTGACCCAAACCATAAGATCTTCTTCTCCCGGCTCGGCGGTAAAGGATGCATCCAGATAAATATTTTGGTACTCTTTTGTGCCAATAACTGTTATCGTAATGGTTGCTGATTTTTTTCCCCCTACTGCTGTCGCGGTAATAACCGCCTCCCCATTCCTTTTTGGTGTCACTGTTACCTTTTTGCTATCCGCCATTGGTGTAAGCTCCACACAATTGCTTGAGGATGACCAGCGCACCACATCGTCACATTCTCCACTTGCTGCGGTTAATATTGCGGTAAGTTCCGCCGTTTTCCCGCGATCACGATCAAGCTCTATCGCCGTCCCGGTCACAGAAATCTGAATCGCCGGATTCTTTACCTTATATTCTGTCGCATCAATAAAAAATATACTGTTCCCATCCGGGGCTTTCACTCCCTTTTCCAAACCGCTATTTGCCTGGTAAAGATAAGTTTGTGTATTATCGTTGACTAATGCATGAATATACTGCCCCGGTACGGATCCTCCAGCAAGAGCAAGCTGCTTTTTTGCTGCTTCCACACTTCTTATATTGGTAAAATCACAGTCATATTTCGTATAAAATGTATAAGCATTCGAATCACTCATCTCCGGGATCTCATACAGCCAACTTTTAGAAGTCGGCGTATTCACCCGATGATCCTTTTTAAACTGAGAAGCTGGCATCATAAAATAAGAATACAAAAGACCAACCTTTTTCAGAAAGTCCGCATCGGTATCATCCCAGGTAGCATCCACATAAAACCATTGATTATCCACCTTAACCCCATTCCAGGCATGAGAAGCTCCATCCGCTGTACCGGTCATATAAACATTCTCAATTCTCAGCTCATTTAATACGTACTGTAACGTTTTTGAATACCCCTCACAAACCACTGCGGCATTCCCATCAAATACTCCGGCGATGGAGTGTGCCCATAAGGCATCTTCTGGCTGCCCATTTGCTTTTCTTGCGTATTTTACATCGAGAATCAACTTATCATGAATCATACGAATAATTTCATAACGATCTGTTTTCCCCGCAACCTCCATAAGATATCCGTCTATTCCCCTGTTAATTGCCTCCTGTACTTCCGCTCTCTTTGCGGCGGTCCGGTACTCTTCGCCAGTCTTAAAATAAAGTATCTGATTGGAGGTGTAGCTATAGCCATAATAAAGCCAGTAGTATTCCGGATAATCATTGCGCAGACAAAAGAATACCGCTTCAATATCGGAGGTATTCAGATTATAGCCCGAAAAGTCCACACCAAATAATGTAGCTGTACCCCTATCCACAGTAAAATCTTTGGTCTTATAATCGCCCTCCAAAAAGCTTCCAATTCCTTCCAGACATTTTCGGTAAAATGCCTGCTGATCTTCGGTTAGTTTCCCGTATCCGTATCTGGCCTCTTCTGTAAATGATACCTCATTCGTTCTGGCTCGCGAAAAGACGGAAAAATTTCCATAGACCGGCACATCGTCCGGAATCTCTTCCTCTGAAACCTGCTGTACATCATAGAGCAAGTCGCCGGTTGGACGGGCAAATTCCTCCGGTGAACT
The DNA here is from genome assembly GCA_910577165.1 of uncultured Lachnospiraceae bacterium. Classification (GTDB taxonomy): domain Bacteria; phylum Bacillota; class Clostridia; order Lachnospirales; family Lachnospiraceae; genus RGIG4057. The sequence goes on from CAJTLX010000074.1 coordinate 6,814, forward strand.
AATCATCTCCGATGAAAAGTTTAAGGATGTCTCCACCCCGTTCATCTCTGTAAAAACGAACTCTTTATTCGTCCCCGCAAAAACCGTTTGCGGTACGCCTGCAAAAACCATAGAAAGGACAAGCAACACCGCCAAAAATCCGTATTTTTCGCGCCCCCTCCTATGGTTCCCCGGCCAATTTCTTTTCTGTCCTACTTTTCCGTTCATCTTCCCCTTCCTCACTTTCTTTTCTGCAAAATAAACAGTTTACTCCTTTTCTTATATCGGCACTTTTTTCCTTATCCTTTATATTTATTTTTTACATTTATTGGCTTTGGCTATTGATAAAAATATACCTCCCCGCAGTTCGTTTCTATTTTTTTGCGAATCATGGGGAGGTATATTCTATTCTGCCCGAAGTGCTTCCACCGCGTCTTTCTTCGAAGCCATCTTCGCTGGAATATGCCCGCCAATTACAGTGAGTACTGTGCTGACAAGCACAAGGAGCAGTGCGTGCATAAGCTGCAAATGGGACGCGCCAGTAAGCCCCGCAAAATTATTGATCACATGGTTGATTGGGAATGTACACAGCCACGCAATAAACACGCCGAGCAGTCCGGAGAACACCCCGAGGATCATTGTCTCCGCATCAAACACGCGCGTGATATCTTTCTTCCTCGCACCGAGTGCCTTTAAAATTCCGATCTCCTTTGTGCGCTCAATCACGCTTGTATAAGTAATAATACAGATCATAATCATGCTGACCACAAGGGAGATAGCAGCAAATGCAATCAACACGATCGTGATCCCGTCCATAATGCCGCTTGTCATATTTGACATTGTTCCGGCAAGATCAGTGTAAGTCACCACATCATCCTCGGATTTTCCCTCATTGTAAGCGTCAAGATAGGCGACCACTTCATCCTTTGCCTCAAAGGTGCTTGGGAAAAGCAGCACCATGTACGGGGTTGAATCCCCGCCAAGGTAAGCAATAAACTGCTCCTTCTCCCCCTCGTTAAACTCCTGCATCGACATAATATTTACCTCCGATGCAAGCTGGGCTTTCACGATATCCGACTCTTTTCCCGCCGCAATAATCCGCTTAGTCAGCGCGTCGCTGTACGCAATGCCCGCGGCGAGCATCGACATTGAAGTCCCCTCCTTTGCGCGCACAATACCGGAAATTTTAATATCAAATCCTGCAGAAGAATTGTACATTGTCTCATAGTCCGTTCCTGGAAGATAGGTACCGTACTGTGTGGTCACATAATAATCATTGTTGTCAATCACGCGAAAGGTCGCGCCGACAATATCCCCAAACGGCACCTCACTTTGCCCTTCTGAAAGAGTAAAACCAAATTGTTCAAACAAAGATTTCTCCAGCTGGTTCCTTGTGTTGACCACCAGCACAACATCCGTCTCTGTTGCCGGGTAACTGCCCGCCAAGAGTTCATAATTCTTCTCCAGATAACTCTCACCCTTTAACGAGTCAGGATAACAGGAAAGCCCCATACTGCTTGTGGAAGTCATATTTCTCATATCCCCCGACATCATCGGGCTTGCAAAACTGACCGGGAGATAACCATCCTCCGTCTTTTTGATCAGATTCATATTTGCAATGCGCACATAGCCAATGCTTCCGCAGATATCCGGCGAAATCTTGTCAAGATAATCCGCAAACTCCCCGTCAAGCTTGTTGGTATGGACTTTGATTGTCGAGGAAGAATCCACAATCTGCACGCTGTCCGTGTCCGCATATTCCCCCGTGCCTGTCACGCGCTCCTGCCAGATCTGAGATTCCTGCATATAATCTTCCATATTGACTTCCTGTGTCGCCTGACTGATGATCACTGGAAACTCTGCCATCGCGCCCGCCTGAAAATCGTTGATCTCCGACTGAAAGCCCGTTGAAAGACTTAAAATCACCGCGATGCCGATAATGCCAATACTTGATGCAAATGCAGTTAGAAAAGTTCTGCCTTTTTTTGTATAGAGGTTGTTAAATGACAGGTGCAGTGCAGTGCGCAGTTTCATACTTGTCTTTTTCAGATTGAACTGATCCGGCTTTGGGCGTTCTTCGTGCGGATGACTGTCATCAATAATCTTGCCGTCCGAAAAGCGGATAATGCGATCCGCATACTGCTCGGCAAGTTCCGGATTATGTGTTACCATAATCACCAGTTTATCTTTTGCGACCTCCTTGATCAGATCCATGATCTGCACACTGGTTGTACTGTCAAGTGCCCCCGTTGGCTCATCGCAGAGCAAAATCTCCGGGTCATTCGCCAGTGCCCTCGCGATCGCCACGCGCTGCATCTGTCCGCCGGAGAGCTGATTTGGCTTCTTGTGCAAATGTTCCTTTAAGCCGACACGCTCTAGTGCCTCAAGTGCCTTTTGGTGCCGATCCTGCGCGGGTACATTGGAGAGCGTCATGCCAAGTTCGACATTGGCGACAATACTTAAATGTGCAATCAAATTATAACTCTGGAATACAAAACCGATGGAATTATTGCGGTATGCATCCCACTCACTATCCTTAAAATCTTTCGTACTCTTCCCCTTAATTCGAAGATCACCCGAATCGTAGTGATCAAGCCCGCCAATAATATTTAAACAAGTGGTCTTGCCTGAACCACTCGTGCCAAGGATCGCGACAAATTCTTTCTGGCGGAATGCCACACTGACACCGTCGAGTGCTTTTGTCTCAATATCGCCGACGCGATAGGTCTTCCGGACATCTTTTAATTCTAACATATCAAGCCTCCAATAATTGTGTCATTATTTTCCTGTACCAAAAATAAGATAAATCGAAACAGAAGAAAAATCAATAAAAAAAGTATGAAGATTTTCTTTATATTTTGCTTAGGAACAAAAGTGAGGTATAATAAGAAATGAAAATATAAACTGGCAAGAATTCCAAAACATTCATTGTTGATAACTTAATTTTCCGCAAAACATTGTCAATGAAATTGAAGATATCGGAAATGGAATTGTAAATGGGAAATATTTTACTTTTTTAGAAACTGCTAAAAAACATACCATATTGATACAAACAAAATTTGATCATCAATTGAAACGCTGTAATTATTTTATCCAATTTTTTATAGTAGGGGGGGATCCCCCCCACTATCACACTTTAGTAGATTAATTTCTCCAACTCCTTCACTTGCTCCGTCTCACTTGAATTCTTATGCGTCGCCTGCTTTGCATACAAATTCACTGCCGCCTTGGACTTTGCGATCGGCTGCATTGTGCCAGCTCCAGCAATACAACCACCCGGACAAGCCATCCCTTCAAGCAAATATCCATCATACTTCCCGGCAACCGCCATCGCAAGCATTTTGCGGCAGTCCTGAAGACTCTCCGCATTCGCCACCTTGACTTCCCTCTCGGGGTAACGGTTCTTAATCACGCCTACCACCGACTGCGCAACGCCACCGGAAACTGCAAAATTGCGCCCGTCCGCCGACACATTATCCACACCGTTCGGATCTTCCTCTGCATTTTCCAGTTCCACATGCTTTGCGGCAAAAATCCCGGCAACCTCCTCAAAGGTAAGCACAAAATCAACCTCACTTCGCACAGTGCGCCGCATAGCCTCAAGTTTTTTCGCTGCGCACGGTCCGATAAACACCACCTTTGCCTCCGAATCATGCTGCTTAATATAACGGGCAGTCAAAGTCATCGGGGTCAGTGCCATCGAAATACAATTCGCGTGTTCCGGATAGAGTTTTTTCGCCATCATCGACCACGCCGGGCAACACGAAGTTCCCATAAATGGAAGATGTTCTGGCACTTCATGTACAAAATCCTCTGCTTCCTGTGTCGCACACAGATCCGCGCCGAGTGCCACTTCCACCACATCCTGAAAGCCTAACTGCTTCATGGCGGAGCGCAGCTTCCCCGGAGTTACTCTCGGTCCAAACTGCCCAACAAAAGCGGGAGCCACCGCCGCATAGACGCGCTCACCGGACTGAATAGCACGAATGGTCTGAAAAATTTGAGATTTATCTGCAATCGCACCAAATGGGCAATTAACAAGGCATTGTCCACAGGAAACGCATTTTTCATAATCTATATCCGCTCTGCCATTTTCATCTGAATGGATGGCATTCATCCCACAGGCGGCT
>CAJTLX010000075.1 GCA_910577165.1 uncultured Lachnospiraceae bacterium
TTCTCTTTATTCCAAAATTTCTTCACCTTTTGCTCAACTGTATTTAATCGTACCGTATCATAGGGAAACCACTCCCTGGGAAAAAGTTCCTGATACGAACGGTTTAAAAAACGCTCATCAAGCAATAAGATAATCCCTTTATCCTCCACTGTGCGAATTACGCGCCCTGCGGATTGTTGTACCTTATTCATTCCGTTGTATAGATAGGCGTAATCAAATCCCTGCCCGTTGCGCCGATCAAAAAATCCCCGAAAAAGTTCGCGCTCATTGCACACCATCGGAAGCCCCGTCCCGACAATGATCGTTCCAATTAAACGATCATTTTTCAGATCGATCCCCTCACTGAAAATCCCGCCCATCACGCAAAACCCCACAATCCCCTCCTGCGGCGCAAGGGCAAACGCATCAAGAAATTCTTCGCGCTCCTTCTCCGTCATTGAACTTTGCTGTAACAAAATATTTTGTACCCGCTCTTTCGCTCGCTCATAAATCAATTCCATCATCTGATAAGACGGGAAAAATACCATATAATTCCCCTTTTTTGCCTGAATCACAATCTCAATATATTTTACAATTCTCTCATACTGTTCTTCTCCGCGCTTGGAATATTTTGTGCTGACATCCGCCCCAACCATAAGCAGCCGCTGCTCTTTTGAAAATGGTGTCGGCGCGTAGACCGCATAGTCCTCCTCCGTTCCGCCAAGCTGTTCGCGGTAGTAGCGCACCGGAAGCAAAGTGGCAGAAAAAAATACCGCACTCCGCCCCTTCTTCAGACATTCCGCTAAATTTTTGGACGGATCCATACATTTTAAAGTCAGACGAAAATCTCCACTCTCCGCATAATCAGAATAGATCAAATAATTGTCATCAATCCGATCATAAATATTCATAAAATGTCGCAAATCAAAATAAAGCTGTAATATCTGTTCTTTTCCGTCTAAATTTTTATGTTCCTGTAAAAATTCCTCATACTCTGAGATTAAGCGCATCACCATCAGCGGCAATTCCCCCGCATTCTCCCATACTTCCACTTCATCGCACTCACGCTTTAATTTTAACATCGTGCTGTTACAGGCATCTAATGCCCTTGCCATACGCACAGACTTTTCTTTTAACAAATGCTTTACCGTCAAAAACTCTTCCTTATATAATACCGCACTGTACATCTCTCTGGCGCGCTCCACAAGATTATGTGCCTCATCGATCAGGAAAATATAATTATTTTCGCGCTCCAGCGAAAAAAATCGTTTTAGCGCGACTTTGGGATCAAACACATAATTATAATCGCAGATCACGCCATCCGCCCAGGTCGTTAAATCCAAACTCATCTCAAACGGGCAGACGCAGTATTTTTCTGCATACTCTAAAATCAATTCTCTTGTAATCCCTGTCTCATGGGTAAGCATATCATAGACGGCATCATTTACGCGGTCAAAATGTCCCTTCGCCCGCTCACAGAGCACTGGATTACAGTCCGGCTTCTCAAGAATACAGGACTTTTCTTTGGAAGTAAGTGTGACAAGCTTCATGTGTAATCCCTGCCCTGTCAAAATACGAAATGTTTCCTCCGCAACCGTTCGCGTAATAGTTTTTGCAGTAAGATAAAAAATCTTTTCCGCCAATCCTTCCCCAAAAGCCTTTATTGCAGGAAATAATGTGGAGATCGTCTTCCCCACACCGGTCGGTGCCTCAATAAAAATCTTTTTCCCTCGCAGGATTGTCCGATATACATTTGCCGCAAGTTCCTTCTGCCCCGGACGGTAGGCAAAGGGAAAGGCAAGTGCCTTCATTGAGGCATCACGCACAAGCCCCCACTGATACTGCCAGGACACCCATTTCGCATATTCGCGCAACAATCGGTCATACCACTCCACCAATTCCTCCCTTGTATAATCTTCGCGAAAACGCTTGATGGACTCCGTCTCAATATTGCAGTAAGTAAGCTGAATTCCAATAACTGGAAGATTATGCTCAATTGCATACTGACTTGCATAGCACATTGCCTGGGCGCGGTGCAGCGGACGAATCTCCTTTATATGGGGCAGATCCTGATAAACACATTTAATTTCATCAATCACAATCACCGGCTCCTCGTTCTGTGTCATCACCCCATCCGCACGCCCCTCCACGGTAATTTCAAACCAGTCTCCTCCATACTCCACTTCAGATGCCATGGTCATTGACACCTCCGCATCATAAAAGGCACCCATGGATTTCTGTATTTTTTTGTGCAGACGCACTCCCTCCTGCATTGCATCCGGATCACTGTAACCTCCGGAATTGTCTAAATCCCCATGCCGCAAAATAAATTCTATTAGTCCCCGCACAGAGATTCGTACCCGATGCGCACTGTCAAAACTGCGCACAGACGATTCTGCGGGTAATTTCCCCTCCTGTATCGCCGCATCTTGTGCCATTTTTTCCGCTTCCTGCCATTCCATAATAACCTCACTATATTTTTTTTTGTACTTTCGCACTTTGTTTTGCTTGCTTTGCCTTCGCGAACATTATAGAATATATGTTCGTGTTTGGCAAGGTTAATTCATGATTTTTATTTAACAGTATTTTACAGAATTTTTAAAATAATATAATATAAAAAAATAGATAAATTATTTTATAGCGAATAATAATCAGTTTTATAGCTCAAACAATTTATAATTTTCTGCAAATTTTAGGATTTTACTGTTAAGTTTTTTCAAAATCTTTCCGATATAAGAGATAGAAGTAAGAAAAGTCACTGTTGAAATATGAATCCAAGGAGGGATTGTCGCAGCAAATGGAATTTATGGCAGTTTCAGAGTGGTTCCGGTACAGGTTGTTTCCAGCGTCTCCCGGCTGAGACGTGAAAGCGGTCAATCCGCTTCCCATGCATTTTCTGGCACAAAGGAAAATGAATCATTTGACCGCATTTTCCAGCAAAAAATTTCGGAGAATGAAACTGATGTTTGCACGGTTACGTACAACCGTGACAGGCAATTACAGACTTACTATTACCAGCCGAAACGCGAATATACCTACTAGCCGGAAAATCGCCCCGATATGCAAGAAAGGGAATTCCCTCCCCTGCATATCGGGGCGATTTCTTTTACTATTCAACGAACTGTCTAGGAATTAGTTTCCTTACTATTTAGCAAATTTTCTTATTTATCCCTCCATTTGCCTTCCTAAAAATGATGCTGCTGTCATGGCCAATTTTTTCTCCGTATCACCAATCCGCTCCCCATCATCTTTGGAGAGAATTAAAACCGCTCCGATGGCATCACCCTCGCTCAAAACTGGCACGACGACTTGGCTTGCCACATCCGGGAATTCCGATGAAACGGGGATAAAATCCCGCTCCTCCTTGCTGGTCATCAAAGTTTCTCTCTCCTCAATTGCCTGCTCAAGCTCCTTACTGATGGACTTCGCCAACAGTTCTTTTTTCGCTCCGCCTGCTACAGCGATAAACTGATCCTTATCCGTAATTGCTACAATATGTCCAGTTACCTGTCCAAGCGCGTCCGCATACTCCTTCGCAAATTGCGATAATTCCCCGATGGGGGAATACTTTTTCAAAATGATTTCACCCTCGCGATCAGTAAAAATTTCCAGCGGGTCACCCTCACGTATCCGCAGAGTCCTGCGAATTTCCTTTGGTACTACCACACGTCCCAGATCGTCGATTCTCCTCACAATTCCTGTTGCTTTCATATTTATCCCTGCCTCCGTTTACAGATTCATCTTTTTTCTTTGTATCGTCGCAGTACTATTATTTGTATATTGAGAAATAATATGTAATATATTTCTGATTTTTTTATGTAAACCGCCAAATTTGCCTTTTTATGTCAGAAAATATAACAAAATCATGGTATTTTTATCTGATCCAAAAACTCTATATATAACAAAAAGAGGTAGTTATCCCTAACTACCTCTTTTTCCCCTTTAAAAGATCCTGCCGCTTCCCATCATCAGTTCAATCCACTCGCGGCAGTTAGGAGCAAGACAATTACATGGATTGTTTCATGACAGTAGGGGATACCGCTTTTGCTCCGCCCACTACTGCTGTTAATTATTGAATTGAATTCATCAGTTCCATCATTCCTGGACTGTTCAGTACGGACTGAAACATATACATTAACATCATAAGGGAAACCAAAGTAATCAATAATGTTGCCCGTGCCCAATTTTTGCGCGTCTTTGTTGCCGTGCGCCCAAAAGCCCAGATAAGCAATACCGCCAGATATGCGAATATTCCGATCATCGGAATTAACGGGAGCAGCATAACCACAATCCAGTGGGAAAAACTCATCGAGTTTTCCGCATCCGCTGTTCCTGCAGTACCATTTAATATCCCAACCAAGCCCGGATCACCCGCCGGACCTTTCGTATATCCCTCATTGGTACCATAAGCAGAGTTCCCGCTATAGGAAAAATCCGCTCCCACTCCGTAACTCTGATTTTCGCGGTAGGAAGAATTTCCTGCATTCCCCCTCGCATAAGAGCTATACTCCATACCTCCCTCCCGGTTCGCGTTTGTCGCCGTTCCACAATACTCGCAAAAATTCGCATTTTCGTTGACGATCACCCGACCGCAAGTTCTACATACCATATCCAACCTCTTTCTGCAAAATCCTTTTACATCATCTCTGCAAGTTCAAAACTCTACTCTGCCGGCTCTCCAATCAAAATAATTTTCTGTGGACATTTTTGTGCGCACTTTCCACAATGTGTACACTTGGAATAATCAATACGCGCCAGATTATTCTCCACAGATACCGCACCGAATTCACATGCCTTCACACAGAGCATACAGCCGATGCACCCCGTCTGACAAGCATCCTTAACCTGTTTGCCCTTATCGCGCGAACTGCACGCCACGCGCTGCACAGAGGAGGCGGGAACCAACTCAATCAAACCATTTGGACATTCCTTTACGCACGCGCCGCAGGCAACGCACTTCTCTTCATCCACAAGTGCAACGCCATTTACCACATGGATCGCGTCAAATTTACAGGCTGCCACACAACTTCCATATCCCATACATCCATAACTGCAAAGCTTCTCACCACGCCCCGGAAGGAGTGCAGCCTTCTTGCAGTCCGCAATCCCGTCGTAGCGATATTTTATCTCCGTTTTATCACAAGTGCCATGACATTTTACAAATGCCACCTTTTTTTCTGTTTCCCCCGCACTCTGTCCCATAATCTCGCCGATTTTCGTGTGGATCGCGCCGCCTGCTACCGGACAGGCATTGACAGGTGCCTCACCTGCGGCGATCGCTTTTGCTAAGGCATCACACCCCGCATATCCACAGCCACCGCAGTTATTGCCTGGCAAAAGTTCACGCACACTCCCCTCCCTCTCATCAATTTTTACAGCAAATGCCTTTGCTGCAATACCGAGAAGGATGCCGACAAGCAGACCGACAATTCCCACCACGAGAGCCGCCATTCCGACCGCCCCGATACTAAATTCTAAGAATATCATGCTCCGCCTCCTATTTTTAGTTCCGCATATTCGCACTTAGAGTATCCCTGCAAAGCCGCTGAACGCGATTGCCATTAACCCCGCTGTCACTAATACCATCGGGGAGCCTTTAAAGACTTCTGGCACATCATTGTGTTCTACGCGCTCCCGAATACCCGCCATAATAATAATTGCGATCGTAAAGCCGAGGGCTGTGCCAAAACCATTCCACATACTTTTTAATACGCCGTATCCCTCTTCCGTGTTGGTGATCGCAATGCCGAGTACCGCACAGTTCGTTGTGATTAGGGGCAAATATACGCCGAGAGCATTATATAGTGATGGAATGTATTTTTTCAACACCATCTCAATAAACTGTACAAGTGCTGCGATCACCACAATAAAAACAATCGTGCGCATATAAGTCAGATTGATATGGCGGCTGCTTAGAATCCCATTGTAGATGGCGGCCGTAATGCCAGAGGCAATCGTGATCACAAAGACCACCGCGCCGCCCATGCCCGCTGCCGTTTCAATGCGTTTGGACACACCGAGAAATGGGCAGAGTCCCAAAAACTGGCTTAATACAACATTATTTACCAATGCCGCCCCAACAAGCAGTAAGATCATCTCTTTCATTTTGTTTCCTCCTTCTTTGTCGGTGCAGAATTTTCTGCCTCTTTGTCAGGTTTCTTTCCTATCATATCCGCCGGAACGGATGATTTTCCTGCCTCTGCCGCCTTTTTCGCTGCTGCCTCTTTCGCTGCAGCTGCTGCCGCTGCTTTCTTTGCTGCTGCCTCCGCTGCAACGCGCTCCTTTTCTTTATCAAGGAGCAAATGATTTGCCGCGCAGACTGAACCGCTACAATTGCTACAGTTTCCACCGCACACAATCGCTTCCGCTTTCTGTGTATTTGTCGCGGATGGCATTTTAAATTTATTCTGCAGACAAGTCAGAGCTGCAAGCACAAAGAATGCACCCGGCGCACGGACAAAAATCGCCATTGGTACATAGGCATCCGGCATAATATGAAGCCCGAAGATCGTTCCCGCGCCCAAGAGTTCACGGAAAATACCGATCGCAGTAAGTCCCGCGGTAAAACCAAGCCCCATACCAACCCCATCAAAAATCGACGGAAGCACTGGATTTTTTGAGGCATATGCCTCCGCACGTCCAAGAATAATACAGTTTACCACAATCAGAGGAATATAGATACCCAAGGCTTCATTCAGATCTGGCAGATATGCTTCCAAAAGCATTTGCACCACCGTTACAAAGGAGGCAACCACCACAATAAATGCAGGCATACGCACCTTGTCCGGAATTACCTTGCGCAAAAGTGAAATTAGCATATTCGACATAATCAAAACAACGGTGGTGGTCAGCCCCATGCCAAGACCATTCATTGCTGAGATAGTAACCGCGAGCGTCGGACACATACCGAGCATCAATACAAAGGTAGGATTTTCTTTGACCACCCCATTGTAAATACGTTCTGTACACTTATTCATTCCCGGCACCTCCTATCCCCGACACCACCATATCCGCTGAAAAACACAACCCTGCATTTACCGCACTGGTCACAGCCTTTGTTGTAATGGTCGCGCCGCTGATTGCATCAATCTCATTTTCCGCCGTCGCACCTGTCTTTACATAGATAAGTTCGAATGCATTCTTTCCAACAAACTGTTCCTTAAATTCCGCCTCGTTCGCCCTCATTCCAAAACCCGGTGTTTCATTTAATGTGATAAAGGCAATCCCCGTGATCGCGCCATCTAAGCGATACCCCATTGTCATGGTAATTGCACCGCCATATCCCTTCTTCGTCGTGATTGTCATCACATAGCCAAGCAGTTTTCCAGATGCATCAAGAGCCAGCCCTGCCTCATCGATAGAAATCCTCTCAAATCCGTTTTCCTCCAAGAGTTCTCCTGACGATAAGACTTTTTCTGCCATAGCGGCATCCTCCATTACAATTGATGCTGCTTCCGGATATACCTCGCGGTATGCTGCCTCCTTTTTCTCTGTCTTCTGCTGTGCAATCCGATCTTTGGTCATCTCATTGACAAAGCCAAGCAGCACCGCTGCCACCAGGGTAATCAGGCAGAGTACCAGCGCATCCTTTAAGATAGAAGCAATTTTTTTATTTTCTGACATACTGCTTCCCTCCTTTCCCAAATGCGCGCGGCATTGTAAGTTTCTCAATTAACGGTACCAAGAGATTACAGAAAATAATCGCGTAGGACACACCCTCCGCGCTTCCGCCGAAAATTCGGAAAATTCCGGTCAAGATCCCTAGGCAAACGCCAAATACAATGCGCCCCACCGGGGTAACAGGGCTTGTCACATAATCCGTTGCCATAAAAAACGCACCGAGCATTAAACCGCCGCCGCAAAGCTGCTTTGCCAGGTATGTAATATCAAGTCCATACCCGCTAAACAAAATCAAAAATACCGCAAAACTTCCTAAGTAGGCGAGAGGAATGCGCAGTGAAATCACCCCGCGAACGACTAAGTACGCCGCGCCAAGCAGGAGAAGAAGCGCGCTTGTCTCGCCAATCACACCGCCCGTAAACCCAAAAAACATATCGAAGAGCGAAGTTTCACCCGCACCCTCTTTCAGTACTGCAAGCGGAGTCGCGGAAGAGAGTCCATCCACGGATGCAATTCCATTCATAAATACGCCACTGCCCGCCTCCACCGAAAAAGAGGCCATCTGGCTGGCAAAACAAATCAGGAGAAAACATCTTGCCGCAAGTGCTGGATTCATAAAATTCTGACCAAGCCCTCCGTAAAGTTCTTTTACTACAATAATCGCAAAAATGCCGCCGAGTATCGGCATCCACAGCGGAACACCTGCGGGCAGATTCATGCCGATCAAAAGCCCCGTCACTGCTGCGCTGCCCTCATACGGCCCTTTTTTTCGCTTCGATATTTTGTAGAACAAATGTTCGGAAATCATACAGGTCGTCACACTCACAATCAGCACTAAAAGAGCGCGAAAACCAAACTGCACAACCCCAAACAGACACGCCGGCGCAAGCGCGATCACCACATCGCGCATAATCTCCGCCGTTGTCACATTGCTTCTGACATGGGGAGAAGCAGATACATGATATAAGCTTTTCATTTTAACCCTCCCTTATTTTTTTCGCCTCGCATCCAATACGCTTTTTCTCGCCTGTTTAAATGCCTGGGTCAGGCGCAGTTTTGCGGGACAAACAAAAGTACAGGAACCACATTCACAGCATTCCATACCGTTTAGTTTCTCAAATGCCTCGTAGTCTGAACGCATTGCCACCGGGTAGAGCTTCTGTGGCACAATCCCCTCCGGACAGGCGTTCACACATCTCCCGCAGTGAATGCACGCGCCCGGCTCAAACTTTGCCACCTCATCCTTTTTTAGTGCCAAGAGTGCAGAGGAAGTCTTTGTCACTGGAATATCAAGCGAAAAAAGTGCCTGTCCCATCATCGGTCCACCAGAAATAATCTTTTCCGGCTCCCCACAAAAGCCGCCCGCCGCCTCCAAAAGTTCCCCGTAGCGCGTCCCTGTGCGCACTATAAAATTGCGCGGGTCTTTTATCGCATCGCCTGTCACAGTAATAATCCGACGGATAAGTGGTATACTCTCCGCAACTGCCAGGTAGACCGAGATCACACTGTCCACATTGTTCACGATGCAGCCCGCATCCGCCGGGAGCATCGAAGAATTGATCTGTCTGCCCGTTACCGCGTAGATTAACATACGCTCCGCCCCCTGCGGATATTTTGTCTTTAGCGGCTGCACACGAACTCTCTCCTCACCCCGTGTTAATTCAGTTAGTTTCGCAATCGCCTCCGGCTTATTATCCTCCACCGCAATCACGCCCGTCGCATGATCAAAGAGGCGCAGGATCACTTTTAACCCTCCAATTAAACGCTCCGGCTCCTCCAACATCATGCGGTAATCCGAAGTTAAGTAAGGTTCACATTCCGAACCATTGACAATCACATAGTCGATCTCATCTTCATTTTTCGGTGTCAGCTTCACATGGGTCGGAAAACCTGCACCACCCATACCAACAATGCCCGCCTCTTTTACAAATCCCCTGATCTCTTCCTTTGAAAGCTTCGATACATCGCGCTTTTTTCCAAAATCTGGGATAGTCTGATACTCCCCATCATTTTCCACTATCACGGACTCCACCATCATGCCGTTCACCATCAGCCGTGGCTCAACAGTCTTTACTGTGCCGGAAACAGAACTGATTACGCACGCGGAAACAAAGCCACCCGCCTCGGCAAGTTTCTGTCCGACAAGCACCCTCTCCCCCTTTGCCACGATAACCTTGGCTGGCGCGCCGATATGCTGCGACACCGGATAGACCAGTTCTCCCTTAGGAAGCAGCACACTGGTCGGTTTATCCATCGATAGTTCTTTTCCCTCAAACGGATGACTCCCGCCGTGAAAAGTTCCTACTGCCATAACAAACCTCCATCTTTTTTTAATTTATCTCTCGATATTATGTTCTCCGAACATGGTGCCTTTGGCGGATGCGCATGATTCGCAGAAGAAATTATTCTTCCTTCGGTCGAATGCGAATCAGCGCAGGTATAATATCTGTCGATATTATACCATATTCTCCGAACATGGTGCCTCCGGCGGATGCGCATGATTCGCAGAAGAAATTATTCTTCCTTCGGTCGAATGCGAATCAGCGCAGGTATAATATCTGTCGATATTATACCATAATTCAGCCCGTTTTTCAATGCCTGAAAACCCCGATATTCTCAGGATTGTTCAATATACAAGGCGATGCAAAGCGGGCTAAAAATGGGGCAATTAGTAACAAATTAGTATCACCAATTACCCTTTTACAGACTCTATAATAACTCACCATTAAATCTTCTGTAGTGCCTTTATAGTCCCCTTCCCTACACTCCAAATTTCGTGTTCCTGATCTCCCCATCCCCTCTTGCGCCAGTATGCCGCTACCGCCCGCGCCGTTTTTACACCATATACCCCATCTACAGTAAGTTCTGCACTCTGGATGTAGCCCACTTTTATCTGCCGATTTA
>CAJTLX010000076.1 GCA_910577165.1 uncultured Lachnospiraceae bacterium
AAGAAATTATTCTCCCTACGGTCGAATGCGAATCAGCGCGGGTATAATATCTGTCAATATTATACCATGTTCTCCGAACATGGTGCCTCCGGCGGATGCGCATGATTCGCAGAAGAAATTATTCTCCCTACGGTCGAATGCGAATCAGCGCGGGTATAATATCTGTCGATATTATACCATGTCAGGCGGAAAACTCAAATTATAAAACGATTAAAAAAGCGGAGGCTCTGATCTTTTGATTTTCTCACCAATCATATTTAAAATCGTATCCATCTTCTGGTTCGCCGATCTCGTATCCGAGTGCCTCGGTTAATTTCTCTTTCAGTTCAGAATACCAGCCACCCCATATCTTACCTTGCATTGATCCAAAAATTTGAACACCACCTGGCTCCACAGACAGAGATAAGGCAATTCCTTCTCCCTTCCAGTTTGGCTCTCCTGGTGCTTCATTCCAGTAAAGCATAGTTTTACAAACCTCATCAATCTTCTTCCACACCCAATCTGGCGCAGTATAATGAATATTCAAATTGATATCATGTCCCGCTTCCTTTTCCATTTTTCCCCTTATTTTGACACTAAAATGCATCTTTTTGCTGTAATGCTTGTCGAATTGCTGTCCAGTCCTCCTCCCAGTGATTTAAATTTAACAGATCATACATCGTTTTTCCATCTGAAAATCTCTGATTGGTAAGAATAACCGCACCTCTTTTTTCAATTTCTCCCTGCACTTCCACGCAACTTTGTCTGTCCAAAAGAATGTTGGAATACCCCCCACACAATCGATAAGTATAGGGATTGGTACACGGCTCCCTAGAAATATCCCTCTCCGAAATAAACATCACTCCGCTTCCCTGACCGTCAATTCCTGGAATTTCTTCAGAATAAAAGACCGCGACCATGTCGGAGAGCTTTCTCACATAGCAGGCTTCCTTTGTGACCGAGACAAGGAAATGCTCCGTGATATAGCAGAAGATCCCATTTTTTCCCGAATTTCCAAATGCCACTGTCTGCGGTGCTAAAAGTTCATCCTCCGCCTGCAAAAGTTCTCTTCGCGAATATCCAGTTTCCTTTACATAAAATTCCAGATAATCCCTCGCTCTTTTCTTTTGCAGTATGCTGCCGATAATAAGAAGAATCAATCCCGGAATTCCCATCATGGCAAATAATAATATTCCCCCAAAAAGTCCCTGAATCAAAAACGGCAGCCCGGAAAACAAGCCAAAAACAAGAAGGGTGATTCCCGCTGCGATCGCCCCCTTCGGACCGCCGATGCGGATTCGGTTCAGTTTTAACACACTCCCTCTCCTTCTTGCCCTCTCCCTCATTTTCTCTGTGATTGTAATTCTCATAACACAGTACCTCCTATTTTTAGTTTCGCATACGTCCTACACAGTGCCGGACTTCTGCTGTTTTTTAGTTTTGCAAACTTCCAAATTTTTCCAGAACTTCTTCTGGTATAACAAATTCTGGCATTCCCATACTTCCTGGTGCTACCTCATACTCGTCAAATACAATTACAAGTTTATTCTCGGCATTGATATAGAAATTTCTGTCCGCAGTGATTTCCTTAAAACAATCCTCCTCTCTCCAAATTCCTCCCGGAAGATAATAATTTGCCCGCCTGTCCGCCACCTGCTCTTCCATCTGCCGCAGAATTTCCGCGCTGATTGCCTCAATGTAGCCATTTGCAAACAGATCGTCAAGACTTATGATTTTGCCGTTTCGCTTGTCCATGGTCAGACAGCGGCAATACTGCATGGAACCGCCAAGATTTATCGTAGTATCAAAACGCACAGAGAGAAAGCGGTCATTATCCTGCATAATTTTATATGTAATATCCCCGCCAACATATCCCATATACTTTTGACTGGCATACAATAAAAACTCCCTCTTCATCTCGTCAATAATCTGATCCATATTCTTTTCAAAAGTTTCTTTGTAAGTTTTTTCCAGCTGAATTGCTGGCACATTGGCACAAAAAAGCAACTCCCCCCAATCGATCAAACAAATTTTGTTCTCCCGCACTGTAGTTTCCTCATTCGCAAACGTTCCCGCCATTAATGGTATTGTACCGATCAACAGCAAAAACAAAAGAGCGACTGTAATCGTAACTGGTATTGGCGTTCCGGAAAAAAGCCGTTTTTTTGTAAGTATCTTTGCTTCCTGTTTCGGCATTTCTTTGTGCGGACAAAATAAAACTGCATTTAAACAAAAGATCCTGTCACGACATTCACATTGAAGCATCCCACTATATTTTTTTACCACAGCCTGAATACTCTTTAGTCCTATTCCATGCTTCCCCGTCGTCGGCGCGATTGGAAGATTATCCTCGCCAAATCTGACTGGCTCGCTGCAGGAATTTTGCACGCTGAGAAAAAGTTTTGTTCCTCCCTTTAAATCCGCACTAATGTGGATATAAGACTTTTCTTTTCCCTCCGTTTTCCTGCACTCATTTTTTGCATTTTCTAAGGCATTTGCCAGGACAGCGCAGATATCCAACTCATCATACGGCAATTCCTTTGGAATATTGATCCTCGTTTCCACAGTACAATATTTTTCAGCTTCCTCAATATACGCGGAAAGCACAGCATTTACTGTGGGGTTTTGACAATAATTTTTATGTTCTGTATGAGAAAGCTGCCCGCACAGCTCCCCAATATATTCCATAATATGTTCGGTATCTTTCTCCTTGGCCAGATTTTTCAGCACAATTAGATGATGGCGCATATCGTGCCGATAGATCCGCCCCGTTTCCATTTTAACGCACATTTCCTCATATTCCTTGCGCTGCATCTGCATATAAGCAGTCAATGTCCGCTCTGACTCCCTCATATGTTCCACCGACGCAAATGCGGTCAATGCCCTGATAAGCAAAAGGAAAATAACGAACATATTAAAAAAAATAAGGATCTGCAAAGAGATATTCCACGACATATTGCCCAAATAAGAGAATAATAAAAACACGACGAAAACCGGAAAACACAAAAACATCCAGTTCCCATAACTGCCCTCCCCATACATCTGAAACGGTTTTCGAAGAAAACGAATAACAAGAAACAAAAGCAGTGCCGACAATAAGGACAGACTGCCAACAATCAATATTGCCTCTATCTCCTTCTTCCCGCTCATATCGAAAATCAGTATCAGAACTTTCAAAAATATTTTCAGTATACGGTACGCAATCAATCCCGTTGTCCAGGCGGTGATGGTCTGAAAGAATCCTGACTTCGAAATAATGTGTAGGCATAAAATACTAGGTAAATATGCAGTTAACGGCAGCAGGGTAAATATCTTCATTATATCACCGAAAGAAAAAAACATCCAGATCTGCACCGCAAAAATTAAAGCGAGAGTCGCGCCGGATATCATCAGACAAATTTTCTTTGAAAAACGCGGTTTTGTCAATACCCCGCAAATCACAATATAAGTAAAAAATATAATTATTTCCCACCAAATTTTTTGAGAATCAATAAAAAAATCCATAAAACCCATATTTATTCCCCCTATTTTTATACAATATATCCAAAAGATGTTTTCTCTTTTTCTTAGGTCTGTGCAATCGAGTAGGGAAAAGTTTTACTCCCCTACTCGCTGCGCGGGGTGCGTGTTGCGTGTTGCGTCAGCAACTATCTTCCATGTGTGTTTACACACATTCGCGCCCATGCACATAAAAAAAGAACCGTAGACTCCACGGTTCTT
Organism: uncultured Lachnospiraceae bacterium; assembly: GCA_910577165.1. Lineage (GTDB taxonomy): Bacteria > Bacillota > Clostridia > Lachnospirales > Lachnospiraceae > RGIG4057. Next base: position 3,700 of record CAJTLX010000076.1, read on the forward strand.
TTTGCAACAAGCTGGAAATCAGATTCGAACTGACGACCCCTTCATTACGAGTGAAGTGCTCTACCGGCTGAGCTATTCCAGCACTTGTGTTTATTTCCACACAAAATCGAGGCGACAAGATTCGAACTTGCGACCTCTGCGTCCCGAACGCAGCGCTCTACCAAACTGAGCCACGCCTCGATAATCACCATCACCGTATCTTTTCTGCTTTTTTAATGCCATCTCCCGGCGACGTTGCTTATTTATTATGCACCTTTTTTTTCGAATTGTCAAGTACAATTTGAAAAATTTTTGGATTTTTTCGGGCGATACAAAAAAATTTGCTCTCTTTCGCCCGAAAATATACTGTCGCATTACTACCAGATCATATAAATGCTGCCCCAGGTCAATCCGCCGCCAAATCCGGACATAATTACCTTATCCCCCCGTTTTAAACGCCCTGCGCGATTTAGTTCGTCCAGTAAAATAGGCACGGACGCACCGGATGTGTTGCCGCAGCGTTCCACATTCATTGGAAATTTGGCGATATCTTCCTTTAGATGTTTTGCCACGGACTGAATGATGCGTGCGTTCGCCTGATGCAAAATATAACAGTCAATCTGTCCCGCCTCAAGATGATTGCGAGAAAAAAGCTGGTCGATCGACTCACTCACCCGGCGCACTGCAAATTTAAAGACCCCCTGCCCGTCCATCTTCACAAATTTCTGCTCTTGCTCCCTACTTGCAAAAAGATTGCAGAGAGGTTTGGCATCACATAAAAGTGCTTCGCCCTTCTCGCCGTCGGAAAACTGGATAAAATCCAAAATTCCCGCTTCCTGCGCCGCTGTTACTACCGCTGCTCCCGCTCCGTCCCCAAATAAAATACAGGTCGAGCGATCGTTCCAGTCCACCAGTTTTGAAAGTGTCTCCACACCGATCACAAGAATTTTCGTATAGATCCCCGCCCTCACATAGGCTTGCGCCGTATTTAACGCGAAGACAAAGCCGGAACACGCCGCGTTAAGCTCAATTGCGACTGCATTTTTCGCGCCAAGCATCGCCTGTACCTCACAGGCCGCACTCGGCACAATATGGTCGGGAGAAACTGTCGCCAAAAGAATCATCTCAAGTTCCTCCGCCCCCACATCCGCATCGGAAAGTGCGCGCCTTGCCGCTGCCGCCGCCATCTCCGCCGTACTCTCCTCCACCGCAATATGCCTTTCACGAATCCCAGTGCGACTCACAATCCACTCATCATTTGTCTCCACGCGCTCCGCCAAATCAAAATTTGTCACTATCTTTTCCGGGAGAAAACTTCCGGTTCCTAAAATATGTGCATTCATCCCATGCTCCAATCCATCCTGCCATGCAGAATTGCTCTATATTTGATCCACACAAAAACTGAAATTTTCATAAGTTTACCCATTGTGCTACCTTACTTAAAATTACCATTCGAGTTTAGTATAATACATGGGATTATCTTTTGCAAGTCCATCTTAAACTATTTTTTGTTTGCCTCTCCCAGTGTTTGATCCCGCGGTGAATATGTTTTTTGTTTTCTATTTCCAACATTTTTTCTGCTTATTAACAAATAATTTGTCTTTTTATCTTTTCATCCGGTGCAAAGTGTGATATACTAAAGACAACCAAAATGAAATGAAAGGCGGTATTACATATGAAAGTTATTGATGCAGTTCAGGCATTGCTTAACTATGGCATTGCGAGAAACCTTATCACCGCAGATGATGAGATCTGTGTGCGCAATCAGCTTATGGATGTGCTGCACATTCCTCAGTGGGAGGAACCCAGTGTCCCTGCGGCTCTCACGTTAGAAGAGATTCTCGCCCCACTGATTGACCGGGCGATTGCACAGGGGATTATTGAGGATACCACCTCCGCGCGCGACCGGTTCGACACAAAACTGATGGGGCTCCTGACTCCGATGCCGCACGAAGTGATCGCAAAATTCAATGAAGAATATGAAAAAAGCCCGGAAATTGCGACTGACTGGTACTATCAGTTCAGCAAGGACACGGACTATGTTCGCTCCGCGCGCATTGCAAGAGATCTCCACTGGGTTTATCAAAGTGAGTATGGTTCTCTCGACATTACGATCAACCGCTCAAAGCCGGAGAAAGATCCGCGCGATATCGCCGCCGCAAAACTTGCAACTAAAGTTTCCTACCCCGCCTGCCAGCTCTGCATTGAAAATACGGGATTTGCCGGTACGGTTTCCCACCCGGCGCGCCAAAATCTGCGCCCGGTTCCAATGACTGTGGACGGCGCGAACTGGTATTTACAGTATTCCCCATATGGCTATTACAATGAACACTGCATTGTGTTCCGCGAGGAACATATCCCGATGCAGATCGACGATGCTGTATTTGAAAAACTCTTTGATGTCCTTGAATTTTTGCCGCATTATTTTATCGGTTCAAATGCCGATCTGCCGATCGTAGGCGGCTCGATTTTAAGCCACGAACATTTCCAGGGCGGACATTACACCTTTGCAATGGAGACCGCGCCGATCGAAGAAAATTTTACACTTCCGGGATTTGAAACCATTACGGCAGGTATTGTAAAGTGGCCAATGTCCGTGATCCGCTTGCAGGGAACGGACCGCAAAAAACTCTCTCTTGCCTGCGCAAAAGTACTGCACGCATGGAGGGGCTACACGGACGAAGCGGCAACCATCTTTGCTGAGACAGAGGGTACACCGCACAATACCATCACGCCGATCGCCCGCAGACGCGGCGAAGTTTTCGAGTGCGATCTCGTCCTTCGCAACAATTTGACCACCGAGGATCGCCCGCTCGGACTCTACCACCCGAACCCGTCGCTGCACCATATTAAGAAGGAAAATATTGGACTGATTGAGGTAATGGGGCTTGCTGTACTTCCAGGGCGGCTTGCAAACGAGCTTGGCACAATGGCGGACGCACTAATAAACGGCGTGGATACAGAAAAACATCCGGAGATGGAGGCGCACGCTGTCTGGCTTAACGAAATCCGCGCGCGCAGGAAAGATATCATGCCTGAAAATAAAGAGGCGATCGCAAAAGAAGAAATCGGTGCGGTCTTTGCCGAGGTACTTGCCGACGCGGGTGTATTTAAGCGCGATGCGGCAGGAAAAGAAGCATTTATGCGGTTTATCGGGACATTATAGATTTAAGAATGCTATCGAAATTTTTATACCTTAAATATTCTTTTATATTTTTTTTGCAGCGGTACACAAAGATTTTGTGTACCGCCACCACAGCGAAATAAAATTGTCTTATCAATACAACCTTGCAATCTGCTGATATACAAAATCCGGCTCTGTCCGCACAAAAATATTTTTTGGAACATCTTGTCCCTGCGCATAAAATATATTGTAAATATGAAGCTCATAGTACCATGTCCCCAGATCGTAATCCACTCTGCGCTCATTCCAGACAATTCGCCCGTATTGATTTTTTTTCAGCAGGAAAGCCGTTTCATTTAAATTATTTTTCTGATACAGACGGGAATCCGGATTCAGAAAATCCCGGTTATGTCCGCTGCGAAATGGTACTCCACTGCGCTGCTCATCATAGAAAAAAACAATATCGAACATATTATCTTTTGGATAAATAGATAAATTTGTTAAGTTAAGCGCGTCAGCGGAAGAGTAATTTTGATACTGATGTTTTTTTATCCACGCGATCCGCTTTTCTATCTCCCTCTTTGTTCTCTCCTCTGTAAACCCAATTTTGGGCAGAGTTTTTTCCGAAAAATAATATTCTGCCTGAACAAAGTCCATAATCTCCGTCCCTTCCTGATAAAAGTTAAGATTCTGGACTGTTGCCTCCCCTAAGGGATGTTCTCCAATCGGATAGGCTAGAGGAAACTGACGGCGCACATTTTCTCCCTTTGCCCCGCGCTCGTTTTTATCCCAACTAAGACAGATATTTTGAATCAATAACATAAAAGTTTCCCCCTCCAATTATATGAATTCACTATCATCCACTGTTATTTTTTATAATATCTTATAATTTTCTCATTTTGTCAATTGGTCTAACTCCGTTATCCTCTCTTTTGTATTTGCAAGTAGCATATTTAACTGTTCACTGCTCAATACAGACTCCATACCAAAACTCCTATAATACTCAGAATCATCAAAGTTTTCAATAATAAGTTGTTTCCTTTTAGCTTTGTGGTGATAGACGCACCCGTATCTATAACTGCATCTAAATCGTGCTTACGTTCTCCAAATTTTAGTTTAATATTTATTTTGTAACAATTCACTCTTCATCATATTCTGTAATCAAGCAAACTCTCCTCTCTACAATAACAGTGAGCATTTTTTTGGAAAGTAAAATCCATGTACAGTAACCAAGCGTCCCTTGTCATATCTGTCAATTATTTCACGCAACTTCTTATTATCGTCTTCCGTTATTGCCTCCGCCATAATACTAACAAAATTTCTGTTAGTATCGATATCGTATACAAGCGCATTCTCATAACAAGTTAACCCTCTGCGCCACTCTGCAGAAGAAATTATTCTCCCTACGGTCGAATGCGAATCAGCGCAGGTATAATATCTATCGATATTATACCATAACCTTAACAAATATTGAAGACCTTTTTTAGATCATGACTTTTTCTTCCTATTCTTCCTAAATCTCCGCGATCAAAATTGGTTCAATCGAATAAGATATGCCCTGATAATTACCAATATTTTCTAACTAAAACAAACCTCCCCATAACAGTTTTTGCAACTACAGGAAGGTCTGTTTTTTCTTAAATTTCTTTTACCATCTCTTATAAATTCGTATACCCCATCAAAAATTCATCAATTTCCCTTGCTGCAAGCCTTCCCTCTCTGATCGCCCAGACCACGAGGGACTGACCGCGCCGCATATCACCCGCCGAAAATACTTTTGGCACATTGGTCGCGTATCCTTCCGCCTTTGTATTTACATTTGTTCGTCCGTCTAGTTCCACTCCAAATGCATCTGCCACAAATTTTTGCGCACCTAAAAACCCTGCCGCAATAAGCACTAATTCTGCCGCGATCTCGTACTCGCTGCCTATGACTTCCTCCATCGTGATGCGCCCGGTTTTCTCATCCTTCTTTGGCGAGAGCTTTACAGCCTTTACCTTGCAAAGTTTCCCGTCCTTATCCTTTATAAATTCCTTTACTGTTGTCTGGTAAACTCGCGGGTCCTGCCCAAAGAGAGCGATTGCCTCCTCCTGGCCGTAATCTGTTTTTAATACCTTAGGCCACTCCGGCCATGGGTTGTTTTCCGCGCGGCACTGCGGCGGCTTTGGCATCATTTCAAGCTGCACCACAGATTTCGCGCCCTGTCGTATCGCCGTGCCGACACAGTCATTGCCCGTATCCCCGCCGCCGATAATCAGCACATTCTTTCCCTTCGCATCAATATATTTCTTATCCACAAAATGAGAATCCAGCAGACTTTTTGTCATGGATCTCAGATAATCGACTGCAAAATAAATCCCTTTTGCGTCACGCCCCTCCGCTCTGATATCGCGCGGGTTCGCCGCGCCGCAGGCAAGAACTATGGCATCGTAATCCGAAAGCATCTTTTTCGCTGCCTTCACATCCTTCCCCACTTCCACACCCGTCTTAAATTCAATCCCCTGCTCGCGCATCAACTTTACTCTGCGCTCCACCACCTGTTTTTCCAATTTCATATTTGGAATTCCGTACATCAAAAGCCCACCCACACGGTCATCCCGCTCAAAAACAGTCACATTATGCCCACGCTTATTAAGCTGATCCGCCGCGGCAAGGCCGCTCGGTCCCGAACCAATGATTGCCACACACTTTCTGGTGCGCACCTTTGGCGGGTTTGCAACAATTAAGCCCTGCTCATAGCCATATTCAATAATTCCCCGCTCATTCTCCTTTACCGTCACCGGTGCGCCGCCTAAATTGCAGGTGCAAGCCGCCTCGCAGAGTGCAGGACAGACCCTTGAAGTAAATTCCGGAAAATTGTTCGTCTTTAACAGGCGGTTTAATGCATGGTGCATATTTCCATTGTAAAGCAGATCATTCCACTCCGGCACCAAATTATTGAGCGGGCAACCCGAAGTCATCCCCGCAATTGTCATCCCTGACTGGCAGAATGGCACCCCACAGTCCATGCACCGCGCCGCCTGTTTTTTCCTCTCCTCCTCCGGTAGCTGCACATGGAACTCTTCAAAATTTTTGACACGCTCCTTTGGCGCGGTCGCCGCACTATCCTTCCTCTCATATTCCAAAAATCCCGTCGGTTTACCCACAGCAATTCTCCCCTTTCCTGACTGTCCATAAAATATATCTCCTACCAAACTCACACGCAGAGCAGCCATTGTATCCGCTCAGCAGAAAAAAAGTTAAAGCAAAACTTCCGCGTGAAAAGGAACACGCCCTCCATTCATCAGTCTTATGCCCTTTTCACACTGTTTGCATAGAACGCCTCAATCTGTGCCTGCTCATTGCTAAGTCCCTTCTCCTCCATCTGATAGATGGTCATCAGCATTCTGCGGTAATCGTGAGGAATAATCTTCTTAAATTTCGGCAAATGTTCCATAAAATTTTTAAGGATCTCCTCCGCTCGCCCTGAACCTGTACAGGCGGCATGCTCCGCGATCATATCCTTTAATTCCATCACATCATATTTTTCTGTTACCGCCTCAAAGGAAACCAAAGACTTATTGATCTTTTTATACAAACTGGAATCCTCATCCAGCACATAGGCAATACCACCGCTCATACCTGCTGCGAAATTTTTTCCAA
>CAJTLX010000077.1:0-5143 GCA_910577165.1 uncultured Lachnospiraceae bacterium
ATCCGCCGGAGGCACCATGTTCGGAGAACATGGTATAATATTGACAGATATTATAAGGGAAATCTGCAGAGAGGAGGCGGGCGAATGAAAAAGAGATCGGCTGGAACTGTCTGGGGGATGTTGATGATTGTGGGCGGTATATTGCTCGCGGGGAAAATTCTGCACTGGTTTGAGTTTGAACTTTTTTTTGCTGGGTGGTGGACGCTGTTTTTGATTATTCCGTCGGCGGTCAATTTTATGACGGGACAAAAGGATCGCTCTAAGTCATTGAAGGGATTGATTGTTGGCGTAATGCTTTTGATGGCGGCACAGGGGTTTATTGAGTATCGTATGCTTTTTCCACTTTTAATCGCCGTGTTTTTGATTCTGACCGGTGGGCGGATGATGGTTTCTGGTGGAAAGGATTCCCAGTCAGAAAAGATTCAACCGGAAAAATTTTCAAAAAAGAAAGAAAAGCAGAATGGGAGGGCAGAAAGGAATAGAGCGCGCCATGGTAAGAAAGATCACTATGATAGCGGAATGAATGACCAGGAGATACATGACTGGCGAAGAGAGGCGGACAAAGATCAATTTGAGGACGCATCAAATTATAGTTTTGAGGAAGAATACGATTATTACGAAGAAAATGCTTCTGATTCTTTTGCCTGGAATGATTATGCAAACAGGGAGGAGTACCGCAAGGAAAATTATGGGACTTCCGGAATGTTTACCGGGGGCGCGAACCATAACGGGCGTTGCGCCTGCACTTCGATCTTTATGGGGAAGGAAATTAATTATACCGGTGAGGTTTTTGAGGGTGCGGTGCTTTCCTGTATTATGGGCGCGATTGATCTAAATCTTTCCGGAGCAATTATCTACCATGACGTGATGATAGAGGCTATTTTGATTATGGGTGGGATTGATATTATTGTGCCGAAGGATGTGCGTGTAGTTGTGGAGGGCGGGCCGGTTTTGGGAAGTGTTGACAATCATGTGAAGAACCGTTCACTGAAGGCTTCTGCGCCGACGGTCTATGTCAAGACCACCTGTATTTTAGGCGGTATGGATATTATGTGAAAAATGAGAAATTGGAGTTTGAGATGGAAGAACGACTGGTACTTTGCGGGAGCAATTATTATGAACAAAAATATTATTTTAATGAGAAAGTTTTTGGCAGGCTGCCGCAGCAGATAAAAGAGGAACTTCAGATTATGTGTGTACTTTTTACGGAGGATGTTGGCGGGGCACTTTTTTTGGAGTTTGATCCGGCAGAGGGGCTTTTGCTGCGCACAGAATGTGACGAAAATGATCTGCTTTACGACGAGATTGGGAGTGTGTTAAAAGCAAAAGCACTTCAGCAGGATAAGCAGGAATTTTTAGAATCTCTGGAGTTATATTATAGGGCGGTTGTGCTTGGGCAGACGGGGAACAAGGCGTAAATGCGCATGGGAAAATTTTATGGAAAGGACAAAAAAATGATCCTTGCAATTGATGTTGGCAATACAAATATCACTATTGCCGTATTAAGTGATGGAAATGTGGAGGCAAGTTTTCGTCTGACCACGCGCACGCCGCGTACTTCGGATGAGTTTGGCGCGCAGCTCTACGGGTTACTTGAGGCAAAAAATATTGTTCCGGTGCAGATTGAGGATGTAATTATCTCCTCAGTAGTTCCGGGAGTGATGTACTCTTTAACGAGCAGTATTATAAAGTATTTCGGAAAAACGCCGATCATTGTCGGGATGGGAGTCAGGACGGGGATTAAAATTATCACGGGCAATCCGCGGGAGATTGGCGCGGATCGCATTGTGGATGCGGCAGCAGCTTATGAACTTTACGGCGGTCCGGTCTTTGTGATTGATTTTGGGACGGCGACCACCTACGATCTAATTCTTGCGGACGGTGCATTTGCAGCGGGCATTACCAGTCCTGGGATTGCAATCTGTGCGAACGCACTCTGGAATGAGACGGCAAAACTTCCGGAAATTGAAATTAAAAAGCCAGCGTCCATTCTGGCAAAAGAAACAGTCAGCAGTATGCAGGCAGGCTTAGTTTACGGCTATATCGGACAGACAGAATACATTATTAAACAGGTGAAGAAAGAGGCGGGGCTACCGAAACTTAAAGTGGTAGCAACTGGGGGACTGGGAAAAATTATCTCAGATGAAACAAAATTGATCGATGTGTATGATCCAATGCTGACGATGAAAGGACTGTGGTGCATTTATCAGAAAAATACTGCGTCCTAGATACTTTGCCGGGAAGATTCCTTAAAAAGTCTTAAAATTATACACAAAAAGCACGCTTTGTCGAAAAATTTTATACGAAAATTCTTCCCAAATCTGCAAAAAGATGGTATATTGGAATTGTAAAAAAATGGAAATTCCAATATACCATTTTTATATGCGCAGACTCATGCAAATATGCGCAAACGCACATAAAAAAATATGTTGTTTTAGCGGCGCACGGGTTGCGCAGAGAGAGAGAAAAAACTCTCTCCTACTCGATTTAAAAGCAGATAATTAAGAACGGAGGGATTATTATGCTGCAGGAATGGTTGACAAAGGGGGTTTTTCTTTATCTGATGGCTGGGGTGTGCAGCGTCGGAGTCGTGCTGAAAGTGATGTTGTCTACTTACTATAACAGACAGCTATACTGGACGCAAAGAATGGCAACAGCAGGGAAGAAATGGCTGATTAGGATGCGGGAAGATTACGAGGAATGTATGGACGAGGACGGCAGGGTAAATAATGTGAATATCTTTGTGGACAAATACATAGAAGGAAAAAAATTTATGGGAATATTATTATCCACATGGAATAAGATCGGTGGACAAGCATGGATATTATGTGCAGGATTACTTGCGGTTTCGGCGGTTTCCAGCGTATTTTATCAGGTGGAAAGAGAAGCGGTTCTCTTTACTTTTTTTATCGGAACCTGGACAGTGATTATGGCCGTTGTTGTGGATAATATTGCAAATCTTGCGGAAAAGAAAAAGCAGATAAAGCGCAATCTTGTGGATTATTTTGAAAATCGCATAAAGGTACAGGAGGAAGAGTTTTGGGAGGAGGAGAGCAGAGCATACGAGGCAGATGCGCCGGATACTGCCCTTGGCAGGGAGGAAAAAGAAGATGTGGAAGAGGAGGAGTCCGCACAAAAAGATACCGCGTTTCGCAGACCGGAGTCTCCAGTTAAAGAAGGGGATTATGTAGCATCCAATGCAGCGCAGTATACAGCAAAGGAAAGCACAGCGCAATCCGGTGCAGCATTTAGTGCAGTGCAGCAAAGTGTGGCACAGCAGAGTGCGACAAAAGAAAGCGCGACAGCACAGCATGAAGTAATGCAGGAGGAAGGAAATCCGGACGAGTATGCGGGGGCAATCCATATTCGCCGCCTCTCAAAAATGGAGGGCGCATCGTCAAATAATACTGCTTTAGCGGATGAGGAAGTACAGAACAATATGGGCGGGAGACAGACGGGGAAAACAGAATCTCCAAAATTCTATGTGATCAATGGGGCAGAGAAAAAGGCAGCGCAGGAAGAGGAATTTTTCAGCGCGGACAAAAAGCGCAGGGAGAGCAAGAAGGATATGATTGCGCGCCAGAAGAGAGAGCATATAAAATATGAGTTAAAGCGCGAGATCACACAGGATACAAAAAGAAATCTGACTGATCAAAAAGAGGGGGAGTCTTTGGCAGAACTTTCGGAAAAGGCACAAGAGTCAAGGGAAACCGCCAAACCTCCAAAGAAAGCTCCTTCAAAGGAGGCCATCGAGCAGCTTGCCGCAGCACTGGAACTTTTAAAGAAGGAAAATATTTTAGAGGAAACCGCGCCGCTTTTGGCAGCACAGATTGGAAAGGATCAGGAAAACGGCGCGCTGATTGAGGAGGTTTTGCGGGAGTTTTTAATTTGAGCATTGGTAAAAATTTTTAGGAAAACTGTCGAACAGTATCGAAATTGACAGAAAAAAAGATTGCAAGAAACGGGATATTCTGGTAAAATAAGGGTAATGCTAGAAAAGGATATGCAGAAGCAGAAAAACGAAAAATCTGACGCAAAAAGGAGATTATAATTATGGCAAATGTAACATTTGACTACAGCGCGGCAAAAAAATTTATCCGTGAGGACGAGATTGTCCATATGAAAAAGACGGCGGAGGCAGCGAAGGCAGAACTTCTTGCAAAGACCGGCGCAGGAAACGATTTTCTTGGCTGGATTGATCTTCCGGTAAACTATGATGTGGAGGAGTTTACGCGCATCAAGAAGGCAGCGGAAAAAATTCAGGGCGACTCAGAAGTGCTTTTGGTGATTGGGATCGGCGGCTCGTATCTTGGCGCGCGGGCAGCAATTGAGTTCTTGCGTCACAGTTTTTACAATTCAGTTTCTAAGGAAGTGCGCAAAACACCGGAGATTTACTATGTCGGCAACAACATCAGCAGCACTTATATTACCCATCTGATGCAGGTGATCGGCGATCGTGATTTCTCTGTTAATATTATCAGCAAATCCGGCACAACAACCGAGCCAGCGATTGCATTCCGCGTCTTCAAGAAGATGCTGATTGAAAAATACGGCAAGGAGGAAGCGGCAAAGCGCATCTACGCGACGACGGACAAGGCGAGGGGTGCGTTGAAAAATCTTGCAACTGAGGAGGGATACGAGAGCTTTGTGGTTCCGGATGATGTCGGCGGGCGTTTCTCGGTACTCACCGCGGTGGGATTGCTCCCGATCGCAGTCAGCGGTGCGGACATTACCGCGTTGATGGAAGGCGCGGCAAGTATGCGTGAGAGGTGTTTAAACAAGTCGTTTGAGGAGAATGACGCTATGCTTTACGCGGCTGTGCGCAATATTTTACTGCGCAAGAATAAGTCGATTGAGATTCTCTGCAATTATGAGCCGTCCTTACACTATGTCGGCGAGTGGTGGAAACAGCTCTACGGCGAGAGCGAGGGCAAGGATCAGAGAGGAATCTTCCCGGCGGCTGTGGATCTCACAACGGATCTGCACTCGATGGGACAGTTTATCCAGGATGGACAGCGCACAATGTTTGAGACCGTGATCAATCTTGAAACTCCGACTTGCGAGGTAATTTTGGAGAAGGAGGATGTGGATCTGGACGGCTTGAATTACCTTGCGGGCAAGAGCGTTGATTTTATCAATAAGA
>CAJTLX010000077.1:5153-10344 GCA_910577165.1 uncultured Lachnospiraceae bacterium
CGATGAAGGGGACAAGACTTGCGCACACAGACGGCAATGTGCCAAATCTTTTAGTCAATCTTCCGGCACAGACCGAATTCTCACTCGGCGAACTCTTCTATTTCTTTGAGTTTGCCTGCGGTATTTCGGGCTATATTCTCGGCGTAAATCCATTTGATCAGCCGGGTGTTGAGAGCTACAAGAAAAATATGTTCGCGCTGCTTGGAAAGCCGGGTTTTGAGGAACTTGGGAAGGAACTGCTTACCAGGCTGTAGAATTTTTAGGTGCTTTTTGTATAATGGCAAAACTGCCGCAGATTTTTTTGCGGCAGTTTTTTTGTGCCGGGAAGACTGCCTCCTACCTGGTCGCAGACCGATACAGGGGAGTTAACCTCAGATATTTTTGGGATTTGCTTATTTATGGAAGGGAAATCGCCGATATAAAAAATGCAGGTTTCTTTTCTGTTTTTTCGAGAATTTTCAAGAAGAACAATTGACAGGGAAAGGAATTTTTTGTAGAAAATAGAGGTGCAGCAGGAAGGAGCGGGAACAATGATTTGTAATAGTACATTTTATAATGATCTATATCGGCAGGAAATGGGAAGATTTTTAGGTGAAAAGTCAAAAAAGGACGTACCTTACGGGGCAAAATTATTTGCATTGGACGAGGATGGGATGGAGGAAACCACGAAAAAGCATGGAAAACAAAGCCTGTTGGACGATGCTAAAGCGGCGGGCAAGGACTCTGCGGGGACAGTCCCGAAAACGGAAACCGAGAGCAGAATTATTGTGAAACCGGACGGGACAAAGATCTTACTTATTACAACGCGCTGCGGTCAGAGTGTACGGGTAAAAAGTCTAAAGCTTTCTGATCCGACCGATAAAGAAAATGAGGGGAAGAACGAGAGGATTACACAGGATGATCTGGAAGAAAAGGTAAAAAATGGAAATATGGAAACAATGCCGAGTGAGGAAGGAGCGGACGAGAATATGTCAGCGGAGGTGGGGCAGATGGCTTTTACCTTGGTATAATGTCTGGCGACATTATACCTGCGCTGATTTGCTTTCGACTGCAGGGAGGAAAGTTTCCAAAGCAAATCATGCGTATCCGCCGGAGAGAACATATCTGAAGGATATGGTATAATGAAATTAGAAAGGCAGGGGAGAGGGTATGGAAAAATCTAACAATACCACAAAAAATAATAAAGAATCTCCAATTGTTTTGCAAGCGCGAATAAATTCTCTGGATGAAAATTTTTTAAGGATACTTTCAGATAATTTAGATTATTTAGGTAATCTGGATGTACAAGGTAAAATTAATTTATACAGTTCGGGTCTTAGCAAAAGTAGGAATACTCTTGCTCATGTGGGAGAGAATGATTTATATTTGATGTACTATACTCGGTTTTTAAGTATGCTACTGGAAAAAATGAAACCGGAAGAGAGAGAAAAAACAGTCAAGATAATTACCGGTTGCATGGAGGAAGAACGACTTGATCTGTATAGTATCAAAAAATTATGCGAAGTGATTGCACCTTATATTGAATTAAAAGAAATCCTTTTTTTTCAGGATGATTGTAATTTTGAAAAAGTTGTATCTTATATGCATAAAATTGAAAAGACCTATCGAATTTATATTATCCATTATCAAGTACTTCGCTTAGAACATTCTGAGAAAAATAAGAGGATCGATAAATATCTGGTTTCATCGATGGAGAAAAGAGAACAGTACAATGAAGCATTACAATTAGTTTTAAAGGTATTGCAATATGATGTGGATCAGGTGGCAATAAGAACATTATTTCGAGTATGCAGAAAATTGAATGATTATACTGCGGCGGAAAACTATATTGATAAACATCCAGAAATAGAGCGGGTTGGAGAATTTAATACTCTTTATGAATTAGTATTTTATTATTCTAAAATTGGGGATATATCCGCGCGGAATAAAGCTTTGGAAAAAATGGAAGAATGTAGCAAAAAGAGTATCCCAATAATGAAAACACTGTATAATTTTTATCTTCAGTTTGGTATGTTAGATAAGGCATCAAAGATAAAAGAAAAAATTTTTTTGCGAGAAAAAGGAAAGCATTTGGACAAGATAAGCGAAAAGGAGAAAGAAGAAGAAACGGAATTAACTTTATTTGATACAATCAAAACCTTATTTGAAGAGCGGGAACATAGCAGGAAATTGATTTCTATAAGCGAATTACTAAAGGGGTTTGCTCATGAACTAGGACAACCGATAACAAATATACGGTACAGAATTCAGTTATATCAAATGGAGATGGAGAGAGGAGTCGATAAAAAGGAAGAATTAAACCAGGTTTTTAATGATATTTTATCTCAGACCTTACGGATTCGTGAATTATTGTCCCGATTTTCTCCTATTGTGACAGAGAAAGAAGAAAATAGTCATTTTAGTGTCCAAAAAGAGATTCAGGCGGTATTTCAGGAATTTGATTCCCGCTTGCAGAAGGAGAATGTAAATTACAGTGTGGATGCGGAAACGGATTTTATATTATTTGGAGACCGGATTAAATTTGATCAGATATTTTATAATTTAGTTGGAAATTCTCTTTATGCGATAAATGAAAATCATGTGCCAGGAGAGATAAAAGTTGAAATTTTGGAGAAAACTAAATTTTATATAATAAATTTTCAGGATAATGGGACGGGGATAGCACCTGAATATTTAGACAAAGTTTTTGAACCCTTTTTTACGACAAAAGAAAAAGAAGAAAATGGAGGTGGCGAGGGGCTGGGATTATATATTGTATGGAATATTGTGCAAATGTTTGGCGGAAAAATTAGAGTGGATAGAAAGTTTAAGCAGGGTGCCCGATTTATTATTGAGTTACCTAAAAAAGAAGGGAATGAAAAAGATGAATAGAATATTAATTATTGAAGATGAGGATATGACTGCGAAAACGGTAAAAAAGGCATTGGAATTAAATGGTATGGCGGCTGAAATTGCAGAAGATGGTCAGAGAGGAATTCAGATGATAAAGGAAAAGGATTATGATCTTATTTTGTTGGATTTGAAGATGCCAAAGGTAAGCGGTGAAAATGTTTTGAGAGTAATCAGAGAGGTACAGCCCTATGTATTTGTTATCGTATATACAAATTTTAGAGAATTTACCGATATCAAGGCTTTAGTAAATATTGGAATTGATGGGTATGTAAATAAAGGCGCGGATGCAGATTTACAATCACTGGTTGATATGATCAAAGAAAAATTACAACCATTTTCTATGGAACAGGCACAGAAAATAATAGAGACCGCAGATATTGGGAGAGAGGGGTAAGGGGGGGATGAAAGAATATTTGTTGGATACAAATGCTTTTTTTGAAATATTAAGTTTTTTGGTAGGAAAGAATGTAAGAAGAGATGAGTATGATTTTAATGAAATAAAGGAAGGAAGATGTTATATTTCTAAAATAACGGAAGTAGAGATTATCTCAGTTATTGGAAAATATGCAAGAGGAGAGCAAGAGGAATGGCAGAGATGTGACAGGATAATTGCTGAGGATGGAACCAGATGTGATAAACAATATTTTCATAAAGGACGAAAGGGATGGAATAAGAGATTATGCAAAGATATGCTGAAATTAGTAAAGGAAATTTTAGATGGCAGCAGCACAATATTAAAAGTGGAGGTATTGGATTTAAATGAAGAAGTTGTTCATTATGCTAAAGAATTTATAATGTATGCGTTCAAGCATAAATTTGGTTCTCAGGATGCATTTATTGCGGCGACAGCGATTGCTTATTCCACGGAAGAAAGGAGCTTGCAAGTCGTTACGTCGGATAAAGGTTTATGTGCGGCAATGAAGAAAAAGGGTATACCTTTTGTTGTTCCAGGAAATAGAATAAATTTAGAATGAAATTATATTTACATAAATATTAGAAGATGGATACCGGGGGAAATGAAAATGAAGTTAGCAGTCTTATTTCCGGGCGTTGGCTATCATGTGGATAAACCATTGCTCTACTATGCAAAAGATTTAGCCGCATCGCTTGGCTATGAAATTATGGAGGTAAAATATGGGGAACTCCCCTCTAGAATCAAGGGTTCGCCGGAAAAAATGCAGCGGGCATTTAATATTTCGTTGGAAAATGCTTTGTCTTCTCTAAAGGAAGTGGAATGGAAGAAATATGGAGAAATCCTGTTTATTTCCAAAAGTATTGGAACAGCAGTTGCGGCAGAGACAGCAAATCAGCTGGGGATAAAAACACGCAATATTTATTATACTCCGGTGGCGGAAACCTTTCAGTTTTCAGTACAGCCGGGGATCGCATTTCATGGCACGGCGGATAGCTGGGTGGAAACAGGGGTATTGCAAGAATTTTGCGTGACACATGGGATACCGCTCTTTGTTACAGAAAGAGCAAATCACTCGATGGAGACGGAGGACACGCTAAAAAATATTCGAATCCTTTCGGATATTATGGAACAAACAGCGAACTATATGCGGGAGAGTCAGGAATAATTATCAATTTGGGAGCGAGGTAAAAAGATGAATGCGGCGGCAATGATAAAACTTATGGGGGCAAAGAAAAATTTTGAGAGAAATCATCCAAAATTTGGAGCTTTTGTAAAAAAGATGTTAGAGCGGGAGATCGAGGAGGGAACGGTGCTTGAAATGACCGTAACAAGACCGGGAGAAGAACCGGTGCGAGCAAGTATTAAGGTGCAGACCTCTGATCTCGAACTTTTGCGGGGACTAAAAGAAATGTCGGAAAATGGAGGAGTATAAGGGGTTTTTATACAATATTATTTCAAGGACATAAGATATAATAGATATGATGAAAGATAAAAAATTTAATATGCGAAGTATTGACATATTTAATAATACTTGTTAAGCGGTTTTTTTGATGGTGAGTCGTTTGACAATTCAAAATTTCAATTTGCGGGAATAGCACCAAGATTTAGTTTCCGCAGTTATATATGTGTATATTTGAAAACGGATATAGAAACTTTGAATTATAGCTGCCTGACCAATAAACAACAGAAGCTTATTTTGCGCGGATGTGTCATATAAAGGAATTAGTTAAGGAATTTTTTAAAAATCAACAAATTTCCAAGTTGACATTTGCTAAAACTATGGTATAATATCGACAGATATTATACCCGCGCTGATTCGCATTCGACCGTAGGAAGAATAATTTCTTCTGCGAATCATGCGCATCCGCCGGAGGCACCATGTTC
>CAJTLX010000078.1 GCA_910577165.1 uncultured Lachnospiraceae bacterium
GAGTTAGAGGGGACTTTACGCGAAAATGATCTGGACGAGATTGTGGTGACACTTGGAATTAACGAGTATATCAAATTGGAACGGCTTGTCGGGATCTGTGAAAAATCCGGCGTTCACACAAAATTTATCCCCGATTACCGCAGCGTGATCCCGACGGTGGCGGTTATGGAGGATCTAGATGGGCTGCCCGCGATCAATATCCGAAACGTGCCATTAAATAATGTAGTTAACCATCTAGTCAAACGTGTTTGCGATTTGATCGGAGCGTCGATCGCTCTGCTGATCTCTTTGATTCCAATGATTATTATTGCCGTGATTATAAAATGTACTTCAGAAGGACCGGTGATCTTTTCACAGGTGCGCGTTGGGCTGCACAACAAGGAATTTAAGATGTACAAGTTCCGCTCGATGCAGGTGCAGAATGAAAAGAAAGAGAGAAAGGCGTGGACGACAGCGAATGATGCGCGCGTCACGGGCATCGGACGTTTTATCCGAAAGACAAGCTTAGATGAGCTTCCGCAGCTGATCAATATTATTAAGGGGGATATGAGCCTGATTGGACCTCGTCCGGAACGACCATATTTTGTCGAGAAATTCCGCGAGGAGATCCCCCGCTATATGATTAAGCATCAGGTGCGCCCGGGGCTTTCCGGATGGGCACAGGTCAATGGCTACCGTGGTGACACATCCATCAAAAAGAGAATCGAATATGATCTCTACTATATTGAAAACTGGTCGATCGGTTTAGATATCAAGATATTGTTTTTAACTCTGTTTAAAGGCTTTATCAATAAAAATGCGTATTAAATTTAAGAACGCCTCTGGCGTTCTTGCTGCGGGGCGCATAAGAAAGGGAGGTTTCTCATGAGTGAGGAAGAAAAAGGTAAGGAAGAGTATTGTTATTTGTGTCGCAGATCAGAAAAAATTGTGGGTAAGCTGATACAGCTGCCGCAAAATATCCGTGTATGTCAGGATTGTCTGCAAAAATCCATTGATCTGATTGAGGGGGGAAATCACCCGCTGTTTAACGGAATGATCGATCCGTCAATGTTTATGGGGGCAATTCCGCCGATAAGCAATGTTCCACCGATGAATCAGAGGCGGAAGACAAAGGAGAAGGAGCAGACAAAGAAGGAGAAAAATGCAAAAAAGGGCGATGCAGTAATGCCAGCAGTGCCAGTGCCACACCGGATCAAGGCACAGCTTGATGAGTATGTGATCGGGCAGGAACAGGCAAAAAAAGCGATAGCAGTCGCCGTTTATAATCACTATAAAAGAATCCGGGATGACGGGGCGGACGGCGTGGAGATTGAGAAGTCAAATATCTTGATGCTTGGACCTACAGGGAGCGGCAAGACCTATATGGTACAGACCCTGGCAAAGCTTTTGGATGTGCCGCTTGCGATAACGGACGCGACTTCGCTTACGGAGGCCGGATATATCGGGGATGATGTGGAGAGCGTTCTCTCAAAGCTGCTTGCGGCGGCGGATAACGATGTGGATCGGGCAGAGATGGGAATTGTCTTTATTGATGAGATCGATAAAATTGCCAAAAAGCGCAATACCAACAGCCGTGATGTGAGTGGGGAGGCAGTTCAGCAGGGATTATTAAAGCTTTTGGAGGGCGCGGATGTGGAGGTGCCTGTCGGTGCGACTTCAAAGAACGCTATGGTGCCGATGACCACACTAAGTACACGCAATATTCTTTTTATCTGCGGTGGGGCGTTTTCCGGGCTTGGCAAGGTGATAAAGGAGCGTTTAAATAAGGCTTCCACCATCGGGTTTTCCGGCGAGTTGCGGGATAAGTACGACAAAGAAAAAAATATTTTAAAATATGCAACCGCAGAGGATTTAAGAGAGTTCGGCATGATTCCGGAATTTTTGGGGCGTTTGCCGGTAGTCTGCACATTGGAAGATTTAAGCCGGGATATGTTGGTTTCTATTCTTACTGAGCCGAAGAACGCGATTATCAAACAGTACAAAAAGCTTTTTGCGATGGATGAAGTCGAACTTTGTTTTGAGCTGGAAGCCCTTGAACTTATCGCGGAGCGGGCACTTGAGAAAAAGACGGGTGCGCGGGCACTTAGGGCTATTTTAGAGGAATTTATGTTAGATATCATGTATGAGATCCCGAAGGATGATACAATTGGGCGCGTGACCATCACAAGGGATTATATGGAGCAGAAAGGGGCCCCGGGAATCGAACTTCGATCAGGGAGCGTCCGTGCACTGCCGATGCAGCATGGATAATATCGGCAGGAGTGGAAGCAAGAACCGATGGAAAATTGCTGCGAAATCTGTTATACTGCGGATAGCACAATGACAGGAGGAGGCAGAAAGAATGAAAAAGAAGAAAAATCGATTAAGTAATCTTATCAAATGGGAGTTAATTTGTCTGGTTGCCGTCACATTTTTAGTGGCGGGGCTGATCAAATGGTCGGAGGGGCGTGTTGGTTCCGCGGGCGAGGGGAACACAAAACAGACCGCATCCGGCACAGTAGAGGCACAGGAAGGTTCTGAAGGAAAAGATTTAGAACCAGATTTTACTGCATCAATGAGGGAGATAACCCCGAAGCCAGGAGATCAAATGCAGACAGGGGGAGAAAAAGAGGAAGAAGAGATACCTTCTCCTACCCAGGGGATAGAAAATCCGGTGCAGAATCCAGAAAGTAGCATAACAAGTACACCAGTTCCTACCAAAGAGATAGAAAATCTGAATCCGACGAGTACGCCGCGCCCAACCCCGACAAAAAAGCCGGAGAGTACACCTAGTCAAACCGCTACCTCAACTCCGACGAAAAAACCGGAGAGCAAACCTAGTCAAACCGTCACTCCAGTTCCAACGAAAAAGCCGGAGAGTACTCCAACTCCGGAAAATACGCCAACGCCTAAGCCAGAGTATGCCGATGGGATGGATGGAGAATTTATCGACTCGCTCGGCACAGCGCAGAGTGGGGAGTGGATCACCGCGGACGGAGCAGTGGATACCCTGTATTATATGCAGACGGATTCCCGCTGGGGGAATAAAATCTATGGCGGGGAGGACACCATTGCAAAATATGCATGTGGTCCAACATCCATGGCGATTGTTGTTTCAAGTTTGACGGATATTAAGATCGATCCTGTACAGATGTCTGGCTGGGCATTTGACAAGGGGTACTGGTATCCAAAGAGCGGTTCGCTGCACTCGGTGGTGAACGGAACAGCAAAGGCTTTCGGACTAAAATCGGAGGGTGTTGGCAATGATGCCGACACGCAAAAGAAGGTGACGGATGCATTAAAGAAAGGTGACATGGCGGTAGTGCTGATGGGCAAAGGCCATTTTACCAAGGGTGGTCATTTTATTGTGCTGCGCGGGATCACGGCGGAGGGCAAGATTTTAGTTGCGGACTGTAACAGCCGGGAAAATACGATGACAGAATGGGATTTCGAAACGATTCAGTCAGAGGCAAAATGGGCTTCGGACGGCGGTCCGTTCTGGATTATACGCAATCCGAATATAATGCAGTAATGCTTTGAGAAAGGTGGGGTCAGCTCATAAAAGCTGACCCCATATTATTATGGATTGTAGGGAGGCAATATACTCGCAGAATATGCAGGAATTTTTTGTGCAGCGTGCCGCGCCGCTTGCCGAATTGCAGGAAATGTATAAGTTTGACTGTATTTTGCCACTAGATGAACAGTATGCAGTAGGATATGCGAATTCTGGTCTTGTCGGCAATGTGACTTTGGGGTTTCCTGCCATCTATGCTTCCGTGCCAAAATGTTATGCGATTATGGAGGAGGCTTCTGATGGCGGGGAGGCAGTATCAAGCACTCCGGTGCTGGAGGCAATGGGGATTGCAAGGCTTAACCGGCTTCCCTATTTAGATCTGTCAGGGCGGGGAGTGATGATTGGTTTTATCGATACGGGAATTGACTATACCCATCCAGTGTTTATCCGCTCTGACGGCACAAGCCGGATCGCCGCCATCTGGGATCAGACGGCAGAGCAGGGAAATTTGCCACAGGGATTTACGTTCGGAGCGGAGTATACGGGGGAGGAATTGACACGGGCAATAAAGAGCGAAACTCCCCTAGAAATTGTGCCGGAGAGGGATGAAAATGGGCATGGAACATTTGTGGCGGGAGTGGCAGCGGGGAATAATGATCGCACCGCAAGTTTTTCCGGCACGGCACCTTTTGCAGAAATTGTAATGGTAAAGTTGAAACCGGCGAAGATTTACTTAAAAGAATTCTATCAGATTCCGCAGGATGCGATCTGTTTTCAGGAGACGGATATTGCCTGGGGCGTGCAGTATCTGATAGCAAAAGCCGCTGCTGCCAGAATGCCATTGGTGCTTTGCATGACACTTGGAACCAATTCGGGCGGACATTCTGGCAGGGGAGTTTTGGATAGTATGTTAAATTCCGTTGCGGACAGATATCGTATGTGTGTTGTGACTTCAACGGGCAATGAGTCCGGGTATGGTCTGCATTACCGTTCCGCCGGAACCGGATCGGAGTACGAGGAAGTAGAACTGCGAATCGGGGAGAGAGAGCAGGGATTTACCATGGAATTGTGGG
Source organism: uncultured Lachnospiraceae bacterium (assembly GCA_910577165.1). GTDB lineage: Bacteria > Bacillota > Clostridia > Lachnospirales > Lachnospiraceae > RGIG4057. The sequence continues at coordinate 4,567 of CAJTLX010000078.1, forward strand.
CGGAATCGTTGAACCAGTATTCCGTCTCGGTAATCTCACCGACCGGTGAATTGATCCGGCGCACTCCGGAGAGGAGAAACCATACACAGCATATGAATTTTCTGTTTGAGGACACAAAGATCTGTCTGAATTATTTTATGGCAGAGGGAAGAACGGGAAATCAGTTAATTCTGATGCGGGTGACGGATCCAACTTCCGGGATCTGGAGGTTTCAAGTATATGAGGATCGTGCATTTGGTGGTGGGTTTGATCTCTGGCTCCCCGTGCATAATTTCGTGACGGAGGACACATATTTTCTGCGATCCGATCCCTATGTGACCATCACCGATCCCGGCAATACCAGCGAGCCGATTACCATAGCGTCCTATCGGGCGCAGGACAATGCTGTCGCGCTGCATTCCGGACGTGGATTTACGAGAGTTGGTGAGCGAAAGCCGGATGTGGCATCGCCGGGAGTAGATATTTATGGGCCAGAAGCCTATGGCAGTTTTCAGACCAGAAGCGGCGGGGGTGTGGCAGCAGCACTTACAGCGGGGGGATGCGCGCTCTTTCTTGAGTGGGCGGTGGTGGATGGCAGACAGCCGCAGATCCGCACACAGGAGATCAAACGCCTGATGAAAGGCGGAGCAGAACGGGAAGGTCTAGTAACGGTTTCGCGGGAGATAGGCTATGGGTTTGTCAACTTTTTTGGGATGTTTGAGGAATTGCGGATGGTGGCGGGAAATTAGGAAGACGGGTATAAAATCCGTGCAAAGTTGAAAGTTGAACCAGGATCAAGTAAATATTGGGAAAATGATGGCTTTAGTTTTTCGTGCTGAGAGTGCGGGCTGAAGCCATTTTTTTAGTACAGCATTCATCCTTCTTGCACACACTACCCAGGGAGAATTTATTTTCGCTTCGCGCTTATCAATTCTCCTGTGTGTTCTGGACTTCTGCTGATTTTTTTCTTTTGGAATTAAGGAACAGTTAAATTCTTTCTTTTGGGCAAAACTCATAAATAATTTATGATATTATGCACGAAAATCAGGTATTTTCCATAACTGGTATAAAATTTATAGGAATGGTGCAAAATTCTGTGAAATGGTGCAAAATCCGGATTTTGGTCTTGAAAATTATTGGAGGAAAAAGGTATTTTTATTGTAAAAGTCCCATTGAGGTGTTACAGTCAGAAAATTATCAGATAATTTAATCCTTACAATTTATTTTAAGAATTATTTTTGGAAACAAAATTATTTTTGATAATCTGTTTGGAAATTTGTTCTGAAATTTTCTGAAAAGTTAGAGAGAAGGAGGATAAATATGAGGAAGAGAAACAATTCTTTGTTGCTGGCAGTACTGGCTTTGTGTGTATCCCTGGGGTGTGTCTTTTTGCCCCTGCCCGTACTTGCCTCAGGAGCTTTCGCGGGGAGCGGTTCTGTGGAGTTCCCGTGGATTATTTCTGCCGCGTCGGGAAGCAACGAGGTCAAAGCATGGTTAAAAGAGGATGGGGCGAATGGTTATATCCTCTGTATTGAAGGCAGCGGGCGGATGACCGAATCTTTTCGCGATGTGGAAGTGCCGTGGAAAGAGGTAAAACAGAAGATCCATGCGGTGGAGATTGGCGAGGGTGTAACCAATGTGGGCGCGTATGCCTTTAATTTCTGCAGAAGTTTAACTCAGGTCTTGCTGCCGGAGAGTTTGGAAGAAATTGGAACTTATGCCTTTCATTCCACAGGGATCAAACATTTAATTATTCCGGCGGGGGTAAGTACCATTGGACGGATGATCGCGAATCCTTCTACTTATTATGAAGTTCTCGGCAATCCGAGCAGTGTGGATAATCATGCCTTTTCCACCTCTCTGGTTTCCGCACTGGACTCTGCCACGGCGGAGGCACTTAATGCAAAGACCCATGTGCTTGCTCTGATTGTGCTTGACGGAGGAATTTATGCAGAAACGGATGAGGAGCTTAACAATCTTTCTTATGGGCTGATCGCGCCAAAGAAGGAGGGCTTCACTTTTGGCGGCTGGTATCAGAGTGCGGATTTTAGCGGAGAGCCTGGCAAGGAGGATGAGAGGGGAAGGACTGCGGTAAATATCAATCATATTTATTATGCAAAATGGCAGGAAACGGTAATAACCCCTACACCAATTCCAACACCGGAGGCTACCCCAACACAGGGGGTTACATCAGCACCGACACCAAAAGTTACCTCACCTGCACCGATTGTTCCAAACCCAGTTCCCACTAGCGCAGTACCAAGTCCGGAAATCACTCCTGCGCCAAAGCCGTCAAAAGTTCCGGAAACTACTCCTGATCCGGGAGTTCCTTTTATTAAGGATGAGTCTGAAAAGAATGGATGGGATATCATCAAAAAAGAATAAGTGAAACACCGAAGCCGACTAAGACACCGGATAGTTCTGTAACACCGACAAAAAAGCCAGAGGATTCAAAGTCCACGCCGGCACCAACTCCTACAAAAGTGCAGGATGCGGAATCAAGCGATCTGCCAGTTAGTTCAAACGAACCAACACCGGAACCTACGAAAACATCGGAGCCGACACCGACTTCAGATATTGTGCCGACAAAAGAGCCAGAGGCAACAAAGGAACCTTCCGATACAAAAGAGCCAGAAACGACAAAAGAGCCTTCGGATACCAAAAAAGCAGAAGCGACAAAAGAACCGGAAACATCGACAAAGGAGCCAGAAGAACCAACCCCGACATTAGGCATGGAGGTATCCGGCGCGTCGGAAACAGAGAAAAATAAATTTCCTTGGATAGCAGTGATCGGCATTGTGGTGGCAGCAGGTGCAGCGGCTGGGGTAGTACTGATACGCCGCAAGTCCGGTGATAAAAAATAGAAAAAGGAGGGTGTTTATGAAGCGAAAAAATAAAAGATGGGCAAAATGTCTGACTGCGTCTGTTACAACGGCTGCGCTGGCACTGCGGGGGCTAAGTCCAGCCAATATGACGCAGAAGGTTTTTGCGGACGGGACAGAGAACAAAGAGCTTGCAGGAACGGTCAGCTATGCGGACTCTGCTAACCGCGTAGAAGCATTATTGAGCGGCTACACGCCAAAAGTCATTGAGTTTACTGATCCGCACAGCGGCTTTACTCATCCGGGTGTGGGTGTGACAAAGGAGATCCTTGAAAATTTGCAGACTCAGCTTCGTTCGGGCGCGGAGCCATGGAAGAGCTATTTTGAAACCATGCTGCTTGATACTTGGTTTTCTGGCAAGGAAGTAGGTCCGGCTTACAATGGGAGTGTATTTAAAAACAGCAGTCTTATTGCGGATAGCAGCCGTGCCTATGCACAGGCATTAATGTATTTTATTACCGGGGATAATGCGTACCGCAGGAATGCGATGAAAATTATCCGCGCATATAAGGCTTTAGACCCGGAAACGATGGATAATGGTGCGGACTATACTGATCTGCGCATCCACACCGGAATTCCAACGAATCGTATGTGCATTGCAGCGGAGATTCTGCGCTATTCCACCTATGAAGTTACTGAGGGTTATACGGAGGACGAACTGGCATGGACGGAGGACGATACAGAAAAATTTGTTTCAAATTTTCTCTGCCCAATCGTTGAATTGTTCCAGTTCAGCCCGGACTATTTTATGAATCAGCATCTGTATACCACTATCGGAGGAATGTCCGCCTATCTGTTTATGGATGATGCGGAAAGTTATCAGAAGTCCGTGGAGTGGTTTATGGTAAATCAAAATGGGCGTGATCAGGGCTTTAATGGCTCCATCAAGAGGCTCTTTCGCGAGATCACCACAGTGGATGAAGTTGGCAAGAAAGAGGGGAGCGGAACTCCGCTTACACAGCCAGTAATACAGCATGTGGAAATGGGACGCGACCAGGCGCACGGATGCGGTGATCTGACCAACTCTGCTATCCTCTCCCGGCTGATGCAGGGACAGGGGACAAAGGTGGATCCAGTATATGGCACAGTATCAGATGCGCCGGACGCGGTGGATTGCTTTGCTTTTCTTGATAACCGTCTGGTAAAAGCTGCGGACTTCTTTTTCCAATATATGTTGGGCTATGATACAGAATGGGTTTCCGTGCCATTTGCCATTGCTCCGGACGGGACAATCAAGGATGCCTACGCGGCTTTTGCTTCAACTTATCGGGGGCAGTATAGCACGATCAATTTCTGGGATTTTTATACTTATTATGCCTGTACACAGGGGATAACTAAAGAGCAGATCAAAGAGCAATATCCGTATTTTTATGAAGGATATACGAAGAAGACCTACACAAATTGGGACAATGGGGACGGCGGCGGTGATTTCTGGGTATTTCTTCCAAAACAGGCAGCCGGAGATACTTCATTTATTCCAAAAGCTGCTCCAAAAAATGTAATTCCAGTGGAAAATCGAGGGTCATTAGTTACGGCTAACAGCAATTCCAATTTAAAAACTGATGGGGATGGGACAACATATTTCCATTTTGAAAAGTACAATGGAGAGAGCCGTGTCGCAATGAGCAGTGCGGGAATAGAAAATAATGAATTTCTTTTCCGTGTGCGCACTAACGGCATGGCGAAATTAAGCATGAGCGGCGGAAAAGGTAATGACATTTATCTGCCGGATACTGGCGGGCAGTGGGCCTATGTCACTTACAGCAGAAGTGCTGGCGAGGGCGTAGGGGATATGTATTATTTTTCAATCTCCGAGATAGAAGGCAGCTATGTGGATATTGATGGCATTTATATCAACCCGAAAGCTTCCGAGCTAAATGCAGTCAAATTTGAAAAAGGACAGGGAGAAGTTATCCGGGCAACATATATCGGTGCGCCGTTTGAGGAAGTATTTGGGGCAGTAAATACTAGTCTGCCTGTGGAGAAAGTGATCACTGCGGGAATCTGCTACACGGGCATCAATCTGCCGGAGGGCGCGAGTGTGGATGAAAATACGGGTGCAGTTCGCTGGAATCCGCAGCAGAAGGGGGAATATACTTTCTATATTTCTGCACAGGCAGGGGAAAATACGGTGCTGAAACGAATCCATATTATTGTCAGTGCTACCCGTGATGAGGCGGTGGCAAACGCGGTAAAGACCTATGATGAGAATGAGATCTATATCTCCGATGGTCTGAAAGTATTCCAGAAGGTATGGAAAGAAGCAAAAGAAATGGCAGAAAATTCCAGTATCTCCGATGCGGACTTTACGGCGAAGTTAAATGAGTTAAGTACCGTTGTGGCGGAGCTTGAGCTGGTATCCCCACTATTAAAGGATGATCCGCTCACGGACGGCACCTCACTGGATTTTAGCAGGATGAATGTGGGCAATCGCTCGACCTTTGATTCGCCTGCGCCTTGGCTGGACGCGGAACCGGGTACTTTTGTAGGGTTCTGGCTGGTCGAGGATAAGGGCTGCATTATGGATTTTGGTGTGGATTATAAGATTTCAGTAAACAAATTTGGTTTTCAGGCGCGTGCAGGTTTCTCTGACCGTCTGGCGGGAATGCAGGTGTTTGGTTCTGATGACCGCGTAAACTGGGAGCGGCTCACCGTGAAGGAGGCGGCTTACCAGCAGGCTTATCAGACTGTGGACGTAGCGGAAGAATATCACAATAAGAAATACCGTTATCTGATGTTTAAAAAGACTACAGAATATCCTGATGTACTGTCCGATTCCTATGGAAATTTGTTGGAGTTCAGCGAATTGCGTATCTGGGGTACTCGTTTTGAAACGGGAAATTTGGTAAGTAAAATCTCCATGTCCTGTGATGCGGAAGAGAATGGGCGAATCAAGATGGGCGATACGGTTA
>CAJTLX010000079.1 GCA_910577165.1 uncultured Lachnospiraceae bacterium
TTTTTACACTGTCTGCCAGCGGTCAAGGGCAAGGAAGTGACCGAGGAAATTTTTGAAAAATTTGCGGATGTTGTATTTGACGAGGCGGAGAACCGGATGCATACGATCAAGGCAGTGATGGTGGCGACGCTTGGAAATCAGTAGGAAATTCAGTTTGTCAGGCTTCGAACCCGAAAAAATTCGGGGGAGAAGCTTTTCTGGATAAGAGCGGCGGGAAAGATGAAAAAATTTTTGCAGAAAATAAAGGACAATCAATTGCTTTTGGATGCCGTCAATGTCGTCTGTGGATTTATTTTGATTGTGGCATTGCTGGCATTTGTTATCAGCCAGGCGTATTTGGCACTTTTAGTTGCTGTCTGGGCAGCGGGGCTTATCAATGTAGGAAATGGATTAAAAGCCATGCGCAGGAAAAGAGGAGTTGTATTTGGGCAATCCATGCTTATGCTCGGTGTGATTATCTTGATCGGCGGGACAGCTTTGATTCTCTCGATGATGGGAATGTATTAAGATGGGTAAATATTTGTATATTGCGGAGAAGCCAAGTGTGGCGCAGGAATTCGCGAAGGCATTAAAATGCAATTTTAAAAAAAAGGACGGGTATATGGAGGCGGAGGATGCTGTTGTCACCTGGTGCGTGGGGCATTTGGTAACCATGAGTTACCCGGAAGTTTACGATCCCGCACTAAAGCGATGGACACTTGAAACGCTTCCGTTTTTGCCGCAGGAATTTAAGTATGAGGTAATCCCGTCCGTTAGCAAGCAGTTTAATATTGTAAAAGGGCTTTTAAACCGTGCGGATGTGGAGCGAATCTATGTATGCACCGATTCGGGGCGCGAGGGAGAATATATCTACCGCCTGGTGGATCAGATGGCGGGAGTTCCTGCCACAAAGGATAAAAGAAGAGTCTGGATCGACTCGCAGACGGAGGAGGAAATTTTGCGTGGGATAAAGAATGCAAAGCCCATCGCGGACTATGACCATCTCTCCGACGCGGCCTATCTTCGCGCGATGGAAGACTATTTAATGGGAATCAATTTCTCCCGTGTACTGACATTAAAATATGGTTATACCGTAAGTAATTTTCTAAAGGCAGAGAAGCGCGCGGCGATCTCGGTCGGGCGCGTGATGACCTGTGTGCTTGGCATGGTAGTGCGCAGGGAGCGCGAGATCAGAGTCTTTGTCAAAACACCGTTTTTTCGCGTGATGGTGGGGTTGATGGTGCAGGGACATTCCTTCGAGGGGGAGTTTCGCGCTGTGGAGGGTTCTAAGTATTTTAAGTCGCCAAAGCTCTACAAGGAAAATGGATTTAAGGAGAAAAAGGATGCAAAAGAGTTGATTTCGACTCTTTTAGGACAGGAAGTTTCCTACCAGGAGATAACAGAAAATGGAAAAAACAGCAGTCGGGCGATTTTTGATGCTGTTGCAAAGGGATTGACGGCATTACTTACCGCGATTGAAAAGAAAAAGGAAAATAAATTTGCCCCTCTTTTGTTTAACCTGGCAGAGCTTCAAAACGAGTGCAGCCGACTGTTTAAAATCAGTCCGGATGAAACGTTAAAGATTGTGCAGGATCTGTACGAGAAAAAGCTTGTGACCTATCCCCGCACGGACGCGCGTGTACTCTCCACCGCAGTGTCAAAAGAGATCCATAAAAATATTGGCGGAATAGGGCATCTCTCGCAGTTTTCGCTGTTTACCACGGAAATTTTGCAGGGGGATGCCTACAAAAATATTGCGAAGACGCGCTATGTCAACGACAAGCAGATCACCGATCACTACGCGATTATTCCGACAGGACAGGGGCTTTCGGCACTTTCCTCGCTCCCCGTGCTCTCAAAGCGCGTGTATGTATTGATCGCAAAGCGGTTTTTAAGTATTTTTTATCCGCCCGCCGTCTATCAGAAGGTATCGCTGACGGTAAAAATTGACACGGAGAGCTTTTTTGCAAATTTTAAGGTGCTGGTTGAAGAGGGGTATCTAAAAGTAGCCAATGCCGGAAAACCGGCGCAGCCGACATATGATGATACAAATGTATCTGTATCAGCCACCTCCAGTAACGGCACATCAGCAGAAGTTGGTGCGAGTACATCTGCACCCGGTCAAAAGGAAGATGCATCTGCACAGGGAAAGGCGGATGTGCAGGAGGAGGAGAGCTTCGGCAAGGATTTTTTTGAGGTGATCAAAAATCTCAAAAAAGGAGCGAAACTTGATGTAATAGGTTTTGTGATCCGCGAGGGTGAGACTGCGCCGCCAAAACGCTACAATTCCGGATCAATGATTCTTGCGATGGAGAATGCGGGACAGTTGATTGAGGATGAGGAACTGCGGGCGCAGATAAAGGGCAGCGGGATCGGCACAAGTGCAACGCGCGCCGAGATCTTAAACAAGCTAGTAAAAATCAGCTATCTAAATTTAAATAAAAAGACACAGATTATTACCCCTACGCAGAATGGAGAGATGATTTACGAGGTCGTGAATTCCTCGATCCGCTCGCTTTTAAATGCGGAGCTAACCGCAAGTTGGGAGAAGGGGCTGACCTATGTGGCGGAGGGGAGCATCAGCCGCGAGGAATATCTAAAAAAGCTTGAGAGTTTTGTTGGGCGGCTGACTAACGCGGTAAAGGGGGCGAACAATCAGGGACAGTTAAGTCAATGTTTTGCAGAAACCGCAAAAAATTATAAGGAAAAATAAGAAGGGAGTCCATCAATGAGTTTAGCTATGGAGGAAATAAAAATCAAAAATCTTTTTGACCTGACAAAAACTTTGGCGGGAGATTATCTTTTAAAATTTACTTATCCCTGGGAGGCACTCGCAGGGATCGGCGAGATGATCGTGGCACTTGGTGCGACACTTTCACCGGAGGAATATGAAAAGCGCGGAGAAAATATCTGGATTGCAAGGGATGCCGAGATCGCGCCAAGTGCCTGCATCAATGGTCCGGCAATTATCGGAAAGGGAGCGGTTGTACGCCACTGTGCCTTTATTCGCGGCAATGCGCTTGTGGGTGCGGGCGCGGTTGTCGGCAATTCGACAGAATTGAAAAATGTAATTCTTTTTAATAAGGTGCAGGTGCCCCATTATAATTATGTCGGCGATTCGATTCTTGGCTATCAGTCACATATGGGAGCAGGAGCAATCACATCCAATGTAAAAGCAGACAAGTCGTTAGTGGTTATTCATACGGAGGAGAGAGAAATTGAAACGGGATTAAAAAAGATGGGGGCAATCTTAGGCGACCATGTGGAGATCGGATGTGGTTCGGTATTAAATCCGGGAGTCATTATCGGTCGTGATACCAATGTGTATCCGCTCTCGATGGTGCGCGGGGTAGTAGGACCGGGAAGCATCTATAAAAAAGCGGGGGATATCGCGGGGAAAGCAGTTGCTCTCTAAAGGGAAAAACAGGAGGAAAGATGGACGAAATATATCGGGCGATTGAAGAGAAAGTTCGCGCTGTGGGCTATCCCGGCGAGGTGGACGGCTTTGCCGTTTACGAGGATATCTGCAACCAGATTGAGGATCGGGAAAACGGTTCTTATGTGCTGATATCAAAGACGGGGGAAGAAATCTGGTATGAGTATGTACTGGAAGTGATGGAGGAAAATTTTAATCTTTCTGTTATGATCATCCATACGGGGGAGGGGGATTACCGAATTGATTTTGACAGCTGAAAATTGGCGGAAAATAAATTAAAGGGACGGGGGGAGAAAGAGCGATGGAGTGGCTGGTGCCATACATACAATATGTCGGAATGCTGGTTCCGCTGATTGGTCTGATGATACTTTTGCGCAAAGATTCAGGGCGCGCCGCAAGTGATCTGATGCTGGCGAGCGTCGGCTGTATTATTGTAAATGCAGGGTATCTTTTGATGTTAAAGATGAACAGCCCCGATGCGGGCATGGTGGCTCTTAAAATTGAGTATCTGGGAAACGCGATTTTTTATGCCTTTTTTATTCTGTTTTTGATTGATTATTTCAGACTGCGCTACCCGCACTGGCCGTTCTGGATCTGGGGTGTTTTGCAGGCCATTGAAATTTTTGTACTCTGGGATGACAAGAACAAAGATATGATTTTTAAGGATACCAATGTAAAGGAAATGGAATTTACTATGCCCTTTACCAGCGGAACACCATTCGAAGATATATCGGGGGAGATGGCGGGAGAACTTCATGTTTTGCGAATTAAGCCGGGCATTCTCTATGTAATACAATATACTATTATCTGTTTTGCTCTTTCTTTTTTGATTGGTTATACGATTTTCCGTATACGGAGGACACATATACGCAAGGAACGGATGGCACTGTTGCGGCTGGTGATATCGGAAATTATCGTAATGTTTGCGATGGTGATTTATCTCCTGGTTGCGGATATGAGTTTTGATATTTTGCCCTTCTGCGCATCGGGGGCTCTTCTGCTTATTATATTGAGTGTTGTTCGCGGTGAACTTTTCAATGTGACGGATGCCGGGCGCACCTGGATGTTTGAGCATATGCAGGATATTTTTCTGATCACGGACAGTATGTATGGTTATCTGGATGCAAATGCCTACGCAAAACAGCTTTTTCCGGAACTTGAGGAAAAGAGTAAGAACGAGCGAATTCCAAGAGAATTATATGAACTTTTTGTCACGGAGGCGACGGAGTACCATCGCGGGGAGCGATGTTACGAGAAGACGATCACCCCGTTATTGCAGGATAATTCGGTTGAGGGATACTGCCTGCTTTTGATGGATGTGACGCGAACACATCAGCTTGTCGAGGAATTAAAGGGGGCAAAGGCAAAGGCGGAGGATGCAAACCAGGCAAAATCTGCATTTATGTCTAGTATGTCACATGAAATTCGCACGCCAATGAACGCGATTGTCGGAATGACAGAGATTTTGCTGCGAAGCGAGATGAGTCCGCAGCAGCAGGGATATCTTAACAATATTAAGAATTCCGGCAATGCACTGCTCACGATTATCAACGATATCCTTGATTTTTCCAAGATCGAGTCCGGAAAACTCGAAATTGTAAATGACGAGTATGAACCGATGTCAATGCTAAATGATCTCTCGATGATTTTCCTAAACCGTATCGGCGAGAAGGGTGTGGAATTGCTGTATGAGATTGACCCGGCACTGCCAAACAAACTCTACGGCGATTCTTTGCGTCTGCGCCAGGTAATTATCAATATCACCAATAATGCAATTAAATTTACCCAGGAAGGATATGTAAAACTTTCCCTGAAAATGGAAAAGATTGACGAGAGGGAGGTAGAACTCTCCATCAGGGTAAAAGATACTGGACAGGGAATTAAGGAGGAAGATCTTGGAAAACTCTTCCAGTCCTTCCAGCAGGTGGATATGAAGAAGAACCACAGCAAGGAGGGGACGGGCTTAGGACTTTCCATCTCCAAACAGCTTGTGGAATTGATGGGCGGAGATATCGGTGTGCGCAGCACCTACGGAAAGGGGAGTGAGTTTTACTTTACCGTGCGCCAAAGAATAGTGGAGGAATTGCCGGCCGCACATTTAAAAACGCGCGACCGCAAGGCGGTTTCCGGCTATTTTATGTCGGAGGAGATGTCGGAGGCACTAAAGAAACTTGCCGCCGATTACGGTATGTTTTATATGGAATATAACGAGGTGTACCGACAGGCAAAGGAGGAGGGCTTCTTTGTTGTAGATTTTCTTTTTACGGACGGAGTGGCATATAGAGAGCTTGCGCCGGAGATTTTTTCGGCAAAAGAAGCGGAGCAGGAAATTTGTATTTTGCAGAATCCAATGACGGAGAGCATGAATGTGGACGGGGCAATGGTGGTCAACAAACCGCTCTACAGTCTGAATTTCTGTCAGATTTTAAACCGCGAGGAATTGGGTGGATTTGATCAGACCGACGATTATATGAATTTTACCGCGCCAAAGGCGAAGATTTTGATTGTGGATGATAACGAGATGAATCTTAAAGTGGCGATCGGTCTTTTAGGACCGCTGCAGATGCAGATTGAGACCGCGGAAAGCGGAAAACAGGCGATCGAGATGACAAAAGAAAACCGCTATGATCTTATTTTTATGGATCATATGATGCCGGTTATGGACGGGGTGGAAGCGACAAAATATCTGCGCGCGATGGAGGAAGAGTATTTTAGAACTGTTCCTATTATCGCGTTAACGGCGAATGCAGTGATTGGAGCAAGGGAGACGTTTAGGCAGGCGGGTATGAATGATTTTGTGGCCAAGCCGATCGAGATGAAGGAGATCTGCGCAAAATTAAAGACCTGGCTTCCAAAAGAGAAAGTGGAGAAGAACACAAAAAAGGACAATGTAATCCTGAATGAGATGAAGTCTGAAGATAAGGAACCTCTGCCAGAGATCGAGGGACTTGATGTTGCAGAGGGAATAAAAAATTCCGGAACAAAGGAACTGTTTCTTAGTCTGCTCGGCGATTTTTACAAGCTGATCGACATGAAGGCGACAAAAATTGAAAAGTGTTTGGCGGATGGTATGGTGCGCGATTTTACTATTGAGGTACACGCATTAAAGAACACGGCGCGCATGATTGGCGCGATGGAACTTTCCGGGATGTTTTTGGAGTTGGAGCAGCTTGGCAACGCGGAGGATCTTAGTGCGATCGCCGAGAAGACACCAAAAACCTTAGCCCTCTACCGCTCCTACAAACCGATCCTAAGACCTTATGGGCAGGCGCAGGAGAGTGAGAAACGCGAGGCTTCAAAGGAGGAGCTAATCGGTCTTTTAGGGAAGCTGCGCGATGCGATGGAGGGATTTGATCTCGACGGGGCGGATGGGGCATTAAAGGAGCTTGAGGAGTGCAGAATGCCGGATGAGTTACAGCCGCAGATGGAAAAGCTTCGCGCCTACGTCGCGGATGTGGCGATGATGGAGGTTATGGAACTGGCGGATGAGATGGCGGGGATACTAAAATAATTTAACTTTAAAAATCAGGCAGGGGAATTTCCCCGCCTGATTTTTAAAGCTGTTTTAGCAGCGCATCGATCATTTTTTTTTCGGCAAGCCCGTCGGAAAAGGCCGTCGCGCCGCCCGCCGCAGTCCCAAGTTTCAGGGCGTACTCGTAATCGCCCTTCTCTAGGCCGGCAAGAAATCCCGCGACCATGGAATCCCCCGCGCCGACGGAGTTTTTTACCTCGCCCTTGCAGGCATTGCACCAGTGAATCATCCCTCCATCATCAATCAGCACTGCGCCGTCGCCCGCCATCGAGACGAGGACATTGACCGCACCCATCTCCTTTAATTTTTTTGCATGGACAACAATTTCTTCTTTGCGAGAAAGAGTGACACCAAATATTTCTTCCAGTTCATCCTTGTTTGGTTTTATCAGAAAAGGCTTGTATTTTAATACATTTAAAAGCAGATCCTTTGTCGCGTCGACCACGGTTTTGATTTTGCGATCCGACACGCGCGCAAGAAGTTTTTCATAGATATCATCCGGCAGCGAGGCGGGGATGCTGCCCGCTAAAACTAGAGTATCATTATCTTTAAGCTTGTCTAGCTTTTTATATAATTGGCAAATTGCCTCTTTTGGGATCTTTGGCCCCTGACCATTAAGGTCAGTTTCTGCGCCCGACTTGATCTTGACATTGATTCGGGAAGAGCCGCCCTCTAAGTGGATAAAATCGGTTTCCACTCCCTGTTCGGCAATTCCCTTTTCGATGGCAAGACCGGTAAAGCCCGCCACGAATCCCAGTGCCTTTGAAGCGATCCCAAGCGTGGAGAGTACCAGCGAGACATTGATTCCCTTGCCGCCACAATAGATTTGTTCTGAGCGGGAACGGTTTATCTGCCCGATGGTAATTTCTTCCATATGGACAACATAATCGATCGCCGGGTTGAACGTTACGGTATAGATCATGATCCTACCTCTCTGATTAAAATTTTTGCTACAATTTCTTTTTTTGTATTATAGTGGGCGATCTGATAAAAAGCAAGGGATATTTTTGTTTTAAAACAGAAGAATTTTAAAAAACAATATTTTTTTTGAAAAAGTATATTGCAAAATAGAATAGTATATGGTAATATATAATCATGAGATAAGAAATGTTCCCGCAGAGCGGGAGGAAAGGAGAACGGATGAACGCACAGTTTAAAAAAGGAGTGCTAGAACTTTGTGTGCTGTCAAAGCTGGCAAAAAGCGATCAGTATGGATATGAGCTGACCGAGGCAATCTCAAAGGAAATGGTGATTGCGACAGGAACCCTGTACTTGATTTTGAAGCGTTTAAAGGATGAGGATTATGTGGAAACTTATCTGGTGGAGTCCGGCGAAGGTCCTGCGCGCAAGTACTACCATCTGACCGAGAGCGGCAGGGAGTATCAAAAAAGATTGAGAGGCGAGTGGTTCGAGTTCGTGGACGCGGTCGCGCGGGTGTTAGGGGAATACGATGTGTGGGACCCGAAGCATTTTAAGCTGAAAGTTTCCGGGGAAGAAGAAAAAGATGCTAAGCAACAGGAAGGTTCGATAAGAGAGGGGGAGGATGGCAGCTTATGAAGAGAAATATTTTACAGGATAAGCGCGAATAACGGTATGTCCGCTAAAATGGGAGGATGCAGGAAAGGCAGGATATGGTAAAGCGTATTTTTCGGGAAGTTTCGCAGAACAAAAAGCGCGGGTTGGAATAAGGAAAGCGGGAATGGAGGATGTCATGACAAGAAAAGAGTATATGGATCTGCTCTCAAGGGCATTAGAAAACATGGAGCCAGAAGTGGCAAGGGATATTATGGAGGATTACGAGGCGCATTTTGAGCGGGCAAACGAGTCCGGGCGCAGCGATGAGGAAGTGATTGAAGAGCTTGGCAGCATCGAGGAGTTTAAAGAGGAATTGGCCGCGTTTATGACGGGAAAAATTTCCAGTGAGAAAAAGAGCGCGAACACAGAGGAGGCAAAGAAGAGCAAGGCAGAATCTGACACAGAAAAAACGGAAAGTACTGCGGAGATATTGGGGGAGGATGCGCCACAGGCAGAGGAAACAATAGAGGACAGTGAAAGGGAGAATGGAGGAAAATATTCCCGGCAGGTTGAGGAGGAATTAAGCCGTGCGCGCAATGAGATGAATCGCGCCTACGAGGAGATGATGCGCGCAAAAGAGGAGATGGAGCGCGCCGCGAAAGAGGCGGAGCGGGCAAGAAGAGAACAGGAACAAGCGGAGCAGGAAGAGAGAACACAGAGGCAATATCGCACTCGCGCGCAGAATCAGGATTTTGACAATATTATCAGCGGTGCGAAAAATATTGCAAGTACAGTTTTAAGTCAGGTTTCCAGCGCGATGGATAAGGCTTTTTCCGGATTGGGCGACTGTTTTAGCAGTTTTGAAAAATCCGGTGAGAATATGGCAGACTACCGCAGACGGCAGGAAAATGCTAAGTCGGAAGCAGAATCTTACCAGAGAGAGGGAACGGGACAGAAGGAGAATTCACCGTTCAAGTACAGTTTCAGCGATGATTACGATAATATGTGCAGTTCGAATGAGGAGCAGTATATGCCGGAGTGCAGCGGTATTGTAACAAAAGAAGAGGGAATTCGGCATATTGTGGTGGATAGCAAATCGGCGGATGTGGAAATTTACCCGTCAAAAGATCTTAACTTTACCTATCATTATGTCAATGAGGGCAGTGTGGGGAGCAAGATTATTTATTACTGTGAAAAAAAGGTTTCCCAGGGCACATTAACCTTAAATATTGTGCGCAATGAGAAAGTGAGTCGGAAAAATCATTCTTCTATTTTGGGTGGTGTATTCGAGGGAAATCCGGATCTGCGCCTTACGCTGTATCTGCCAGAATGGATGGAAGCACTGGAGGTAAGCGGCAAGAGTGGCGATATTAAAATGCAAAATACTTCTATTCGCACACTGATGTTAAAGAGTATGTCCGGGGATGTCTCGCTGCGCCAGGTGAATGCGGACAAATGTATGGCAGAGAGTATGAGCGGTGATGTGGAGATCAAGGACGGAATATTTGACTATGTGCTTGCCGCCAGCAAGAGTGGGGATGCTAATGGGTTTAAAATGAAAGCGGAAAAAGCGGCATTCAAAAGTATGAGTGGGGATGCTAAGATAAAAGAAAGTGAATTTGGCGAGGCAGTAGTTTCAAGTATGAGTGGGGATGCAGAAGGATATAACAGCAAGGGCAGGATCATCAGTGTTTCCAGCATGAGCGGAGATGCCTATGTGCAGG
>CAJTLX010000080.1 GCA_910577165.1 uncultured Lachnospiraceae bacterium
TTCATCTGCACGAGGCTGCGCATAAAAAGAACTGCCACGGATTCGCGGCAGTTCCCAAAACGGGGAGGATAAGTATTTTTCCCTTATCTTTTGTAACAGCCGGAACCGGAGGGGGGATTCCGGAACCGGCACCACAACTTGAGTGGATATTTCAAGTATAACCGGATTTTTGGAAACTATGCAAAAAGAAAACAGGAAAATAAAAAGAAATGAGGGATGATCATGAGTTTGTTGCAGGAATGGAGAGAGGAAGCCTATTCGCAGGATATGAATAAGAAGGAGGGTCAGCTTTACTGGGGCAATTATTTTGCAATTGAGAAGGGGATCTATGAAAAGATTTTGGCAAACCCTAATGAGGTAGTGACTGGCACGCTAAAGGAACTGGCAGAAAATTATGGCACTTCCATAAAAATAATGACTGGATTTTTGGACGGGATCAACGACAGTTTGATCCATCCAAATCCGATCGAGGAGATGACGGAGGACACCAAAGTAAATCTTGGCTTTGACAAGGAGATCTTATATAAGGAAATGGTGAAAGCGGAAGCGGACTGGCTTTACAATCTGCCGGTCTGGGATGAACTTTTGTCAAAGGAGCGCAGAAAGGAGCTTTATCTGGAGCAAAAGAAATCCGGCACCGTGGTAAAGAGCAAAAAGATAGGCAGAAACGATCCTTGTCCTTGTGGAAGCGGAAAGAAATATAAGTTCTGCTGTGGAAGGGGATAAAAAAGCGAAAAGGGCATATGCTGAAAGAGGAAACCGGCGGCAGGGAAAATCCTGATGCCGGTTTCCTTAAACTGTGGTAAAGGGAAGAATGAGGTGGTTAGATGGGCAGGAGAAAAGGCGGATTAGATTTTACAAGGGACTATCATCGCAGAAGGAAGATTAAAGGCAAAGAAATCGTTCTGATGCTTTTTATTTTTCTGGCGGCACTTGCAATGGGGATATTTGTTTTCTTTACTCTAAAGAAGCACTTAAACCAGCCGGAAGCAGAGGAGAAAACTCCGGATCCGGCACCGACAAGGATGGTGGAAGATAATACAAATACAGAGAAAGATGAGGAAAACAGCGAGGGGGAGCCACAGGTTGCTGGTCCTTACGGGATGTGGGTGGTTCCTGCCAAGGAGGATGAGGTGGAAGTGGAAATTCCAGAGGAGGAACTCTGGATGGAAGATTTTGTTGATAACAGAAAGAAAACGCGCAGCAAGGGTATTTATATGACCTCGGACGCACTCAGAAACCGATTCGACTATATTTTGGAATTGATGGATGATACAGAATTAAATACCGTGGTTATTGATATCAAGGACGATGATGGGCGGCTGACCTATGCGATGACGGGAGAGTTGATTGACAGTTTTGGCACGGCGCGCTCCTTTATCCCGGATATTGAGGGTTTTGTAAAAACAATGAAGGAACACAATGTCTATCTGATCGCCCGCGTGGTTGCGTTTAAAGATCCTCTTTTGGTGCGGACAAAGCCGGAGCTTGGACTGCATCTAAGTGATGGGAGTGTATACAAGGACTATAAGGGCTTAGGATGGCTGAATCCGACAAAACAGGAAGTTCTTGACTACTATGTTGAGATCGCACAGAATATTGCGGATATCGGATTCGATGAGATCAATTTTGACTATGTGCGTTTTCCCACAGAGGGAAAGATCTCCGAATTAGTGTACGGGGATGGGGAGATGACAAAAATTGAGGCAATCTCGGCGGCGGTGAAATATATGTGTGAAAAAATTAAGCCGATGGGGATTTTTGTCTCCGCGGATCTTTTTGGCGCAGTGATCCGCAGTGCCGTGGATCAGAGAATTGTCGGGCAGGATTATCAGGAGTTAGCACTGTATTTAGATTATATCTGTCCAATGATCTATCCTTCACATTATTCGGATGGATACTACGGGATTGAGCATCCGGACACGGAGCCTTACAATATGATTTACGCGGCACTTTCCGACTCAAACAAGGTACTCTCCGGGATTCCGGAATATCGTAAACGTGCGGAAGTGCGACCGTGGCTTCAGGATTTTACGGCTTCCTATCTGCGGCATTATATTAAATACGGACCAAAACAGGTGCGTGAGGAGATTGAAGCGACTTACGACAGCGGGCATTCCGGATGGCTGTTGTGGAATGCGGCAGTCAATTATACCAAGGGTGCATTAATGACTGAGGAAGATGCGGATTATGCATATGCGCATCGCCCAACTCCGACACCAAGCCCGACACCTACAATCCCTATTCCGACAAAGATGCCGAATGCGGGGCAGTTTATCGATTCGCCGTGGAAGAAGGGGGAGGATGCGACAGAAAAGTAAAAAAGAGAAGAAATGAAATACTAAAGAAATTGGAACCTTGTGCCGATATAAATTGTAAGGATGTGACAAACAATCAGATCCTGCAGCTGGAGAGCGGGCGGCGGCACTGCGCAGGGCGCGGATGGCACTGAATAAAAAAACGCTTCAGAGCAGCGGATCAGAATGGAGGATCAAGATGCAGAAAAAACAAAGTAGGGTGCTTGTCTTCTTGCTTTTGTGGATCGTGGCGATGATTGCAGTGCCATTAGTAAAGGCGGAGGCGGCGGGAACGCTTGAGGTCGTAGAGATCGACTATGACAAGGAGACACTCACGGTAAGAAGCAGTGCGGGAGATCAATTCCTGGAGTACTCGGATGCAAAGCAGAAGAACTGGGAGCGCGCTTATGGGAAGTTTGAGGAGAAGGTAGATGCGAGAGCGAATATATCTGGCAATATCTATGTGCTTGATATTTCCTGGGTAAAGAAGACAAAGGACTATGAACTTACCTTGAGAGGCGATGTGTCCACCACAGTACTCTCTGTAAAATTGCGGATGCAGAACAGGTATTTTAAAGTAAAGTATAATTATCTGACACAGACATTTGACGCAGAAAATTCAAATAACTATCCACTGCAGTGGCGCAAGGCGGATTCTACGATATGGCATGATGTGGTAGGAACAGATGGCACGACAAATGAAACGGTAAGCGCGATGAATAAACTCTATGCGAGGGGAGCCTACATCTATGTGCGCACTAAACCGCAAAATGGTACAAGCGCGACAGCGACTGGGGAGCGCCCGTCAAAAGAGATTAAGGTCAGCTTAAAAAAGCAGGCTTCGGCTCCATCCGTTTCCATGAAGACAGCGGGGATACTGACCGTCAATACCACACAGGAGTACCAGATAGCGGGGAATACCACATGGACAAAATGTGATGCGAAGACACTCGATCTTAGAGAAATTGCAACAAAGGCATTTTATCAGGGAGAAACTGCTCCGGAGGATGTTACAATCTATGTGCGTGTAGCGGCGACGGAAAAGAAGCTTCCATCCGCAAGCACGGTGATCACGGTTAAAGCGCAGGAGGCGGCACCGGTAAATGATCCAGCACAGGAGGATAATCAAATTGAATATAGTTTTAAAAATGCGACAGCACTTCAGGTTAAGATTAAGGAAATAAAGAAACCTGGGGAAGATGGCAAGGATGTAGTAGTAAAAGAAAAGCCATCAAGTAAGAATCCGTATGAGTATACTGTAATAAAACCTGCGGAGGGAGAGAGTACGGTCCCGGCGGACGCAAAGCCAGCGGAAGATGCAACCTGGACAGCAATCACCGCGGAAACCGTAACGATCAGCGCGGAGAAAGCACCGGAAAATTCGGTTATTTTTATCCGCAAGCGCGGGCGTTTGGAGAGCAAAGTAGTCTATCAGCCAGAGTCCCAGGTATGCAAGTATACAGTGACAGGATATCCAGAGGGAAGTACAGTGGAATTGGTAGATAATCAAGCAACTGACCAGGCATTCGAGGAGACAGTGGATAATAAAACTTATCTTCGTCTTGTAAAAGAACAAGGTGGAACTACTGCTGGTTTGCAGTTTGTGGTTAAGGTAATTGGTTATGATACAGAGATTAGCAGCATTACTTGCGGCGGAAAGAGCTTATCTTTTACTGCTACAAAGAGCGCGATTACGGATGTGCCAACAGGAAGTGCCATCACGGTAAATGTTACGGATACATCCGCATACGAAGCGGTATTAAAAGAGTTCAATAAGGATCAGGCAGTAAAGATTACATTAAAGAATGGGGAAGTGATTTCCGATAAAGTGACGCTGAAAGTGCTTCCGGGAGCATCAGTACAAAAAGAAGAAACATTTGAAGTAATACACAGAATACCGGATAAGCAGCAGAGTTTTGAGTTTGTGGTAAAAGCCGGGATGATTAATCAGGGAAAGAATAATACCACTACACCTTCATATACCACTATTGAGGGGATTTATTTTGAGGATGAAAAACTTGCCGATGGTACTTATACGGTGAACCCAGTTAATGGTGCAGAATCCTATACTGTTACCATTGATGAAAGAGCTTTTGATCATGCTTTTCTTGATAGTAACATTACATTGGATAAAGCTTATCCGCTGGTGATCAAAATGAGTAACGGACAGGAAGTTCCGGGGATCAGCGTAAAATTACATGAGAATATGAAAGCAAGTTGGCAAACGATTTCATTCACTGCAGGACAGAAATCTGGAGATGATGATAAAGTAACCTTTACAGGAGCTGGAGTCGGTGTTAGTATTAAGAGCATATCATGGAATGGAAGTAGTATTCCGCACAGTGCAAATGGCGGGGCGGATGCCCTGACTGTAACGATTTCAAAGGATAACTGGAATACATTAAATTTGGATTCTGAGGATACAAAGACAGCACCTGTTATTTTTGAATTTACAGATGGCAGCAAAGTTAGTCGGGCAATGTTGTTGACTTTACAACCAGCTACAAACTAAGACGAAAGGCAGGGTATCAAATCATGAAGAATTTAAAAAGAATACAGCAAATGCTGTTGGTTTTATGCCTTGGGCTTTTGATTGCCATGGCGGGGCGCAGTGCGCGCCTTGCCGCGGCAGATACTGGGGCGACAGAAACTCCTACGGAAACACCAACCCCAGCTCCGGTGCAGGCACAATCCATCGATTATGACGATCTTTGGCTCTATGTTGATCCTGGCGAAAATACCATGGTCTATTATAGCGATAAATCAAAGAAAGTATGGTTTGAGGCATTGAGCGCAGAAGTAAGCAGCGATGCAGTAAGAGCGACGGGAAATGAGGGGCTGTTCTGTATTGATATTTCCTGGATCAAGGCGACATCCAAAGGGGAGATCAACTTAAAGGGCGATGTGAACGAAGAGATTGTAAAAGTGGAAATTCCAGCCAGGGAAAGCAAGTACAAGGTAAAGTTTGATAAGAAGAATGGAACATTGACATTTACCAATAAACCAAATGGTGTTACCCATTTTGAGTGGCGCAAGGCGACTTCTTACAACTGGTCAGAACCAATTCCAATTGAAGAAGCATTAAAAGGTGGATCAGAAGAAGAAAGTGAGAACTCTGCATTTTGTAATGAACTGGAAAAACTCCGTGTTTCCGGCGCATCAATCTATGTGCGTATTGTCGGAAAAGATGGGGAACTTACCACAACGACAACGGATGGAACATCTACCACAACTTTTGATGCGGGACAGCGTCCGGGCAAAGAGATAAAGATTAATATTACCAAGCGTGCCAACGCGCCAAAGATAAAGATTAACGGAGCAAAATTAACGGTAAATACGACCACTTCGATGCAATATTCGACAGATAAGGGAACTACCTGGACGGATACGGGTAAGGCGATGTCGCTTACTGAAATAGCACCGGGCGCACTTGCTACAGGCACAACTTCTGGAACAGTTCAGACCGTATGGTTCCGCAAAAAGGCAAAGGGAAATACACCGTACTCAAAACCATTTGTTTTAACGATTCCGGCACAGCGTCCTGCACCAGCACTTGGACCAGACTTTACTGTAGGAAGCCAGGTTGATAAGTTCTGCCTAACCTTCCCGACGGCGAGCAAAGCGAACCCATATGAGTATACGGTAGTAAAGACGGGAAGCATATTTAATCCGGCAAAAACTTCATGGAAATCCGTGATAACCGGCAAACCGATTTCTCTTTCCGTAAAAACTGCACCGCCAGGAAGTACTATTTATGTGCGTCGAAAGGAAATTAAATTGACAAGTAAGAACCCTCAGGAATTGGCATCTGCTACAACACAGGTAACAGTTACTTTTGCGGTACCAACACCGATTCCGACACCAACTCCAAAGCAATAGGGGAAATATCAAGCGATAATTAAGATAGGGGATACTTCGAATATGGAAGTATCCCCTATCTTGTTTTATTTAATTGATAATTTATTTACTCCACCGTCACTGATTTCGCTAGATGTCTTGGCTGGTCAACATCGAGTCCGCGCAGGTAGGAAGTATTATAGGCAATTAGCTGCAGTACGACTGCCGCAGTAAACGGTGCAAAACGGTCGGAGGTTTCTGGCAGATCAATCCGAAAATCATATAGTTCTGGCTCAATCACCGCATCTTTTGCCGTTACAAGAATCACAAACGCGCCGCGCGCACGTACCTCCTTGATATTTGACACCATCTTAGCTAGTACATCATGTTGCGTTGCCAGCGCGATCACCGGGACATCCGGTGCGATTAGGGAGAGTGTACCATGTTTTAATTCCCCGGCGGCGTAGGACTCCGAATGAATGTAGGTGATCTCCTTTAATTTGATTGAACCCTCGCAGGAGAGCGCGTAATCCATCCCCCTGCCAATAAAGAAGAGGTCGCTCGCCTTAATCAGATGGCGGCTGATCGTTTTAAATTCGTCCCTGCGCTCTAATACCCGCTCGATCGAGAGAACAACGGAGGACAAATCTTCTGTATATTTTGCGCATTGCTCAATTGGCATTCGCCCGCAGGCAAAGGCTGAGCGAAAGGCAATCAGATAGAATGCGGCAAGCTGTGCAGTGTAAGCCTTGGTGCTGGCCACCGCAATTTCCGGACCTGCGTGTGTGTAGAAAACATACTCACTCTCCCTTGCGATCGAGGAACCTTTGACATTGACAATCGAGAGGGTTCTCGCGCCCTTTGATCTGGCAAGACGAAGTGCCGCCAAGGTATCGGCAGTCTCCCCGGACTGGGAAACCGTAATCACCAAGGTATTCGCATCAAGGATCGGGTTCTGGTAGCGAAATTCCGAGGCAATATCAACAGTGACAGGAATGCGCAGGAATTCTTCAAAAAGAATTTTCCCCATCATTCCGGCGTGCATCGCCGTACCGCACGCCGTGATAATAATGCGGGTAAGCCCCAAAAAAAGCGTATCCGGAATGCCGTCCGCAGTAAAATCCGGCAACATATAAAATTCACCGCTCTCACTGTATTTTACAAGGCGCGGGGTGATGGTGCGAAGAAGCGCGTCCGGCTGCTCGTGGATCTCCTTCTCCATATAATGCTTAAACCCGTTCTTCTGCGCGGAGGAAACATCCCAGGTCACTGTAAGATAATCCGAGGCAAGAACCTTTCCCTCAAGTGTCGTCACCTCGATCGCATCGCGTGTTAAGCAGGCAATTACATTTTCTTCCAATACGAAATAATCTTTTGAATAGCGGAGCAGGGCGACCATATCTGAGGCGATAATGGAACCCATTTCTGTCTGACAGGCAACGAGTGGACTGCCCTTGCGGATACAGTAAATCTTATCCGGTTGGTCAGCAAAGAGAATACAGAATGCGTAGGCTCCCTCAAGGCGTGTAACGGCGGCAGCGATGGCGGTATGCGCATCCCCGGTATAGAGGCTGTCAATTAGCATTGCCGCGATCTCGCTGTCCGTGTCCGAGACCGGACTTCTTCCCGTGGTGCTGAGTTCATCGCGCAGCGAGAGATAATTTTCAATAATTCCGTTGTGGATCAGAGTGACATTGCCGCAGGTATGCGGGTGGGCGTTCTCGCGTGAAACGCCGCCGTGTGTTGCCCAGCGCGTGTGACCGATCCCGCAAGTGGAAGCTAAGTCTTCCGGCACAAGTGCTTTTAACTCAGAAACTTTTCCTACGGATTTGATGGTGGTTATCCCCTTATCCTTGGTAAAACAGGAGATACCTGCACTGTCATAGCCCCGATATTCAAGTGAGGCAAGTCCTGCTAGCAGCACATCTTTGGCGCGCTCATAGCCAGTGAATCCAATGATTCCGCACATATAAAAATCCTCCATATATTTTTTGGCGTTTTTCTGATGCACCGGAAAGAGAAGAATACCGTCTCTGATCGTGCCGCTTCTGTGTGGCGGTTGCCCGCTGGTTTGTCGACACGTAACATGTTCAGATACACGGGGGAGTCCCCGCCGAATTTTCGAACGCTCCCCGCCTCGTCAACCTGGCTTGCAGGTACATGGCGCTAATTTTATCCTGGGGCGTGCCTAAAAACCGCTCTCTGTCAGATATAGTAATGGAGAGGATAAGTTTTTGGAGATGCCCTATAGCCACAAAATAACCGATGCGCATTTTGCTTATCCTGTGACGGGAGATCCCGCAGATGCTATTGGAAGACATTTCTGTCAAAGTTATTTTAGCATGAAAGTAGAGGAAAATCAAGTCCTGTGTCGCAATTTGTTCTTTTGCGCATAAAAAATTTTATATTATATATATTTATATGAGGTAAGTAATTTTGTTTTGCAAAATTTATCCTTTAGCACTTGCAGTCATATTGTGACAACTTTTCGGAACAGCTAATCTGCCCATGTTCGCGCTCACAGCACAAACTGGTTGTGTGAAAGGGAGCGCGCTCAAAATCCCTTTGTTTTCTATGATCTTTTCGCATTTCCCCCCTTTTATATTCTATGGATCAAGATAAGAAATGTCCCTGATTTCCGGTGAAAAATATAAAGAAGGCAGAAGAATAAGAACAAAAATACAATATTAAGGGACAAAATAAAAAGAAAAAGTGCAAAAACGGCAGCACCCCCTTTTCAATCGGGAAAGGTTGTGATAGAATTAGAAATATGAGGAACATAAAATTCTATTGAACGGAGGATACCAAATGTATACAGTTGGCTTAAAAAAGCTGGTGGAAAAGATGGCACTTGAGAATTGCACGCCGGAAATCGATCTCGCGGGCATCAAGATTTCACAGGCGGAGATCAACCGCCCAGCACTGCAGTTAACAGGATTTTTTGACTATTTTGACTCGGAGCGCATCCAGATTATCGGAAATGTAGAACACGCTTTTATGCAGAAGATGGAGAAGGACCACGGTCTTGGAATTTTGAGAAAATTGATGAGTTTTAAGATGCCGTGCATTGTATTCTGCCGAAATATCGAAGTTTCGGAGGAGATTAGACAGATAGGGATTGAATATGGGGTACCGATTCTGCGCACAGCGAAATCTACTTCCTCCTTTATGGCAGAAGTGATCCGCTGGCTCTGCGTGGAACTTGCGCCGCGCATCTCCATTCATGGGGTGCTTGTGGATGTCTACGGGGAAGGCATTCTGATTATGGGCGAGAGCGGGATTGGAAAGAGCGAGGCAGCACTTGAATTGCTAAAGAGGGGACATCGCTTAGTGACAGATGATGTGGTGGAGATCAAAAAGGTGAGCGATGATACTCTAGTTGGTACAGCTCCGGATATCACCAGACATTTTATTGAACTGCGCGGCATTGGGATTGTGGATGTCAAAACCCTTTTCGGTGTGGAGAGCGTTAAGAATACCCAGTCGATCGATCTGGTGATCAATCTTGAGGAGTGGGACAGAGAAAAGGAATATGATCGCTTGGGGCTTGAGGAACAGTACACGGAGTTTCTTGGCAACAAAGTGGTCTGCCATAATATTCCAATCCGACCGGGGAGGAATCTTGCGATTATCTGCGAAACGGCAGCGGTGAATTTCCGCCAGAAGAAAATGGGATATAATGCGGCACAGGAACTCTATAAGCGCGTGACAAGCAATTTGATGAAAAACAGCACAGAAGGGGAGGAATCATAAAATGGGGCGGTATATCTTTGGAATTGATATTGGGGGAACCACTGTAAAATGCGGGCTTTTTACCGGGGAGGGGGAACTTCTTGAAAAGTGGGAGATCGTAACGCGCAGGGAGGAAAAGGGTGCGCATATCCTCTCCGATGTGGCGGCAGCAATCCTGGCAAAATGTGAGGAAAAAGGCATTGAGAAGGAGGAGGTAAAGGG
>CAJTLX010000081.1 GCA_910577165.1 uncultured Lachnospiraceae bacterium
GCATGGAGCTGACTGTTACTAATAGGTCGAAGGCTTGACCGAAAGGTTTAGTTTGTTTTGGATGAAGCGAGTGGATTGAAACAAGGTGAAGTAGATTTTGATATGCATAAAAATCAGAGCAGAAATAGTTTTGCTCTGATTTTTTTTGTAGAAAAGAGAAATTTTTCCACTCGATTGCACATAAAACAGATAAAGGGAAGCAGCCGCAAAAAAAAAGAAAACTTTATTGAAAAATAGTTTGAATTTCAAGATAAATTGGTCTATAATAGAATCATGTATTTGTGATTTACAATATCGAGGATAAAATATGGAGGTAAGAATTATGGAAACAAATATTTTGCTGGAAAGCGGAACAAATGAGCTTGAGATCTTGGAGTTTACAGTTGGGGGAAATTCATACGGTATTAATGTAGCGAAAATCAGAGAGATACTTCCATACAAACAACCAACTCCAATTCCAAATGCTCATCCTCTCATTGAAGGTATTTTCATGCCTCGTGATCAGATTATCACAATTGTTAATCTCTCAAAATGTCTGACGGGACAAAGCAAGGCAGATGTATCTTCAGATATGTATATTGTCACAAATTTTAATCAGTTGAATGTTGCCTTTCATGTGGATAGTGTTGTTGGGATTCAACGGATCTCATGGGGAGATATCGCAAAGCCGGATACGACTTTAGAGAATTCCGGTAATGGCATTGCGACTGGAATTATCAAGCTGGCCGGAAAACTGATTGTGATTCTTGATTTTGAGAAGATTGTGTCCGATATCAGTCCGGATACTGGTTTAAAAATCTCGGAGATTGATCATTTGGCTGGACGGGAGCGGAATAGTATTCCGATTCTTACCGCAGAGGATTCCCCATTGCTTCGCAAATTGATACATGATTGTCTGGTTAAATCAGGATATACGAATATAATCTCAGCAGTCAACGGGCAGGAAGCCTGGGATCTTTTAGGAAAATATAAAGCTGAGGGCACGATCAAGGAAAATGTAAACTGCGTTATTACTGATATTGAAATGCCGCAGATGGATGGACATCACCTGACAAAGTTGATTAAGACTGACGACGCATTAAAGCATATTCCGGTCGTTATTTTCTCATCCTTAGTCAATGAGGAGATGAGGCGAAAAGGGGAGGGACTTGGTGCAGATGCACAGCTTTCCAAACCGGAGATCGGACAGTTGGTTGATGCGCTTGACAAATTATTGCTTAAAAAATAATACATAAAATGTAGAAAGATATAAGGATATGGCTAGATGCAGGAAATGTAATGCAAAGATTCCGGACGGAAAAGAATTATGCGCGGAGTGTGAACAACTAAATAGTGAATCTTATCTGGACAGTTTGCTGCATACGGTGGTTGCAAAGGAGCAGGATGCAGAGAATACCCAGAAACTCAGTGTGGAAGGGTTGGAGAGGGAAGAAGTGGAAAAATATGATAATTCCTCCCAGTCGGATATCCTTTTACCACCGGATATTTCTATATCGCAGGATTTGCTTCCTCCTGATCTTCCAGAGGAAGAGATTTTGCCCCCGGAGGATTTTCCACTCCCGGAGATAGAGGATGTTGAACAGGAATTTTCCAGTAATGAAGTGTCCCCGGCACAGGAGGATATCGATATTCCGGCAGATTTGTTCTTGCAGACAA
This sequence comes from uncultured Lachnospiraceae bacterium, assembly GCA_910577165.1. Lineage (GTDB taxonomy): Bacteria > Bacillota > Clostridia > Lachnospirales > Lachnospiraceae > RGIG4057. Next base: position 1,657 of record CAJTLX010000081.1, read on the forward strand.
AAGATGTGCCGGAGATTGAAGATTTTCCTCAGGAGGATATTGATATTCCAGCAGATCTGTTCTTGCAGACAAAAGATGTGCCAGAGATTGAGGAGAGCGAAGATGCGGAAGATAACATAGACAGGATGGACATTTTTGAAAATGTTGAAAATGAAATCCACGGAGGGAAGGAAAATGATATGGCGGGAAAGAATGATGAAGATCTGAAATTTGGTGATGGAGGGGAAACGCAGGAGGATATCATTGATCTGATCAATTCAATTTATGATTCGGAGGAAGGTGGATTCTCCGGGGGGGAGGATACCACTACCACAGAAAATTATGGGACGCAGGGCGATCTTGACCTAAGTGGGCAGCCCGATGACGATATGACGGATTTTTTTGCTGATGTCCTGCCGGATGAGGAATCACCTTCGATTGAAGAGAGTGATATATTAGTAAAAGAGTCAGAGAATAAAGAAGAAGCTGGAAAGAAGAAGAAAGAAAAGAAAAAGGAAAAAAAGGGGAACAAAAACCCTGGAATACTTACAAAGATTTTTGGAAATATTCGCCCGGAACGCACAGAAGAAGAAATTGCCCAGATGAAGGAGAAAGTGATTGCGGACGCGGAGGCGAAAGAGGCTGCTGAGGAGGAGAAAAAGAAAAAGCAAGCTGCAGAGAAAGAGGAGAAGAAAAAACAGGCGGCGGATGACAAGGCGGAGGCACAAAAGAAAAAACAGGAAAAAGCGAAGCGCAAAGCTGAGGCGGCGCAAGCCAAAAAGGAGGCAAAGCAACTCGCAAAAGATAAAAAGAAACAGGAAGTTCAGAATTTGATTGATGCGATTGATGAGAATGAGGGAAGGATCAATCGAGTTGGTGCATCCATTGTATTTGTATTTTTTGCCGCGATAGCGATCGCCATTATTGTTGGAACAAAAGTATATGCCTACTCGCAAAACCTTGAAAATGCGAAGAAGAGCTTTGAATATAAGCATTATAACGAAGCCTACAATGAAATTGCAGGCATGGATATCAAGGAGGAGGACGAGGAGTTTGAACTTAAAGTTATGGTGGTGATGTATGCATATAAGCAGCTAAATTCTTTCCAGCACTATTATGCAATCAGTCTTTATCCGGAGGCACTTGATTCGCTTTTAAAAGGGCTGGAACGCTACGATAAATATTCAGCACTGGCCTCTATTATCAATGTCACAGAGGATATGGATTCGATCCGCGAAGAAATTCTGAACCAGCTTAAAACCGTCTATTCTCTGACGGAAAAAGAGGCGATGCAGCTGGTTGCAATGGAGGATCATACTGCATATACAGAAAAAGTATATGAAATTGCAGGCAAAATCGCAAAGACACCAAAGGAGGGTACCGCAGAAGAAGAAAAATAACTTTTGCGCGGAAACATAAGGGGTGAGCTGTCAGATTCCGTCCATACGGCGGCTGGCAGCTTTTCCTGTTTTATAGAATATCAAAACATTAATTGTAAGTAGTCGGAGGGATATAAATTGGTAAAGTGTATGATCTTTCTGATAAAAAATAAAATGGAGGAAAACGATGTCTGTGTCACAGATTGCTATTATTGATTATGATGCGGGAAATTTAAGGAGCGTTGCGAAGGCATTTGCCTATCTGGGGAAAAAAACACTTATCACGCGCGACAGGAATGAGATTCTGCAAGCAGATCATGTAGTATTGCCAGGGGTTGGTTCATTTGGCGATGCGATGGAAAAGTTAAATCGCTATGAACTGATCGAGGTGATAAAAATGTCCGTGCAGAGCGGACAACCCTTTCTTGGAATATGCCTTGGCTTACAGCTTCTTTTTGAGCGTAGTGAGGAGAGTCCAAATGTAGAAGGGCTTGGAATTTTGGAGGGGGAAGTTTCGCGTTTCCCAATAGTGCAGGGGTTAAAAATACCGCAAATTGGATGGAATTCGCTTGCGATCAGGGAGGGTGCAGCACTTTTTGAAGGCATACCAAAGGAGGCGTATGTATATTTTGTGCATTCTTACTATTTGAGTGCGCGCAATCGGCAGGATGTGGCGGCAACGTCTGAGTACGGCATAGAATTTGATGCATCCGTAGAGCGGGGCAATCTTTTTGCCTGCCAGTTCCATCCGGAAAAAAGCGGGGAGATTGGTCTGACAATCCTTAAAAATTTTGCAGCCAGGAAATAGCTCCTCACTGATATTTGATAAAATGAGCCAAAAGAAAGAGGAGGAACAATGTTTACAAAAAGAATTATTCCCTGCCTTGATGTCCATAATGGGCGTGTGGTAAAAGGGACAAATTTTATCAATTTAAGGGATGCGGGAGATCCGGTGGAAGTTGGTGAGGCTTATGGCAGGGAGGGAGCGGACGAATTAGTTTTTCTTGATATTACCGCCTCCTCTGACGCGCGCGCCATCACGCTTGAAATGGTAAGGCGCGTAGCAGAAACCGTTTTTATTCCGTTCACTGTGGGCGGCGGCATTCGCACTGTGGAGGATTTTAAATTGCTTCTGCGCGAGGGAGCGGACAAAATTGCTATCAATTCTGCGGCGATTATGAATCCGGATCTGATCGCGCAGGCGGCGGATAAATTTGGAAGTCAATGTGTGGTGGTAGCGATTGATGCAAAGCGGCGCGCGGACGGGAGCGGCTATAATATTTACAAGAACGGCGGGCGGGTGGATATGGAAATCGACGCGGTGGAGTGGGCTATTCGCGCCGCGAAACTCGGTGCCGGAGAAATTCTCCTGACCAGTATGGACTGCGATGGGACAAAGGACGGGTATGATCTTGTACTGACAAAGACTGTTGCGGAAAATGTTCCCATTCCTGTAATTGCTTCGGGAGGGGCGGGTAAACCGGAACATTTCCGGGCAGCACTTGTGGAGGGGGGTGCGGACGCAGCACTTGCAGCATCACTCTTTCACTATAAGGAACTCGGAATTTGTGAGGTCAAGGAATATCTGAGTGTGCATGGAGTTAGTGTGCGTAAAACAGGGATGGTTCAGTGATAAAAACCATAAGATAATATATGCGGGGGAAATTATGTCTATAAAAAAAGATGTATTAGCAATGTTGGAAAAACATCGCGGCAATTATTTTTCTGGTGAGGAATTGGCAGAACAGCTCGGTGTTTCCCGAACTGCGGTCTGGAAAGCAGTTCGGGCGTTAGAGCAAGAGGGGTATGAAATCTTAGCAGGGAAAAACAAAGGGTACTGTCTGCCAAAGGAGAGCGATCTTCTTTCAAAAGAAGGAATTTGCAATTATCTGCCGGAGGAATATAAGGATTTGCCCCTTTTTGTTTATCGCGAAACAGATTCTACAAACACGCTGGCAAAACAGGCAGCAAACACAGGACAACAGGCACCAGCGGTATATGTTGCCGCGATGCAGACCGCGGGCAGAGGACGGCGCGGAAGAAGCTTTGTTTCCGTGCCGGGTGGAAATATCTGTATGAGTTTTCTATTAAAGCCAAAGCTTGCTGCAACGGATGCCGTTTTTCTTACCACTGCTACCTGTGTCGCGGTACATCGTGCTATCCGCAAAGCAACGGGAATTATCTGTGAGATTAAATGGGTTAATGATCTGTATTACCGGGGGAAAAAGGTGTGCGGCATCCTGACGGAGGCAGTGACTGACTGTGAAACGGGTATGGTGGACTGTGTAATTCCGGGGATCGGAATCAATTTTAATATTATGCCGGAGCAATTTCCGGAGGAATTAAAAGAGATTGCGGGTGCGCTTTATACGGGAGATAAGCGCATTGATGTAACGCGCAATTATCTGGCGGCGGAGATTATTGTGCAGATGTTTAAAATTCTTACCGAATTGCCGGAAAAAAGTTTTTTAGGTGAATACCGGGCACATTCCATGCTGCTTGGAAAGAAAATTTATATTTACGCAGGTGACCGGGCAGAGAAAGCGACAGCGGTGGGGATTGACGAAAACGGCGGTCTGGTGGTGGAACTTGAGGGCGGGGAAAGAAGAGTGCTGACTACGGGGGAAGTAACGGTGAGAGTGACAGAATAGTAAATAATATATCTGACAAATATTTATTATAAGCAAAAACAGAAGGTTGATAACCTGTTGTGCCAGTTAAAAAAATTAGTACAACTCCAACAAAGATACAGACAGAATAACATATTTTTCTAGATTTCCAAGACAATTATACCATAATCTCAGCAAACTTGGAAGAATTTTTTCATGGGTTATGTCATTATTGATGATATGTACAGAAGAAGGAATGTCCGGACGGCAGGACATTCCTTCAATTTTTTTTGATAATGCTCTAGTTCATGCTTTCTATGCGAGGTAACAACTGCTCTTTTTCAAGGATGGCTTTTATTTTTTCCCCTATTCGTACATATGGCAATCTGCTCCAGAGTAAAACCATTTTGGTACATCCGGACAATAATTTCCCCAGCCTCTTCCTCTCGACCCTGCTCCAATTTTTCCTGTTCCCTCATCAACAATGTCATATATTCATGCCTCCATTCCCTGTTTTTCTTTGCCTTCTTTACTATCCGATAGAGAATATTATTGGCGATGAATTGATTAGTATCAAAAAAATTCTTAAATCTTGAAGATTAGTAAAAGAATCTTCTTGACAAATTTTTCTTTTATGATAAAATATAATTGGGGCAGGAGAAAGTTGTTGCCACTTATCACCTTATTGTACTGCCGTTTCGCTTATCCAGCAATGAAACGGCAGTTTTTTTTCGTAAAAAGGAAATTTTTTAAAAGAATATGGTACAGTATATTTCACTTTTTAGGGAGAAATTTCTGTGAGATACGCGCTAAAGAGAGATTGAATTTAAATTACATTATAGGAAAAAACTGCTTGACTTCTGGCGAAAAAAGGAGTATGATAATTAGGATTTAATGATAGGCTATGAGAGAGTGGACATCCGTCCACTCTTTGTTTTTGGCGGGCGAGGTTTAGTCGTTCCCGCAAAGAAAAGAGGGTTTGATGACAAAGAGAGAGGAATATGAACAGAAGACGGAGGAACTGATTTTGCCGATTCTTCAAGAATATGACTTTGAGCTGGTGGATGTGGAATATGTAAAAGAAGTGGGAAACTGGTATTTGAGAGCTTATATTGACAAGGAGGGCGGCATTACGGTAAATGACTGTGAAATGGTCAGCAGGAAAATGAGCGATCTTCTGGACGAGAGGGATTTTATTCCAGATTCCTATATTTTTGAGGTGAGTTCGCCAGGGCTTGGCAGACAGCTAAAAAAGGATAAGGATTTTGCCAGGAGTATCGGGGAAGTCGTCGAGGGCAAACTGTTTCGCGCGGTGGATAAGCGAAAGGATTTTGAGGGTATACTGCGATCCTTCGATAAGGAAGTGATTGTGATTGAGGGAGAGAACGGGGAGGAAACTGAGTTGAAACGGGACAATATCGCCTTGATCCGGCTGCATATTGATTTTTGAGTACTTATATTCAAGACAGGTATTATCTAGTGCAGAGTGGCAATAAGAATGATAAACATAGAAAAAATAATCCATGGAAGAAAGGAAAAGGTGGTTGAATATGGACAGTAATAAAGAATTGATTGAGGCGTTAAACCAGATTGAGAAGGAGAAGGATATCAGCAAAGATATTCTGATTGAGGCAATTGAAAATTCCCTTCTGGCGGCCTGCAAAAACCAGTATGGGAAATCGGACAATATCAAGGTGACCATCAACAGGGATACGGGTGCGTTTGCTGTGTATGCGGAGAAGGAGATTGTACAGGAGGTAGAAGATCCGGTTTTACAGATTACTCTTGAGGAGGCGGCACAGAAATTTCCGAAAAAGAAATATGAGATTGGTGATATTGTCAATATCGAGGTAACTCCAAAAAATTTCGGGCGCATTGCGGCGCAGAAGGCGAAGCAGGTTGTAGTGCAGAAAATCCGTGAGGAGGAGCGCAAGGTACTGTATCATCAATATTTTGAGAAAGAGCGGGATATTGTGACCGGTATTGTGCAGCGTTATGTGGGTGAGAATGTGAGCATCAATCTTGGAAAGGTTGATGCGGTGCTTATTAAGAGCGAACAGATTGCCGGGGAGCATTTCCGTCCGACGGAGCGCGTAAAACTGTACGTTGTCGAGGTAAAAGATACGACGAAAGGACCGAAGATCACTGTTTCAAGAACCCATCCGGAATTGGTAAAGCGTCTTTTTGAGGCGGAGGTGACGGAGGTGCGCGATGGCATTGTGGAGATCCGGAGCATTTCCCGTGAGGCGGGTGCGAGAACAAAGATGGCGGTTAGCTCCAACGATCCGAATGTCGATCCGGTCGGCGCGTGCGTGGGAATTAACGGTGCGCGTGTAAATGCGATCGTGGACGAACTGCGGGGCGAGAAGATTGATATTATTAACTGGAGTGACGATCCGGCACTCTTAATTCAAAATGCATTAAGTCCGGCCAAGGTAGTTTCCGTGACAGTGGACGAGGAGGAGAAGACGGCGCGCGTGATTGTGCCGGGCTATCAGCTCTCCTTAGCAATCGGGCGCGAGGGACAGAATGCAAGGCTTGCGGCGCGTTTAACTGGCTATAAGATTGATATTAAGAGCGATGGAAATGATGACGGCTACGAGGACGGGGGATATCATGATTCCTACGGCGATGATGATAGTAGCGAGGATGGGGAGGAATTTGCACAGGAGAGGGAGGAGGAGTTCGAAGACGAAAATTAGAGAGGGAAGGCAGTGGAGTATCGGATCAGGAATGAGGTGAAGACATTGGCAGCAGTAAAAAAAGTACCGCTTAGAAAATGCATTGGTTGTGGTCAGATGAAGAACAAAAAGGAACTGGTGCGCGTGATTCGCACACCGCAGGAGGAGATTTTAATTGACGAGACGGGGAGGAAAAATGGAAGAGGTGCCTATCTGTGTGGCACATTGGAGTGTTTTGAAAAGGCAAAAAAGAGTAAGGGGCTGGAGCGGTCGTTAAAAATAGTGATTCCGGCACAGGTGTATGAGGCGTTGGAGGGCAGGTTAAAAGAAATTCATGGAGACTAATCGGACGGCATTAGAATATGTCACGGCAGAAAAAAAGATCCATTCCCTGCTCGGTCTTTCCCAGAGGGGCGGACATATTGCGAGCGGCGAGTTTATGACGGAGAAGGCAGTTAAGGATGGAAGAGCATTCTTATGTATTGTGGCAGAGGATGCTTCAGATAATACTAAAAAAATGTTCAAAAATATGTGTGATTACTATAATGTACCTTTCTGCTGCTTCTCGGATAAAGATACACTGGGACGCTGTATAGGCAAGGAGTTTCGCGCCTCCCTCGCAGTTTTGGATGCGGGGATGGCAAAGGCGGTGGCAAAGCATTTTGCAACACTTGGGATCACAGTCAGAGGTTAGGATGGATTTTCGCAGCGCGGCATATGGGAATGGCGAAAAATTTTCGCGGTGCAGCAGGTAAGAATGGAGGTAGGAATGGCGAAAATGAGAATTCATGAGCTGGCGAAAATGCTGACTCAGACGACAAATAAGGAGATATCCTCAAAGGATGTCCAGAGTGCTCTGGCGGCAAACGGAATTGCGGGTAAGACCGCCAGCAGCAATATTGAGGACAAGGAAATTGACATTGTAAAAAAATATTTATCACCGAAAAAGGAAGAGAGAATGCCACAGGAAAAGAAAAATAATGAAAAGAAGGCGGAGCGTTTATCAAACGTTGGGGAAAGCCGCCGGAAAGAAGATCAGAATCGATCGGAGAAGAAGCAGGAAGCGCAGAGCGCGAACGAAGACCGCAGGTCGGAGAAAAAACAGGGAGATCGCAGGGACGATAAGAATCGGCAGGAAAAGGGTCAGGGGGGAAACCGCGACGATAGGAACCGCTCTGAGAAAAGTCAGGGGGGAAACCGTGACGATAGGAACCGCTCCGAGAAAGGTCAGGGGGATCGCGATAGAAACCGCTCTGAGAGAGGTCAGGGGGATCGCGACAGAAACCGCTCCGAGAAAGGTCAGGGGGATCGCGACAGAAACCGCTCTGAGAAAGGTCAGGGAGATCGCGACAGAAACCGCTCTGAGAGAGGTCAGGGGGGAAACCGTGACGATAGAAACCGTTCTGACCGTAACCAGGGGGGAAACCGTGACGATAGAAACCGCTCAGAGAGAGGTCAGGGGGGAAACCGTGACGATAGAAAC
>CAJTLX010000082.1 GCA_910577165.1 uncultured Lachnospiraceae bacterium
CTGTCCGCGAATGCATACGATCGACCCATGATTGTTGCCGCCCGGATAGTCCAATCCATTGTCCACAAGATAACCCTGGTAAGTAAATGGACCTGTCGGTTTGTCCGAAGTCGCGTAGGCTAAGCGGCTGCCGCGCTTTGGAGAGTAGATTAAATAGTAGATTCCGTTGATTTTGCGCGGGGAACACGCCTCAAAAAACAAACTTTCCGGCTCAGTAAACCCGTAAGAATCCGCAACCTGTATTCCTGGTACTGTAGGCGGATTTGCACAGCGGGCACTTTTTGCAGATGCAGTCAAATTGGCGGAAATACCCTTTTTACCATCCTCCGTCTGCTCAAGTACTCGATTGCAAGGAATAATATGTTCAATGCAGCTTCCATCTAAAATCTCATACATATTTTCCGGGTTGACTTCTGCCATAAAAGAACGCTCGTAGCCACAATAGATATAAACTCTGCCATCATCATCCACCAGGACTCCCGGATCGATAAACCAGCCATTACAGCAGACAGCATCCGGAATAGTATATTTGTACTGAGAAAGCAAAGTAAATGGACCTTCCGGGCGATCGCTGACTGCCACACAGCCAATCGCGCCCACAATATAAGCGTACAGATAATATTTTCCATCCTTCTCGACTACATCTGGCGCGTAAAGTTCATTATGCTCCTTTGTCCAGGGCGTATCCGATGCGTGATCGCGATCTGCTTTTGTATGAAAAATATCGCCGTGACAAGTCCAATGATTTAGCTTATCAATCGGCGCGCTCCAGCATTTCAATACATAGTCGCAAAATTTGTCCGAACCGGCATTGTCATGTGAGCCGTAGACATAGACCCGATCACCAAATACTCTAGGTTCCCCGTCCGGGATGTACTCCCATTTTGGCAGATATGGATTTGACATAACTTATTCTCCTTTTTATATGCTAATTATGTATAGAATACCAATTCAAGAACGCCTCTGGCGTTCTTGTGATATGCACCCCTGCAATCCGCTAAAGGCTATCCGATATTTGATGTATTATCTCTTCAAGAAAAATCCCCCTGCCCGGACAGTGAATGACAATCAGGCAGGAGGAGCTTATTCCCCTCTAAAAGGTCAGATCTTTTTTTCGGTGCAAGAGCTTTGCACCACTCACAATTAAAAATGCACCCATTGCTGCCGCGCTCACAATCAGCAAAATACCAAAAACGATATTCATTGCCCCAACGGATTTCATAGTTTTGTAAATCTTTTCCATAACCTCTTACCATTTCCTTTCTTTTTCGCGGTTTTTGTGTGCTGTCTGCTTTTTCCAACTATTTTACACCGTACTGCTCATAATATGCGTCGATCGCCGTCTTTATCGCATCGTCAATCACCATCTTACCATGATAATCCCGACGATAAAGATGCTCTACCACATCCGCCATCGACACAATTGCATTTGCCTCTATTCCATACAAATCCTTGATTTCTGCGAGTGCGGATTTCTCTCCCTTCCCGCGCTCCATACGGTTTAGCGATACAATAAGCCCCTTGATGGTAACATCCCCCTGCGCCTTGATAATCGGGAATGTCTCCTCTATGGACTTGCCGGAAGTTGTCACGTCCTCAATAATCACCACGCGATCGCCGTCCTTTATTGGACTGCCAAGCAAAATTCCAGTATCGCCATGATCCTTTATCTCCTTGCGGTTGGAACAATAGCGCACATCCACACTGTAAAGTTCGCTGATGGCCATGGCTGTTGCCACTGAGAGCGGAATCCCCTTGTAAGCCGGTCCAAACAGCACATCGAAATCCAATCCATAATAATCATGGATGGCTCTCGCATAGTACTGTCCAAGTTTTCTTAGCTGGCTTCCGGTCACATACGCGCCCGCATTCATAAAAAACGGGGATTTCCTGCCGCTTTTTAACGTGAAATCTCCGAATTTTAACACATTTGCCTCCACCATAAAGTTGATAAATTCCTGCTTGTACTGTTCCATGCCCCAGTTCCTCCTTATGCCTTTTTGCAAAACTATCCATATTATAGCACTTCCCCTCCTAAAAAGCAATATGGAAACACAGAAATAGGTTTCCTGTGAAATAAACTGGAAACTGATTGCCTTTTTTCAAATTATCTGTTACAATAGGAAAACAAATTTATTTTTTGCCACCTGGCAGAATGTGAGGAATTCATGAAGCAGGACGAACTTCTTTTAATCCATGATGATGGATATAAAACGACCTTATACCCGTTCTTTACTGATCAGGAAAAGTGCAGGGGAACGATATTAGTTCTCCACGGAATGGCGGAGCATCATCGCCGTTACCGGGAATTTACTCTTTTTCTGAACGAAAACGGTTTCGATGTATATTTGTACGACCATCGCGGACATGGGACGGACAAAAAATTGGAGGAACTTGGCTTTATCTCGGAGACACACGGATGGGAAAAGCTTATTTTGGATGCGGTGGATGTGCTAAGTTATCTCTCGGAACAAAATCGTGGTAAACATCTGATTTTATTTGGTCACAGCATGGGATCTCTAATTGCGCGCGGCGCGACAGAGTACAGTGATCTCGTGGACGCGGCGATTTTCTGTGGATCAACTGCACCGTCTTTTCTGCATTCTACTGCCGGACTTTTCGCTGCCTCCCTCGTCTGCTTTTTTAAGGGAAAACACCATATTTCACCGTGGCTTAACCATATACTTTTTGAGCGCAAACAATACCGCGCGCTTTCTGAGCGCACGGCAAACGACTGGCTTACACGAAGTCAGGCAGCAGTCGGACTCTATATGAATGATCCATACTGCGGCTTCACCTGCACGGCGGGTTTTTACCGCGACCTAATAAAGCTTGGAACTTATGTTACCAAACCCGCCAATATTCGCAGCACACCAAAAAATTTGCCCATTTTCCTGCTTTCTGGCGACAAAGATCCGGTAAGTAGCTATGGGGATGAGATTATCAAACTCCTCGATCTCTATCAGAAATTCGGATATGAAAATACGGACTGCATTCTCTACGAAAACTGCCGCCATGAACTGCTTAACGAACTAAACCGGAAGGAAGTCATGGAAGATATTTTAAAATTTATTGAGAAAACATTTAAAGAAAAATAAAATTTATCCGGGACATATTATCCCCATGTCCCGGATAAATCTATAACATCTATTCTGCTTTCTGCTCTTCTTTCGAAAATTTCATGCTCTCCCCTTTTTTCGGCGGCTTTGGTCCCTGAAACTGATAAAAGTACGTCCTCATCATCCCATTGTAAATTTTACGGTTTTTGTCCGCCATCCGGCCAATATACTTTTGTGCTTCTTCAAATCCGGTAATAATATAGTATGACCAGGTGTCAAGTTTTGCAAATGCCTCCCCGATCTCTTTGTAAAGCGCGGGCATTGCGGCTTTCTCCTCCAACCGCTCGCCGTACGGCGGATTAGTGACAATAAACCCATATTTTTTCGGGCTGGATAGCTGTGCAACTGGCTTCGCCTGAAAGTGAATCTGATGATCCACCCCGGCTAAAATTGCATTTTGCCGTGCAGCACTCACAATATCCCGATCAATATCATAGCCTATAATGCTGAGCGTAATATCCCGCAATACTTTATCGTCCGCCTCTGCGCGCGCGGCGGAAAAATGTTTTGGCGGGATAAGGTTTTCCCACTGTTCCGAAAGAAATCTCCGGTTTCTTCCCGGTGCTATGTTCATTCCTATCATTGCCGCCTCAATAGGTATCGTTCCACTGCCGCAGAACGGATCGACAAGCACGCGATCCCTCTTCCACGGAGTCAAGGAAAGCAGTGCCGCGGCAAGTGTTTCTGTAAGGGGTGCTTTGCTGGTAAGTCTGCGGTAGCCCCGCTTGTGTAGGGACTCCCCCGAAGTATCGATCCCGATGGTAATTTCATCTTTCATAAAAGTAACACGGATAGGATATTCCGCGCCCGTTTCCGCAAACCAATCCAGATGATATTTTTGCTTGAGTCGCTCTACTATTGCTTTTTTCATAATGGACTGAATATCTGACGGACTGAAAAGTTTACTTTTGATGGAAGTTGCTTTGGTTACCCAAAATTTTCCATTTTTTGGAATAAATTTTTCCCACGGCAATGCCTTAGTTTTTTCAAAAAGCTCATCGAAAGTTTCCGCCTTAAATTTTGCCACAAGTAAGAGTACGCGCTCCGTTGTGCGAAGAAAAGTATTAGCGCGGGCGATCGCACTCTCATCTGCCCGGTAAGTTACGCGCCCATCCTCCACCTGCACAATCTCAAAGCCAAGATCTATAATTTCCTTTTTTAATACCGCTTCCAAACCAAAATGGCATGGTGAGATATATTCGTATATTGCCACGATTCCTGCTACTCAAAATATGGACAAACCTCCATACCGGGAAAATTCCCGCTTCAACCTATATGTTTTCATCACCGTTGCCGATATACTACTCACAAAGTTCAAAAAAAGTTTCTGAACTTCTTTGTATAGTTCACAGGTGTAAATTCCCGACTAGCCATCGGTACATACTTACCACCGCTTTACTGTGCGAGTTTATAAGTCAAAACATCTCTTAAATTAAAACTTGCGTTAAAATCCCTATCCGCAGTATAACCGCACTCACCACAAGAAAATGTTCTATCTGATAATCTCAAATCGGACTTTACGCAGCCACAATGATAACAGATTTTGCTTGATGGATAGAAACGGTCTGCAATTCTTAATTTGATTCCCAATTCATTACATTTTGCCGTGAACTTCGTTCGAAACGTGGAGAATTTCTGCTGTGCAACAGCTTTGGAGAGATGCCGGTTCTTCATCATTCCTTTCACATTTAAATCCTCAATAGTGATCCACTTTGGCTTGGTTTTCACCAATCTAGAGATTGCTTTATTGAGATAATCAGTTCGAATATGATCAAGTCTTTGATGAAGTTTCTGTACCTTTACCTTTTGCTTTTGGATATTTTGCCGGGTAGCTCCTCCTTTCAAATTATTTAATTTTTTATTGCTCTCGTATTTCCTCGAAAGACTGCGCTGTTCCCGTCGAAGTTTCTTTTCCAATTTCCTTATTCGGGAATCTTTATTGATATTCTTATAAGTTTTACCGTGGGAACAAACAGCAAACTCCTTTAAGCCTAAATCAATTCCTATTCCCTCACCGTTATTCTAATTCTTTTTCCAGATCATGTCAACGAATTTTTTATCCATCCGGTCAAAAGCCTTTTGTAGCGCGTAGACCCCGCCCCAGAGATTAATCACCTTATATCCCTCGCGCTTTAGATCCCTGCACGCCATCAAGCTGACATTGCCGCGATCACAGTAAAGAAAAATTTGATCTTTTTTGTAAAGTCGGCTCTTCTTCTCCTCCAGATCGTCGTAGGGAATATTGATGGCTCCAGAAAGATGCCCCTGTGCATATTCCTCCGGCGTGCGCAGATCTATAAAAATACAGCCGGGTTTTCCCAGCCGCTCCAAGAACTCATACAATTGTGTATTCTGTTCCTCCAAGGTATCCCCACCTTTCCTGGTTTTTTTGGCAGTTTGCCTAAGATAGTTTATGCAAACAGGCAGAGGATGTTTCCGACATACTTTTACAAAGTTAAGCATAAAAAAAAGCAGCTAAGGCATTTTACCATAACTGCTTTTTTCGCTGTAATTTTTTCTCTGTTTAAAACTGTTCTTAAAACTCTTATCCTAAAATTTACTCGTTCTCGTAGCTGTCCGAAGTCTTGTTCGAAGTACGGTTGTTTGTCTTGTTCGAGGTCTTGTTCTGGGACTCCGAATTTCTTGTAGAATTGCTGCAGTTTGTGCTCTTGTTCTGGGAGCTGTTCTGGCTGCTGTTCTGGGAATTGTTCTTTGTGTTATTCTCTGTACTCATCATGTCCTCCATTCCGCGCTCTTTTTTCGCGCTATCTGATATTTGGTACGTAGCTTATTATGTCTGCTCTTTGAAAAACTATACGGGGTTTTTAAAAATTTCTTATGTTTTTGTTGTAGTTCTTTTTGGTATCTGTTAGAATAGAGTTATGACAAAAGAAGGGAAGAAAATAAAATGAGTATATTAAATGTTGCACATCTAAGCCATGGCTTTGGGGATCGCACGGTTTTTGCGGATGTAAGTTTCCGGCTCTTAAAGGGAGAACATATCGGGTTAGTTGGAGCAAACGGCGAGGGAAAATCCACCTTTTTAAATATTGTAACCGGGAAATTGATGCCGGATGAGGGAACTGTGGAATGGGCAAAAAATGTGCGTGCAGGATACTTAGATCAACATGCCGTTCTGACAAAGGGAATGTGTGTCCGGGATGTACTCTCGTTGGCATTTGCCAGTTTATATGAACTTGAGGAACGCATGAATGAACTCTGTGCGCAGATGGGTGATGCGGATGAAAATTCTCTTCCCGCAATGATGGAAGAATTTTCCGAGATCCAGGAACGACTTGAAGTGCATGATTTTTACAATATCGACAGCAAGGTGGAGGAAATTGCCCGCGCTCTCGGTCTAGCGGAGATTGGCTTAACCCGCGATGTCACAGAACTTTCGGGTGGTCAGCGCACGAAGGTACTGCTCGGAAAACTCTTACTTGAAAAGCCGGATATCTTACTGTTGGACGAGCCGACCAACTATCTTGATGTCGAGCATATCGAGTGGCTGAAGCGTTATTTAAACGATTATGAAAATGCGTTTATTCTTATCTCGCATGATATTCCTTTTCTAAACAGCGTGGTCAATTTAGTTTATCATATGGAAAATGGCGAGTTAAATCGCTATGTGGGCAATTACGATAAATTTAAGGAAATTTATGAGGTAAAAAAGAGCCAGCTCGAGGCAGCTTACAAGCGTCAACAGCAGGAAATTAGCGAACTTGAAGATTTTGTTGCGCGCAATAAAGCCCGTGTTGCAACCAGAAATATGGCAATGTCCCGCCAGAAAAAACTGGATAAAATGGAAGTGATCGAAAAGGTAAAGGAAAAACCTAAGCCGGAATTTCATTTTCGGGAAGCGCGTGCGGCGAGCCGCTATCTCTTTTCGGCGGAACGCTTGGTGATCGGCTATGAGGAACCCCTCTCAAGACCGATCTCCTTTGTGATGGAACGTGGGGAAAAACTGGTGCTTACCGGCGCGAACGGCATTGGAAAGACCACACTGCTAAAAACAATTATCGGGCTGATTCCCGCCCTTTCCGGAAAAGTAGTTCCCGGCGACTACCTCTATCAGGGATATTTCGAGCAGGAGATGACGGGCGCGAAAAACAATACCTGCATTGAGGAACTCTGGTGTGAGTACCCGTCCTGGACGCAGTACGAGATACGCAGCGCGCTCGCAAAATGCGGTCTGACAACAAAGCATATTGAGAGCCAGGTGCGTGTCCTATCCGGTGGTGAGCAGGCAAAAGTGCGCCTCTGTAAATTGATGAATCGCGAGACAAATTTTTTGCTCTTGGACGAGCCAACCAATCATTTGGATGTCGAGGCCAAGGAGGAACTCAAACGATCGCTTACTGAGTACGGCGGCAGCATTTTGTTGATCTGCCACGAGCCGGATTTCTACGAGGGGTTTGCCACACGAGTGATCGACGGGAGAAGCTGGACGTTAAAATTATCTTGATCGAGTAGGGAAGATTTATCTTCCCCTACTCGTGCGCTGGACGCGGGCAACTTTAACTGCATAATTCCTCGCCGCGCCCCATGTGCTGCCCTAGTGGCATTCTTCCTCTGCATGGGGTTGCGCACAAAAAGAAAAAGGCCGCCTCATAAGAAGTAGCCTTTCTTTTTAACGTGTGCTAGAAGATTCGAACTCCCGGCCTTCTGATCCGTAGTCAGACGCTCTATCCAGCTGAGCTAAGCACACATATCCGGTTTTTCTTTACCGAACAGTTCATATCATAGCATATTCTTTTAGGGTTGTCAATAGTTTTTTAAAATTTTTTTGTCGAGAGCGAAGTATAACTTTAAATACGAAATCAACTCCATCCTTTCCGATCTCATTTATGTAAGGATTTAGAACCAGCCAGCAAACGTTCTTCTTACAAGACTGTATCAGGGTTTTTGGAAAAACCTTCCTATGGGCTGATTTCTATCCGTTCTCCTGTCATTCGTCCCAGCGCAGCCTCAAGCTTCCCTGTATGGTATCTTTCCCCATAGGCTGCCTTTGCCAGCCCACATATCTTGTTCCGTCATACTGTACAACCATTCTATAATTCATCTTCTGCACCGTCCTTTCCCAAAATCAAATACCTCGCGGCAATCGCCAAATAATACCTTTAGTATATCACATCAAAAAGTACATATACTACACCTAAATCGTTTTACGCAAGGAGGAAACCATGAAAAAGAACACAAAAACCAACCGCCAGATTATTGATGAATATGATTATTTAAGAAAATCCTGTTTCTTCCAGGACTGTACCGGACTGATCTCTTTCACGCCTGAAACTGAAGCAGAACTGGAATCTTATGAAGATATCTATCCCTATCTTCCGTCCAGAAATCTTATCTCTTATAATAAACTTTTGGATATACCAGATGCCCCGTAAGACCACGGGGCATCCAAATCTGTTATCGATTATCTACTTTTTCGGGATACATATCATGATGGGCGAGACGGTCATAAGCCATCTCCTCCCATTTTGTCCCTTTCTTTCCATAATTACAGTACGGATCAATCGAAATCCCTCCTCTTGGAAGGAATTTCCCCCAGACTTCAATATACTTCGGTTCCATAAGATTTATCAAATCTTTCATAATCTTATTGCAGCAGTCCTCATGAAAATCTCCATGATTTCTGTAAGAAAAAAGATACAGTTTTAGGGATTTGCTCTCAACCATTTTTCTATCCGGGACATAAGATATGTAGATCGTCGCAAAATCCGGCTGTCCCGTAATCGGACAGAGAGATGTAAACTCCGGACAATTGAATTTCACGAAATAGTCATTGTCCATATGTTTATTTTCAAAACTTTCAAGTACCTCCGGCGCATAATCCATTTGGTATTTTGTCTGTTTTCCAAGTGCATGTAACTCAGACATTTAATGTTCCTCCTTCACTTTAAGCTTTCTTGCCAGATATACGAAAGGCGTATCGCAGAAAGCAACAATTGCCTTAAACAGATACGTTGTAAGCAGAATACTCACAAACACCTCCGTGTCATACACACCCCAGAAAGCGGCAAACGTAAACACCAGCGTATCCACAGCCTGGGAAGTCAGAGTCGAACCACAGTTCCGAAGCCATAACCTTCCCTCATTGTCACCCGTTTTTTTCCAGATGAAATGATAAAGCGTAACATCTATCGTCTGCGAGCAGATATATCCCAGTGTGCTTCCTAAAACCACCCTCGGTACAAAACCGAACAGCATCGTCATCGGCTCATTCATGATATCGTTTGCATTCGGGACAAACCTGAGCAGCCCCTGTGTTCCCACCAGGAAAATAACGGTGGTAAACAGACCGATGTAGACTGCTTTCTGTGCCGCTTTCTTTCCATACTTTTCAGACAGGATATCCGTCACCAGAAAACTTGCCGCATAAAGCGTATTCCCCGCAGTGGTCGAAAGCCCAAAAATATCCACATTTTTACACACCTGTATATTGGCAAGAATCGCTGAAATTGACGTAAACACATACAGCCCTGTCTTTCCAAACATTTTGTAGGCAATCACTACCGAAAAAAGATAAAAACCAATTGAAAATATAAACAAAACAGAATTTGTCATTTCTTCTCCTCCTCATATTCCGCCGGATCCTGGATTTCGTTTAGTTCAAACGCTTTCCTCC
>CAJTLX010000083.1 GCA_910577165.1 uncultured Lachnospiraceae bacterium
CGCTTTACCTCCGCATTTAACACCTTATAAATCTTGTCGAGTTCCGTAACGGGCAGATCCCACAAATCCTCCACTGTCGCCTGTCCCTTGTACGGGAATCTCATTTTCTTTCTGCTTGCCTTGATAAACATTTCTTCGTTATTCATTTTTAACCTCCATATTAAGAAATTCAAATTAACTAATTGATAAAAATATTTTTATTATCATCTTTCCTTCTAATAAAATATGCAATATGAATTGCGCTGATCAACGAATTTTTATCATTGTAAGTTAGTATGATAAATTTTACCAATTATACTTTCTTCTGAAATAATTATTTCGAAATCATCATATCCGCACTTATATTATCATCCATATCGGAATAAACTTCTGCTACAATGCCTCCATATGATTTAACCTTATAAATCACTTGGTTACTACGCGTATCAATCACAAGTTTTCCAAACTTTGCATCGAAAGAGGATGGTTCTTTCATCCGTCAAGACAAACCCCATTTTAGCAATATCATTTATTCTTGAACACCAAATTACTTTCATTGTCCTCTGGAAAACTAAATTTTTTAACTTCTTCCGTAGTTCTCCCATAACAGACACCTTTTTCGATAACCATAAAACCTCCATAATCAGAAAACTTTCCCACCCCTATATCCTACTCAAAATTACATATTTTAATTCTAACAATCACCCCCTCCTCTCCGGTTATCCCTCTCAATAACCAATCTGTACACAGTCATTCTTCTACTTTTCCAAACGATAAATTATTTTTTTTAAGTTCTAAAACTTCACCCTTATCACTCTCTCGCTCGCCCCTTTTACCTTTACTAATACATCATTTCTCCTTGTTGTCGAAAACCCAACGCCGGATAGCTGATCCTTTGCATCCTCCACATGCAGCCTTGAACCAAGTGCCTCAAAAACTCGCTTATGTTCCATCAATTCCTCGATCAGATACTCGTTAAACATCCCGTTTGGTATCTCATCGTTAGTACAATCTTTTAACATAAAGAAATAATGCCGGTTTCCGATTCCCTCCTGCTCATCCCAGTAATTTGGCGAGTACATTACAACGGTGACCGGCACAAATTGATTGGTTTTCACCCCCCATAATTCCTTTACGGAAACATTGGCGGCGAGCAATCCCTTCGTGGTAAAATTCTCCCCGTCAAAATTTACCTCCGCAACCGGTACTCTCTCATTCTGCCGCAGTTCCTTTGCATAGTCGAACTGGTAGATATTTCCATTAAATTCCAATTCTGCGCGAAACCCATTTTTCCCGCCGCGATTGGTATACTGGTGAACAAAAAATTGGTATTTTCCCCTCTCCATCGTATCCTTGCTTGCCCAGGTAATATTTTCCACTGCCGGACGATTCTGCGCTGGGTTAATAATATCCACATCAAGCTCGCCCTTCGTATTGCAGCTTACCTTGTGGTTAAACATAATTTCCTCGCCGCCAGGCTCTATGCAGTGCGCATCAAGGTCATTGCGGTCCCAGTCGCCCATATCATTCCACTGAATGGAAAAACGCAGAACACCATCCACCGCCCCGCCCGCGGATTTTACATTCTGCTTGATATCGCTGTCCGCAATATTTCCCGAATATGCCCAGGAAAACCCATTTTTCCACTTAAACATAATCGGCGCGTCCGCATTTTTTGGGGCAATCAGTGATACCAGATTGGCATGGTGGCGGTTTTCAAGGAAGAGTTCCAATTCCCTTGCCGCAGGAAGGATATTTTTCACAAAATTCTCCGCGCTCACTTCCTCCACCCTGGAAAATTTCTTTATATCCACAGCGATCTCCTGCTCCATCGCCGCAAAGATATCGCCCACATCCGGAATTCGCCTTTTTGCATCCCGGTTTGAGAAAAGAATATTGTTGATCGAAATATCGTCAAGGGTGGCAAAGCGACGCTCTAAGGAGGGCAGATAGCCAAGCTCCTCAATCTTTTTCTTTGCGTCAGCAAGCATTTTTTTTGTAAAGATCGCTTTCGGGCGTTTGTAATTTGTCGGCGCGACAATCTGCTCATATTTTCTTACCGCCTCGTCCAAATCCATACCCTCACTCAGATGGATAAGCAGCGTCCCCATACTGTGATTGCGGATTCTTCCGACCACCGCCCCAGCTAAGGCAGATTTCTCCCACAAAAAATTCTCCTTTTCCTGCTCGTTTGTTATCTTTTTGTAGGCGTTTTGATATTTTAAAAACTGATCAAGAACCCTCTTCCATTCCTCGCCCCGGTACAGGGAATTTTGTGCAATCAACTCCAGGACAGTTATCACACTCTCCTGTGTTATCTCGTTAAGCGAGCGCGCAAATACATTTTTTGTATCCTGAAATTCCCCCTTTCGATCTGCCACGGAACGCCTTTTGTCAGAAACAAATTTATCGGGAAGATCAAGATAAAAATGTTCGTAGGTCTCCACTCTCCCATCCTCGCGCTGCCCAAAATTCTTATCAGTGCCAACCGTTTTTTCTTTACTAATGTATACGTCTGTCACGGTATGATTCTTTAGATAGGCAGACAAGGCATCGGCTACCGGCTGGAATGTCGTATCGCCAATTTCAAGATCCCAGATGGTATGTATTTTATTATCCTTAATTGCAACACAATTTCCGATTTTCTTGATAAAATGTCTGCAACAGCTGCAATCGTACTTTCTGCACTTCCGGTAAATCTCGTTTGTCCCCGCTGGAAAACTATCAAGATAAAGGTTCCAGAATTCTTCCTTATCCACCGCCACTTCAAATAAATGCGACGCATCCTTGGTTATCTGTGCAAAATTTTTCTGTAATGCCTTCTCAAATTTTGAAAATTCCATTCTAATCCCCATTTCTGCGCTGCTGCCCTGCATAAGCGACTTTGTGGCAAGCAGCGCACAGACACAAATCGCCGTGTGAAAGGGGTCACTTCCAAAATCCCTTTACCTACCTTTTGCCCCTTTCACACTCCCTCCTCATGATAAAAATTATACCGCAAACCCTGGTAAATATCAAAAAATATATGGAAAATATTGATTTTAGTTGGAGTAATACTATTCCATCGGCTCAAAAATTAAGAAATCATACTCTTCCTTTAATCCGCTTATTTTTTCTTCAATCACCTTTTTTACCTTCTCCCACAATAATCCGCCGTTCCCGCATCCAAGCGACGGGATTGCAATTTTTTTTACCCCCAGCGTTGGCAGCAATTCCACAAGATTATCCATCCCTTCTTTTACATACTCCATTTTGGAGGGCTGCCGCCATTTATCCTTTGTGGGCAGATTGATCACTGTAATTCCATTCTCGGTAAAAAAATGAATTTTCCCGATTTTTAATTCGCCCAATTTGCAGGCTTTGATATAGGACTTATTATTTTCGGGAAAACGAATTTTAAATTGATAGGCAATTCCTTTTCCCATAATCCCCTCGCAGTTTACGGCATTGACTAAACAGTCCGCGCCGCACTCAAACAGATCGCCCTGTCGATACTGAATCATGATATTCCTCCCTTTCTATACTGTATAGGTTTTTAGTTTACCAATATTTTACAATAGTACTTTTCCCCGTAAATTACTCCAATAACCGTAGTTTCCCCCGCACAAAGACCAACAAGCACCCCTTCTTTATCCACCGAAACCACCGATTCGTCAAGGGCATACCAGTCCGCTTTCGCGCCGCTGTTAAAAATCAACCAGTATTTTTCCCCCACCCCCAAAGTAATTTCCTTTGTCATCAGATCCAATGTGGAAATTTCAAAACCATATTCTTTTGCGGCGCGCTCCCAGCCGGAATTTGGAAAGATTTTTGTGGTATATATTTTATAATTACAATTTGAGTCCTTTAAAAACTTGGGAACGCTCAATGTCGATGGCAGAGTAAGCAAGCGTTTTTCCTCTTTTGCAGCAAAACTTTCCGGATCAAAAAAACTTAAATTCGATGCGTCACAACCCTGCGGAATGGTCAGCATCTGCAAAGCCTCACACCCGAAAAATACCGTTTCCGGAATTTCTCTTAGCGATTTTGACAGGCGGATATCGCTTAATTTTTTATCGCCTGAAAATGCCCGCGCACCTAGAAACACTACGGAATCTCCCATAATAAACTGCTCTAAATTAGCGCAGGAAGAAAATGCCCACAACCCGATTTTTTTCAGTGAATCCGGACATTTTACGCGGGTTACTCCACTTTCTGCAAAGGCCTGGTTCGCGATAATGGCAACCCCTTCCGGAATCACAAGATCCCCCCTACAGTTTTTTCCGCTAAGCAATACATTTCCAACAATTCTCATCCCGTCCGTCTCTTCTTCAGAAAATGGAGTATTGCCGAATACATTGCCCCCAAAACTTAAAAGCTGTCCCATCCCGTAAATTTTACTTACCCCACTATATAAAAATGCATTGTCCCCGATTTCTTTTGCATTGGTAAGATCGACAGTTTTCAATTGATGGCAGGCGCGAAATGCATCTTCTCCAATCTCCTCCACATGATTCAAATTTATTTCCTCTAAGCGGATACAGTCCGAGAATGCGGCATCCAAAATGGAGCAGAGCGAGTCTGGCAAAGAAACAGAAACAAGTTGCTCACACCCACAAAAGGCATTCTGGCGAATACTAATCATTCCCTCAGGCAGACGAACGCTTATTATATCCTCTCTTTCGGCAAAAGCTTCCTCCCCAATTATTTTTACCCCATCCGGAACTATCACTTCTTTCGCTGTCCCTCGATAATCAAGCAGCGTATTTCCAAGAATCAGAAAATCGGAAGTTTTCTCCCCTTTTCCAGGGAGCGGCAAAATTTCGATTTTCTTCAGACTTTCTCGCTCAAATGCATGATATCCAAGGGTAATTTCATGTTCCGGCGCGTATATCGTATTTAAATTGCTTCCCTCAAATGCCCCCTCTTTGATTTCTCTTATGCTCTCCGGAATCACAAGGGTTTGCACGGAAATTCCGCGAAATGCCCCCGGTGCGATCACTTGCACCCCCTCCGGGATCTCCAATCTGCTGCCCCCCTTTACCACCAAAATTAAAATATCGTTTCGGATAAAAACTCCGTCCGCATTCCAGTAATTTTCCCAGAATAGAGTGCCTCCAAATACATCCTTTCCAATTTTTTCCAATTTTTGCATTCCCTCGACCGATTCCAAACCCGCATTAAAAAACGCACCCATCTCAAGACTTTTTATTTCCATAAGGGAAACCGCTGTCAGTGCATAACATTTATAAAAAGCATAGGAGCCAATCTGTAATACATTCTGCAGATCGATATCTTTTAGTGCCTGACAGCCGGAAAATACCTTGCTCCCAATAGTCTGCAAAGAGCCTGGCATCTCGATCTTTTCCAGTCGCCGGCAGCCGTTAAACGCCGCATCCTCAATTGTAGTTATCCCCTCCGGCAGGACAACACTTAAAAGATTGGACTGATTAAAAAAGGCTCCCTCCCCAATCACTTTTATGCCATCTGGGACAACAACATCTGTTTTACTTCCCTGATAGGAAACCAGAATATCCCCCTCGATCTCAAATTCTTCTAACTGTGATTGCGACAAAGGGATTGTGGTGGGAATTGTTTCATCTAAAGATAAATCTCCCCCTTCTCGCGTTTTTGTTTCCTCTCCGGATAAATTATTTCCCTCGGAAACTAAAATTTTCTCTGCGGACTGCCCTTTTTCCGATAAATTACCTTCCGTTAAAGAGGAATCTTCTAAATTCTGCTCCTTTTCAGGCGGTGAAATTTCTTCCTCTACTGGCATCTCCTTTTTCTGTGTGCATCCCGCAAAAAAGCAAAACAACAGTATCCACACTGCCGCCCTTTTTCTGCTCACCCCCACCCTTTTTTTCCTTATCTCACAAAGATAGCTTAACCACATAGATCCTTCCCCTCACGGATATACCTTGCTGGCACCACATCTGCCAGCCATACCTTCTCATTGCCCAGATAAAACCCCAGACCATCCGCCCATGCCGTCTTTGCATCAATCACCAGAATGCACGGCTTGCCATCGCGACGTTTTCCGACGCTCATCGCCGTCTCCACATCCTGCGAGAGATGAACATATTGCCTGTTCTGTGGCAAAAGCCCCCTCTCCATAATGGAATCAAGAAATCTTCTTGCGGTTCCATGATACAAAATATCCGGCGGCGTTTGCTTTTCCTTTACAATTTTCATTGGGATGGAATGCCCGTAATACGCCCGGATCTTCCCATCCTTTATCTCAAACCGCTTTTTTTCCGACTGCGCGATAATCCTTAAAAAATCATTCTCTGTCACATTCTTCCAGCGCGCGCTCTTGTGCAGCGCGTCTAAAAGCTGGATAACGTAAACTGCTCCTTCCTCGTCCATCTCCAACTCATATTCCCATGGCGCATGGCGCAGCGCGTAAGAAATTTCCTTGCTAAGTGCCCTATCGTCCATTTATTCCCATCCTTTCCATATTTCCGGCTGATAGCCAACTGTTGCCTGATTTTTATTTCGCACTATTGGAGTGCGGATAATCCTCTGATTTTCCAGTATCTTTTCCCTGCGATCCTCCGGCGAGAGATGGTTTAACAGTGCCAACAAGTCTTTGTCCTTGCTGTCTGTGTCCAGTAAATAATCAATCCCGCCCACCGCCTGACAAACCGATAGGAATTCCCCCTTGCTCATTCCCTTTTCCTTCATCTCGATCCACTGATATTTCACGCCGCGCTCCTTAAAAAAACGCTCTGTCTTTTTGGAGTCAAAATCTTTTTTTGTGCCAAATATCTGTATATTCATAGAGCAAATCCTTTCTCACTACTCCAATATCCAGTACAGTTATAAGTCTATAAATTTCGGACTATAAATGAACAATTATACTGAATTTCCATAAGCGTCAGCCCGCAGGCTGGCGCAGTCTGACCAGCCGTCCTGCGATCACAGGCGGCAAGAACCTCTGCAAGTGATTCCGGCTCCCTTTTATGGTACCCGACCTCAATCAATGTTCCCGCGATAATACGCACCATATTGTAGAGAAAACCATTTCCGTTAATCCGTATGGTAATCAAGCGGGGATGGAAATTATTTACAGATTCGAACTCCTTCCCCAAATTTACACTGCGCCCAAAATCTGCCCTCTCCTCTGAAACCTCCAAAAAGTTCACCCGCCGCACCGTTTCCTTTACTTGTGTATTGACTGAACAAAAACTCTTAAAATCATGTTCTCCAACAAGATATCCTGCCGCCCGCTGCATCGCGGCAACATCGAGCGGCCGGTAAAGAAAATGTGTGTAACGCCGAAAAAGTGGATTGGGAAAGGTCGCGTTATAGATCTGGTACTCGTAAGTTTTATTGCATTCGCAGTGCCTTGGGTGGAAATCCGGTGCCACCTCCCGCGACTCCTGCACGCAAATATCTCCCGGCAGATAGGAATTGAGGGCGGAGCTAAATTTCTCTCCCGGAATGCGGCTTTTCGTATCAAATACACAGACATTCCCATGGGCATGTACGCCCGCATCCGTCCGGCTCGCCCCAATCACTTCAATTTCCTCTTTTAAGAGTGAGGAAAGTTCACAGTTTAGCACTCCCTCCACCGTAATGCCATTTGGCTGCTGCTGCCAGCCGCAATACTCTGTCCCATCATACGCCACTCTAAGCATAATCCGTTTCATTACTGCCCTCCCTTCTGCCATTATTGGAAATTTATTACAATTTTACTCTTCACAACAAAATTTTTCTCTAACCGTTTCTTTACATTAAAATTTCCTGCTTATAATAATCACTGCAACAAATGCTGCCAGCGCGAACCACGCGCCCACATCCCTTCTTTGGTAGTGCAGCGGTTTCATCTTTGTACGCCCCGCACCCCCGCGATAACAGCGCGCTTCCATCGCCATGGCAAGATCGCCCGCCCGCCGGAATGCTGAGATAAAGAGAGGAACAAGAATGGGGATCATCGCCTTCGCACGCTTTATGATTCCACCCGATTCAAAATCCGCGCCCCTTGCCTGCTGCGCCTTCATAATCTTGTCCGTCTCCTCAAGCAAAATTGGAATAAAGCGCAGGGCAATCGACATCATCATCGCCACCTCATGCACCGGGACATGCAATTTCTTTAGCGGGGAGAGCAAGCTTTCTATCCCATCCGTCAGCTCATTCGGGGTGGTAGTAAAGGTCATTAGCGAGGAGCCGAGAATTAAAAGCGTCAGCCGCACCGCCATGGAAAATGCCAGAGAAAGCCCCTCTCTTGTAATATGGATAAACTTCCATTCAAAAATCGGTGTTCCGGAGGTTAAAAATAAGTTGAAGCAAACAGTAAAGAGTAAAAGGATCACCACCGCCTTCAACCCCTTCACAATATAGCCAAACGGCACCTTAGATATGCGGATCACTGCCGCAAGCGCGAGTGCTGCAATCAGGTACCCCCAGAGATTTTTTACCAGGAACAGACTCACAATATAGACGAGTGTCCCCGTAAGTTTTACGCGCGGATCCAGGCGATGCAGCACGGAATCCGCCGGATAATATTGTCCAATTGTAATATCACGTATCATAAAATTCACTCATTCTGCCAGTAAACGGCTTTTCTCTTTATCTCTTCCAGGCAGCAAGCACTGCTTCCTTTGCCTCCTTTACGGTAGTTGCCTCCGTCCTTACTAAAACACCGCACTCCCTTAGTGCGTACATTGCGTAAGTGACCTGTGGTGCTGCAAGCCCGATGCGCTCAAGTTCTTTATAGTGTGAAAAAACCTCTTTTGGCGTACCGTCAAAGACTGCTTGCCCGTGATCCATCACAATAATTCGCCCAACATATTTTGCTACATCCTCCATACTATGTGATACTAAAATCACCGTAATATGCCGTTCCTCATGAATTTTTGCAATCTGATCAAGAATCTCATCGCGCCCTTTTGGGTCAAGTCCCGCTGTCGGCTCATCAAGGATCAAAACTTCCGGCTCCATCGCCAGTACTCCCGCAATCGCCACGCGACGCTTCTGCCCGCCGGACAGTTCGAACGGTGACGCATCAATAAGATCATCAGGAATCCCAACCTGCTTTAACGCGCCATATGCTCTTAGATCCACCTCCAACGGGGGAAGTGCGAGGTTCCTAGGTCCAAACTGCACATCCTTTAAAACTGTTGTCTCAAAAAGCTGATGTTCCGGGTACTGGAAGACCAGCCCCACCTTGGTGCGCAGTTCTTTTAAATTGTAATCCGCATCGTAAATATCGGCACCATTATAATATACGCCGCCGTTTGTCGCTTTAATCAGCCCGTTTAAATGCTGGATCAATGTTGACTTGCCTGAACCAGTATGCCCGATCAGCCCGATAAATTCCCCGTCCTCTATTACAAGACTGACCTCCTTTAATGCCTGTTTCTCATAGGCGGTTCCCGGACTGTAGATATAATTTAATTTATCTAAGATAATGGACATTTTTTAATCTCCCGTCACAAAACTTTTGATTCCTAAAAACGATATTCCCCACGCCTTAGTTCCTGCCGCCAACAGCACATTCCACAGCCTGTACAAATTCCTCCACCGACAAAATCCCATC
>CAJTLX010000084.1 GCA_910577165.1 uncultured Lachnospiraceae bacterium
ATGGATGGAAAGTTTTTTATTGAGTGTTTTTTGTGCTTTGATAATTAAGATCTATATCTTCTTCCCTTTTTCCATAGAAAAGAGATATTTTTATCAGTCAAAGTGCAAATTTCCTTTTGTGATTGGAGGGGGAACACTCAAAAAGCAGAAAGGAGCAAAGAGGGATGAAGAAACAAAGAGATGGCTTGCCGAAGTTCTGAGCATAGTGCTGTTTGCCATCAGCTAATATACGGATGCAGGCATCACAGCACAGACCGCCAGCGTAAAGGCGACAGAGGTATCGATTGCGAACCTGCTGGAAGGTAGTGTGCTGACCTTAAACGAAGAGAAAAATTATGGTCAGCATGATTTCGACACAACGAAGATTTCCGGGGTACTGTACTGGAAAGTAAAAAAAGGAACCGCAAGGCAAACGGCTATGTTGCCGATCCAAAAGCGGAAAACAATGCAGAGGCACCGATTGAGGCAGAGCTGGAAGTGACAAAGGAGATTAAGGTCGAGAATCAGACTAAAGAAGATGTGGAAGTCAAAGATGAAACTGGCGAGGTTACAACTATGGTAGGATCTGGTTTTGATGTACAGGTAACACTGGTGCCAACACCACCACCAAGTACGGGGACGGGTACACCGAGAACAGGAACAATAAACATCGCACTTCAAGCTCACGCATACCGAGGAGAAAATCCGGCAGAGAATGATTCCATAACTTATACATGGTCAATGGGGGATAATGCTATCGCTTCAAACGCAAGTGAAAACTCAAAGATATATACTGTTGCTACAATTGATCTTGCTGCACTAGATGCTGAACAAAGCTTTACGGTTAGCGTTACAGTTGCTGAAAAAGATACAGCACAAACGACAAAATAAAATTCCTAAATTTTCCATATCAAAATTTGATTACAGCAATAACATCAACAACCCGCTCCACGAATATTCCAGTCACTTGTGGGGCGGGTTAGCTTTTTAACCAAACCTGCAAGAAGTCCCCTACTTCTAAAGTGGTAGGAGTGCGTCACAAAATAAATATTTTAAAAATTCAAAAACTCTTGATTTCCAGATTATCCTGTGCTATAATCTCTTAAAAATAAATACGGTGATTCTTCGGGGCAGGGTGAAATTCCCGATCGGCGGTATAGTCCGCAAGCGTTGATGCGCATGATTTGGTGAGATTCCAAAACCGACAGTATAGTCTGGATGAGAGAAGAATTTTTCTGGCAATGCGCTGCGCTGTCATGTTTTTGGCACGTATCGTTTGTGACGAAAATCCTTTATTCCCTGGAGAAATCCGGGGATTTTTTCTATGTGCAGACTCGCATATGGAAATTTACTGTTAGCACAGTATACGAGTCGCGCAGCGAGTAGTAGAGAAAAACTTTCTCCTACTTGATTGCACAGGGCGCAAATTTTCTGTTTTTCCGGATTTCTCCAGGGGAAACCGAGCAGAATCCTGTAAAAAGGAGGGTCCTATGGACAAATTAAAAAAATTTTTTTCTTCCCCGCTTGAGGTGATTTCCAAATTGCTGGAAACGGCGAGGGACAATGTGGGCTTTTTGCTTGTCAGTGTGTTGATTGTCGCGCTGATTCTTGGGGCAGCATATGGGGCGGAGTATTATTTCGCAAAGAAAAATCACACCAGCCGAAGCAGCGAGCGGCTAAAGGTGCATCGTATGACGCTGATCGCACTGCTTTCCGCAATTGGATTTGTGCTGATGCTGATTGATTTTCCACTCTGGTTTCTTCCAAGTTTTTACAAAATTGATCTGAGCGAACTTCCAGTTCTGATTGCCGCTTTTACTTTGGGACCGGTGGCAGGGGTGACCACAGAATTTCTGAAAGTATTTTTAAATGTGCTGATCCAGGGGACGGGAACGGCATTTATTGGCGAGTTTGCAAATTTTTTGATTGGCTGTGCGTTTATTGTTCCGGCTTCCGTGATTTATTATGCGAAAAAGACAAAGAAAAATGCCTTTATCGGTATAGCGGTCGGCGCATTGACCTGCGTGATAACGGGCTGCCTGATGAATGCTTATGTTCTGCTTCCGGCTTACGGCAAGGCATTCCATATGGAAATTGAAAATTTGGTTGCGATGGGAACCGAAAAGAATGGAATGATTTCCGGGATGTTCAGCTTTGTAATTTTTGCCGTGGCTCCGTTTAATCTAATAAAATGTGTGGTAACGGGAGCGGTGACGATGCTGATTTACAAAAAGATCAGCTATCTGTTAAAAGGAGGAGAACAGATCAGGGCAATTTCTTAAAAAACTCTTTGCACAACCGGATTGCATTTTTTTTTAAATCTGCTATAATGGGACTGTCATAAAAAATGGCACAAATGCTGAAATGGCAGAAACCAAAATAGAAAGGTAAAAAAATGGAGGAGATTAAATTCAGTGTAAGGATGCGGGTAAAGACAATGTATCGCTTCCTGATGCATCACGGCTATGCGGGCATATCCGGGATTATCAATCTGATTATCAGTGGCGGCGCGCTTATCCTGCTGATTGCGGGGGTGGGGGAAACTAAGACCTCAAAGGTGGCACTGCTCCTTATCGCGGCACTGTTTACCGTGATCAATCCGGTCTATCTCTATTATAAGGCAGCAAAGCAGGTAAAGCTGACCCCGATGTTTGCAAATCCATTGGATTATGTGATCGGCGAGGAGGGACTGACCGTTTCGCAGGGCGAGGAGGCACTGACGGTCGAGTGGAAGGAATTGAGAAATGTCGTGGAGACAAAAAAAGATTTCTATGTCTATCTGTCATTGACGCGCGCCTATATTTTTCCAAAGGAAAATCTTGCGGGACTTGAAGAAGCGTTTCGGGTAGCGGTAAAATCGCATACGAAGCCGGAGATCTGCAAATGTAAGTTTAAGGAGTAAGCAAAACGGGGGCGCGGGGATGATATATGAGAGTGACAGTGCCATGAAAACGGCGCAGATTGCATTGGAACTTGCAAGGACGGCAAGTCCGGGTATGGTGATTTGTCTTGATGGGGAGCTGGGAGTTGGAAAAACGGTATTTACGCAGGGGTTTGCAAGGGGACTTGGCATTGCAGAGCCGGTGAGCAGCCCGACATTTACGATTCTTCAGATATATGAGGAAGGGCGTTTGCCTCTCTATCATTTTGATGTATATCGGATTTCCGATCCTGAGGAAATGGAAGAAATTGGATATGAGGATTACTTCTATGGACAGGGAGTATGCCTGATTGAGTGGTCAACGCTAATTGAGGAACTTTTGCCGGAGGGGGCAGTGCGGGTTCGGTTAGAAAAGGACCTTGCGCGAGGGTTTGATTTTCGGCGGATCGTGATTCAGTCGGAGAAAGAAAATTTCGCATTAAAAGAGGAAAACGAGGATTTGGCATATGAAGATATTGGCGATTGACAGTTCGGGGCTGGTGGCATCGGCGGCACTTCTTGCGGATGGCATACTGGTCGCGGAATATACTGTGGATTATAAAAAGACACATTCGCAGACACTTTTGCCGATGGTGGACGAGATTTTGCGCATGACAGAGCAGGAGCTTATGGAGATTGATGCGATTGCAGTTTCGGAAGGACCTGGTTCTTTTACGGGATTGCGCATTGGGGCAGCGACGGCAAAGGGACTGGGGCTGGTGATTGAAAAGCCAATAATTGGTGTGCCGACGGTGGATGCACTTGCGTATAATCTCTACGGGACGAAGCGGCGGATCTGCCCGCTGATGGATGCGAGACGCGCGCAAGTATATACGGGAGTCTATACCTTTGAGGGGGAAAATTTTATCACGCTTGTACCGCAGAAAATAGCGGCAGTGGAGGAAATTTTGCAGCAGTTAAATGGGATGGGGGAGCCGGTGATTTTCTTGGGAGATGGTGTTCCCGTACATGAGCGCGCGATTGCGCAGACAATGAAAGCACCGTATTCGTTTGCCCCGGCACATCTGGCAAGACAGCGTGCGGGGGCAGTTGGAGCATTGGCTGCTCTCTATTATAAGGAGGGAAAAGGATGTACGGCGGGAGAGTTTGCCCCGGTATATCTAAGACCGTCCCAGGCGGAGAGAGAGCGCGAGGAACGCCTAAAAGGAGCGGTATGACAGAGATTCGCAGGATGCGGGAGTGCGACTTAGACCAGGTTGCGATACTGGAAAAACTTATTTTTAGCGAGCCATGGAGTCGGCGCGGATTTGAGGAAACTTATCAGAAAAAAGAAAACTGTTATTTGGTGGCAGAAGAAAATGGGCAGATTTTGGCTTACTGCGGTCTATGGGGGATCGCGGATGAGGGGGATATCTGCAATGTTGCGGTGCGAAGAGAGTCAAGGCGGCGGGGACTTGCAGAGGCGATGCTTAGAGAGTTATTGGCGGCGGGGGAAGCGATGGGAATTACCGCCTTTACTTTGGAAGTGCGCGTCGGGAATGCGCCAGCGATCGCGCTCTACCACAAACTTGGTTTTAAAGATGCTGGAATTCGCCCTGGTTTTTATACGAAACCATGCGAAGATGCGCTGATTATGTGGAGAAGGTAAATATTTACCAACAATTTCCACTATGTTTCGACATAAAAATATGTTATGATATTCTTACCGGAGAATATTGCGGGCGGGCATTCCTACAGGAAAAGGGCGGTTAAGGGCATGGATAAACTGGAAATAATAAAACTGCGGTGCAACAACTGCGGACGCGAATTGAAAACAGAAAATGGGGTTTTGGTGGAGGACGCTTTGGTTGCCAGCAAGGAATGGGGATATTTTTCCAGAAAAGATCTCCAGGTGCACAGTTTTGTTTTGTGCGAGGAATGCTGCGACCGGATTGCGGCGAGTTTTCAGATCCCTGTGACAGTGACAGAAAAACGCGAGGTTATGTAACCTCGCGTTTTTTATCCGCAGGAGCGCGAATGGAAGATAGTTGTAAATGGATTTGGAGTTTCCCTTGCGAAATTGGGAAGAATATGGTAAGATAGAAACAAAAAAGAAATGGACAGGAAGATATGTTAGATGTTTGCTTGTTGGGAACCAGCGGGATGATGCCGTTGCCGGGGCGGTGGCTGACTGCGTTGATGACGCGCTTAAATGGCAGCAGTCTCCTGATTGACTGCGGGGAGGGTACACAGATTGCCATTCGGGAAAAGGGCTGGAGTTTCCATGATATTGATATTATCTGTTTTACTCATTATCACGGTGACCATATCAGCGGGCTGCCGGGATTGCTTTTGTCAATGGGCAATGCGGAGCGAAAAGAACCGTTGACGCTGATTGGACCTAAGGGATTGGAGCGCGTAGTTTCCTCCCTGCGTGTGATTGCACCGGAGCTGCCATTTGAACTAAAATTTATTGAATTATCAGAGAATGTGCAGCAGTTAAAAGTGGGGGAATATTGCATTGAGGCCTTTCGGGTAAATCATAATATTGTCTGCTACGGGTACACTCTCACCGTGCGGCGCAGCGGCAAATTTATACCAGAAAAGGCGCAGAAAAATCAAGTTCCAAAAGAATTTTGGAGTCGTCTTCAAAAGGGTATGGTGATTGAGCATGAGGGCAGAACTTATACGCAGGATATGATTTTGGGTCCGGAACGCAGGGGAATCAAACTTACTTACTGCACGGATACAAGACCTGTTTTTACAATTGCAGAGTCAGCGAGAGAAGCGGATCTATTTATCTGTGAGGGGATGTATGGGGAGAAGGGCAAGGAGGCAAAGGCATACGAACATAAGCATATGACGTTTTATGAGGCAGCGCAGCTGGCAAAGGATGCAAATGTGCGGGAATTGTGGCTGACTCATTACAGTCCGTCCTTAACTCACCCGGAAGAATTCATGAAAGAAACACGCAAAATTTTTGAAAATACTTTTCCGGGCAAGGATAAAAAGAGCGTGGTGCTGGAATTTGAGAAAGACGAATAGGGGGCATACTGCTATGAAAAAGAAAGGTACAGTGATCACTATTATTGTGATGCTTTTGGTGGCAGCGGGAATTGTGGCAGGTTATTTTTTTATTTCCGCAAAGAAGAACAAGGAAAATTATGAGGGCGGGAAGCGTACCGAGGTGGATACTCTGCTTGAGAAAAATTTGGAGAACAATTATCCGCTTACCTCCAGGGAAGTAGTAAAATTTTACAGTAGAATTTTAAAATGCTATTATAACGAAGCACTGACAGATGAGCAGGTGGGCGAACTTCTCGATCAGATGAGAGGACTTTTTGATGAGGAATTTCTGGCGGAGAATCCCCGCGATTCCCATTTGGAAGAACTAAAGGAGGAGATCGCGGATTTTGCGGCGCGCTCGTGTACGATTACCAGCTATCAGGTGCAGGATAACCGCAATATTGTGACCTGGAAGGATGAGGAAAAAGAATATGCGAGAGTGATCGTTTCGTACACACAATATCTGCAAAAAGATAGAAAGTATCTTAAAGTATATGAGGAGTTTATTTTGCGCAAGGACGATGCGGGGAAGTGGAAGATTCTCGGCTGGTATCTGACGGACGAGGATGCAATGAAATAAGATGGAGCATGATATGGAAACCAAAAAAGATATTTTAATTCTGGCAATTGAATCTTCCTGTGATGAAACAGCGGCGGCGGTAGTAAAAAATGGAAGGACTGTACTTTCCAATATTATTTCCTCCCAGATCGCACTGCATACGCTCTATGGGGGAGTGGTGCCGGAGCTTGCGTCAAGGAAGCATATTGAGAAGATCAATCCGGTGATTGAGGAGGCACTAAGTACAGCGGGTGTGGGACTTAGTGATATCGACGCGATCGGCGTGACCTATGGGCCAGGTTTAGTTGGGGCACTTTTGGTGGGTGTGGCAGAGGCGAAGGCAATTGCCTACGCAGCGAAAAAGCCTCTTGTTGGCGTGCATCATATTGAGGGGCATGTCTCGGCGAACTATATTGAAAACCCGGATTTGGAACCTCCTTTTTTGTGCCTGGTTGTCTCCGGTGGGCATACGCATCTTGTGCTGGTGAAAGATTACGGGGTTTATGAAGTAATTGGACGCACACACGACGACGCGGCGGGGGAAGCCTACGACAAGGTCGCGCGAGCGATCGGACTTGGATATCCCGGAGGACCAAAGGTGGATGCACTGGCAAAGGAGGGCAATTCACACGCTATTTTCTTTCCGCGCGCCCATATTGAGGGGGCACCATTTGATTTTAGTTTCAGCGGTCTGAAATCGGCAGTGTTAAACTATTTAAATTCCTGCCAGATGAAGGGGGAGGAAATTAACCAGGCGGATGTTGCCGCTTCCTTTCAGCAGGCAGTGGTGGATGTTTTGGTGGAGCGCGCACAGGCAGCAGCGGATGAATTTCATATGGAACGGGTGGCACTAGCGGGTGGCGTGGCAGCAAATTCTTCGCTGCGTGCGGCGATGGAACAAGCCTGTGCAAAGCGAGGGCTTAAATTTTATCGACCGTCCCCGATTTTTTGTACGGACAATGCGGCGATGATTGGCACCGCTGCATATTATGAATTTCAAAAAGGGATTCGCAGCAATCTGGAATTGAATGCGGTGCCAAATTTAAAGATTGGGGAGCACGGATGAGAAAAGTTTATGCGATTATTTTGGCGGCGGGAAATGGGCATCGTATGGGGGGAACAATTGCAAAGCAATATCAGATTCTTAAAAAAAAGCCGGTACTCTGCCATACATTAACTGCTTTTGAACAAAGTGTAACCGATCGCGTTGTGTTAGTGGTTTCACCGGGGATGGAAGAGTATGCAAAAAAAGAGATTGTGAGCAAATATAATTTAAAAAAGGTGGAAGCCATTGTGTCAGGTGGTAAGGAGCGCAGCGATTCGGTATATGCGGGGATGTGTTATCTTCATGCGAATTTGTCAAAGAAAGAGCGGGAGGACGCGGTGGTTCTTGTGCATGACGGTGCAAGACCTTTGGTCACGCCGGAATTGATTGCGAAAATGGTGAATGCGGTAAAAAAAGAAGCCTGTGCGATTCCAGCAGTGCCAGTAAAGGATACCATTAAGCGAGCGGGAAATGGTTTTGTAAAAGGGACACCTGATCGCAGTGAACTCTATTTAGTCCAGACCCCTCAAACTTTTCATTTTTTACTATTGTGGGAAGCATTTGAAAAATATTATGCGGACAAAGTAGTTCAAAAAGAAGTGAAAATAACGGATGATGCAATGCTTGTGGAATGTATGTTAAAGAAAAAGGTTGCAGTCGTTGAGGGGGACTATCATAATATCAAGCTGACAACCCCGGAGGATATGTATATTGCGCGCGCATTTATGGTGGAGCAGCGAGAAAATTTTCAGAAAAATTATGTGCCGAAATTAAAAAAAACGCATCTGTACGCGCCAAAGCCGCGTTTTTTTGTGCGAAACCCTCACAGGGGAACCAGAAAAAATAGATTTTACGCTGAATAGAACTGGGAATATATGGAAATAAAAAAATTAGAAGAAAATCCTTGACAAGCGTTTAAAGCTGTGGTATTATAAGCAAGCGTTGTTCGGAGAGTTGGCCGAGGGGTTTAAGGCGCTGGTCTTGAAAACCAGTGATTCCGAAAGGATCCGTGGGTTCGAATCCCACATTCTCCGCTTGTTCATCAGAACAATGTGAATTTAATCGTTTTGGAACTGTGCCGATAGGCAGGCATGGTTATTGTATGGAGAAATACCCAAGCTGGCTGAAGGGGCTCCCCTGGAAAGGGAGTAGGTCGTTAATAGCGGCGCGAGGGTTCAAATCCCTCTTTCTCCGTTCTTTTTTCAGGATTTTACGGCGGATAAGAAAAGTCAAAAAAACTTGAAAAAAGTTCTTGACAGAATAGGGGAAGCATGATATACTGTCAAAGCTGTCCAAAATAAGCGGAGTGCGTTCGAAAAAGGATTTTCAAATTTTAAAAAAAGTTCTTGACAAACGCAAAACCATATGATATTATGTGGAAGCTGCTTCGAAAGACAGCAGAATCTTTAAAAGGAAAACTTCTTAATTTTAGA
>CAJTLX010000085.1 GCA_910577165.1 uncultured Lachnospiraceae bacterium
CCCCGCGTAGGCGGGGGTGATCCTTACCTTGATGGGCGGCTTTTGCCTTTCTTTCTGTTTTCCCCGCGTAGGCGGGGGTGATCCTCCTCTGATAGTTATGTCCCTGCTGCTGTAGCGGTTTTCCCCGCGTAGGCGGGGGTGATCCCTACATGCAGTGGGAGGACGAAGCACACGGCGGGTTTTCCCCGCGTAGGCGGGGGTGATCCTAAAGCCGCTCGAGCCGTCCCAATGAAAAGTAAGTTTTCCCCGCGTAGGCGGGGGTGATCCCATAACGAGTAAACCAAGAAATAGAAATAATGTGTTTTCCCCGCGTAGGCGGGGGTGATCCTGATAAATGCCTAAGATGCTGGTCATGTATTGAGTTTTCCCCGCGTAGGCGGGGGTGATCCTGATTCCGGCATGAGTGCTACTTCATCAAAGAAGTTTTCCCCGCGTAGGCGGGGGTGATCCTACCTCGTGTCATTTGATATGTTTCAAAATCTCGTTTTCCCCACGTAGGCGGGGGTAATCCTTAACCCCCAATCTACGCTCCGCCGCCCCTGTGGTTTTCCCCGCGTAGGCGGGGGTGATCCTTGCTACCTTTGGATTTTCTGCCAAGTCCATCAGTTTTCCCTGCATAGGCGGGGTGATCCTGTTTGTGTGATGGAATTTTTTCTGAAATTTTTGTCAGCTTAAAGATTTTATGGAAAAAGTGTAAAGGGATATTGATAATATTATGTCTATAGACAGGTCAGATAAAGAGAAATATAGGACTAACTTTAAGAAGACGGTTATCAAGCCCAGAAGATATCCTTAAAAAAGAAATCTAAACATCAATTCTATCAAACAACAAAAAAGCTGGATTTTTCCAGTTGGACATGGTATAATTACAGCAGGTATTATACCAACACAGCCACAGCATTATGCCGTGAGCAATATCATTGTCAAGAAAGGAAGATGTGAACATGGGTTATTTGGAGAAGTACAGGGAGTGGTGCGAGAATCCGTATTTTGACGACGCGACAAGAGCGGAGTTAAAAGCTTTAGAGGGAAACAATGCAGAGATCGAGGATCGGTTTTACCGCGATCTTGAATTTGGTACGGGGGGTTTGCGCGGGGTGATTGGCGCAGGAACGAACCGCATGAATCTCTACACCGTGCGCAAGGCAACGCAGGGTCTGGCAAACTTTATCATCAAGGAAGGCGGTCAGGACAAGGGCATTGCCATCGCGTATGATTCCCGCAATATGTCCATCGAGTTTTCTGAGGAAGTGGCACTTTGTATGTGTGCGAACGGCATTAAGGCATACCGATTTGAGTCCCTGCGCCCGACCCCGATGCTCTCCTACGCGCTTCGCACCCTTGGCTGTATTGCGGGCGTGGTGATTACTGCAAGCCACAATCCAGCGGAGTACAACGGCTACAAGGTTTACTGGGAGGATGGCGCACAGATCACTTATCCAAAGGATGAGTTAATTATCAATGAGGTCAATGAGGTAACCGATTTCAACAATGTAAAGACGATGAGCCGGAAGGAGGCTGAGGAGAAGGGGCTTTACCATGTGATTGGCAAGGATATCGATGATCCATATATCGAAACCTTAAAGAAACTGGTGATCCATCCGGATATCGTAAAGGAGATGGGCGCAGATCTTGGTATTGTCTACACCCCATTACATGGCACGGGCAATCTGCCGGTGCGCCGTGTGCTTGCGGAGCTTGGTTTTGAGAAGGTCTATGTAGTTCCAGAGCAGGAGAAGCCGGACGGCAATTTCCCGACTGTTCCTTACCCGAACCCGGAAGATCCAAAGGCATTTGCACTGGCACTTAAACTGGCAGAAGAAAAGGGTGCGGAACTTGTGCTTGCGACCGACCCGGATGCGGATCGCTTGGGGGTTTATGCAAAGGACTCCAAGACTGGCGAGTATCATTCCTTCACGGGAAATATGTCTGGTATGTTGATATGCGAGTATATTTTAAGCCAGAAAAAGGAACTTGGCACGATCGCGGATGATGGTGTGCTGGTTAAGACCATTGTTTCCACCAACATGGCGGACAAGGTAGCTGAGGAATATGGAATTAAGCTTGTTGAAGTATTGACCGGGTTTAAGTATATTGGTGAGCAGATTAAATTGTTTGAGCAGAGCGGACATGGTACTTACGAGTTTGGTTTCGAGGAGAGCTATGGCTGTCTGATCGGGACACATGCGAGGGATAAAGATGCTGTGGTTGCGGTGATGATGCTTTGCGAGGCAGCAGCGTATTATAAGAAACAGGGGCTTACCCTCTGGGATCAAATGCTTAAAATTTATAATAAGTACGGCTTCTTTAAAGAGAGTTTGCAGACCTTAACCCTAAAGGGAATCGAAGGCGCGGGAAAGATCAAGGAGATGATGGAAAATATCCGCAATAATCCGCCAAAGAAGCTTGGTGATTACACGGTTATGGCATTCCGTGATTACAAGGCAGATACCGTGAAGAATCTTGCCACTGGCGAAGTAACAACAACAGGACTTCCAAAGTCCAATGTGCTGTATTTTGATCTGGATAATGACGGCTGGGTTTGCGTAAGACCATCCGGCACCGAGCCAAAGATCAAATTTTATATTGGCGTAAAGGGAGAGAGTTTCGTTGATGCCGAGGCGAAGAATAAGAATTTGACGGACGCGCTGATGGAATTGGCAAAATAAATAGGATATGGATCCGATGGATGAAAGTTGGACTGCATAAAGGCTAAGATATCCGCAAGAATCGTGGGGGGAAGTTCTCTTCCCTGCGCATAGAGAAGGGGATTTGCTGTATTTATTTATACAGTAAATTCCCTTTTCGTTGTATAAAAATGGGTGAAATCAAAATAACTTAATTTTCCGTGAGGACGGGAACCATATCTTAGAAAAACAGGCTACCTATAACCTAAACATAAATCTTTTATTGACAAACTAATGGAATTAGTTTATACTGATACTAATGCCATTAGTTTATTGATTTTAAACGGGCATTTTGGAAAGTTTTTTTCTGAAAAGAAAAGTTCTTCTCTGGATAGGACAGAATAAAAGGAGGGATCAAGGTATGGCAAAATTTAATGTAACCACGAAAAAACGGCGTTTTGCAGTGGAGCCATCACTGTATGGACTGTTTTTCGAGGATATCAACCGAGCGGGGGATGGTGGACTGTATCCGGAACTTTTGAGGAACCGGGTTTTTGAGGACAGCTTATATCCAAAAGATCTGACCGAACAGGACGGAGATCTGATGAATGCTACCGGCTGGAAATATGAATACCAAAAGGGCGAGGGATTAAAACGCTGGAAAGGATATGCGGAACCGACGGATATCCCCGCATGGTATGGCGAGAATGCAAAGCTTTCTCTGTGTCAGGATCATACGCTGAACCCGAAGAGAAAGACCGCTTTAGAGATTGCATTCCAACCGGGCGGAATGGCATACAATATCGGTTTTTGTGGAGTCGCTGTAAGAGAAAATGAGGTTTACCAATTATTGCTCTTTGCCAAGACAAACGAACCACAGGAATTGGAAATTTCCCTGCGTTCTGACGGGGAAATCTTAGCCTGTGAGAAACTGATCCTTTCAGGAAAAGGCTTTATTCAATATAATCTGGCACTGGTTCCCAAAAGGACGACAAAGGACGCAAAATTCTGTCTTTCCTCTGAAAAGGGCTGTAGAGTAGTACTTGGCTATATCTCATTGATGCCTGCAAATACCTATCATGGACACGGACTTAGAAAAGATTTATGTGAAAAATTAGAGGATCTTTCCCCGGCATTTCTTCGTTTTCCAGGCGGTTGTATTGTGGAAGGATTTTCCAAATCCACGGTCAAACGGTTTAAAACTATGGTAGGTCCTGTGTGGGAACGCCCGACCTTGTTAAATCTCTGGAGTTATAATTCCACGGAAGGTCTAGGATTTCATGAGTACTTGCAGTTCTGTGAAGACCTGGGAACGGACGCATTGTATGTCTGCAACTGTGGGATGACCTGTCAGGCGCGCAACTGTATTTTGATGAGTGAGGACGAAGTTGAGGATATGCTTGATGATACTCTCTGCGCACTGGAATACGCTATGGGAGAAGAGAATACTACCTGGGGCGCGCTGCGTGCAAAGATGGGGCATCCCGCACCGTTTTCGCTGCGCTATTTAGAGATTGGCAATGAAAATAACGGAGAGGAATATGAGGCGCGCTATGAGCGTTTTCGCAAAGTAATTGCAGAAAAATATCCGGATCTAATTATTATCGCTAATACCCATGTAGAAAAATCGGGGCTGGCTCTTGACATTGCTGATGAGCATTTTTATGACAAGCCGGAGTGGTTTGCGGAGAATACACATTTTTATGATACATACGACCGCAAAGGACCAGGAATTTTTGTCGGGGAATTTGCTGTGGTTGCGGGCGCGATCCGTACGCTGTATGCCGCCGTTGCGGAGGCAATGTTTATGGTGGGCATGGAGCGCAATCAGGATATTGTAAAATTAGCTGCCTACGCGCCGCTGTTTGAAAATGTAAAATATGCTGCATGGGAGCCAAACCTTATCGCTTTTGACGGGCTGGACAATTATGCGATTCCTTCCTATTATGTCTGGCGGTTGTTTGGGCAAAACCGTGGGAAATATGTGCTGGAAAGTCATCAGGAATGTGACAGTGTCTACGCGCCTTACCTAAAGGGTGGTCCTTGTCTGACGGGATCATTTGATATGTGTTTTCGAAATGCGCACTGGAAGGGGGAGGAAGTCGCACCGGAACACTTTTTATTTGGAAGTGTGAAAAAATGCGGGGACGGAAGTTTTGTGACCATACCATCCGAGGACTCGGAGGAAGCAGAGCGGGCAAAACGTTTTGCAATGGAAAATACCGTGCTGATCACAATGGGAAATGATCTGACCTCAAGGGAAGGCAGCTTTGAAATAGAGATCTTCGCAAAAGAGGGGGGCGAGATTGGAATCGGAATGTTTGCCACACCTTACGGCGAGGCCAGAAACAGCGAGGACAGCCCATGGAACCTCTTTGCCGTGCAGCCGGTGCGCTGGTCAGTAAAGGATGGCGTAAGTAATCTGCAGATGGGCGTTGGGTTTAGGAAATACAATTTGACTGAACCTGTAGAGATTACATTGGAATCCGGAGATTATCACCATTTTTGCATGGAAACGGACGGTAAGACACTGTGCTGTAAAATAGACGGCAATCTTATTATGGAAGCAGAATTGCCACACTACGATGAGATTCAGACTGTCGCGCTGGAAGATAATGAAGAAATTCTCCTCAAGATCGTAAATATTGCCGGGGAGAGCCGCCCGGTGGAAATTTGCCTGGATACCACAGTTGAACCAAACTATACGGCAGGAGTAATTGCGGGGGAACCTTCGGATAAAAACAGCCTGATAGAACCCGAGGCGGTGACGGAACACTGGTCATCTTTCGATGGGGCAGATCGCTGCTTTACCCATACCGTTCCAGCAAACTCTGTAACCGTCCTGCGCCTGAAAAAGAAAGCATAGAAAGAATATCGGCGGAAAGGTAGAGCGTAAAATGGGGCTTATTCGAGATAAAGAGTTTTACCGGCAGACGATGGCGATCGCTATTCCCATAGCTCTCCAAAATATGATCACCATCGGTGTAAATTTAATGGATAATGTGATGGTTGGCTCTCTTGGGGAGGATGTTTTGTCAGGAACTTCGCTGGCAAATCAATATATCAGTATTTTTCATATCTGCTGTATGGGACTTGGCATGGGAACCAGTGTGCTTACCGCACGCTTCTGGGGAATGCGAAATATTGACGCGTTGAAAAAATCCATAACACTGATGCTGCGTTTCTGTATTGGGCTTGCCATTTTATTTATGCTTCCGGCATTTTTTCTGCCCGGTGTACTGATGCGGCTGTATACTCCAGAGGATGCGGTAATTGCCCAAGGGATCTTATATTATCACTGGATCTGGCCTTGCTTTTTGCTGCAGGGATTGTCCTTAACCTGTACAATTGTTCTGCGGAGCGTTGGACAGGTGTGCCTCCCGCTCTACACTTCCATCGGTGCGTTTTTTGTCAATGTATTTTTCAATTATATTTTTATTTTTGGAAAATTCGGTATGCCGAGAATGGAAATTCAGGGGGCAGCACTGGGAACACTGCTTGCAAGACTTTTTGAATTTGTTGTGATCTGCGGATATTTTTTCTGGAAAGAAAAGGAAATTCGCTATCGTATTCATGATCTTTGGGAAAAATGCGGCAGTCTGCTAACCGAATATATCAATATCGGTCTTCCTGTATTTATTTCTGACGCGCTCTTGGCACTTGGGAATTCAGCGGTTGCTATGGTTATGGGAAGAATTGGAAAAACATTTGTCTCCGCAAATTCGATTACCTTTATCACACAGCAGCTTAGCACGGTAATGATTCAGGGGATCTGTCAGGCAGGCTGTATTGTAACGGGACATACCTTAGGGCGGGGAGAGAGGGAGGAGGCACAAAAGCAGGCCTGGAAATTTCTCTGGTTGGGAATTGGGATCGGTGCCCTTGCCGGTGTGATTATTCTGCTTATCAGTGACACAGTAATTGGCTTTTATAATATTACAGAGGAAACAAAGGCGATTGCGAGGCAACTAATGCGGGCAATTTCTCTGATCGTGGTCTTCCAGTCAATGAACAGCATTATGATGAAGGGAGTTTTGCGCGGTGGTGGGGATACCAAATTTTTGATGGCGGCGGATATTTTGTTTCTTTGGATAGCGAGTGTTCCACTCGGCGCGCTTGCGGGACTGGTCTGGGAACTTCCCGCATTCTGGGTCTATTTTTTCTTAAAAATTGACCAGATCATCAAATCATTCTGGTGTGTGTTCCGGCTAAGAAGTGGAAAATGGATGAAGGGGATCCATGGAAAAGGATGAAAGGGGCAGAAAGAAGGAAAAGGGGCATAGGGAAGCGAAAGGATTTATTCTATATCTGATATAAATAATAAAATCAATAAAGAAAGGATAAGATAATATGCTTAGAAAAGTAATGACAGAGTCCGGTATGGTACAGGGATTGGTAGGAAAGGACCCAAGAATCACCGTGTTTCGCGGGGTGCCTTACGCAAAGCCGCCAGTGGGGGAACTGCGCTGGAAGGCACCGCAGCCGGCAGAAAAATGGGAGGGTGTGCGCAAATGTTACGAGTATGGTGATATGCCGATGATGCGTGTGCATCCGGGCACGGATGACAGCTTCTATAAAAGGGAGCTGCACCCGGTATCCGCGGATTTTGGAATGAGTGAAGACTGCCTGTACTTAAATATTTTTTCTCCGGCGGAGCGGGCGGACGAAAAATTGCCAGTTTTCTGCTATATCCATGGCGGCGGTCTGCAGGATGGCTATAACTACGAAGTAGAATTTGATGGCGAACGTGTGGCGCGCCGTGGGGTTATTGTGGTGATGATCAGTTATCGGCTTGGACTGTTTGGCTTTTTAGCGCATCCGGAAATTACAGTGGAAACACCGGATGACGGGGTAATCTCCAATTTTGGAATGCAGGATCAGTCGATGGCACTGCATTGGGTGGCAAGAAATATTGAAAATTTCGGCGGAGATCCAAGCCGGATCGTACTCTGTGGGCAGAGTGCGGGGGCGGGCAGTGTACAGACGCAGCTTTGCAGTCCGATGAATCGGGGGTTGATTGCTGGGGCAATCTGCCAGTCTGCGGTATCCTTCTGCTTTGGGGATGAGAAGGATGCACCGGGCGGCATGACGCTTTCCGCTGCGGAAGAATATGGAAAAGACTTCTTCAAAAAAGTTGGTATCCGCGATCTGAGGGAAGCCCGTGCGATGGACGCAGCGGAGCTGATGCGGCGGCTCTCTGATATTTCGGAGGAGGGCGCGATGTTTGGATACCCATTCTTTACCTGCATTGATGGAAAATTTGTGACAGAGCCGGTGGAACTTTGCTATTACAATGACCGTCTGCCAGATGTGCCAATGATTGTGGGGGTATGTATGGGGGAAACACAGGGAATGTTTGGCAGGGGAAGTCTTTCCAGGGAAGATCTCCTGAAAAAAGCAGAGATTTATGGGGAGAAAAAGGAAGAGTTTTTAACGCTTGTGGGATCTTGCAGCGATGAGGAAGCTCAGGAACTGACAAAGACCGATGCCTTCAACCGTTTTCTTGGCGCGAGCAGGGGATTTTGTGAACTGCGCTCCGGCATGGGGAAAAAGGTGTATTATTATATTTTGGACCCGGATATTCCGGGGGATGACGCAGGTTCCTTCCACGGAGCGGATCTGTGGTTTACCTTTGATTCTCTCAGCAATAGCTGGAGACCATTTGAAGGAAAACATTATGATTTAGCGCGGCAAGTATGTTCCTACTGGACAAATTTTGTAAAGACTGGCGATCCGAACGGGCTTGATTACTGCGGGAAGGAGCTGCCGGAGTGGAAGCCGTATGAAACTAAAGAAAAGAGTGTGATGCGTTTCCTTGATACGGCGAAATTAGATCATCTTGCTTCCTGTCCGATTGCCGATTTCCGCCTTGCGTTCGGAAAAGCGAAGCTGACAGAAAGGAAGTAGAGAAATGTCGAAGAGGGGATTGAATCGGCAAGTGGTGGTGGAGGCGGCGGTATC
Organism: uncultured Lachnospiraceae bacterium; assembly: GCA_910577165.1. GTDB lineage: Bacteria > Bacillota > Clostridia > Lachnospirales > Lachnospiraceae > RGIG4057. The sequence goes on from CAJTLX010000085.1 coordinate 8,589, forward strand.
CTGTATTGAGACGCACGGATACGAGAATTTTTCCATGCGGGAGTTAGCCGATCTGCTTGAGGTAAAGACTGCCTCGCTGTACAACCATATCGAAAGCATTGAGGCATTGTACGGGGAGAGTGCCCGCTTTGCCATCACAAAATTAAACGATGCGATGCGCACTGCCACAGAAGGAAAGGAGCGAGATGCAGCAGTCCATGCACTTGCCGCCGCGTATTTTCATTTTGCAAAGGAACATCCTGAACTTTACAAGGTGATTATGTCCTGCCCGAAACAAAAGGATGCTTCCC
>CAJTLX010000086.1 GCA_910577165.1 uncultured Lachnospiraceae bacterium
CGCCGCAATAATACCGACCGCCTCACCGACCTGCACCGCCGCACCAGTTGCCATATTTGATCCGTAGCATTTTGCACATACCCCGACATGGGAACGACAGGTTAAGATTGTGCGAATCTTTATTTTTGCGTCAAACCCCGCCTCTTTTATCTCCTTTTTCGCCACAATGCGCGCTGCTCTCTGCGGGGTAATCATATGGTTTCTCTTGACAATCATCTCGCCGTTATCATCGTAGATGGTCTCACAGGAGTATCTCCCGGTAATGCGCTCTTCCAGGCTCTCAATCATTTCCTTGCCGTCCGAGAATGCTTTGATCCACATCCCTGGAAGCTCCTCCAACCCCTCCGAACAATCTGTCTCACGGATAATCTGCTCCTGGGATACATCGACAAGTCGTCTGGTCAGATAACCGGAGTCCGCTGTGCGCAGCGCGGTATCGGAGAGACCTTTGCGCGCACCGTGCGCGGAGATAAAGTATTCGAGTACGTCAAGCCCCTCACGGAAATTTGCCTTGATCGGCAACTCGATGGTCTTTCCGGAGGTATCTGCCATCAATCCGCGCATTCCGGCAAGCTGCTTGATCTGCTTTTCAGAACCACGCGCACCGGAGTCCGCCATCATATAAATATTGTTGTACTTGTCAAGCCCGGAGAGAAGCTTGTGTGTGATCTCATCGTCCGCTTCCTTCCAAGTCTCAATTACCGCCTTGTAACGCTCCTCCTCGGTCATTAAGCCACGCCGGAAATTCTTTGCAATGCGATCCACTGTCGCCTCAGCCTCAGCGATAATCTCCTGCTTTGCCGCAGGAACTGTCATATCGGAGATCGATACCGTCATTGCCGCAAGCGTCGAATATTTATATCCCATCGCCTTGATTGCATCAAGTGTTTCCGCCGTCGTTGTCGCGCCGTGGATATTGATACATTTCTCAAGAATTTTCTTTAACTGCTTTTTGCCGACGTGGAAATCTATCTCAAGTGCCAGCATATTTTCATCCTTGCTGCGATCGACAAAGCCTAAATCCTGCGGGATAATCTCGTTAAAGAGCAAACGTCCAAGAGTGGTTTCAAGGATCTTTTCAATCGGTGCGCCCGCCGCGTTTGCCCCACATCGCTTTACCTTGATCTTCTGGTGCAGGGTAATAGCTCCATTCATATGCGCAAGCAGTGCAGTGTTGGTATCCTCATAATAATGTCCTAACAGATCACTCGGACGGCAGATTACCGTGCGCCCAGTCTTCTCATCCACAAGGTACTTGATATAGCTGTCCTCGTTAAACATCCCCTCGCGCTCCGCTTTGCCCGCCTGTACTGCCAGGTAGCTCTCTGTCAAATCTTTCCTTATATCCTCAAGGTTCGTATAAAGCTTTGTGGTACGCGCTGCAATTTCCTTATCCTCCGAGAAATCCACCATCTTGCCCATCGTCAGATAGTAGATCCCAAGCACCATATCCTGGGACGGAACCGCCACTGGACCGCCGTCGGACGGCTTTAGGAGATTGTTTGGCGAGAGCAGAAGGAAGCGGCATTCTGCCTGTGCCTCCACAGACAGAGGAAGATGCACCGCCATCTGATCGCCATCAAAATCGGCGTTGAATGCGGTACAAACGAGCGGATGCAACTTAATTGCCTTGCCCTCGACAAGCACCGGTTCAAATGCCTGAATTCCAAGACGGTGCAGTGTAGGTGCGCGGTTTAACATTACCGGATGCTCTCGGATTACGTCCTCCAAAATATCCCAGACCTCAGGCTGCAAACGCTCCACCATCTTCTTTGCGGACTTGATATTGTGGGCGGTATTTTTTGCCACCAGCTCCTTCATTACAAAAGGTTTAAACAGCTCAATCGCCATTTCTTTTGGCAGACCGCACTGATAAATTTTAAGTTCCGGACCAACTACGATAACAGAGCGGCCAGAATAATCAACACGCTTTCCAAGAAGGTTCTGACGAAAACGCCCCTGTTTTCCCTTTAACATATCGGAGAGGGATTTTAATGGTCGATTTCCAGGACCTGTAACCGGCCTGCCGCGCCGCCCATTGTCAATCAGCGCGTCTACTGCCTCCTGAAGCATCCTTTTTTCATTGCGCACAATAATATCCGGCGCACCAAGCTCCAAAAGCCGCTTTAAGCGGTTATTGCGGTTGATAATGCGGCGGTAGAGATCATTCATATCGGATGTTGCAAAACGCCCACCGTCAAGTTGTACCATCGGACGAATATCTGGGGGGATCACCGGGATCACGGTCATAATCATCCACTCCGGCTTGTTGCCGGACTCGCGGAACGCCTCAACTACCTCAAGACGCTTGATAATGCGCGCGCGCTTCTGTCCGGTGGACTCTCTTAATCCCTTCTTTAATTCAGCGGACTCTTTCTCCAAATCGATGGCCTGCAAAAGTTCCATAATTGACTCCGCACCCATCCCGGCGCGGAAGGTATTGCCCCACTTATCATATGCCTCACGAAATTCTTTGTCGCTTAGAATCTGTTTGTAGGAAAGGTCGGTATCCCCCTTGTCAAGCACGATATAGCTTGCAAAATAAAGCACTTTCTCAAGTACCCTTGGCGAGAGGTCAAGGATCAATCCCATACGGCTCGGAATCCCCTTAAAATACCAGATGTGGGATACCGGTGCTGCAAGTTCAATATGTCCCATTCTCTCACGGCGCACACTGGCCTTGGTCACTTCAACACCGCAGCGGTCACAGACCACGCCTTTATAACGGATTTTCTTGTACTTTCCACAGTGACATTCCCAGTCCTTGCTCGGCCCGAAGATCTTTTCGCAGAACAGACCGTCCTTTTCCGGCTTTAAAGTTCTGTAATTGATTGTTTCCGGCTTTTTTACCTCGCCCCTCGACCACTCACGGATTTTTTCCGGCGAAGCAAGACCGATCTTAATCTTATCATACGTGATTTCCTTCACGCTGTCATTTTCTATATCGTAGGACATTTATGGCACCCCTTCCGTTTACTCTGTCACAATCACAGCTTTATTCATCGAACTCCTCATCCACATCCTTGAAATCCAGACTCTCCTCGTCGTCCTCCTCGTCCACATCGTCAAATGTGTCGAACATTTCTCCGTCCTCCACATTGACCTCGCGGTACCCGGCATCCTCATATCCGTCATCGTAGCGGAAATTGTCATCCCCCTCGATAAGCGGCGTAAGCTCCGTATCTCCGTACTCAATATTTTCGGTCATTAGGACTTCCTCGCCATTCTCATCAAGCACAGTAACATCAAGTGCCAAGGACTGAAGTTCCTTTAACAGCACCTTAAAGGATTCCGGAATCCCCGGCTCTGAAATATTTTCTCCCTTGATAATCGCCTCGTAGGTCTTTACGCGCCCCGTCACATCATCCGATTTTACGGTCAAAATTTCCTGTAGGATATGCGCTGCACCGTAAGCCTCAAGTGCCCATACCTCCATCTCTCCGAAACGCTGTCCGCCAAACTGCGCTTTGCCTCCTAAAGGCTGCTGAGTGACAAGCGAATATGGACCGGTCGAGCGCGCGTGAATCTTGTCGTCCACCAGATGGTGAAGCTTTAAATAATGCATAAAGCCGATGGTGACCGCACCGTCAAAATACTCGCCCGTGCGCCCATCGCGAAGTCTTACTTTCCCGTCGCGATTGATCGGAACGCCCTCCCACTCCTTGCGGTACTCTTTGTTCGTCAGAAGGAATTCCATTACTTCCGGATCAAGAATGTCCTTATATTTCTTCTCAAACTCGGTAAGCGGCGTGTTGACATAGTCATTTGCCATCTCTAAGGTATCCATAATATCATTCTCATTCGCGCCGTCAAAAATCGGGGTGGAAACCTTAAATCCAAGCACATTCGCCGCAAGGCTTAAATGGATCTCAAGCACCTGCCCGATATTCATACGGGACGGCACACCAAGAGGGTTTAACACGATATCAAGTGGTCTTCCGTTCGGCAAAAATGGCATATCCTCCACCGGAAGCACACGCGAAACCACACCCTTGTTCCCATGGCGGCCAGCCATCTTGTCGCCGACCTGGATCTTTCTCTTCTGCGCAATATAGACACGTACGGTCTCGTTAACTCCTGGAGGCAACTCATCACCATTTTCATGAGTAAACACTTTAGCATCAACAATAATACCATATTCGCCGTGTGGCACACGCAGTGAGGTATCGCGCACCTCCCTCGCCTTCTCGCCAAAGATGGCGCGAAGTAAACGTTCCTCGGCGGTAAGTTCCGTCTCGCCCTTCGGCGTTACCTTGCCCACTAGGATATCCCCGGCACGCACTTCCGCACCGATGCGGATAATCCCGCGATCATCTAAGTCCTTTAATGCCTCATCGCCCACACCCGGCACATCGCGTGTGATCTCCTCCGGTCCTAGCTTTGTATCGCGCGCCTCAGCCTCATACTCCTCAATATGAATAGAGGTATAAACATCCTGCTGTACTAACCGCTCAGAGAGGAGAACGGCATCTTCATAGTTGTATCCTTCCCAGGTCATAAAACCGATCAGCGGGTTCTTGCCTAAAGCTAACTCGCCGCCTGAGGTGGATGGACCATCCGCAATAATCTGTCCCGCCTCCACATGATCACCCTTTGTCACAATCGGACGCTGGTTGATTGAAGTTCCCTGATTGCTTCTGGTAAATTTTGTAAGCCGATACTCGTCCTTTGCATTGTCCTCGGTGCGAATCACAATCTTGCAGGAGGTGGAGAGTTCCACAACCCCGCCGCGCTTTGCCACAATGCACGCACCGGAGTCAACCGCGGTCTTTGTTTCCATGCCGGTGCCCACCACCGGAGATTCAGTAAACAAAAGCGGCACCGCCTGACGCTGCATATTTGAACCCATCAGCGCGCGGTTCGCATCGTCGTTCTGCAAAAACGGAATCATGGCAGTTGCCACAGAGAATACCATGCGCGGCGACACATCCATCAGATCCACCTTGGTCTTCTGGAACAGGGAAGTTTCTGTGCGGAATCGCCCCGATACATTATTATTAATAAAATATCCATTCTCGTCCAGACGCTCATTTGCCTGCGCCACAATATATTTGTCCTCTTCATCCGCCGTCAGATAAATTACCTCATCCGTAACACGCGGATTCTTCGGATCAGATTTATCTACCTTTCGGTAGGGTGCTTCCACAAAACCATACTGGTTGATTCTCGCATAGGAGGCGAGGGAATTGATCAGACCGATGTTCGGACCTTCCGGGGTCTCAATCGGACACATTCTGCCATAGTGCGTGTAATGCACATCGCGCACCTCAAACCCGGCGCGATCGCGGGAGAGACCGCCCGGACCCAGAGCCGAGAGACGGCGGATATTGGTCAGCTCGCTGAGCGGATTGTTCTGATCCATAAACTGGGAGAGCTGTGAACTTCCAAAAAATTCCTTTACCGCAGCCGTCACCGGCTTAATATTGATTAGTGACTGCGGACTGATCCCCTCAAGATCCTGCGTTGTCATGCGCTCGCGCACCACGCGCTCAAGCCTTGAGAGACCGATGCGGTACTGATTCTGCAAAAGCTCGCCGACTGCGCGGATTCTTCGGTTTCCCAGATGATCAATATCGTCCTGGTTACCAATTCCATATTCTAGATGCATATTATAATTGATTGAGGCAAAAATATCTTCACGCGTAATATGTTTTGGAATCAGATCTAACACATCGCGCTTGATGGCCGCCTTGATATCTTCAATATTGTCATTTTCATTTAAAATGCCCGCAAGCACAGGATAGTAAACATCCTCTGTAATGCCAAGTTCCGCCTTGTCACAGTCCACATACGCATTTAAATCAACCATAAGATTGGTTAAGACCTTGACATTGCGCTCCTCTGTCTGTACAATAATAAACGGCAGTGCCGCATTTTGAAGCTGCACTGCGATCTCCTCCGTAATAAGCGTTCCGACCTCAATAACTTCGCCCGTTGAGCGATCTATGGCATCCTCTGCAAGGGTAAGACCTACTACACGGTTTTTTAGTGCTAATTTTTTATTAAACTTATAACGCCCCACCTTCGCAAGATCGTAGCGTCTTGGGTCAAAGAACATCGCGTTGACCAGGGTTTCCGCACTCTCCACGGAAAGCGGCTCACCTGGACGCAGCTTTTTGTACAATTCAAGCAAACCATCCTGATAATTGTCTGAAGGGTCCTTTGCAAAGCTTGCCATAATCTTCGGCTCCTCGCCGAACATATCTTTAATCTGCTCATTTGTGCCAATGCCAAGCGCGCGCAAAAGTACAGTGATTGGCACTTTGCGGTTGCGATCCACCCGCACATAGAAAATATCATTTGAGTCCGTCTCGTATTCCAACCACGCGCCGCGATTTGGAATTACAGTACACGAATATAAGGTCTTTCCGATCTTATCATGCCCAATAGTATAGTAAATTCCGGGGGAACGCACTAGCTGGCTGACAATGACACGCTCGGCACCGTTGATTACAAACGTTCCAGTCTCCGTCATCAATGGCAGGTCGCCCATAAAAATATCATGCTCGTTGATCTCGTCATTCTCCCTGTTGTGGAGGCGCACTTTTACTTTTAGCGGGGCAGCATAAGTCGCATCCCGCTCCTTGCACTGCTCGATCGTGTACTTCGCATCCTCCTCGCAAAGATGGAAACCAGTAAACGCAAGGCTGAGTTTACCGCTGTAGTCAGTAATTGGAGAGATATCCCTAAAGGCTTCGCCCAAGCCCTCATCTAGGAACCACTGATAGGAATTTTTCTGAACCTCGATAAGGTTCGGCATTCCAAGTACTTCCTTCTGGCGGGAATAGCTCATCCTCATACCCTTACTGCCAACTTTAATTGGACGTATCCTGTTTTTATCCATCGACGTTTCACCCCTTGATTTGATATAAAATCTCCGTTTTTCTATTTCCATTCCCCAGATTTAATCTATAAAATATAGTAATAAAATTGCTTTTCCATCCATATCTTGTGAAATACGCACATTTTTTGAGATATTTTTGAAAAAAACATTTGCATTTTTACCATACTGTGATATAATATACTGTAGGTATGGATAGAGAGCATCATAATAGTGCATCTTTCATGCTAACACATTGTTGTCAAGCTGTCAAGATTTTTTTGGCATTTTTTTGTTTTCCATTTTTTTCCATATCAAGTAAGAGAAAGTTTCTCCTACCCGCTATGCCGGACACCTGTCAGCTTCAGTTGACAGATTTTTTTGTGTGTGCAGTAAACAGCAAGTCGAACTGCACCATATGCAGCCCGACGCATCTACTCTACTCCACCTCGTCAATCGCCTTTCCGATATCGTTGCGCATATATTTATTCTCAAAGTCTACCCACTCAGTTGCTCTATATGCATTTGCCCTTGCCTCGATCAAATTTTTTCCCAGCGCGGTTACTCCGAGTACACGTCCACCATTTGTAACTAACACTCCTTCATCGTTAAATTTCGAACCTGCATGGAAACAGAAATAATCTTTCTTATTTTTAAATGTATCCAGTCCTGCAATCGCAAATCCCTTTTCATATTTTTCCGGGTAGCCGTCGGAGGCCAAGATCACACAGACTGCGGCATTATCCTCAAATTCCAGATCAATTTTATCAAGTGTTCCATCAATGCAGGCTTCAAAGACTTCAACAATATCATTTTTCATGCGCGGCAGTACTACCTGGGTTTCCGGATCACCAAAACGCGCATTGTATTCAAGTACTTGCGGTCCTTTTTCCGGCAGAATCAAACCGACAAAAAGCACGCCGACAAAATCGCGCCCCTCTTTTTTCATCGCATCCATCGTTGGCTGATAGATATGTTTAACGCAGTATTCATCCAATTCCCTCGTGTAGAATGGACTCGGTGAAAATGTTCCCATCCCGCCCGTATTTAATCCCTGATCCCCATCTTTTGCGCGCTTGTGATCCTGCGCGCTTGTCATCGGCTTTATCGTTGTTCCATCGCAGAAACAAAGCACGGATACCTCGCGCCCAACAAGAAATTCCTCGATCACGATCTGGCTGCCCGCCTCGCCAAATTCCTTGTCAAGCATCAATGTGCGCACCGCTTCTTTTGCCTCTTCAAAATTATTGCAGATTAGAGCTCCCTTGCCGAGTGCCAACCCATCCGCCTTCACCACAATCGGATACTGCGAAGTTTTAAGATAATCGATTGCAGCACTGGCATTATCAAACATCTCGTAGGCGGCAGTCGGAATTCCATATCGCTTCATCAAATCCTTTGAGAAAACTTTCGACCCCTCGATCACTGCCGCATTTTTTCTAGGACCAAACACGCGCAATCCGCGCGCCTCAAATACATCCACAATCCCGCCCACAAGTGGTGCGTCCATGCCAACTACCGTCAGCCCAATCTCGTTTTCCTGTGCAAAGTCTGCAAGTTTTTCAAATTCCATCGCTCCGATCGGCACACATTCGGCAATCCCTGCAATCCCCGCATTGCCCGGCGCACAGTAAATTTTATCCACCTTCTTACTCTGTGCAATCTTCCATGCAATGGCATGCTCCCTGCCGCCGCTGCCCACAATTAAAACTTTCATAATTTATATCTCCTTATTTTTAGTTCCGTATATGCCCTCCCAGTACCAACTACTGAGGAAAGAATTTTTTTTGCTCCGCTTAAAAAAATCCTTTCGGGTACTGTACGGACATATACTGATTTTTAGTTCCGTATATTCCCTCCCAGTACCAACTACTGAGGAAAGAATTTTTTTTGCTC
>CAJTLX010000087.1 GCA_910577165.1 uncultured Lachnospiraceae bacterium
AACCGACGGCAAAGATGAGCCATTTGGCAGCCATATCTACCGCTTTGATTTTGAGGGCGCGCTCGTTGTCTATCGAGGGGTAATTTTCCGGATTGCGGAGCTGACGGAATCTTTGTATGAAGAGACAGTTTTGGATGAGTTAAGGGATCTTTCCTTCGCTTTGCCGGATGAGAACGGCTTTACTTCCGGGCGGCTTATCCCATCCGAAATGCAGCCGGGAAGTATTATTTACTACACTGATGATACCCACTATATTATCGTGCAGGGTGCTATCTCACTGGATACGCCGCACAAGATCGAGGAACTCTACAACCGGATGAAAACAAATATAATACAGTCAGTAAAAAAAGGTATCCATCCCCTTCCGAACAGTCGTCCGTCAGATGGAATGAATGTTACCTATGATATGTACGGCTATATCTCGCATATCTACCCGCGCGATTATCCACAAAAGAAACTGGCAGAAGGGATGTTAAACTGGCGTTATGACAATGGAGAATTCCGCGCAGTGGCAAGTGGACTTGATAGTGATAATCCAAAAATTTATTACCAGGCAATGGATGATGAATGGAAAATTTTCCCATTGGAGGGATTTAAAAATCTGACCGACGAAGAGAGGGATACCCTTACTCTCGCGGCGGACGCACAGAAAATCACCGTTACTGTGGTAAAGGGTGGGCAGCAGATCGTTAAGGAAATCGAAGTAAACCACTAATTTCTTATCCTTGCGGGAGAAAAATTTTCTCTTTGGTATTTCCATGCTCCATACAGGCATATACTGTATGGACATGGAAGCCATCAAGGAGGGCGATATGCAGTATTTAGAATCCCTTCTCTCCCGCATAAACTCTTATTTCTGGGGCGGGCCGATGCTTATTGTTCTCAGCCTGTTTCATCTTTATTTCACTCTACACACCGGATGCGTTCAGAAAAAACTCTTAAAAGGCATCCGCTATTCGGTGACCGGAGAAAAAGCGGACAATAAAAAAACAAAAACCGGAACAAAGGCGGATGGCGAGAAGGCGAAAACAGAAGCAAAAAAAAGCGAAAATTCCTCCGCCCACAAAGTTTCCGGTATGATGGCACTGACTACAACGCTTGCTGCCACACTTGGCACGGGAAATATTATCGGTGTTTCCTCCGCCATCTATCTTGGCGGACCGGGCGCATTGTTCTGGTGCTTTTTAACCGGTGTGTTTGGCATGGCAACATCCTACGCCGAATGTTTTCTCGCCATCCTGCACCGCAGAAAAAATCCCGACGGCAGCTACTGTGGCGGACCAATGGTAGTACTTGGCGATCAATTGCACAAAAAATGGCTCTCCCGCATCTATGCCGGTGCTGTGGTATTTGCCGCCTGCTGCATGAGCTGTTCCACGCAGTCCCGCGCATTTGCGGATGCGGCAGTCTCCTTTGGTCTTCCGCGCATTCCCGTCGGCATTGGGCTGGCTCTTCTCGTCGGACTGGTGATTGTCGGCGGGGCGGGAAGAATCCACAAATTCTGTATTCGCCTGGTTCCGGTAATGGGAGGACTTTTCCTCTTTTGCTGCGTTCTGATCCTGGGGAAAAACATTACATATCTTCCGGAAGCCATCGCCCTAATGCTGCGCTCGGCTTTCTCCACAAAAGCAGTTACTGCCGGCACACTCTCCGGCGCGTTTATGGGGGCACTGCGCTACGGCGTGACGCGCGGGCTGTTTACCAACGAGGCAGGGCTTGGCACCGCCTCCATCGCGGCAGCGGATGCAGAAACTCCCAACCCGCAGACACAAGCTCTCATCTCAATGACCGCAACTTTCTGGGATACTGTGGTGATCTGCGCGCTGACCGGACTTGCAATCCTAACCACGGCACTCGCCGCACCGGAGCTTATAGAAAAATTTTCCATGAACGAGCTGACTACCGCCGCATTCCTGCACTTATCTGTGGGGGGACCGCCCCTGCTCAATCTCTGCCTGATGGCATTCGCGTTCGCCACATTGACCGGATGGTCATATTTTGGCGAAAAAGCCACGATCTTTTTAGTGGGGGAACGCGGAATTTTCTGCTATAAAACTTTTTATATTGTGATGATTTTTTTGGGGACGATACTCTCAATGAGTTTTATCTGGGAACTGACGGATTTTGTGAACCTGTTTCTCGCCATCCCAAATCTCTACGCACTTTTCTTACTGCGGCGCGATATCACCTGTAAATAAAACTGTATAAAAAAATTATTAAATTGAGCAGGGGAAAATTTCCCCTGCCCTCTTTACGATTTCCTTTTATTTATTTTTTCTTACATATTTTCTTATCTCCCGGTTTAAGATACTGAAATCGACAGGTTTTGCAATATGAGAATTCATCCCGACAGCTAAGCTTTTCTGCACATCCTCCGCAAATGCATCCGCACTCAGCGCGATGATCGGAATATCTTTTGCATCTTCTTTGGCACTTGCACGGATCTTCTCTGCCGCCTCATAGCCATTTAATTTTGGCATTTTGATATCCATTAAAACCAGATCATAATATCCTGGTTTGTTCGCCAAAAATTTGTCCACAGCAACCTGACCATTCTCCGCTGTTTCCACCACGGCTTCCTTTTCCTGTAAAATCTCAAGCATAATCTCCATATTCAACTCGTTGTCCTCCACGAGAAGAATTCGAAATCCCGCCAGGGAATCATTGTTCACATAGTTAAGCCGCTTTAAAATCCTCTCCCCCGTCTCCCATGAATCCAATTCCCCGTCAACATGAAATTCCCAGGATTCTGTTTCCTGCTGTTTTGTCTCGGCGGGTGTAAATGGCAGACATACCGTAAATATACTTCCCCTGCCCTGCTCACTCTCCACCTGGATTGTTCCCCGCATCATGGCGACAAGATTATGCACAATCGCCATGCCAAGCCCGGATCCTCTCGCCTGCGTCCTCGCCCCGGCATCCTCCTGTGTAAATACCTCAAAGAGCTTTGGCAGAAATTCCTCGCTCATGCCAATTCCATTGTCGGAAATAACAAATTCCAGCCAGATTTTTCTGTCTTCCTCCCCCTTCTCCGAGATGACAAGGGAGATTTCCCCTTCCTCCGGCGTATATTTTATTGCATTTCCAACCAGGTTGATCAAGATCTGACTCAAACGCAGTTCATCCGCAACAATATTTTGATGCTGCACCTGGTTTACCCGGACGGTAAGGGAATGTCTTTTTTCGCGGATCTGCGGCTGCAATAGCACAACCACGGACTCTGTCAGATCGGCAAGGGCAATCTCCTCCTGTGCAAACATTACATTGCCCGCCTCTATTTTGCTCATATCAAGCACATCATTGATCAACTGGAGCAGATACGCCGATGCCATTTCAATCTTAACCAAGCATTCCTTTGCTTTCGCGGTATTTCCAATATTTTCCAATGCAATCGCCGTCATCCCAATAATTCCATTCATCGGCGTGCGCATATCATGGCTCATATTTGAGAGGAAATCGCTCTTTGCCTTGTTCGCCTGCATTGCGGTATCGTAAGCCTTTTTTAACGCTTCCTTGTATCGGCTTTCCTGCTCTAACGAAGCCATCAGATCGCGGTTTGTCTGCTCTAATTTCTTCTGGTAAGCCGCCTCCCTGCGCGTCTCCTCATCCACATCCATAAATGCGATGACCGCATATTCCGCCCGATGATCCTCCGCTAGGGAAGAGAGGATAAAGTTCATGCGATACCATAGATACCTTCCTCCGCAGAGTCTGCGGTAAATAAAAGAATAGGAAGGCAGTTCCGGCGTAAGATGGCAGAGTGCGTAGCCGCGTGATGCCATCCGCTCCACCATCTCACGGTCATCCGGATGCACAGCCACTTTAAGATAATCCGCCAAGATCTCATCGTATGCCCCCGCTGCTTTTCTGTAAATTTTTCTTCACAGTTTGTTCCCACGGTCTGGCATTCATCCGTGCGCAGGTTGATATAATATGTATCCAAAAATAATTTATTTAAAGCGGTCAATACCACCTCATCCACAAAAGATTTCTGTTGCTGTTCCCTGTTCATAGCCCTCCTTTTCGCGCTTTGGGTTCGCAGAATCAAAACTGGGGAATCTCCCCACCCGATGCGCAAAACGGCACGAAACTTGAACCGCTTGTGTTCCGCTTCGCGCCGCCTAATGCGGATAACAGGACTCGAACCTGCACGGTTTCCCACTGGAACCTAAATCCAGCGCGTCTGCCAATTCCGCCATATCCGCAAACAAAATAAAGATTGAAAAGTACTTGCTCTCTCTAATACTATACCCGTTCTTTTAGAAAAGGTCAAGAATTTTTTTTGTCATAATAAAAAATACTTGCGAATTCTTAAATTTTTCTTGCAATTTTGAGAAAACTATGCTAGAATAACGTGCAGATAAAAAAGCATAAGATGGGACACTAGCTCAGTCGGTAGAGCACTTGACTTTTAATCAAGTTGTCGCGGGTTCGATTCCCGCGTGTCTCAGTATTGGGGGAGGCGCAATGATGCGCCTCCTTGTTTATGCGCAAAGGAAAAACTTTTCCCCCTACTCGATTTTCTCCCCGCAATACTCTTTGATCAGCCGCACAATCATTTCATTTAATGCCTCCACCGTGTACGATCCAACCGTTGGCTCCAAATGGCTGTTGCCGATCCCGCTGTCATCCGTCAAAAATGTATAGGTTCCCCCAGTTAACATTGCAATGCTCCGCAAAAATGCTTCTGTCATTTCATTTACGCCGCTTGAGGCAATCGGAATTATGCGGATGCCCTGTTCCATCGCTGCGTCCAGTGCGGATCTTAGATTGACTGCTGTCTCCTGCGTATCATGCGGCGGTGCGTCCAAAATCAAAAACATCAGCTTCACCGCATTTTCCCGCCAGTCATGTTCCATCACCGCGTTAAGTAATGCCCTATCCACTGCCTCCTCATAGTCCCCGCCGCCATCTGCCGCCTCCGCGTTGATCTGCGCTGCTGTCGCCCCAATATCGTTCGAGAACGGATTTGCGCGCACAACATAGGCATCGCCGTCATCCCGATAAAAATTCACCGAAAACCGGGTGTTCTGATCCGCCACACGCCCTGCAATATCCTCAAACTCTTTCTGCAAATACATCAGTTCATCCCCCATCGAACCCGTCGTATCAAAAACAAACATCAGATCCAGCGCGCTCCCGGATCTCTCCAGAGTACCAATCTCCACGCTAAGCTCCTCACTGACAATATATTCAGAAAAATAAGGGTCTAACTGCCCCTGATCAAGAGTCTGCCCCTGGTTTTGGTTTGTTTTTTGCCCCGCATCCGCAAGGTTTGCTAAGACTTCACTGCCATCCGGCTTTACTAGCGCGACATAATCCGCCTTCTCCTGCCCGCCATAGATATTATAATACAAGTACGCTCTTCCATTATGATCTGTTACCGAATAAGAGATTGCGTCGCCCGATGCGGTACAGAGGCGCACTTTCACTTTTTCTGCTGGTACTCCCTCCGAAAATGCCTGCACTACCACGCGCTGATAAGGGGCAATCCCAAATTGGCGAAAAGAAAATCGCCCTGTGTGTACAAGATTTGTAAAAAATCCCCAGTTTTCATTATCGCGCCATTCCCCCGCAGTTAAAAGTCCTGCGCGGGGAGGAACTGGCTCATCCTCCTTTATTCCCGGTGCGGGGATTTCCTCCATTGGACCTTCCATAGAATCCGCCATTTTATCCTCCGGCTCTGCCCTATCAAATTCATCATCGGCTCCTGCCACCGCACCCTCCGAACCGGGGATCGGTGCATCCTTCGAATCATAAACATCTGCCATCAAATCCCCCGACATTCCTCCAAGGCTTCCATCCGATTCTCCTCTCTTCATTGTACCCACACTGGAAGTCCCCGATAAAGATTCACTATCCAGCTTTGCCGCTCCACAGCCCGACAAAATCAGACAAAGCAACAAGAGTGCTGCTGCCATTTTTCTTTTTCTCATCAATTCTCCTCCTTTTTTGTTTGCCATTTAATCTTTCTGATGATTAGACGAGCAAGAGGCGCAGATAGTTCCCCAAAAATTATCATTTCCGTCTATTTTTTGGTTGCAATACACTGCATTTTCGTTTACTATGATAGATAGCAAAATTATATGGAGGGATCACAATATGAAAAAAACATATCTGTTTCTGGCAGAGGGATTTGAAGAAGTTGAGGCACTGACCGTAGTGGATCTTTTGCGCCGCGCTGAAATTGCCTGCACCACAGTATCCGTTACTGGAGAGTGTAAAGTTACCGGTTCCCATGGTATCACCGTTTTTGCAGATCGCCTGTTTGAGGATGGCACGCTTTCTGACGCGGATATGCTTATCCTGCCGGGCGGTTTTCCGGGCTACAAAAATCTTGCTGAACATACAGACTTAAAGGATCTTCTTTTTTCTTACAACACAAAAGAAAAATTTATTGCGGCAATCTGTGGCGCGCCAAGCGTCCTCGGTGCATACGGACTATTGGAGGGCAGGATGGCGACCTGCTATCCGGGCATGGAAGCCCAGCTGCTAGACGCGACCTGCATCAAGAAAAAAGTGGTGGTGGACGGACATATTATCACCAGCCGTGGGGTTGGCACAGCACTTGACTTTGCTGTCGCCATTATTGAAAAACTTGCCGGACTAAATAAGGGATGCGAAATTGCAGAATCCGTGCTGCATCTATATTAAACGATGGACAGCCCTGCGCACATTCACAAGTTTTGCGCACCAAGAAAAAGGCGATGGATCACTCCATCGCCTTTTCCCGAAAGGAAATACTTTTATGAAAACAAAACTTGATGCTAAACTGGGCCGGCCAGATTCGAACTGGCGACTGCAGGAGTCAAAGTCCTGTGCCTTACCGCTTGGCGACGGCCCAAGAATTCTCACTGTGAAAAAGCACCTGAGTTCTTTCGGCTAGTGAGATGAAAAAAGTCTTTTGCAAGCAAAAGACTTCAGGGTGGATACAGGGATTCGAACCCTGGGCCTCC
The DNA here is from genome assembly GCA_910577165.1 of uncultured Lachnospiraceae bacterium. Taxonomy (GTDB): domain Bacteria; phylum Bacillota; class Clostridia; order Lachnospirales; family Lachnospiraceae; genus RGIG4057. Next base: position 6,957 of record CAJTLX010000087.1, read on the forward strand.
AGAGCCACAATCTGGCGCGCTAGCCAACTGCGCTATACCCACCATATAAATCAAATGTGCCAGAAGGGATTCGAACCCCCGACCCACGGCTTAGAAGGCCGTTGCTCTATCCAACTGAGCTACTGACACATAGAAAAGCAGGTGATGGGAATCGAACCCACGTATCCAGCTTGGAAGGCTGGTGTTCTAC
>CAJTLX010000088.1 GCA_910577165.1 uncultured Lachnospiraceae bacterium
AGTAGTAGAGAGGGAGAGAGTTTCTCCCGTACTAACCTGGAAAACTTCGTCAAATTCTCGAGCTGTGACCAATTCTTTTTGGTATTCGGTAACCGGATAGCTTTGGGTATCCACCATAAGATAATCCGGTCCAAATTTTAGCTGGGTGCCAATCCAGCTGTCAATTTCTTTCTGCGAAAGATTTGTGGCAGCAGAGGGTGGAAGACAGTAGTCTGTAACCATCCAGCTTCCGGTTAAATCCCAATTGGTGAAATTGTATTCTATCTCCTGCTTTCCGACAAGGATAAATCCTGTTTCATTATCCGCAGCTTCAAGAAAGAGGGTGATCTGCGATTCTGGATATTTGCTGTAAGCAAAGCGTTTTAGATAAGTAATTTGCGTATTTTGACTATCGTTCATCTTTATTTGTGTTTCATCAAAGGTATAGTTTTCGTTGTCCGGAATGCGGATATAGTAGTTTCCCTCCTCATAGATAATATCCCCGTTTTCCTCGGAAAATTCCTGTGGATTTAGGTATTCGGACAGCGGTTTCCCGAAAAGAACCTCGATCTCATGATTTAATGTATCTTCATCCACCTTGGCATAAGCGGTCTTCATATCGCGGCGAGAGGAGTAGCGGTTGACGGTTTCGCCGTCAAAATTGCCACTGTAGGAATAGAATAAATAATCTTTCCAGAATGCGGCATTCAAATCTTTTTCCGCATAAAAGTCCGGCATAAAGAGAGTAACACGCTGCAGATGGGAAACATCCTCCTCAGAGCAAAGAAAGATAAGGTTTTTATTCCGGAATCCTTTGATCTCCCCTTCGGTTCTCTCTTCTTTTCCGGTCAGAATATAGCCATTGTCGTTCTCTGCGGCTTCAATATAGAGCGTGATTTCCGAGAGCGGAGTATCCCCATCCTCAAGGTATTTTGGAAATACAATCTTTGTTCTTCCATCCTCCGCAAGGGTGGTTGTCGATACGCCGAAAGCGTAATCCGGCGAGTCGGAAACACTGATATAGTAAAAGCCGCCCTCATAGAGAAGATTATTGTTATCCACAAGAAGATCCGGACGTTCTACAAATTCGGATAGAGCTTTGCCGAAAAAAAGTTTTGTTGCCCGGTCAAGTTCCCCCGCAGCGATCTCATTGTAGGCAATCTGGGAACCGTATTGCGAGTTATAATGCTCCACCATTTTGGCTTTGCAGCCAGTAACAGGTTCCGTTTTATTAACATTTGTATAGACCGAGAACAGATAATTTTTCCAGAAATCGATATCCATATCCTCCTCCGATGAAAAATTCGGGAGGGAAAAGGAAAGATTTAATAGGCTGTACAGGGATTCTCCATCAAGGGAACAAATTTTTTTGTCTGAATTATTCTCTGTGTCGGGAGGTGTGGGATCTTCGCCGCGAGGAGAAGGCACAGGAGTAGGATTGTTTTCTTCCCCTCTTTTTGCTGCTTTGGGTATGGTCATAAATGCCGCTGTACAAAATATGGCAAGCAGAATAACAAGCCCCAAAACCAAGAAATTCTTTTTTCTTTTTTTCATAATATTTTTCACACGCCTTTCTGTGTTGGATTCGCCGAACGCCGGTCCCGTATGCAGACTGCTCTGTGCTTCGGCAAAGGAGAGCAAAGTTTTTGCATAGTCTTTTCGTTGCGTCTGTGCGGCGAAATTTAATGTACTCTCATCACAAAACATTTCCATATCCTGATTCATCTTGTACATTGCAAGCCAGACAAAGGGATTCCACCAGTGCAGACAGAGGCAGATAAGCCCCGCCATATGCAAAAGCGGGTCGTGATGGCGAATGTGGGTCTGCTCATGCGAGAGGATATGTGCCCTTGCCTCCGGGGTTAAATGGTATGGCAAAATAATGCGCGGGCGGAAAATGCCGACGACAAAGGGGGAAAGGATCGCCTCACAGAGCCAGATATTGCCTTCCTCGCAGATAGCGGTACTGATCTGTCGTCTAAGCCTTAGAAACTGAAAGAGAAAGACCAGCGCGGTGATCAGAGTGCCGATAAGCGAGAGGGCGGGCAGAATTGATAACAGATAATTTAAATTCTGTCCGTTGTACTTCTCCGGAGAGGAAGTCTTCTCCTGTGTTTTTGTCTGCGGTAGTTTCCCTGAGGAAATCGGGGAATTTAGGAAGCCTTCATTTTTTGTACTCCCATTAAGGAGATTTCCAAAATTTTCCTTACCAATAGGAAGTTTTTCTGTATCCGCATCCTGCTGCCCCAAATTTTTGGTAAGCTGACCCGCCGTGCGCAAGCTGAGAGAAAATATTTCCGGGGAAATACTATTGGTTTGCGCGGAGGGGATTTCCGGCTGCAAACTGAATCGTGTCTCAATAAAAACAGGACATAGAAGGCGCACAATGACCAACAGCCAGAGCAGACGGGTGTAGAAACCGGAATATTTTTTTAAGAGTACTCTTGCGATAAGCACAATAGTAATCAGGAAACAGGCCTGAAAACTCATATGCCATAGGGTATGAATAATCGCGGTCATCGATTCTCTCCTTTCTATATCGGCGCAGATGGCAATCATGAGTTGCCATCTATATATTCTTCCTGTGCGTCGTCGATTATTTTCCGGATACGATCCGCCTCTTCCTTTGAAAGTTTGCGATCCTTTAAGAACGCGGCGAGAAAGGTCGGGAGATGCCCATGGCTGGTGCGCTGCAAAAGCTCCTCGCTCTCCTGTCTGTCCACCTCTGTTTTGTCCACCAGGGAGGAAACAATAGTATTTTCATTTTTTACGATTCTCTTGTCGGAGAGTTTTTTGATCACGGTGTAGGTGGTCGATTTTTTCCATCCCAGTTCTTCATTGCAAAGCTTTACTAACTGAGGGCTGGCGATCGGCTCATTCTCCCAGAGAATGCATAAAAAACGGTACTCACTCTCAAAAATTTTTTCCATGTAAAACTCCTTTCTTTGTCTTAGTAGTGTTAAACTGCTAAAAAGTGAATCACAGATGGTCTATTGCAATAGTCTATATTTAGTTTACTACAATAGACTAAGGATGTCAAGAGGTTTTTCAAAATTTTTAATGTATTGACAATAAAGCGAGGAGAGGATAAACTTGGATGAAAAACAGCATTTAAAGGGGATGAAAATTTGCAGGAAAAGGGAAACCACCAGGCAAAATATGGGATGGATACGGCAATCTGGATTGCGGCGGCAGTGTTAACCTGGAAAAATTATAAGACAGAAAAGATTGCAACGCGCGACGATCTCTATTTTAAGCAGGCGGAAATTATAAAATTGGCAGTTAAATATGCAAAAGAAACGGATCGAAGAAGGGGATGCTTCTTATGTTGTGCAGATTCGAAAGATTCCGTCAACAATTATCTCCGCGGCGATAATCAAAAAAATCCTTATGTCTGTCGGCTTACCATGATGGAGGAATTTAAGGAGCGAACTTATCCGGAGGATCTTAATTTTGCGGATCGAGTAGAGATAGATGGGGAGGAAATTACATTGGGTGAATTATTTGATTTTGTAAAAGATAAATATCCCACCATTTATACTCATATCTGCATGGATTTCACGGTTGAGCAAGAGGAAAGTTCTCTGTTTGACGGGGAGAATATCGAATATGCCGGGGAAGATTTTTCTGAGGAGAAAAATTTTATTTTGTACGGTCCTCCCGGAACGGGAAAAACCTATAATTCCGCGATCTATGCCGTGGCGATCTGCGATGGGAAACTGAGGGGGGAAATGGGCGATTATTCGGCGGTGATGAAGCGGTATCACGAGTTGAAGGAGGAGGGCAGAATTGCATTTACAACATTCCATCCCTCCTACAGTTATGAGGAGTTTATCGAGGGGATCAAGCCAGTAATGGGTCAAAATAAAAATCAGATGGAGTACCGGGTGGAACCGGGAATTTTTAAAAAATTCTGCGAGCGGGCGAAAACAGGAATGCGGGGGATGGTTCCCTATGTATTTATTATTGATGAGATAAACAGAGGAGATCTCTCAAAAATTTTTGGCGAGCTGATCACGCTTATTGAAACGGCGAAAAGAGCCGGAAAGAAGGAGGCAGTTTCCGCGATCCTGCCCTATTCGGGGACGGAATTTTTTGTGCCGGGGAATGTCTATCTTATCGGGACAATGAATACCGCCGATCGCTCGATCGCCCTGATGGATACCGCGCTGCGCAGACGCTTTCAATTTGTTGAGATGATGCCGGATGTGCAGGTACTTAAAAAATTAGGTGCTGACCGGGTGGGGGATCTTGATGTGGCAGCGATACTCGAAAAAATAAATGAGCGGCTTACGTTTTTATATGACAGGGAACATACCATAGGGCATGGATTTTTTACCGGACTTCGGGGGGAGCGGGCGACATTATCTCGTCTGCAATCGATTTTTGAACTCTCCATCCTCCCCTTGCTCCAGGAATATTTCTATGACGATTACCAGAAAATTCAGCTTGTTTTGGGGGACAATGCAAAAAGCAGCCCGGATTTTCAATTTATTCGGGATGATTTTGTCACGGCGGGGATATTTAAGGGAGATGTTGATGAGATTTTGGATTTTTCCGAAAAGGTTTATTCGATCAATAAAGCGGCTTTTGGCAGGGTGGAGAGCTACAGGGAAATTTTATAATTCAGGGATGATAGATAGATGGGAAAATTATTTGAGGTAAGGGAATTTGACAAAATTATTGGTAATCCCCATTACAGGGAGGATACAAGATACCGATATCTGGAGGAAAGGAAATTTCAGAAATTAATTGATTTTCTGCATGAATCTTCCGGAGCGGGGACGGACGGACTGGATTTTATGAAGATCGAGTATCGGCGCGGGGTGGGAGAGGTGGTTCTTGTGCGCAATTATGTGGGATTACTTCAGTTAAAGAGTGGAATTCAGATACAGATATTACCAAAAATATCCTTTTGTTCCGGAGAGGAGGGGGAGACGAAAACAAAAAGGATATTTTTGCATATGCTCTCCAGCATAAAAGATTTTTCCGGCAGGGAATTTTTGGAGGCTTCTCTAAATGCGGATCATATGAATTTATATGAAATTTTTATTTATCTGTATTTGCAGGAAGTAAAAAAATTGGTGAGTCGGGGAATCGCATCGGGATATATGGAGCAGGAGGACAATCTGCATTATTTCAGGGGAAAACTTCTTGTCTCAAAACAACTCGCACTTAATCTGGTACACCGGGAGCGTTTCTATGTTGCCTGGGAAGAATTTCATAAAAACCGCCCGGAAAATCGCATCGTAAAAGCAACGCTTATCTATCTGTCGGGGAGAACAAAAAATGTGAAGAATGCGAAGGAGATCAAGCGGCTGCTTTCGGTATTTATGCCAGTGGAGGCTTCAAAATGCTATGAGAAGGATTTCTCCCTGGTCGTAATTGACCGGAACACAAAGAATTATGAGCGGTTGATGCAATGGGCAAAAATTTTTTTGATGAATCAGAGCTTTACTGCCTTCTCCGGCTCCTTTTCTTCCCAGACAATGCTGTTTCCGATGGAGTCCCTCTACGAAAGCTATGTGGCGCAGCAGATAAAAAAGGTATTTGGCAGGGCGGGATGGGAGGTTTCCTGTCAGGATCAAAGATATTTTCTCTTTGTGGAGCCAAAAAAATTTTCACTGCGACCGGATCTTGTCTTAACGCGGGAGGGGCGGACAGTGGTGATGGATACAAAATGGAAAATGCTAAGGAAAAACAGGGGGCAAAATTATGGGATTGCTCAGGCGGATATGTATCAGATGTACGCTTATTCCAAGAAATATCATACTCCGGAAGTCTGGCTTTTGTACCCGGTAAACGATGAGATGAGGGGGCATACGCCAATAAAATTTGAGAGCGGCGATGGAACCTGTCTTCGTCTGTTTTTGGTTGATCTGGCAAGGATTTCGGAAAATATGGAAGAACTGAGGAAGGAATTGGAATAATTTTACAAATCAGAAAAGCTATTTGTATGCCCGCAAAGAATTTTTGGGTTGACATTCTGAAAAATTATGTTAAAATAATTCCCATATTAGAAAATGCAGTGATGGTGTGCGCATTTTGCGGCAGATTATCGTTTTCACCAAGAGAGGGGGAGTCACCGGCTGAAAGCTTCCCTGTGTTCAGACGATGGTTGACTTTCGCACCGGAGCAGCAGAGCTGAATCGGAGGAATTTCCCTATACCAGTAGGTTCTGACGTTTCATACACGTTATGTATGGCATTGAGTGTCCGCCATTGGCGGGAATCAGGGTGGTACCGCGAAGTAGATTACTCCGTCCCTTTTGTGTTGCAAAAGGGGCGTTTTTTTCGCCCTCCTTCTGCAACAATTCCCACATCCGGTATATCGCCCCCCTGCGCGCTGCCAGGGCGGGGCGGGGACAGATTTAAAATAGCCGCAGCGCAGAAAGAGGATTTTTATGAAGGAGAAACTGGCACAGTTAAAAGAAAAAGCACTCTCCCAGATTATGGATTCGGAGGGACTCGACAAACTTAACGATATCCGTGTGGCATTCCTTGGAAAAAAAGGGGAGTTAACAGATATGCTCAAATCGTTAAAGGATGTTGCGCCGCAGGATCGCCCTGCGGTCGGTCAGATGGTCAATGAGGCCAGAACTGCGATCGAGGAAAAACTTGAGGAGCGCAAACAGGCGTTTGAAAAGAAGCTGCGCGCAGAGAAGATGGCGGCGGAAACAATTGATGTGACACTGCCGGCAAAGAAACCGATGCTCGGACACCGCCATCCTAATACCATTGCCCTTGAGGAAGTGGAGCGTATTTTTATCGGTATGGGCGATGAAGTGGTTGAAGGACCGGAGGTGGAGTACGACTACTATAATTTTGAAGCGTTAAATATCCCCAAAAATCATCCGGCAAG
>CAJTLX010000089.1 GCA_910577165.1 uncultured Lachnospiraceae bacterium
TGCATACGCGTAAATTTATAGTTAGTGTAATTTCGGCTTAAGTTGACGACATTGCGCCCCCTGTGTGGGGGCGTGGGTTGAAATATCTCGGGGTCTAGCGATGTAGCGTACAAAAGTACGTCGCCCCCTGTGTGGGGGCGTGGGTTGAAATTAATATAGTGAATTCGATTAGTCGCATTCAAGAAGATAACATTTTTACGGACTTTCGCCATTTCTTACAGAGAAAAGAGTTTGTCAAAAAAACGGAAAAATTGGCATTCGTCCTGTTTTTATTCATCCTTGGAAAGAAAAGTGTACTTTATTCCTTTGTATGAAAGCTCCAAAAAAATTTCGTTTAATGAGGAACAGAGTACAGATAAAACCATACCTATATATAGGAAGGAAAATTATTCTTCATTGATTAGAACATTGAAAGACTATATTTTATTAGAAATTAAAAATTCTCAAAAATTGTAAAGTGGTGTGTTATGGATTAATTCTTGTTGTAATTGTTTAGTCCTTTGGGGGTGTAGATGGTCGTTTTTCATAAATAGATGTAGAGTGAGATTTCCTCATCTTCCCACCAATCAAAACCAACAACAAAATTGCCAGCACTGGCAGCAAAATATTCTTGTATCTTGTATACCAGCTCGTTACCACTGGCCAGTTATCCTGTAAAAAATACCCCAGTCCGCACAGCAGGGCATTCCAGAAAAAAATCCCAACAAAGGAATATCCAAGATAGGTCAGGAGCGGCAGGCGCAATGCCCCGGCGACAAAGCCCAAATAAGTGCGGCAGAGTGGGATAAAGCGTCCAAGCAGAACGATCTGCGCTCCCTTTTTTTGGAAATATGTATAAGAAGTTTCTAGTCCGTGGCGGGTTCCCGGAAAACGCTTCATAATTTTCTCAAGCAGCGGGTTTCCGCCCAGCCTTCCAATCCCATAACAGAGCGTGGTGCCAACTAGACCAGCGATAGCGGAGAGCAATACTAAAAGAGGATAAAAAATGCCCTGTCTTGCTGCGAGTGCGCCACAAAACGGCAGGACGATTTCAGAGGAAACCGGAAAACAGGCATATTCAAGCAAGATAAAAAGCAGCATGGCAGGCATTCCATAGGTGTTAAGAAAAGAAAAGAACCAGTTCATAAAGTCCTTATCTGTGCTATCAAAGAATTGCAGAATTCCTTTTTATTTATAATTTTATGATAGCGCGAAAATTTTCTTACGATAAAGTATGAGAAATCGGATAAAAATATTCCTGAAAAACAGTGCGAAAAGTTTTAACGAAAAATAAATTTAAAATTTTTTTTTCAAATTGATGAAAGGATTTCCAATATTGAAACGTATTGTATATAGAAGAACTTAAAATTATCACTCTGCCCTTGGCAGATTGCCCTGGATAGGCAAAGAAAGAGAGGAATTTAGACATGAAAAAGAAAAAAGTAATCCTGGCACTGACACTTGCGGCAGCACTTGCTGCTGGCACCTCATCCATGGATGTGTGGGCACATGGCGGACATCACAGAACGAGAACTACGTATGAACTCTGCGATGTGGAGGATTGCCATACTGTTGGGTTGCACAGGCACGATGGCACTTATTACTGCGGACATTTCATCGGGGATGGGCATGATTATCATGAGGAATGTACGGTGGAAGGCTGCCTGTATGTAGGGGAGCATGAGCATGATGGGGTGATCTGTCTGCCTTGTGCAGAAAACCACACATCAACGACCACGAGCTGCCATTCTTCCCGCAGAAGAGGACATTGCCATTAAATGGACGCGGGCACTAGACTGCTAAGGGCACACCGTGAGAGGAAAGAGAAGGATTGAGAAAAATATGAGAACGGAGGAAGAAGCAGATCGAGCCGTCAATCTTTATGCGGATTTGGTTCGGCGTATATGTTTTGTACATCTGAAAAAACAGGAAGATGTGGAGGATGCATTTCAGGAAGTATTCTTAAAATACATCCTTCACGAAGAAATTTTTGAGAGCCATGCCCATGAAAAGGCATGGCTTATTCGGGTTACAATCAATGTTTGTAAGGATATGCTGCGCAATCCGTTTTGCAGGAGAGTTTCCTCGTTTGAAGATATTGATTACGAGCCGTTTTACATACAAAAGGAAGAGGGCGAACTGCTTGGCTGCATTTTGGAAATGCCGCAGAAGTATCGGGATGTCCTCTATCTGTTTTATTATGAAGGTTATTCTGCTGTTGAGATTGCAGATATTATGCATCGAAAGGAAAATACAATATATACATGGCTTGGGCGAGCGAGAAAGATGTTAAAAGAGAAGCTGGGAGGTGATTTTTTTGAATCGTAAAGCATTTGGAGTTTTTGAAAAAATCTGTGCTGAGGAAGATTTAAAGCAGAAAACAACCAGCTATTTGAGGGAAGAAATTGAAAGAAGAGCCAGGAGGAAAAAGTTTTTGTGGCTGAGAAGAGCAACGCGCTTTGCTTGCCTTATCGTACTTTTTCTTTGTGTGGTGCTTTTTTGCCGGGAGTATACCACTCCGGTTGCATATATTGATTTTGATGTAAATCCGTCCGTTGAATTTCGGATAAACCGCTTTGGAAAGGTGATTACTTCCCATGCGTACAATGATGATGGCGAGGAAATTCTCGCATATGTGAATGTAAATTATTTATCTTATTCCGAAGCGGTAAAGCGTTTGCTTGACGTGATGGGTGAGGAGGGGTATTTGGGGCGGGACGCGCTTTTATGTGTTACCGTTCAGACCAATGAACCTTCCAGAGAGAATCTTATGATACAGAGCTTAAAGGAGATTGTAAGGGAGAGTAAGAGGGATGGTGGATACGATATTTTGGCGGATATCTATGCGGTTACGGAGGAAGTTAAGCACTGCGCCACAGAAGTTGAGCTCTCCCCCGCAAAATATCTTGCGATTGAGGGACTGATCGAGGTAGATCCAGAGGCTAGTTTTGAAGCGTGCAGATGGCATTCTGTACATGAACTGCGGGAGATGGCGAGAGAGAAATGTAAGGAGGAAAAGGATCATTACGGAATACAAGAGTGGTCAGAAGAAACGAATCTTAATGGAAATGAGCAGGAGAAACAGGATAATTTGGTAGAGCCGCCAGAGCAGAAGGATACTGACTTGCCAAATGATCATGATCCCCACGGACATGGATGGGGGTATCATCATGGGAGTTAATATACTTTGGCGAACAGTGCGCGTTCCTCTAGAATATTGTAAAAATGCAGAAATATTGATCGTGTACTTGACAATACTCGTATAATTGTATACAATAGAGCGAGCAAGAAGGAACTATGGAGGATGCTAATATGCAAAACCGCAAAGTCTACATGAACCGTCACAACAATCTGCTCTCCTTAGAGGAGCATATTTATGAGCTGGTCGATGTGAAGGAACCAAATGTTTTCCGCAATCTTTTCCCGTATGATGAGGTACCAAAGATTGCGTTTAACGACCGCATTGTGCCGCATAATATGCCGGAGGAGATCTGGATTACGGACACGACGTTCCGCGATGGGCAGCAGTCCCGCGCGCCGTACACGACTGAACAGATTGTGACAATTTTTGATTATCTGCATCGCCTTGGAGGGGAGAATGGCATTATCCGGCAGAGTGAATTTTTCCTTTACAGTAAAAAAGATCGCGATGCTGTCTATAAATGTATGGAGAGAGACTACGAGTTTCCAGAAGTGACTTCCTGGATTCGCGCCAACAAAAAAGATTTTGAGCTGGTAAAAGAGATTGGGATGAAGGAGACCGGGATCTTGGTCAGCTGCTCCGACTATCATATTTTTTATAAAATGAAAATGACCAGAAGTCAGGCGATGAATCACTATCTGAGTGTGGTGCGTGAATGTTTGGAAACTGGTGTTGCGCCGCGTTGTCATCTGGAAGATATCACGCGCTCGGATATCCATGGCTTTGTCATTCCGTTTTGCTCTGAGTTAATGAAGCTTGGCGCGGAGTACGGGATTCCGGTTAAGGTGCGCGCCTGTGATACGATGGGATACGGGGTAAATTTTTCGGGCGCAGTGATCCCCCGCTCCGTACAGGGCATTATCTACGCGCTAAATACACACGCGGGCGTTCCGGCAGAACTTTTGGAATGGCATGGGCACAATGATTTTTACAAGGCGGTGACAAATTCAACCACTGCTTGGCTCTACGGTGCAAGTGGAGTGAACTGCTCACTCTTTGGCATTGGCGAGCGCACTGGAAATACACCGCTTGAGGCAATGGTATTTGAGTATGCACAGTTAAAGGGAACACTTGATGGCATGGATACCACGGTGATCACGGAACTGGCAGAGTACTACAAAAAGGAAATTGGCTATAATATTCCGCACCGCACACCATTTGTCGGCAAGAATTTCAATGTGACCCGCGCTGGAATCCATGCGGATGGTCTTTTGAAAAATGAGGAGATCTATAATATATTTGATACGGAGAAATTTTTAAATCGTCCAGTATTAGTATCGGTTTCCAATACTTCTGGACTTGCTGGAATTGCGCACTGGATCAATACCTTTTATCATTTAAGGGGCGAGGCGGCACTTGATAAGAGTCATCCGCTTATTTCCTGCATCAAGGAGCTTGTGGATAGGGAGTATGAGGAGGGGCGTATTACCGTGATGACGGACGCAGAGTTAGTTGCGATTATTGAGGCAAATAAAGTGCGTTGTGGAATTGATCTGCCGACAGTGGACGTGGATACAATCTAATAAATAAGGGAGGACAATTATGAGCATGACAGTGGAACAGTTGGAGGCGGCAAAACAGCGTTTCGGGGAATTATTAGTGGAGCAGGATAAGCGCGTGGAGCGCATGAAGGCACAGGGAGATTTTATTGATTACAAGGCATTGGACAAGATTGTGATTGGCGTGTGCGGCGGCGATGGGATTGGTCCTGCGATCACCGGACAGGCACAGCGCATTCTGGAGTTTTTATTAAAGGATGAAGTTGCAAAGGGCAAGGTGGAATTTAAGGTGATTGACGGGTTGACGATCGAGCGTCGCGCCGCAATGCAAAAGGCGATCCCGGATGATACACTTGCTGAGTTAAAGGAGTGCCATGTGATTTTAAAAGGACCGACCACCACCCCGCGCAAGGGTGATCCATGGCCGAATGTGGAGAGCGCGAATGTGGCGATGCGCAAGGAGCTTGACCTCTTTGCCAATGTGCGCCCGGTGCGCATTCCGGAGCAGGGGATTGACTGGACATTCTACCGCGAAAATACGGAGGGAGCTTATGCGGTTGGAAGTAAAGGCGTTCATGTAACCGAGGATCTCGGCGTTGACTTTACGGTGGTGACCAGCCAGGGAACGGAGCGGATTATCCGCGCGGCATTTGAATTTGCAAAAGCGAATGGCAAGACACGCGTAACAGCGGTAACAAAGGCAAATATTATTAAGACGACCGACGGAAAATTTCTCGATACCTTCCGCGAGATCGCAAAGGACTATCCAGAAATCACAGCGGATGACTGGTATATTGATATAATGACCGCAAAATTAATTGATGAGACAAGACGGCGCGATTTCCAGGTTGTAGTGCTGCCGAACCTCTACGGCGATATTATTACGGATGAGGCGGCAGAATTTCAGGGTGGTGTCGGCACGGCGGGCAGTGCCAATATTGGCAAGCGTTATGCGATGTTTGAGGCGATTCACGGTTCCGCGCCGCGCATGGTAGCGGAGGGCAGAGCAAAGTATGCTGACCCGTGCAGTGTGATCCGCGCGGCGGCAATGTTACTCTCCCATATCGGATATCAGCATCAGGCGGACGCACTGTATTGGGCACTGGATATCTGCACGATCACGGAGAAAAAACTGGTGATGACGGGGCATGAGGACGGCGCGACAAACACGGAGTTTGCGGATTATATTATGGAGACAATCAAGGGGCTGTAGGCCGCTGGTAAGATTATGGATGAAAATAATAAAGAAGTGAAACAGGAAGTCACGGATAAATATTCGCTGCGCGGCAGGGTATTCAACCGTCTGCGGGAAGATATTCTCTCTGGAAAGTATGAGCAGGAGGAAGAACTGCGGGAGATTACGATCGCGTCGGATTTTGGGGTGAGCCGCACGCCGGTGCGCGAGGCATTGCGCCAGCTTGAACTTGAGGGGCTGGTGCGCATTATTCCGAATAAAGGAGCATATGTCACCGGAATTTCTGGAAAAGATATTCACGATATTTATCATATCCGATCCTATTTAGAAGGACTTTGTGCGCGCTGGGCGTGCGAACATATCACGAAAGAGCAGCTTGAGCAACTGGAAGAAATTGTCTATCTATGTGAGTTTCATGCAAAAAAGAAGCATTTGGATCAGATTGTGGAGCTGGATAACCGATTTCATGAAATTATTTATGAAGCCTGCGAGAGCAAGATGTTAGAGCATGTGCTGCGCGATTTTCATCACTATGTGGAACGTGTGCGCCGGATTTCCCTTGCAGGGGAGAACCGCGCTGAAACCTCAAACAAAGAGCATATGGCTATCTTTCAGGCACTAAAGAAGGGGGATGTGGAACTTGCGGAAAAGCTCGCACACGAACATATGTTGCGGGCGATTGAAAATTTAAAGAAATGTGGGCTGTAGAAGAA
>CAJTLX010000090.1 GCA_910577165.1 uncultured Lachnospiraceae bacterium
GATGTGGTATCGGAAGGCAAGGACGGCGAGAAAAAAGATTTATGGTATTTAGAATAAAAAATTTTAGGAGGTTGATATGGAAGAGCAAAAAATTTATGACCAGATGGATTGGGCGGCAATCGAGGCCGTAGTATACTCGGAGGCGGATATGCCGCGCGAGATCTTAGGACCGAGATTAACCGAGGACGGTGTGCTGATCTGTGGGTTTATGCCGGAGGCACAGAGCATGGTGCTTGTGCTTGAAAATGGGGAAGAGTACCCGATGGTGAAAGAGGATGAGGCGGGATACTTTGCGGCGTTGCTCCCCGGCGAAAAGATTCCTGCCTACACGCTGCGGGTGCAGCACAGAGATGGGCATATCGAAGGGTATGTCGATCCCTATGCGTTTGAACCCTATATTTCAAAAGAGGACGGTGAGAAATTTTCGCAGGGGATCCACTACACGATCTATGAGAAACTCGGCGCACATATCCTGACGAGAAAATCTTTGGGCAATATGGAAGTTACCGGCACACATTTTGCTGTCTGGGCACCAAATGCCATGCGCGTGAGCGTAGTCGGAAATTTCAACAATTGGGATGGCAGAAGACATCAGATGCAAAGACTTGGCGATTCGGGGATCTTTGAGATCTTTATTCCGGGGGTTAAGCAGGGTGAAGTCTATAAATTTGAGATCAAGGCAAAGGGCGGTCTGACCTATTTAAAGGCGGATCCCTATGCGAATGCTGCGGAACTGCGCCCGGCAAATGCCTCCATTGTCACCGATCTCTCGGAGTTTCGCTGGACGGATAAAAAATGGATGGAGGCGCGCAGACAGACAAATCTTGAGGAAGCACCAATGTCCATCTACGAGGTACATCTCGGCTCCTTTAAGAAACCGGAAGAGAAGAACGGCAGTTTTTACAATTATCGCGAACTTGCGGTGATGTTGGCAGAGTATGTGAAAAAGATGGGCTATACACATATTGAGCTGATGCCAGTGATGGAGCATCCGTTTGACGGTTCCTGGGGATATCAGGTAACCGGATATTACGCAGCGACAGCGCGCTATGGCACCCCACAGGATTTTATGTATTTTATGAATTATATGCATGAACAGGGCATTGGTGTTATTCTTGACTGGGTTCCTGCACACTTTCCGCGAGATACATTTGGATTGTCTAATTTTGATGGAACCTGTCTGTATGAACACCAGGATCCGCGAAAAGGTGCGCATCCTCACTGGGGAACATTAATTTACAATTATGCGCGCCCGCAGGTATCAAATTTCCTGATTGCGAACGCGCTGTTCTGGGTGGAGAAATTTCATGCGGACGGGATTCGCATGGATGCGGTGGCCTCGATGCTCTACCTTGATTATGGCAAAAATGCAGGGGAGTGGGTGGCAAATGAGTATGGCGGACATGAGAATCTGGACGCGATCGAGTTGTTCCATCACTTAAATTCCATTTTCCATAAGCGCGAAGACGGTGCTGTTCTGATTGCAGAAGAGTCCACGGCATGGCCGGAGGTGACGGGCAGTGTCAAAAATGGCGGACTCGGCTTTGATTTTAAGTGGAATATGGGCTGGATGAATGATTTTACAGGCTATATGAAGCAGGATCCGCTCTTTCGCAAGGGCTGTCACGGAGCACTTACCTTTGGGATGATGTACGCGTACAGCGAGAAGTTTGTCCTTGTTTTTTCGCACGATGAAGTAGTGCATGGGAAGGCCTCGATGCTCTATAAGATGCCGGGTTCTATGGAGCAGAAATTTGCGAATCTTAGATTGGCTTATGGATTTATGATGACACATCCGGGCAAGAAACTCTTGTTTATGGGACAGGAATTCGGTCAGACAAGGGAGTGGAGTGAGGAGCGCAGTCTTGACTGGGATCTGCTCTCCTATGAGAACCATCATCAGATGCAGGATTACTCGGCAAAATTAAATGATCTCTACCACAGACATCCGGCATTGTATGAGCTGGACTACGACCCGAAAGGCTTTTCCTGGGTGAGCTGCCAGGATGCCGATCACAGCTTGGTCAGCTTTGCGCGCTACTCCAAAAAATCCGCAGAAAAACTTTTTGTTATCTGTAATTTTACTCCGGTGGAGTATCAGGGCTACAAGGCGGCTGTGCCATTCTGGGGAAAATATAAGGAAATTTTCAACAGTGACGCGGCGGAATTTGGTGGGAGTGGCATGGTAAATCCGCGTGTGAAACAGACGAAGGAGGGCGAGGTAGACGGGCAGGAGCAGTATATCGAGATCTCGCTTCCGCCATTTGGCTTTGTTGTTTTCTCGGCGGAGGAAACAGAGAAAAAGAAAGTGACAAGGAGAGCAAAATCCTCTGAAGTCACGGAGAAAAAGAAAGCTTCATCTGCAAAGCAAAAAAAATCCAGTAAAAAAACCACGAAAGGAACAAAATAGGCAATGAACTTTTTTAATTTTACCCTTGATGATTCAATTGCGGAGCTTTTTCAGGTACAGAGCAAATTTTCCAAATTTTGGAATTGGTTTTGGCCACTCGCATTGAGCTTTCTTGGAAAACTTATCTTAGTGCTAATTATTTTCTTTGTCGGCAAGAAACTGATTAATCTCCTTTTAGGTCTGGTAAAGAAGGGATTTGAGCGGACAAAGGTGGACGAGGGTGTCTCCGGTTTTATCCGTTCCGTATTAAATGTAGTTCTCTACTTTTTGCTGATTATGATCATTGCAAATGTAGTGGGGATCGCCACGACTTCGGCGGTGGCTTTGGTTGGTTCGGTCGGGCTAACTGTTGGTCTGGCACTTCAGGGGAGCTTATCCAATTTTGCGGGCGGCGTACTTTTGCTGGTGTTAAAACCGTTTATTGTCGGGGATTATATTGTGGCACAGGGGCTTGAGGGTACGGTGACCAAGATCGATATCTTCTACACAACAGTTCTGACCGTGGACAACCGCACGATCGTACTGCCAAACGGCACACTCTCCAACGGCAATATTGTCAATGTAACCCATGAGCCGACACGGAGGCTTGATCTGATTGTGCCGATCGGATACGAGGACGACATCCGCAAGGTAAAAGCACTCCTTCTCTCCATTGCCAACCATCATACAGAGCAGATCTTGCAGGATCATGATGTGGTGGTTATGGTCAGCGATTTCGGGGACGATGCGGTTGAGATCGCGTTCCGTGTCTGGGTGAAAAAGGAAGATTACTGGACAACGCGCTCCGATTTGCTTGAGGAGATCAAATATACCTTCGATGAACAACATATCACCATTCCATTCCATCAACTCGATGTATTTATGAAGAAAATGTAAAATAGGAATGCCGCTTTGCAGTGCAAATCCGGCGCAGAAAACGATTCGTTTCCTGTAAATATGGCAAATGGCGCGGAAAAAATCAAAGAAAAATTTGCGCAAAAGAGAAAAACAAAAAAAATCCTTTTCAAAGGACAAAAAATATGATATCTTAATTAGAGAAGAAAAATTTGGCGGGGAAAGGTGTTCTTAGTGGGACTGGGAACACCTTTTTTCTGACAGTGAACCAGCAAAAAAATTTTTGCTGGAGAAAAAGGGGGATAAAAATGTCAGAACGGGTAATGGATATTTTTGGAATTGATGTATTTAATGAGGCAGTAATGGCAGAACGTCTGCCCAAAAAGGCATTTGTGTCATTAAAGAAAACCATCAACAACGGTGAGGAACTTGATGCGATGGTGGCAGAAGTCGTGGCAAATGCGATGAAGGACTGGGCGATTGAGCGGGGGGCGACACACTACACGCACTGGTTCCAACCAATGACCGGCGTAACCGCAGAAAAGCATGATTCTTTTATTGCCCCGGCATCGGAAGGCAGGGTGATTATGGAATTTTCAGGAAAGGAGCTGATCAAAGGCGAGCCGGATGCCTCCTCTTTTCCGTCGGGCGGACTTCGCGCCACCTTTGAAGCCAGGGGCTACACCGCCTGGGACTGTGCTTCGCCCGCCTTTTTAAAGGAGGATGCAGCGGGGGTTACCTTATGTATTCCGACAGCATTCTGCTCCTATACTGGGGAGGCATTGGATAAAAAAACTCCGCTTTTACGCTCAATGGAGGCATTAAACAAACAGGCGGTGCGTGTACTGCATCTTTTTGGTGAAACGGATGTCACTAATGTTTCCTGCTCGGTCGGTGCGGAGCAGGAGTATTTTTTGGTTGACAAGGAAAAATATTTAAAGCGCGAGGATCTGATCTTTACCGGACGCACATTATTTGGCGCGATGCCGCCAAAGGGACAGGAGCTTGACGACCATTATTTTGGCACAATCAAAGAGCGTATCGCCGCATTTATGAAGGAGTTAAATACAGAATTGTGGAGACTCGGCGTTCTGGCAAAGACACAGCACAATGAGGCGGCACCAGCACAGCATGAACTCGCGCCGATCTATGCAACAGCGAATATTGCAACCGATCATAATCAGTTGATTATGGAGTGTATGAAAAAGGTGGCGAACCGCCAGGGGCTTGCCTGTCTGCTGCACGAGAAGCCATTTGCCGGGGTCAACGGCTCAGGCAAGCATGACAACTGGGCAATGATTACAGATACGGGAAGAAATCTTTTAAATCCGGGCAAAAAACCGCACGAAAACACGCAGTTTTTATTTTTCCTTGCGGCGGTAATCAAGGCGGTTGACGAACACGCCGAACTATTGCGCCTCTCCGCCTCCAATCCGGGCAATGATCACAGGCTTGGCGGGAATGAGGCACCGCCAGTAATTATCTCCATGTTTTTGGGCGAGCAGCTTGAGGATATCCTAAAACAGCTGGTTGCACATGGCACAATAGAAAATACCAAGCAGGGCGGAAAACTTTTGACCGGCGTGCATTCCATCCCGTATATCAAAAAGGATGCAACAGATCGCAATCGCACATCCCCATTTGCATTTACGGGCAATAAATTTGAGTTTCGCACAGTGGGTTCGTCCATGTCCGTCGCTGACCCAAACACCGTTTTAAATACAATTGTAGCGGACGCGCTTGAGCAGATGGCGGATGCACTTGAACAGATCTTAGCGGCACCGGGGACGGAGGAATTTGACCGGGCGGTGCGCGAGCTGATTCGAGAGATTGTAAAGAAGCATGATAGGATTATCTTTAACGGGAACGGTTACGCAAAAGAATGGTTTGAGGAGGCGGAACGCAGAGGACTCCCCAATGTGCGGTCCATGGTTGAGGCGATCCCTTGTCTGACGCGTGAGGAGAGTATAAGGGTCTTTGAACGCCATGAAGTATTGAATCGGACGGAGCTTGCCTCCCGTGCAGAAATTCACTACGAAAGCTATTCCAAGGCGATCAATATCGAGGCGAAGACGATGATTGAGATGGCCTCAAAACTCTATATCCCGGCGGTGATAAAGTATGTAAAGCACCTGGCAGACTCACTTATCGCAGTGAAAAATGCCGTGCCGGATGCGGATACAAGCGTGCAGGAAGAATTATTAAAAAAGACTTCCGCGCTGCTTTCGAGTGCGCAGAAGGCGTTAAATACACTAAAGGAAAAGGATGCGCAGGCGGCGCGAAAAGAACAGGGCAGCGAACAGGCAAATTATTTCCACAAAGAGGTTGTCCCTGCGATGGAGGCACTTCGCGCCCCTATCGATGAGTTGGAAATGCTTGTCGATAAGGCACTCTGGCCGGTGCCAACCTACGGCGATCTCCTGTTTGAAGTCTGAGTGCAAAGTTGCCGATTAGCTGATTTTAAGAATGGCTGGCAGAATCAAAAAACTGAAAAAGAAAATAATGGAAAAAGGGGGGCTTCCAAAAAATAGAATCCCCCCTTTTAACTGCATAATTTTGCACCAAAATGCGAAAAATAACAGTTTTTAAATTAGTATTCCATTAAAAACATTTAAAGTAATTGAAAAAAGTAGCTTATTGTAGTATTATAATCCGTGAGATTTCCGCCACGTTTCTTATCGGTTAAAATTTATTCATTTGTGTGCTTGATTTTACTGCGCGGATGAACATTATTTTTCTTGCTGCGACGAAGAAAAACGGAACCTTTAAGGGGCGCGGCGAAAATAAAATACAAAAATATAACGGGAGGTTTGTATGGCACTAATAGTGGACGGACTGGTGAAAAAGTATGGGGAAAAGACCGTTGTTGATCATTTGAGTTTTGC
The DNA here is from genome assembly GCA_910577165.1 of uncultured Lachnospiraceae bacterium. GTDB lineage: Bacteria > Bacillota > Clostridia > Lachnospirales > Lachnospiraceae > RGIG4057. The sequence continues at coordinate 6,130 of CAJTLX010000090.1, forward strand.
GATGGAAAAGCCGGGGGTGTACGCGCTCCTCGGCACAAACGGCGCGGGAAAGACCACCTCGATCCGCATTATCCTTGGGATGCTTGCAAGTGACGAGGGAAAAGTGACCTGGAAGGGAGCACCGCTTGACCCGGTAAATGCCAATATTGGTTATCTGGCGGAGGAGCGCGGTCTTTATCCGAAATATTCGCTGCTTGATCAGCTCGTGTATTTTGCCAAATTAAAGAAAGTTGGCAAGAAAGAGGCGATGGAGCGAATCA
>CAJTLX010000091.1 GCA_910577165.1 uncultured Lachnospiraceae bacterium
ACTCGAAAACCTGTCTGCTTATTTTGGACAGCTTTGACAGTATATCATGCTTCCCTTATCCTGTCAAGAACTTTTTTCAAGTTTTTTCGACTTTTTTATTTATCGTAAAATCTTGAAAAAAGAACGGAGAAAGAGGGATTTGAACCCTCGCGCCGGTCACCCGACCTACACCCTTAGCAGGGGCGCCTCTTCAGCCTCTTGAGTATTTCTCCTCACCTGAAAATTCGCTACCAAGGTATTGACTTTTCACTGCACTGACTACCGTTTTTCATCGATGCATAGACTACTATATCAAAAAAAACTTGTCCTGTCAACAGTTTTTTTTGATTTTTTTTTTTAAAGTTTTTTTACCTTATATTAAGATGCCCATTTTCTTCACCTTCATACAGGATTATTCTTCTATAATACAATTTCTCACTGTATAAAGTTGTCATATTATTCAAAATACAATCTTTTTCCCCGTATTTCATCGGATTATCTAAAATTTCACGAATTGAAAAATTCCTCAATCTATGTCAAAATAGAAGAAAAAACTTTAAGGAGAAAAAAACTATGAAAATAGAACGCCTTTATGCGATTACCATATATCTTTTAAATCATGGAAGAAGCTCCGCAAGCAAACTTGCTAAACATTTTGAAGTATCCACACGAACCATACAGCGGGATATCGATTCTCTCTGTATTGCAGGAATCCCAATCATCGCAGTAAATGGAAGTGCGGGCGGCTACGAAGTATCGGAGCAATTTAAAATTGATGCGGCATTTGCTACCTCCGATGAATATTCATTGATTTTAACTGCGCTGCGGGGATATATCTCTGCCACCGATAGTTTAAAAGCAAAACATATGTTCGAAAAATTATCTCTTATAGCACCCGCCCCCTCCAGTTTAAACAACAACTGTATTATCTTAGATTTTTCTGTTCTGCGCGAAGGAGAACAGACCATCTTGCAGAAACTACAAACTGCCATCACAAAAAAATGCACTGTTCATTTCACCTATACCAATAATAATAATGAAACCCGCACACACCTTGTCGAACCGATTGCCGTTATCTATCAATGGTATGCATGGTATCTTCTTGCTTATTCCAAAAGAAAACAGGACTATCGCACATACAAACTTGTGCGGATGGAAAATCTTATCCTCACTGAAGAATCTTTTACAAGAGAACACAAAACAGCGGATACAATTTTACAGGAGAGGGAAGAAAAAGATCAAAGAGAGTATACGGATATAATTTTGCGCTGTAAACAAAAGGCAAAGCCGCGGGCGGTAGAATACCTAAAAGCCAGCGTTATACAAGAACTTCCAAATGGAGATCTTTTAATGAAAGCAACAGTAGTGGATAATGAACAGTTTTGGTTTGGCGCGCTTTTGTCCATGGGCGATAATATTGAAGTGATCGAACCAGAAAAAATTCGCAGGCGCGTACTTTCTGCCGCTGAAAAAATAATTTCCTTATACAACTACGACAAATCGCTGTCGTATATCCCATGATAGAATAGAATTATCAAAATTAAACGGAGGTCTTATAATGAATCCATATGAAAAATGTCCTGTATATCAAAATGAAAATTATCTTCTGCGGCTGGTAGAGTTTGCTGACGCACCGGATCTGCTAAAAGTATACTCGGATGAAAAGGCAGTTCCATTTTTTAATAGCGACAACTGCAACGGCGATGATTTTCATTACACTTCCCTGGAGCGGATGCAGCACGCAATTGAATTTTGGCTGTGGGCCTACGGGGATAAAGGTTTTGTACGCTTCTCCATAATTGATAAAAAAGAAGATCATGCCATCGGCACAATTGAATTATTTAATCGCAAAGCCAAAGATTATTTTAATAATTGTGGTCTACTGCGTCTGGATATTCGAAGCGATTATGAGTGCGCAGAGCATATTTTTGAAATTCTATCCCTGATTCTGTACCCTGCCTTTAAGCTATTTGACTGTGAAATGATCGCCATAAAGATTCCTCCCTTTGCTGATGAGCGAATAACAGCGGCAAAACAGATCGGATTTTCTAAATCGGAAGAAAAATTACTCGGAGGAGATGATGGAAAAATTTACACAGACTATTACACTCTTTTTAAATAAATTTAATTAACCCTTTAATTACACAATGATCTCTCGGAATCCAAACTGCTCAAAATTTCGAGAGATCATCTTTTCTATTAAGGGAAGTGTCCTAAAATAAATTCATCTTCTCTGTCATTACTTTCTCTGCGATCTTCTTTCCTTCAAAGGCAAGCCCATATGTTCTAATCATTTCTTTCCCCCTCTCGGCAATCAGGTTTCAACACAAAAAACAATTTACAATTGAGTGACAGATATCCGTAATCTATGATATAATCTCGATATAGATTATATCTGCTAACATATAAAAATAAAAAACTTAAAGGAGAATAGTGTGAAAAACAATTTTTTCACACGGCGATCTGTGTCTGTGCGCTGCTTGCCACAAGGTCGCTTATGCAGGGCAGCAGCGCAGAAATGGAGATTAATATGTATATTGGAGAAATGATTAGGCAATACCGCGAGCGCAAGGGAATAACCCAGAAAACTCTGGCTGAAGAACTCAGTGTCACTCCGCAGGCAGTTTCCCGATGGGAAAATGGAATCTCCCTGCCAGATATTGAAGTACTGCCAAAACTTGCACATCTACTGCATATTTCCATTGACGGACTGCTCGGATATCAAAATGGAAACGAAACAAAAATATCAGAGGAAGAAATGGAAAGTCTTGTGGGGGGAACTCCTGATGAACCCGTATTAAGTCAGAATCAGATTGATGTGATTACCGGCTATCTTCCAGGCGCAGAAAAGGTATCCGGCAAAAAAATTCTCGCGATCGATGACTCTGCTTTTATGAGAATGATGCTTGAAAATATTCTGACCCCTAATGGACATACGATAAGTCAGGCGGAGGACGGTAAAGAAGCTCTGGAAATTTTAACGAACAAGGATATCGCCCTATGCCTGTTAGATATCGCTATGCCAAATATGAATGGATTGAATACATTAAAAGAAATTAAAAAAACATATCCGGACTTGAAGGTAACTATGCTTTCTGCCAGATGTCAGGAACGCTATGTTAGAACTGCACTTAATCTTGGCGCGGATGGCTTTATAGCAAAACCATTTCAGCCACAAGGACTTATCGATCGGATAAATCACTGTCTTCAAACAGAGAAGCTATAAAAGAAAATGAATTTATTTTAAGGGGGCTTTGGTTCCTTTCCCCAATCTCTTCTAAATGATATAGTTTCCCTTTTTCCCATAGATCTAAAAGGACTTTTATTCCTCTGGTTAAGTAAAAACAACGCCATAAATTTATTTTTCCCAATAAACAGTGCTAAATTCATTCCACATAAGAATGGGGTAATGCAGATAAATATAATTTTCCCTCCTCTACCCGGAACACCTGATCAAAAATTGCCAGGTGTTCCGCTGAGCGATCATGCATAATAGAAATTAAAGTAAATTCTGGTATCCGCATAATCTGCTCTTCAATTTCCTTTGTTACACGTTCATCTAAAGCACTGGTTCCCTCATCTAAAATCAATATCTCCTTTTGTAAAAGGTACTACAGAACTACGCCCTTCCAGGTAGGTAACAGACCATTTTGCATTCTCTACTGCTTGTTCCGATTCACAAAGTCATTTTATTAACTCCAAAAATCCAGTAATCTTTTCTTTAATCTATTCTCCCATCGTCCAATACTATCTCCGGCGTATAATTATAATGCCACCCTCTCATAAAGAATGACATCACACGCAGGACATAGCATCCTTGTTGCCTCCGACAAAGCTGTTACAAAGCGGAGAACATGACAATAAACGACTACGAACCCGCTATCGGATTATCGGTAGCGGCTACCGATAATATCAAAAACATAATTACAAGGACGGCGGGGAATGTTCCTCGCCGTCTTTGTACTGGCCAATACTTAATGGCAGTATGAACTTGTCCTTATTGCCTGTGACTGGTACAATAGAGGTCAAATTGAATATCTTTTGGAGAACTGAAATCTTTTGAAAAACCTTGTAAGGTTTTAGAGTTTTTCCCGTCTTATAGGGTGAAGGGACCTTCAAGTTGCAGAGAGGAGGCATTGCGTTGGAGGATAGTCAAATCATTGAATTATACTGGAAAAAGAATACAGACGCTATATCAAAAACCGCCGACAAGTATGGCGCATACTGCTATGCAATTGCCGAAAACATTCTGCACAACCACGAAGATTCCGAGGAGTGTGTCAATGATACTTGGCTCCATGCATGGAATGCGATGCCTCCGCAGAAGCCCAATGTGCTTCGGCTGTTTTTGGCGAAAATTACCCGCAATCTTTCCTTAGACCGCTTCAATGTGCGAAATGCAGAAAAACGGGGCGGCGGCGAGATCACCCTTGTCCTGGACGAACTGGTGGAATGTTTTAATGGCGGCGCAGACACAGAGACAGCATACGAGGCCAAAGAACTGCGGCAGTGTATCCGGCGTTTTGTGCGCTCACTGCCGGAGCGGGAGGGAAATGTGCTGGTACGCCGGTACTTCTTTGCCGAATCTATAGCGGATATTGCGCGGCGGTACGGTCTGACAGAAAATCATGTGACGGTGATGTTGAGCCGGACGCGGAAAAAGCTGAAGGCGCATCTTTTGAAGGAGGGATACCGATGAACAAAAACGATTTATTCAGGGCATTTGACGGAGTGGATGACGATATTCTGGAACGCAGTGAGGTTCCCACAGCCCTCCGCAGGCCATTGGCCTACCGAAAGTGGCCGGTGGTGGCCGCCTGTTTGGTTCTAATTGTAAGTCTGACGGGGGGTATCCTCGTTGCTGAAGCCAAAGAGTACAACGCGGCGGTAGACTTTTTCGAGGAGAACGGTCTGTCCACCGAGGGGCTGAGCCGGTCAGACGTGAAAGCTGTTTACCGGGATATTACCAGCCAGCATTTCACCTATGACAAAACGGCGGAGGTCATTGAACGGGCAGTACCTGGGCTGGAAATCTCCCAGCGGGAGCCTACCCCGGAGGAGTTGGCGGCGCTGTGGGATCGGAACGTGTGGCGCAATACCCGGTCGGAAACCGGGTTTAGCTACCGCATGGATGTCCGGGAGAAGCTGGACGGGAGCCTGGGCTTCGATGTGCTGGACAGGAGCGTTTTGGAGTGCTACCGGGATGGCAATCCGATCTGGTCGGTGGAGTTCCCCGACCTCTACGTGGAGGACGGTGTGCACACCTCCGCCGGGACGGCGGTGTGGGGGCATAATGACACCTGGTCCAGTGAGCAGCCTGTGTATTCCAGCATGGCTCGGGTGGACGAGAGTGGGAACGTCCTCTGGCAACGTCAACTGGATCACGGCTTTGAGCGAGAGTATATCGCCGCCGTGCTGGACAACGGGGACGGCACATGGGCGGTCGTCAGCCGGGGAGACTTCCGTTACCTCTGCCTGAGCCAGTACGACACAGACGGAACCGAGCTTAGCTTCTGCAAGACCGAGGTCGGTAATAAGGGCATCTGGAATGCCATCCGCTTGGGAGAGGGCTACCTGATACAGCTGGGACACAAGCTGGATGGAGAAACCGCCCGGCTGGTGAAGCTGGATCGGGAGGGGAGTTTAATGGACACCTTCACTTATGAAGGGGATGACTGTGATTACACCATCACTGATATGATTGAGTTTGGGGATCGGGTGTATCTGTCCGCCTACGCAGTGCCCAAGCAGAAGGACAAGGGCGGGCGGTATGAGATTGCTGACATCCTGGCTTACTTGTTTAACAACAACATCTGGGAAATCTCCAGTGAGGAACTGACCCCTATGGTGAGGGACAACTACACGGCGGTGCTGTTGCTGTGTGACCCGGAGGGCGGTACGCCGGAGGCATTCTATTCTGTCAAAGGATCTCTGGGGGGAAAATTGGCAGTAAACGATACTGGAGAATTGGCGTGGGATGTGGAGAGCATAGTGAACACATTCTATTCCCCAGCTACCAATTCCTTTACCATTGGTGGCACCTGTCAAGTATTCTGTTATACCTTTGCCGATGTCGGAACTTTCCTTAGTCAAGAGGACACAGGCGAAACAGTACCATATCATAGATAATCCCCCAAAGGGTAGTCCAAGAAAAGTCCTCCACCAGCATTCTTATATGTTTTTCCTTTGAATTGGTACAATCTAAGGGATTAGAATTTATTTTTCGCTACTTGGCAAGCAGTGTATTTGTTCCCACAAATACTCAAAACAGCTTTCCGGCGTGACCGC
>CAJTLX010000092.1 GCA_910577165.1 uncultured Lachnospiraceae bacterium
CTGCCTCGCGGGTGCAAAGGCAAATGAACTGGGACACCCCGTTGTACTTGATCCCGTCGGCGTGGGGGCAAGCATCTATAGAAAGGAAAATATTGGAAATCTCCTGTTAAAGATTCATTCAGATCTTATCCGCTGTAACCTGGAGGAGGCAATTATGCTCCTTAGCCTTGCCGGGGAAATCGTAAAGATAAATCAAACGAAAACAAATGACTGTCCGGAATGCAAAGATACACCATCCGCGCTTTTATCGGAAACCGACGGAATACAGCATGGCGGCGTTGAGAGCGGTGCGGATGCGGATGTTATTACCCGCGCCGATATTGCCGCCCGGCTTGCAAAAACTTATCGGACAATCGCACTTATCTCCGGCAGCACGGACGCAATCTCTAACGGGGATCGCACTGCACTTATCACTGGTGGCGACAAACGCATCACACGGATCACCGGGAGCGGCTGTATGCTCTCCGCCATCTGCGCCGCTCTGCTCTGCGCGGGGAAAGATTATTATGAAGCGGCTTTGGACGCTTCCATTCTCTGGAAACAGGCAGCGGAGTACGCAGGTCAGAAAACTGATGCGGGGACTGCCGGGATGGGCAGTTTCAAACAGTTCCTATTCGATGCTGCCACAAATTTAGGATGTTTAAAAATTTAATACTACAGAAATGAGGAACTTATGAATTTTTCACCGCAAACCCTTCGTCTCTACGCGGTTTCCGATCGCGGCTGGCTGAAGGAAAATCAAACCTTAAAAGAGATTCTCCCCCTGCTATTTGAAAACGGCGTAACCCTGTTTCAACTGCGCGAAAAACATTTGTCGCGGGAAGCCTTCTTGCAGGAGGCGTGGGAGATAAAAGAAATCTGTCACCGCTACAATATTCCTCTGATTATCAACGATGCCGTTGATATCGCAAGGGAAATCGGTGCCGACGGCGTACATATCGGGCTTTCCGATATGAGTATAAAAAAAGCGCGAAGCCTTTTGGGGGAGGAGGCAATTATCGGCGCGAGCGCGCATAATATTGCGGAGGCACTCGCTGCAGAAAAAGCGGGTGCGAACTATATCGGCTGCGGCGCAGTATTTTCTACCAGCACAAAAACGGATACTACCTCCCTGCCGCTCCACGAACTGAAAGCTATCTGCAAGGCTGTGCATATCCCCGCCGTTGCCATTGGCGGCATCACTGATGAAAATCTTTTGCAGTTAAGCGGCAGCGGCATTGCGGGCGCGGCAGTTGTCAGCGCACTGTTCGCAAAGAAGGATATTGCTGCCGCCGCCAGACAGATGCGCAGACTTGCCGATCAACTTTAATCTAATGCGTTTTTTATAACGCGGAAAAGAGGCTTTATGTACACTGCATTAACCATTGCCGGAAGTGATTCCAGCGGAGGTGCCGGCATTCAGGCGGACATAAAAACCATGACTGCACATGGGGTCTATGCGATGAGTGCGATCGCCGCACTAACTGCGCAAAATACCACCGGCGTTTATGATATTATGGAAGTCACACCAAATTTCTTGGAAAAACAGCTTGACTGCATATTTACTGATATTTTTCCAGATTCAGTAAAAATTGGGATGACTGCTTCCCAAAAACTAATTGAAGTAATCGCTGACAGGCTGACAAAATATCATGCGGTTCATATTGTCGTCGACCCGGTTATGGTCTCGACCAGCGGCGCGCGCCTGATCGATGAGGCTGCTATTGATACACTGAAAAATCGGCTGCTGCCGTTGGCAGAACTGATCACGCCAAATATCCCTGAGACGGAAGTTTTAAGCGGCAGATCGATAAATACAGCAGAAGAGATGGAAGAGGCGGCAAAATGGTTGCAGGCGCGTTTTGGCTGCAATGTTTTAATAAAGGGCGGACACCGGACAAACACAGCCAACGATGTACTTTGCATTGGCGGAAAACTGCACTGGTTTTTTGGGCAACATATTGACAATCCAAATACGCACGGAACCGGCTGCACTCTATCGAGTGCCATCGCAAGCAACCTCGCTAAGGGGCTTTCCCTTAAAGAGTCTGTACAGAATGCCAAGGATTATCTTTCCGGTGCGCTTGCCGCAATGCTTGATCTCGGCGCGGGTTCTGGACCGCTTGATCATATGCATAATCTGCGCCAATCATAAATTATATCCGGCAAATGACAAACACGCGGAAAGAAAAATTCGCACTGCCGCAAAAATGCCGGAAATACTATGGAGGTTTGTATGTCAGAAATTTATACCACTCAGATGGATGCTGCACGCCGCGGCATTCTCACCCCGCAGATAAAGATTGTCGCAGAAAAGGAACATATGGAGGAGAGCCGCCTGATGCAGCTGGTCGCCGAGGGCAAAGTTGCAATCTGCGCAAACAAAAATCATAAATGTCTGAACCCGGAGGGCGTGGGCAGTATGCTGCGCACCAAGATCAATGTCAACCTTGGCGTTTCGCGCGACTGCAAGGATTATGATATCGAGATGGAAAAAGTGATGAGCGCGGTAAATCTTGGCGCGGAAGCCATTATGGATCTCTCCAGCCATGGCGACACAAGACCTTTTCGAAGAAAACTAACCAGTGAATGCCCGGTAATGATTGGTACTGTCCCGGTCTATGACAGCGTGATCCACTACCAGCGCGACCTGGCCACCTTAACCGCGAAAGATTTTATTGATGTAGTTCGTATGCACGCCGAGGATGGTGTGGACTTTGTCACCCTGCACTGCGGCATTACCAGAAAAACCATCGAACAGATCCGCACACACAAGCGTGAAATGAATATTGTCAGCCGTGGGGGAAGCCTTGTCTTCGCGTGGATGAGCATGACCGGAAAAGAAAATCCATTCTACGAATATTTCAATGAGATCTTAGATATCTGCGAAAAGTATGATGTGACCATCTCCCTAGGCGATGCCTGTCGTCCGGGATGCTTAGCGGACGCGACGGATGTCTGTCAGATTGAGGAGTTGGTTCGTCTTGGCGAACTGACCAAGCGCGCCTGGGCGCACAATGTACAGGTGATGGTTGAAGGTCCGGGACATGTTCCGCTTGATCAGGTTGCCGCCAATATGCAAATCCAGAAAACCATCTGTATGGGCGCGCCATTCTATGTTTTAGGACCGCTTGTCACCGATATCGCACCGGGGTATGACCATATCACCGCCGCCATTGGCGGGGCAGTCGCCGCAATGAACGGCGCGGCATTTCTCTGCTATGTCACCCCGGCGGAACATCTCGCGCTGCCAAATGTCGAGGATGTCAGGCAGGGAATTATCGCCTCAAAAATTGCGGCGCACGCCGCCGATATTGCAAAAGGCATTCCCGGCGCGAGAGAAAGGGATGATGCGATGGCAAAGGCAAGAAGAAATCTTGACTGGGATGCACAGTTTGCCTGCGCACTCGATGCGAAAACCGCAAAACAGATCCGTGACAGCCGCAAACCCGAAGATGATCACGCGGACACTTGCAGTATGTGCGGAAAATTCTGCGCGGTGCGCAGCATGAACAAGGCACTTTCAGGGGAATATATTGATATTTTATAGTAAATTCCGGAGCTTCAATATAGTAGCTCCGGAATTTTTATGCGCAGAACTTTATGCAAAAATTTACTACTCCTGTTTTATTATTTTTTAAAAATTACTGAACCGCTCCCCTATTCCCACGACCTTGTAAATGAAAGCAGCTTTTGTTGGAATTTTATGATGCGCAGCATAAAATTTCGTACTATCTTAGTCGAGGCAGAACAATGCAAAATGAAAATCTGGAAAATCAAATGGATTTCCTACTGGCAGCAGCACTTAAAAAATGTGGCGACAGCTACGAAGCTGAGGATCTGGTGCAGGAAGTATTACTCGCGGCACTCACCTATCTTTCCCGCGGAAATTCCATACAGGATATGCGGGCGTGGTTACTTGCCGTGATGAACCGCAAATTTAACGATATGCTCCGCAAAAAATACCGCCAGCCAACCATTTTTATTGGCTGTGATTTTGATCTCGCGGGGGAATGCAAAAGTGGCGAGAGTTTGGAGGAGGCGGAGGAGGCCTGCGATCTGCGTCAGGCGGTAGCCTACCTTACAAAGACCTACCGCGAAATTATTGTCCGCTATTATATGGGGGGAGAAAGCATTGCAGAAATTGCTGCCGCGCTCCACCTTCCGAAGGGAACCGTAAAAAGCAGACTCTACCTTGGCAGAGAACGGATCAGGAAAGGAATGGAATATATGGAAAAATATGGAAAACAGAGTTATTCCCCGATAAAATTAACAGTGACAAGTAGTGGAATGCCTGGGCGCGCGGGCGAACCGGGCTCACTTGTAAACCGGAACCTAACCGCGCAGAATCTTTTGTGGCTCGCGTACAGGAAACCCTTGGCGATCGAGGAGATCGCTCAGACTATCGGGATCCCAACAGCCTACGTGGAATCGGAGGTAAAGATATTGGCAGAAAGCGGACTGATGCGCCGAACTGGGACAAAATACTACACTGATTTTATGATTTCCACCATCGCAGAGAAGGAAAAATATATCCCGGCGCAAAAAGAACTTGTACATGAACATTTTAATTTGTTTTTTGGTGCAATCCGCGAAGGGTTAAATCAAATAAGGCAAACGGAATTCTATCAAATATATGACTCCGACGCAAAAAAATCGCTGGAACTATATTTTATCTTCCACTGTCTTGACTATGGAATCTACAAAGCATTTTACAATATTTTTAATGCCGGACAGGACTTCCCTGACCGACCAAACGGCGGCGCGTGGATTGCATTTGGAAGTGTTTATTCCTTAGAATTTCACCCGGAGGAACACAGGGAACTAATCACATATTCATATTCAGGGGAACGTCATGAATATCTCACTCATTTTGCAGGCTGCAAGCTGGCAAAACTTCACACATACTGCGCGGAAGGTCTCTCTCCAAAATTTTATGACTGCCCGCCGGAATATGATTTCCCCACATATGAAAATTTTGACGCTGTACTTGCCAAATTACTCTGCCTGTTCCACTCTAAAATAAGCCCGGAATCAACAGGCTTTAACACGGAGTATTTAAGGGCAATCCCCTGGTTTATTAAGTGCAGGATCCTTTGTGAAATGGATGGGAAGCCAAAAATAAATATCCCCGTGCTAAATTCTTTGCAGGCGGATATTCTCTTTGAACTTTGCAGACGGACAAGAAGAAAACTCTCCGCAGAAATACAAAAACCGTTAGCCAAATTTTTTCAGGGAAAAAAGCAGAAAATTCCTGCACATTTAGACAGCGTACCACTACAAAAGCAATACCTTTATGCACAAAACGCACTGCTTATTGCCACCGTACAGGAGGCGATAAAACGGGGCGAATGTGAGGGTTATGACAGGGATGGACAACTGCTTTATCCGATGGTTTTTGTCTGTGAGACGGAAATCGAGTAGAAGAAAGTTCCTCCATGTGTATTTACATACATTCGCGTCCCTGCACATAAAAAAATAAGAAATCTTCCGGCGGCAAAGTAATATGGCAGCCGGAAGATTTCCCACAATTCAGCAAAAGGGGCAACCTTCAAATATTATAGCTTTAAATTCCCTTCCATCCCCTCG
>CAJTLX010000093.1 GCA_910577165.1 uncultured Lachnospiraceae bacterium
TTAGAGCGCCGCCCTGTCACGGCGGAGGTCGCGGGTTCGAGTCCCGCTTAGGTCGCTTTTAGAAAAGCGTAAGTATAAATACAAGTGTTTTAAAATTAAATAATTTTATACTTGTAAATTTTCTAAAAAGAGATATAATTGAATTATGGAAGTTTAGCTCAGCTGGGAGAGCATCTGCCTTACAAGCAGAGGGTCATAGGTTCGAACCCTATAACTTCCATTTGTGCTGTGTCTGCATATATAATTTTGTATGGCTACTGCATAGGCGGGTATGGTGGAATAGGCAGACACAAGAGACTTAAAATCTCTCGGAGGCAACTCCGTGCCGGTTCAAGTCCGGCTACCCGCATAGATTTTTTAGAGGGAATTCCGATTTCGCAGATAGAGGCGAGCGGGGTTCTTTTTTTATCTACGTACAGACACAAATGCGCATAAGTGTGCATCTATTCGATTTCCATAGGGACAGCGGCAAAGTGGGATAATGTCGCCAGGGTAATACTATAGGCGGGGAATCGCACTTTGTAAGATTTTTTATTTGGAATTAAGGAGAAAATTATGTGTGGAAGATATTATTTAAATAGTAACGCAGTAAATGAAATTGAAAGTTTGATTTGGAAGATAAATAAAAGAACGGGGAGCAATCTTCCTGCCTCTTTGACGTTGCAGACAGGGGATATTTGTCCAACACAGTTAGCTCCCATACTCCTTGCTTCCAGGGAGGGAAATGATCTGTGCTGCCATATGCAGCGTTGGGGCTTTGTGACCCAGCAGGGGAAAATTGTTTTTAATGCCCGGAGTGAAACAGCCGCAAAAAAATTAATGTTTTCAGAAAGTTTGGTCTGTAAAAGAGTGGTAATTCCAGCAGTTTGGTTCTATGAATGGAACCAGAACAGAGAAAAAAATATTTTTTACCAGAAGGGAAAATCCCTGCTTTTTATGGCGGGTTTATATTATTGCGCGCCGGATGGGGAACGCTTTGTGATTTTAACCACACGGGCAAATGAATCAATGAGCGCAGTACATGATCGTATGCCGCTTTTACTTGAAGAAAGTGAAGTTTTTTCATGGATTCTAAAGCCAGAACAAACACAAACTTTTTTAAAGAAGAAACCCTGTCTATTGGAACGACATTCAGAATATGAACAATTAAGTCTATTTTAGATTCTAAATTTTTAGATATTTTTATCTCCTGAAAGGAAAACCTTTTTGTGAATCTCTTATATATTTTGTAGAGATTTGCGAAGAAAAATATACAATTAGCGTAAAATACTTGAAAATGAAACAAAAAGATGATATACTTTATCAAAATTATATGTTTTCAATTTTCAACGTGAGTATATCTAATCACATTTTAAGTAGTAAATTTTTAACCAGCAAAAAAATTAGGAGGCATGCGAATTATGGAAAAAATAAAAAAATTGAATGCAAAACTAATGTTATTTGTACTCGCTCTGGCGATTTTACTGATCGCGATTGCAATGGTCACATTCGGATCAAAATCAAAGGCACTTGCGAATTCTCTGATGGAAGAGCAATTAAAATCCGCTTGTTTTTTAGTCGAGGAACTATTCGGAAGATTAAATGACGACGATTATTATTTGCAGGATAATCAATTGTACAAAGGAAATGTCAATCTTACGACACAGACGGAAGAAATTGATAAGATTCAAAATATGACGGGGCTTGAAGTCACAATCCTGTGGGGGGATGTCCGAAAAACAACAACGATAAAGGACGGAAATGGTAAGCGTGTGATTGATACCAGTCTTGATCCGAGTACCTCCCAGTTCGTACTTGCAGGGCAGTCGATATTTTTGGAACATATGACCATTCAGGGAACGCAATACACAGCCTACTATCTGCCATTAAAGCAGCCGAGCAGCGGTGAAATTGTCGGTATTGTCTTTACGGGAAAACTTCGGGGCAAAGTGGATAATTATGTAAATACAAGTGTTTTGCAGGCCGTGGGGATTTTATTGGCAATCAGTATTATTTTTGCCGTTTTAAGCTGTATGACTTTCCTGCACAAAATCACAAACGCGCTGATCACCACATCCGGCTATATGGCGCGCTTAGCGGATAAAGATTTAAGCGGGATAATTGAGGATAGATTTTTAAGGCGTGGGGATGAGATTGGGGATATTGCACGCAGCCTTGATTCTGTTCAGCAGAGTTTCCATCAGGTGATCCAGGAACTTCAGAATTCAGCTGAAGGTTTGGATAAGGAAAACCATACATTTCTTGAGAGATTTAATTTAATTTCCCAGAATATTGGAAATATAAATCTCGCAGTTGAGGAGATTGCAAAGGGTTCCACTGATCAGGCGGGCGAGACCGCGAGGGCTTCGGACAGTGTGATCAATATTGGTTCCGCGCTCGATCAGAACTCGGAAAATATCGGTGAACTGAATTCGGCAGTGGAATCGATGAACAAATATGCAAGACAAGCATATGAAGCTTTGCAGACTCTGCTTATCATTGGAAAGAAGACATCACAGGAAGTTACTGTGTTAAAAGAAGAAACGAATAATACTAATATATCTGCACAGAAAATTAATGATGCAGTCAGCCTAATTCAAGATATTGCCCAGCAGACCAATCTTCTTTCCCTAAATGCATCGATTGAGGCAGCAAGAGCAGGAGATTCAGGAAGAGGCTTTGCCGTTGTGGCGGAAGAGATTCGTAATCTCTCCGAGGAGAGCAGTAAAGGGGCGAAACAGATCGCAGAGATCGTCAATCAGTTGATTCACAACAGTGATGTCAGTGTGGAGCGTATGGGGAGTGTGGAGCAGAATGTGGATACCCAAATGCAGCATCTTGATGGTCTGGATACCACATTTACCGGCTTGGGCACAGAGATTAAAAAAGTGTCCTCCGCATCGGAGAGTATTTTGGAACAGACAAAGCAAATCACGGCAATGAAAGACGATATCAGCAGTATTATTGAACAGCTCGCGGCAATTTCAGAGGAGAATGCTGCATCAACGCAAGAAACCAGCGCGAGTATGCAAGATCTTTCCTGCGCGATTGATGAGTGTACGGCGGGGGCGGAAAAACTCTTAAAATTAGGGGAAGATTTAAAAGGAAAAGCCGATGATTTTCGGTTGTGATTGCTAAATTTTTTCCAGATTCTTGCCGATATATAGTGCAGATAAAAAATAATCAAATGGATTTGTATCCGGGATCTGATACAGTGAAAAGTCGCGGAAACACCGAGCTAAGGAGGGCATAAATAATGGATAAGTTAAATGCGTACAGCGCATATCAGAACAACTCTACGGAGAATTTTGTACGGAATACAAGGGAGGCGCAGAAAAATAATTCTGCGAGGAAGACCCAAGCTGACAAGCTGACGAAAAATACGGCTGCGGAGCGTGTGGCACAGACCGAATTGAAATTGAGCGATAAGGCGAAAGAACTTTTGCAGCAGATAAAGGAAAAATATGGAAATATGGACTTTATGGTAGCGGACTATTCCTCGGAGGAGGAAGCGCAGACCTATCTTTCGCGCGGTACAAAGCAGTACAGTGTACTGATTGATCCGGACACATTAGAAGCGATGGCAAGCGATGAGAAGACAAAGGAGAAATACATAAATATATTGGAAGAATCCACTGGCAAATTGGACAGTGTGAAAGAGCAGTTGGAGGAAGAGGCGAAGGAGAGCGGCAGTGAGGTAAAGAGCATCGGCATGATACTTTCCGACGATGGTTCCGTCAGCTATTTTGCGGAGCTTGAAAAGGCGGGCGCAAAGCAGAAGGAGCGCATTGAAAATTCGAGAGAAAAGAAGGCTGAGGAGAAGAAAGCGGACGAGAAAAAGGCGGAGAAGGAGAAAGCAAGCGAGCGTTTACGGGTTGGTTATGAGAATATGCCTCGCCCGGACAAAAAGACGACACGGGTATCTGCGGGGAGTATAGAAGAACTCTTAGAGAGGATCCGTGGGGTGGACTGGAATGAAATTAAGCCGGAGGCAGATCAAACGGGGAATAAATTCAACTATACGATTTAATGATAAAAATTTTTTAAGCTGCTGCAAATTTTATTTGCGGCAGCTTTTTCTATTGCAATTGCGGGAAAAAAAGTTTATAATATGACCGCAAAGATAAAGGAAAGAAAAGGAATTTGTTTGATGGAAAAAAAGAAACGATTGATTATAATGACAACAACGCGGATGATTATGCTGGGATTTTTTGTGGCAATTGCACTTGGGACTTTTTTGCTTTCCCTGCCGATCGCGACAAGGCAACATAGATCAACTCCGTTTGTGGATGCCCTTTTTACTGCGACTACATCCATCTGTGTAACTGGTCTCTCCACAGTTTCCATGGCAGAACATTGGAATTTGTTTGGGCAGATCGTCATTCTGTTTTTAATTCAGTTTGGTGGACTGGGGATTGTTACCTTTACCACGACTGTACTTTTAACGCTTGGCAGACGAATTACCCTAAAGGAGCGTCTGCTTATCCAGGATGCCTACAATTTAGATGAGCTGAAGGGGCTTGTGCGCATTACCATCCGCATTATTAAGGGGACATTCTTTGTGGAGGGGATTGGTGCTTTGCTTTGCAGCTTTCGCTTTATTTCACAATATGGCTTTCTCAAAGGGATATGGTTTTCGATCTTTCATTCTGTATCCGCGTTCTGCAATGCGGGGATTGATTTGTTTGGAAATGAGAGCTTGATCCCCTACCGCAGTGATGTGCTGATCAATCTGGTGACGATGACACTGATTATCTTAGGGGGGATTGGTTTTCCGGTCTGGTGGGAATTTCTGCGCAATCTCAAAGAGATGTGGCGCAAGAAGCGCAGGAACGAAAGAGTTTGCTTTCGGGGAAATCTTCACTTTAAGATTGCTGTTTCCGCGACAGCCTTTCTTATCATAAGCGGAACCCTTTTGACATTGATTTTGGAATATAATAATCCAAATTCTCTAGGTTCCCTGTCCTTTGGTGAAAAACTGTTAGCTTCCCTGTTTCAGTCCGTGACATTGCGCACGGCGGGATTTCAGACTATACCGCAGCAATGTTTCAAGGAGGGGACAAGTATGCTTTATCTCCTGTTTATGTTTATTGGCGGTTCTCCATCCGGCACAGCGGGAGGAATCAAGACCGTCACTATGGTTCTGGTTTTGGCAAGTGTTTTGGCGACAGTTTCCGGAAAGGGAAACACCCAGGTGATGCGCCGCAAAATCGCACCTAAGGATGTACAGAAGGCATTTGCTGTTTTTGGTATTGGACTTGGTGTTATGTTTTTGCTTGTAACAGCACTAATGATTGTGGAGAATGCGGATTTTCTGGATTCGATCTACGAGATGGTGTCCGCAACAGCAACGGTTGGTCTTTCCCGCAATTTTACCTCCTCGTTGTCGGTGGCGGGCAAATTCCTTGTGATCCTTGGAATGTATCTTGGCCGCATCGGTCCGATCACGATGGCGTTGGCAATCAATACAAATCATGAT
>CAJTLX010000094.1 GCA_910577165.1 uncultured Lachnospiraceae bacterium
CTTTTGGATGAAGTTACCGCTTCACTTGATGCAAAGACAGCGGAGGCAGTCGCAGAAAATATTGTGATATTTGCAAAAAAATACGATATTGCGATTGTTGCAGTTTCTCATAAGGATGAATTTGTTAAACTTTCCAACAAAAAAGTTGGTTTGTTAATTTCGATTTCGGAGAAAGGGGGTGAAAAACTTGAAGATCAAGAAGATTACAGTAAACGAACAAAAGAAGATTAATGCAAGTGGTCCGATTTGGTGTACAGCTACTTGCAGGAGAAGTCCTGTACCGCTTGGCTAATGATTTATTTGCCTTGTATGAGGAAACAGAGCAAGAAAGGGAAATGTATTCTTTTGTTTTGAGAGCCATATATGGTATGTGACATATGGCGAAACTGAAAAGGTTATTGTTTCACGATTAATAATTGTGAAACAATAACTTTTTTGTTTAAAAAAGAAAGTGATCATATATGGACAAACATTAATTGTTATGATATAATATAGTTAAGTTATTGATTGATATAAAATTATGTTGAATAAAAAATGTATAGGAAGGGCTAAAGATAATGTGCCTTTAATTGAATTAGGAGAATGAGATATGAAATTGGAAAATATAGGAAGACAAATTAAAATTTTGCGTGGAAGGGTGGGAATGTCAAGAAAAAAACTATGTGATGGACTATGCTCAGAATCAGAGCTTGTTTTTATTGAAAAGGGAGAGAGTGCTGCGGATCTGATTTTACTTGTCGCGCTCTTGGAGCGTCTTGGGAAATCGGCGGAGCGATTGACCTATATTTTGACGATAAAAGAGTATCAGAGATTTGCTGCACGCGACGAGATAGAGGACGCGCTGCGATTGGGAGATCTTCTGAAAGCGGAGAAAATATTTGAACATTACAGGAAAAATAATCCGGTTTCAGAAGGAAAAAAAAATTCTGAAAAATCTTCAAAAGAAAAAAAGAACGAATCAGATAAAATTTTATTTATGTATGAGGAAAAGATATTGGGGATTTTCGCACTTGAGGAATATGAAAACTTGTGTAATAAAAACAGGGAAGATAGTGAAAGAGCAGTACAAAATCAAAACTCTATAAAAGATGGAGGGCTACAGAGTGCAAAACTAGAGGTTGCCTCCAAACATTTAAAAAATGCAATTCTTCAAACCCTTTCCTACAAAGAGTTATTTAATGGGAAGCTAATTAAAGAACTTGATGGGGATGAAAAGCTTCTTGCAATGTTTGAAATTGAAAATATTCTGCTTTTTTTATCTGTGCAGGAAAAACAGGGAAAATGGCAGGGACATCTGGAGCTTTTGACGGCATTGTACCGCTATCTTGAAAAGAATGCGCAGGACGATGAACTGCGCGCACAGTATCTTGCGAAAGTTGGAATCTTACTTGGAGGATTGTATCTGGAAAGGAAAGAACTTTCTATCTGTATAGAAATGCACGAAAAAATCCTTAATTTAAACAGGGAATATGGTATGATTGTCTGTATATTACCTATTTTGGAACAGATAATAACAGCGTATAAAAAACAGGGGAATATCGATAGAGCGCGATTTTATACGGTACATAAGGAGAATTTTAAGGCGGTTTTTTATGAATTTCATCTTAGAATAAACTGTGTAAACAAGCTATATTATACTTGTAAACTGCGACAATATTTTGTGGAAGGAAAATTGATTTCTGCGGAGCGTAGATGGAAGGGAATTTCGCAGACGGAACTGATTGACGGAATTTATCGGAATCCGGAAAATCTTTCGCGCATTGAGATTGGAAAAGCAAATGCGGATCGAAAAAAATTTTATGCGTTGATGGAGCGTCTTGGAGTGGATAAGACCCGTTATAATGGGAATCTTTTTACTGACGAGTATCAGGTTTTAGAATTGGATCGAAATATTGAGAAACATCTGGCAAAAAAACAGTATGAGGAAGTGGGACATGAACTGTATTTGCTTGAGAAATCCGTGGATATGAAAGAGAAATGTAATCAGCAGTTGGTTCTGGGGTTAAAAAACGGAGAAGCGTTCCGCGATGGAAAGATTACGTGTAAGGAGGCTCTAAAAAAGGCAAACGAACTTTTGGAAATGACGTATCATTTGGAAAACACAGAGAAGGACAGGATGCAATATCGGAGGATTCCTTTTCGGAATGAGATGTACCTGTTCAACCAGATCTGTATATTTTTGCGGCGGGATGGCAGGATAGGGGAGGCGATTGAACTCTTAGAGCGAATGATGCGGACATATGACGGGGCGGTGGAGAAGAGGAAGTATCATTTTAAGGATGTGAGTTTGTGTCAAACAAATTTGTCTAAGTGGATGGAAATGGAGAATCGGTTAGAAGAGGCGGAGAACATAGCGAATAAAGCGATACGGGAAAAACTAGTATGTGGAAATATTAATTTTATCCATAGATTATTGGCAACAAAATTTGATATTGTTGAAAAACAGAATAATAATGTATTATATCATAAAGGATGGTTACGATGGGCATATTTTTTAAGTGAGTGGTGCAATGATGAAAAGGATAGTCAAATATTGCAAAAAGTGATAAAAGAGAATAAAGAAAAATGCTACCATATTAGATTTTTATCAATAATATATTTGATATGATAACATTTTTATAGATTAATTAATACATTATCGAAATATCGTCATCTTCAAAGATAGTTTCATCTCTAGGATGAGAACTTGTAGAGCAGGTGGAGCTCCCCGGTTCCTGTGTTTCCTGTTCGTGTGGTGTGACATTGCTAAGGATCGGGGTGACAAGCACTGCAAGCATAAGCAGTGTTGCGAGTTTTTTCTTTATCAGCTTCATGAAAATCAAGTCCTTTCTATAATTTTTTTGGCGGATATTCTCTTATCAGAAACAGGGAGTATCCGCTTCTTTCAGGTGATTACAAATTTAGTATACCATAAAAATGAGGAAAAAGGAACGATTATTTCATGCAATTTTTGCAGAAAATAATCAAATTTTGATGAAGAAGGAGTTATCAAAATCTATATATAAAATATTGAAGGGAATAAGAAAAAGAGAATATAACATTGACAGTACTCCTGTTTTTGAGTAGAATGAAGAGATTAGAAAAACAATTGCTCAGGGAGCAGAGATGTTTTTCTCGTAAATATGAAAATTTAAAGAAAGGAGAAGCCACCCAAAAAGCAAATATACAAAGTGGTAACATTACAGAAATTTTATGAATTTAGAACTGGACTTAAAGAAAAATATGAGCAGTGTGTTTTGTATGACCGCAAAAACATACACGATGAAGCAGTAAGAGATATCCGTGAGGACTTTAATTTCTTGATATGTTTGAGTATATTTGAATACATTTTGAGTGACAGACGACGAATGAATCCGAGAGCAAAAAAATTTTTATCCTACTACAAACCCTATCTCAAAGTATTTTGTGCGGATATGCTCTGTGCATTTACGGTGGCGACAATCTCGTTAATTCTGCCGATAATTGTGCGCTATATTACAAATACTGTCCTAATAAATTATGAGATCGGCGAGGCGGCGGGGATTATTGCAAAACTTGCGGCGGCGATGGTTGGACTTGCCATTTTGCAGTTTTTCTGTAATTTTTTTATCAACTATCAGGGACATATTATGGGCGCGAATATGGAATATGATATGCGCAATGATATCTTTGACCATTATCAGAAGCTTTCCTTTAATTTCTATGATAATCAGAAGGTGGGGCAGCTAATGACACGCGTGACAAATGATCTGTTTGAAATTACAGAACTTTGTCATCATGGACCGGAAGACATTGTGATTTCCATTATTAAATTTGTTGGTGCGTTTATCATTTTGATTTCTATAAATTGGAAACTGACATTCCTCCTGTTTGCGGTGATCCCGCTGATGTTTGTTTTCGCCTATATTATGAAGGGAAGGATGAACCGGGCATTTCGCAAAAACCGGGAAAATATTGCACAGATCAACGCGCAGATCGAGGATAATCTCTCCGGCATTCGCGTAGTAAAATCCTTTGCGAATGAGGAGCAGGAAATGCAGAAATTTCGCGTTGGAAATGGGGAGTTTGTCAAGAGCAAGAGCCATGCTTACTGGCAGATGGCAACTTTTCATTCGGGACTTGGATTCTTTACCGGCATGATCAATGTGGTGGTGATTATCGGCGGAGGACTATTGATTGCCAGGGGTGGACTTATGGTGAGTGACCTCTTAACTTTCTTACTCTATGTCAACAATATTATTGAGCCGGTCAACAAGCTGATTAATTTTACGGAGCAGTTTCAAAATGGCGTAACCGGATTTTCGCGCTTTATGGATATTCTTGAGATCGATCCGGATATCAAGGATAAACCGGATGCGTTAGAACTTGACAAGGTAAAGGGGGATATCCGTTTTGAGGATGTGGCATTCCGCTATGAGGGGACAAGAGAGGATGTGTTTGAACATATTGATTTTTCTGTCCCGGCGGGCGGCTATGTGGCTTTGGTGGGTTCCTCCGGGGTCGGCAAGACAACGCTGTGCAGTTTGATTCCCCGCTTTTATGAGGTTACCTCCGGAAAAGTGACGATCGACGGGATGGATATACGCGATGTAAGTCTGCGCTCCCTGCGGCGTAATATCGGCATTGTGCAGCAGGACGTATATCTGTTTGCGGGGACGGTGGCAGACAATATTCGCTACGGGAAACTTGACGCAACAAGGGAGGAGATTGAGGCGGCGGCAAAGCGCGCGAACGCGCATGAATTTATTATGGAATTGCCGGATGGCTATGATACTTATATTGGACAGCGCGGAGTAAAACTGTCGGGCGGACAAAAACAAAGGCTTAGTATTGCAAGAGTATTTTTAAAAAATCCGCCGGTTCTGATTTTTGATGAGGCGACCTCGGCACTTGATAATGAGAGTGAGAAGGTGGTGCAGGAATCGCTTGAAAAACTTGCAGTGGGCAGGACGACTTTTGTGATTGCGCACCGGCTGACCACCATCCGCAATGCGAGGGAAATTTTTGTGCTGACTGAGAACGGAATTGGTGAGAGGGGCACACACACAGAGCTTATGGAAAAGGGCGGACTGTATGCGTCGCTGTATGATGTGGGAAAGGTAAAGGGGGCATAAAACCGTTTACGCTGCTTTTTGTATCAGGATAGGGGTTAATTTAGAGGCGGG
>CAJTLX010000095.1 GCA_910577165.1 uncultured Lachnospiraceae bacterium
CTCTGTTTTCTCGTCAATTTTTTCGGGGTTTATTCGCTGTATTACTGTGTACTTGGCGAGTATGATTTTGTAAAGAGTTTTCGGAAAAGCGCGCAGTTAGTATGGCGGAGAAAATATCGGTTCCTCTTTTGTCTGCTCAGTGTAAACTTCTTGCTTTTCCTGTTGTATGTCCTGCTGCATATTGGAGTGCTGACGCTTGTCTGCTATCTAATTTACCGCACAAAAAGCGAACAGGTACTGATGGCGGCAATGTTAACTGCCTATGATGAAGTGATGGTTTATATGGGGGTCTTTATCACTGTGACCATGCAGATTGTCAATTATGCAGTGCTTGCCCGGATGTTTTCCACCTATGGAATGGCAGAGAAAGGGGAATATTCTGAGCCGAACCGCATCGAAAAAATGCAGGAGCAGATCACCTATGAGGATGCGGTTCGCGAGATGGAATTTGAAGATCGAATGCCAAAAAAACTTCACAGCCGTTATACGCAACTAACCGCTGTCGCAGTGCTGGCGGTAATCTTTGTCAACCTGTATATGATTGGGGATGCATTTCGCAACGGCTCGCTCACCGATCGCGAAACGCTTTTTGGCACATATATTACGGCGCATCGCGGCTCCTCAAACACCGCACCGGAAAATACACTTGAGGCGTTGGAACAGGCGATTCTTGATCTGGCGGATTTCGCGGAGATCGATGTGCAGGAGACAAAGGACGGTGTGGTGATTTTAATGCATGACGCAAGTCTTCGGCGCACGACCGGCGTGCGGGCGCAGGTTAGGGATCTCACCTATGTGCAGACAAGGGAACTGGACGCGGGGGGATGGTTCTCCAAAGAGTTTGCAGGTGTGCGTGTGCCAACACTTGCGGAGGCACTTTTACTTTGCAAGGGCAAAATCAATTTAAATATTGAGCTGAAAGCGGCGAGATCTTCCGTGGCAAACGAGAGTTTGATCCAGAAAGTCTTGCAGTTGATTGATCTCTACGATATGCAGGATCAGTGCGTGATCAGCTGCACCGACCCGGTAATGTTGGCGCGGGTAAAAGAAAAAAATTCCAATATCAAGACGGGCTATATTCTCTCCTTTGCCTACGGAATGTTTTATCAGGTGGACTATATTGATTTTTTCAGCATGAAATCCAGTTTTGTCAATGAGAGTACGGTGAAAACACTGCACAGTCTCGGCAAGGAAGTCCATGCTTGGACAGTAAATTCCCGCAAGGAGATGGAGCGTGTGAAACAGCTTGGTGTGGACAATATTATTACGGATAACCCCGTCCTTGTGCGGGAGGTGGTCTACGAAGAATATGTGCGGATAGGATTTTTTAAACTGCTCGGCATTATTGGACATTGAGCATTCCATTATGCTGCTTTCTATTCGCGCCCCATACATAAAAAGAAAGAGGGAGAAGTTTATGGTACATGATTATCTGCCGATCTGCAAAGAAGACCTTGAAAAGCGCGGTTGGGAACAATGTGATTTCGTCTATGTGATCGGCGATGCCTATGTGGATCACCCTTCCTTTGGCCCTGCAATTATCAGCAGGCTCCTAGAGAGCGAGGGATATAGGGTCGGCATTATCTCACAGCCTGACTGGAGAAATATGGAAAGCATTGCGGTCTTGGGGAAACCGAAACTCGCGTTTTTGGTTTGTGGCGGAAATATGGATACCATGGTAAATCATTATACCGTGGCAAAAAAACGCCGGGCGATGGATTTTTATTCGCCGGGTGGAAAGCTGGGGAAGCGTCCCGATCGCGCAACGATTGTCTACTCCAATCTGATCCGCAAAAAATACAGGGACGCACCGATCGTTATCGGGGGGATTGAAGCCTCGCTGCGCCGCTTAGCACACTATGACTACTGGAGCGATAAGGTCAGACGTTCCATTCTCCTTGATGCGCAGGCGGATATTCTCTCCTATGGTATGGGGGAACATTCCATTGTCGAGATAGCGGACGCACTTGCCTCCGGTCTTGTCGCAAAGGAGATTACCTTTGTGCCGGGGACGGTGTACCGCGCAAAATCCTTAGATTCAGTTTATGATGCGATAATGCTGCCGTCCTTTGAAGAGATATGTGCGGATAAATTCGCCTTTGCAAAAAGTTTCTACACCCAGTACTGCAATACCGATCCATTTTCTGGAAAATGCCTGGTGGAGAAGTACAAGGATACCGAATATATTGTACAGAATCCCCCCGCAAAGCCACTGACACAGAACGAGATGGATCGTGTGTACGCGCTGCCGTATATGCGCAATTACCATCCTTCCTATGAGGCGGAGGGCGGTGTTCCCGCAATCGAGGAGCTGCGCTTTTCCATTACAAGCAACCGCGGTTGTTTTGGCGGGTGCAGTTTCTGCGCGCTGACCTTTCACCAGGGACGAATTGTTCAGACAAGAAGCCATGAATCAATTTTAAGGGAGGCGGAAGCCTTTACCTACGAGCCGGATTTTAAGGGTTATATTAACGATGTGGGAGGTCCTACCGCTAATTTTCGCGCTCCTGCCTGCGAGAAACAAAAAACCAAGGGGGTCTGTGCGAAAAAGCAATGCCTCTTTCCCTCGCCGTGTAAAAATTTAATTGTTGATCACAGCGACTATTTAAGTCTTCTGCGCAAACTGCGCGAAATTCCGCGGGTGAAAAAGGTGTTTATCCGCTCCGGCATCCGCTTTGACTATCTGATGCATGATGGGGATGATACCTTCTTTTACGAGCTTTGCAAATACCATGTCAGCGGACAATTAAAGGTAGCACCCGAACATATCTGCAACGCGGTACTCTCAAAAATGGGAAAACCCGAAAATGCTGTCTATGAGCGTTTTCTTGCAAAATACAAAAGGATTAACGAGGCACTGGGCTTAAAACAGTTTGTTGTGCCGTACTTAATGTCCTCACATCCGGGTTCAACGCTAAAGGAGGCGGTGGCACTTGCGGAATACCTGCGCGATCTCGGCTATATGCCGGAGCAGGTGCAGGACTTTTATCCGACCCCATCCACAATCTCTACCTGTATGTACTACACAGGGCTTGACCCAAGGGATTTAACCCCGGTCTACGTGCCAAAAACTCCGCATGAAAAGGCGATGCAGCGCGCGTTGATTCAGTACCGCAATCCAAAGAATTATGATCTGGTACACGAGGCACTAATGCGGGCGGAAAGGCAGGATCTGATTGGATTTGATAAGAAATGCCTGATTCGTCCAAGAAAACTTAGTGCGGAGAAAGAAAATTTGCAGACGGGAAAAAGTAAATCCCAAAATCTAACAAAGAAAAAGAAAAATAAGTCTAAAAACGCAGTTAACCAAAAGCAAAACAAGCCCCAAACTTTAGTGGACAGAAAGAGGAAATCCCTGACAAATGAGGGAAAAAACAAAAAAAGTCCGAAACCGGACAATTTTAAGCAGAGGGGAGAGGCCGCAAAGAAAAAATCGAAAAGAAAATAAAAGGGGGAGATTTATGGGAAAGCCCGTGATTGGGGTTATGCCGCAGTATAGCGAGAAGGATACGCGCTTGATGATCGGGGAGAATTTTTTTTATGCGATAGCAAAAGCGGGCGGAATCCCGGTGCTTTTGCCGCTCTTTTCCCCTGTGGAAGATGTGAAGGAAAGCTTAGACCGTTTTGATGGCTTTTTGTATCCGGGAGGTCCGGATATTAACCCGCTTATCTTTGGGGAGGATGCACACTCGCAGTGTGGAAATATTCTTCCCGCGAGAGATACCCTTGAACTTGCACTTTTCCCTGCTATCTCATGCTTAGGAAAGCCCGTATTTGGCATTTGCCGCGGCATTCAGGTGATGAATGTGGCACTTGGCGGCACGCTCTATCAGGATATTGCCACACAGAATGCGGTGACGCAGAGAAACATCGGACATTATCAGAAGGCGGGCGATGCGGTACTAACGCATTCTGTGGATGTGGAGAAAGGCACACTGCTCTATGAGATTGTGGGAAAAGAACGCCTTTTTGTCAATTCATTTCACCATCAGTCCTGCAAAGAGTTGGGGGCGGGCATGGCAGTAAATGCCACGGCAGCGGATGGTGTGGTGGAGGCGGTAGCACTTAAAAATCACAAATTCTTTCTCGGTGTGCAATGGCATCCGGAGCATTTGTACGAGGTAAGCGAAGATATGGCAAAAATATGGAATGCATTTGTAGGAAGCTGCAAGAGCAGATAAAATAAGAAAAAAATAAGGAGGATTCTTATGGCACTGCACACAATTGAAAACGAGGAACTAAGAGTACAGGTTTCCGATCATGGCGGGGAATTATGCTCCATTATTAAAAAAGCGACGGGCAGGGAATATCTGTGGAATGCGGATAAAGCGTTCTGGAACCGGCACGCGCCAGTACTTTTTCCATTTGTCGGAGGATTAAAAGAGAAAACTTACCGCTATCAGGGAAAATCTTATTCTCTTGGTCAGCATGGCTTTGCGCGCGATAAGGAATTTGAGTTTGTTTCAAACAGCGGCACGGAGATCTGGCACCGTCTTCTTCCGGATGAGGAAACGCGTGCCGTCTACCCTTTTGATTTTGAACTTGAGACCGGAATTCGGCTTTTTCGCAATCAGGTCGTGGTACTCTGGCGAGTAAAAAATGCATCGAAAACGGAGAAAATGTATTTTTCCATCGGCGGGCATCCGGCCTTTCTCTGTCCAATTTACGGGGAAAAAAGGGAGGAGTGCGAGATTTTGCTGGAGGGCGTTTCCATTGTCAATACCAGGATGCTTGAGGATGGTCTTGCCAAAAGTAATTTAGAACAGCTTGAATTAAATCCG
>CAJTLX010000096.1 GCA_910577165.1 uncultured Lachnospiraceae bacterium
ATAAAAAAAGAAATAAAAGACAAAATAAAATTTCTTCTTTACAAACTTATTAAAACGCGCTATAATAGATAATAGTATTATAAATAAATTTACCATGCATCTGTAGCTCAGTTGGATAGAGCACCGGCTTCCGAAGCCGGGTGTCGTAGGTTCGAGTCCTATCAGGTGCATTTTTTTATTCCTTTTTTTCTTTTTGTTAAATTTGTATTATGGCAGCGGCGCAGTATCCGCTTGATTTTGTATTGAGAAGGCTTAATTTGGTTATATTTAAAAAGAAAGACTCCGATATGAGAGAGATTTCAAATTGATTTGCTGGTGAGAATAGATGAAGAAAAAATATAGAAAGCTGACATTATATCTTGGAACATTGATTATGGGGATTGGGATGGTGACATTTCCGATCGGGGAGGGCGGCACAAAAGACTCCAAAAACAAGGGGCAAGTGGAGGCGGCGCAGACCAATGTGGTTGCTGTTCCCCGCGCTTTTTCGGGTGCGGATATTTTAAGTGCCGCGGGGATTTCCATGCCGACACCGCTTCCGTCTGCGACCCCTAGTCCGACACCAACACCGACTCCACTTCCCACCCCGACACTTTCCGTAAAAGAGAATACTCTTTTGGAGGAACTTCCAGAGGATCTGGTTTCTTTTGTGGAGAATTATTTTGCTGTGCGTCTTGATGGGACAGCGAAGCAGTACCGCGAACTCTTTTATAATAGCGGAGAGTTGGATGAACAGCTTGCAAACAAGCGCGTGGAATATATTGTCGCCTACCACAATTTAAAATGCTATGCAAAGCGCGGTGTGGGTGAGATCGACTATGTGGTCTATGTGGAGAACGATGTGGAGATTGCGACGATCGATACCTACGCACCATCCATTGATCAGCTATTTATCAAGTATGATAAAAAGGGAAAACCTAAAATTTATCTATACAATGATTCGTTTACAAAGGAGGAGGAGGAGTATTATACGGCACTGCGTGCCGAAAAGGACGTGGTGGAGTTAATTGAATCGGTCAATACGCGCTTAGAGGAGGCGATCTCCTCCGATGAGGCACTGCAGGATTTCTTTGCGCGCCTGTCGGAAGAGAGCAGTGCCGGGGAAGAAGAATAGGAAAGAGATTATAGTTCTCTGATTGATAAAATTGAGTCCGGCAGCTTTAATAGTTCTAACAAATCTTTGGAATGGTAGGCGTGATCGGAAAGCATTTCCTCCCCCGGTACTTGAGAGAGATTGATCTCCCTGATAATATCGTCTAATTCTTCCCTGCAAAAAGCATTTGTGTCCGGCAAAAGAAGCAGTTCATGGATGCTGGAGGGAAGAATATAGAAGTCCGACCCAAAATATGCGGTGAGCTTAACAAGAACATCGGGGTACAAAATACATGCCGCGCCATTGATTCCTAATTCGTTAGTAAAAACAAAAAGCGTTTTATCTGTATCTTTCTCCCCTAAAGATGTGGTGGAAAATGGAATGGAAGGCAAGGTTTGTCTTGACAGACTTTGCTCTGAAAAAACTTGCCCGCTAAGAAATACATTCAAAACATCATCGAGATAATTTAATCTGGCGGGAAAGAGTTTTTCTGTATTTTCCCGTGCCAGAAAAAAAAGTTCTCCAAGCGTCGTAAAAATCGGCGTTTTCTCTCCGGAATTATCCGTGTAATCTCTAAAATGTTCCCTGGTAAATTTAATGGTGCCAATACTCTCCTCATCCCGATAAATCATAAAATGAAAAATAATTGCAAGATCATGGATGCGAATATGGGGGAGAGTACATAGACTTTCAGCGTTTCTTGCATAGTTTACCATACGCAAAATAATCTTGTTTTTCATCGCACATGGAGTAAAATCAATTTCCTGAAAGCACTGATTTTTACAGAGATCTGAACTATCGCGATATGTGAAAAGTACCTGGCGGATAATATCGTTGAGACATTTTCCCGTGCAAAAATCCTCATAGTAGGTATCCAGATAGATCGCTGGCGCGCTGGATTCATCCCTGTGACGTATCAGGATTCCCTTTTTAAAAATACCATTATTTTGGGTGTTTGTGATCGCCTGAGTTTCGTAGTCCGCACCGAGTTCTTTCAGCAGACCTGCAGATAGACCATTAAAAAAAGTTTTGTAATTTTTTACTGTATTCATTTAATCTCCTTTAATTTTTTGTGGGGGTTGCCAGAGAAAAGATATTAAAAGATGAAAAGCAGAAATTTCTGTTCCTTTAGTGTAGCATAAAAATTGGGTACAGACAAGAGAAAATTTTGGAAAACTATGGAGAAAAATGGGGGTGAAACTTGTGAAAATTGCATAGAGGAAAATATTGGAAAAATCAATGCAAATCCGCGTATATCTTCTATTCGCATCCCTGCGCAATCAAGTAGAGAAGATTTTTCTCCTCTTATGTGCAAAGCACATTATCTCGCTACGCCGGACGCGGGCAGCTTCAGCTATATAATTCCTCTTTGCGTCCGTGTGCATAAACAAGAATGCCGCTTACCGCGGCATTTTGGTTTATGAATAAAAATTTTGATGTCTTATGCCGCTTGTGGCAATGAGTGCCAGACCAATCAGGTAAAACGGCCAGACAAAGAGGTAAACATATTTTGTGATGCCGGCGAGTCCGGAAAGAAAGGAAACATAACCTGGCAGACGGCAAAAGGCTAGCAATAGGTCACAGATAAAGTAAAAAAGCATACCGAGTGCGTAGCAGCGCAGTGGTTTCATATCATCTAAAAGTCTGACATCATGGCTTATGGAGAAAATATGGGTAAGATTGATCGCAAAACCGCTTGCATAAAAAAAGATCGCTGCAAGAAGCCAGGTATGATCCCATTTCAACACAAAGGCCGCGCCCAAAACCACTGCCGAGAAGACAAGCTGAATCAAATTTTGCAAAAGTACCGCCTTCCAGATTTTGTAATTGCGATAGGACGCGGAGATCCTTCCATTCATCCGGACAACAAAACGCTTGATCGTTAAAAGACGAATGCTATGAAATCCCTGGACAAAACAAAAGAGTATTACACCGATCGCATATTGTTTTGTAAATAATAAGAATACATCCGCTGCCACAGCAAAAAGCATGGATAACATCAACGCCATCCGATCAGTATCGGTATGGTAGAGAAACAAAAGCAGTACTGTGTACAGAAAACAGAGTGCAGTACCAGCAAGTTTTAGGCTGTCAGAAACTGTTGGAAGCACATCCGAAAGGTCTAAAGCAGTGAAAGAGATCAATAGGAAAGCTAACAAAAGGTAAAATACTCTTGTCAGGCGGTTGCCATCTTCATCAAAGTATGTCATCTGGAAATCCTCTCTATGCAAAATTCTTCTATCGCGTTAAAAAAACAAAAAATTTCAAACTTCGTTCTTAGCATATCACAATCTGTTTCAAGCTTCAAGGGGGAAACCCGGATTTTTTTATTTCTAATTGAAAATATTGCCTAAAAGTGATATCCTGTTACAAGGACATCCATATTTTTATGGGCGGAACAAATGTAAAGGGTAGTGAAAGGATGGAAAAATATGGGAAAACTGACAAAGGATTCTTTTGGAAGTACCGATCAAAAAAAGGAAATTCGAATCAATAAATATATAAGTGATGCGGGAATTTGCTCGCGCAGAGAGGCAGATCGATGGATTATTTCGGGCAAAGTGCAGATTGACGGAGAGATCGCGGTGATGGGCAGCAAAGTAACCCCAGGGCAAAAAGTGACCATTGAGGGACAGGATGTGACAAAAAATAAGCGGATGATACTGATCGCATTCCACAAGCCGGTGGGAATTG
Organism: uncultured Lachnospiraceae bacterium; assembly: GCA_910577165.1. Classification (GTDB taxonomy): domain Bacteria; phylum Bacillota; class Clostridia; order Lachnospirales; family Lachnospiraceae; genus RGIG4057. The sequence continues at coordinate 3,788 of CAJTLX010000096.1, forward strand.
TCTGCACGGCGGACAAAAGAGAACCGGACAATATTGTGGATTATATCGATTATGGCGCGAGAATTTTCCCGATAGGCCGTCTGGATAAGGATTCGGAGGGACTGATCTTGCTGACCAACAACGGGGAGATCGTAAATAAAATCCTTCGCGCAGGGAACCGGCATGAAAAAGAATATATTGTGGAAGTGAACAAGCCAATCACCGAAGAATTTTTAAGAGGGATGGCAGGCGGTGTGCCAATTCTTAATACGCGGACAAAACCCTGTCTTGTAGAGCAGATGGATAAAACAAAATTTCGTATTGTGCTGACTCAGGGGTTAAACCGTCAAATTAGACGGATGTGTGAGTATTTTGATTATCGTGTGCGATCGCTTTTGCGCGTGCGCATTATGAATATCACTTTGGGCAGACTGAAGGCGGGAACCTGGCGCAACCTGACGGAGAGGGAGCTTTTAGAATTAGAAAAACTGCTAAAAGATTCCTCCAATTGTCCAGCGGCAAAAAACAAGACAGAAGGGGATAAAACTATGCCTTTAGAAGGAATAGTAATCCAAAAGAATACGGAGAAAAAGGCGGAAAAGAAAAATACACAGAAAAAAGCGGCAAAAATGACAGAAAACAAAAAAGTACAAAATCCCTCTATGGGGAGATCCCGAAGTCTGGGGAAGAGCGAAGG
>CAJTLX010000097.1 GCA_910577165.1 uncultured Lachnospiraceae bacterium
ATCGCAGCTGCCGATCACTACCGCTTTTTTGTACATGGTTCCGACTTCCATCGTGTCATCCAAAATACCGTGAATATGGTAGCCCCACTGCGGATTCTGGCGAATACGATCGATATAGGCCTCCGTGGTGCGACTGTACCCCAAAATCAATACATGTTTTTGGTTAAAGCCGCGCTTTCTGAGTGCCCGCAAGACTCTGCCAAGCCCAAAGCGAAATCCTGCCCCAAAAAGGAAATTCATCATGGCAAAGGTCACAAAGAGTCCGCGCGAAATATCATTCTCCCGTATCGCATAAAGCACAGTTGCAAAGACCAGGAGCCCCAAAATATTGGCTTTAAAGAGATTCCAGTACTCAAGCCATCCTCTGCTGCCGCTGCGTCTTGGCCGGTACAAACCGCAGTTTGCATAGATTACCAGATACGCCGGAACCAGATAATATAGATTCTGCGCATACCTTGCCAGCGGGTAATAGCGTTCGTTCTGCGACAGCGCGAACATGGAAAACCGCGTTAGTACATGGAAACGCAACTCATAGGAAAGTACAAAAGCGACAACGATCAAAATTCCGTCAATAATAATATGAAGTCGATTTAACGACTTTTGATTGTCTTTTATCAAAACAGGTTCCCTTTCCCGGTAATTTCCGAATATTTACAAAAAATTTCTGTGCCAATTTCCTCCGCTTAAAGCATACATGATTTTTCCGCACAACACAACGAAAAAAATATTAAGAAATTTTAAAGAAAGCGTTGGAATTCGTTCACATTTCCATCACAATATTTTGATACACTTGCAAATGATTATAAACAAAATTCCGCAATATGCAAGCAAAATTTGTTTGTTATCCATAGATTTTTGATTGAAAGGGGTATCTTTTATGACGGACGAGAATGAAAATGACTATCGCTTTTTTGCGGAGGAGGAGGGGGGAGGCACCGATGAACACACAAAACATCCCGATGAAGTGGCACTTAGACGGCGTTGGAAGATCTGTGAGCAATCCACAGAAGATAAATCGGTACCCGGCGCGGAGGAATCAAATCCTGAATCTTCGTCAAAGCCCGCTTTGTCAAACCCCGAAGAGATATCCGAAAACCCGCCGGAGGATATCCCCACCGATCATCTAGCGGATACAGATAAGCGGGATACTGAGAATTCTTCCACTCTCCCCGCTTTGACAGAACAAAAAACTATGTCGGTCGAAACGGATCTGGACGCAGCATTTAGCGTTTCAGTCGCATATATCAAAGAGCCGAGCCACAAAAAAAGCCATCGCTTCGGTGCCTTTCTCCGGCGTGGCATTGGTCTTCTCTGCGCAGCAGCACTTTTTGGGGGTGTTGCGGCGGGTGCGTTTATCGGTTTTAACGAACTCTATTATTATTTAAATCCGTCAGCAAAACCGTCCTTAGCCAATACGCAGGCACCGGGAAATAGGACTTCCAACACACAGCCTCTGATTTCCCATACCTTTGTGGCTTCCGGCACTTCCGTCGCAACTTCGGATGTCTCCGATATTGTCCGCAACGCTATGCCTTCCCTCGTTTCTATCTCGTGTACCTTCCGCAATACCACCAGCTTTTTTGGGTATCTCTACGAGGGGACTTCCGAGGGAGCAGGATCGGGCATAATCGTTGGCAAAAACGACAAGGAACTTCTGATTGCCACAAACAACCATGTTGTAAATGGAGCCATCACCATCACCGTTACTTTCCTTGATGGCAGCCAGATCCCCGGCTCCGTGCGCGGCACTGAGGAGGCAGCAGATCTCGCCATTGTCTCCGTGCCGCTCGCCGATATTTCTTCTGAGACCATAGAGGGAATCACCATCGCCACTCTTGGCAATTCGGACGACGCAAAAGTTGGGCAGATGGTAATTGCCATCGGCAATGCACTGGGCTACGGTCAGACCACCACGGTCGGCTATCTCTCCGCAAAAGAGCGCGAGATCACAATATCGGATGCCTCCACCGGAAAGACTACCAAATATATTGCTCTCCAGGTTGATGCCGCCATCAATCCGGGCAACAGCGGCGGCGCGCTGATCAACACGGAGGGCAAGGTAATCGGCATTAACTCTGCCAAGCTTTCCAATACCAAAGTGGAGGGCATTGGCTATGCAATACCAATCAATGACGCGATCAATATATTGGACGAACTGATGAACCGTGAAATTCTGACCGAGGAGGAACAGGGATATCTGGGTGTGTATCTCTCCGACCAGGAGATCACGGAGGAAATCTCAAGGCTCTACGGATTTCCAAGCGGTGTTTTTGTCTCCGAGGCGGTAAAGGGCGGCGCGGCAGATGAGGCAGGTATTCTTCCGGGCGATATTATTACCAAGATCAACGGTTCTCCGATCACTGCAAGAACACAGCTTCAGGAAAAAGTAAAATCCTACCGCTGCGGCACCGAGATTGAAGTTACCCTTGCGCGCCTGGAAAACGGGGAATATACTGAACGCAATGTAACCGTGATCCTTGGGAGCAAAGCGGATTTTGAATAGTCAGGAAATAAAATGGACTTTCACTGAGCAGGAAATTTTAAAATCAAAATAGGGGGGATACCATGCAGACATACGAGGATGCGGTGAATTTTATTGACCATATCGAAAAATACAGCGCGCATCCGGGAGTGAAAAACGCGACAAAACTCCTTGCCGCGCTTAATCATCCGGAGCGCGGACTCCGCATTATTCATGTGGCGGGCACAAACGGAAAGGGATCGGTCTGCGCATTTTTATCCGATATGCTCACCGCTTTAGGGTATCGCACCGGACTTTTTATCTCCCCCCACCTCGTCGATATCCGCGAGCGCGTCCAACTTGACCGAAAAAAAATTGGCAAGGAAGATTTTACTAATTGCTTTCTTTTGGTAAAGCGCGCGGCAGAAGAACTTGCGCGCGAGGGATATGTAGGACTTACCTATTTTGATTATCTTTTTGGGATCGCACTCTGTTGGTACAGAGAACAATCACCAGATTATATTGTGATGGAAACTGGGCTTGGCGGGAGGTTAGACTCGACTAACTCAATTTTAACTCCTCTTTTGACGATCATTACTTCCATCAGCCTTGATCACACGGAAATCTTGGGGGATACCCTCGCAAAGATCGCAGCGGAAAAGGCAGGAATTATCAAACCTGGAGTGCCGTTAATCTACTGTGCCGATGAGGCGGAGGCTTGCGAGGTGATCACCAAAACCGCAAAGGAAAACAAATCCCCATATATTGGAATTGGACGAAAAAATTGCAGATGGATCCCCAATGAATCTGCGGATGCAGAATTATCCATTGAAGAAGATATGGCACAGGGGAATGTCCAAACACCAACAAACCCGCTTAAATTTATTTTCTCCCTTCCGAAAGCACAGTGTTATGCACCGACAGAAATATCCAATGGTGAGGATACGGTAAGCGGCAATGCTCTGCGCGAAATACTGACCGTAAACAGCCCCGCATTATATCAGATGGAAAATGCGGCGATCGCCTACACTGCCGCTCTGTGGGTATCCTGGCTCTCCGATAATTCTTCTTGCGATAGCAAGACACCATGCAATATCCTTTTAAATTCCCTGCCCGAAGTTACGCGCACCATAGGGAAAAACGCACTTGCCCGCTCCGCCTGGGAGGGACGTTTTGAACAGATTATGCCGGGCGTTTATCTGGATGGAGCGCACAATGCCGACGGTATCCATATGTTGCTTTCTTCCCTGCGCCCGCTTGCCAAAGAGCGAAATATCCTATTGCTCTTTACTGCGGTAAAGGAAAAGGATACGGGGGAGATGATCCGAAAACTTTGCGAGAGCGGTCTATTTTGCCGTTATCTGATTACCACCATGGGCGGCACACGCGCGATCCCGCCAGAACAACTAAAAGAAAATTTCCAAGAACACACAAATGCCCTTATCACGACATACAAAACTCCCAGGGACGCTTTTTTTGCGGGGCTAAAGCTAAAAGGCGAAAACGATATACTGCTCTGTGCAGGCTCGCTCTACCTTGTCGGACAGATAAAAGAAATGCTGCCCTTTGCATCGGA
>CAJTLX010000098.1 GCA_910577165.1 uncultured Lachnospiraceae bacterium
TGGGTTGTTGCACAAAGAAAATCCCATTTTTCTTTGTGCGACAACTCCATTCGTTTGCCTCCTTGTTAAAGGTGAAATAACGGACGGATCACCCACCATATTTTGCCTTTACTAAGCCGATCGGTTTTTTTAATTTTTTGCCGCCGCCCTTTGGATATAGGATAGGGCAAGTTCTTCCTGTTCGCGGCTTCTGCGCAGCATTTCAATTATATGATTTCTTTTTTCCTTCAGTGAATCTTTGGAAAAGGAATCTCGTTGGTGAGCAATAGTTGCAATTTCCCCGGCAAAGGATAGAATGTCATTATATTGATTTATTGCCAAAGTCATTAATTCCTTATCAATATCGGGAATTATATCTATACATAATTCAAAAAACTGCTTGGTTCTTAGTTTATTTTCATAATGAATAAATGCATTCGGAAAAACACATTCCATTTGAACAGCATTTTTTCTGTTTTCTTCCCTTAACAGATCGCACCAATTTTGGTAAATAACCATGCCATAGCCCTGCATTTTATTTTCGCCGCAATGGCTGTTATTTGATAACAGGGTTATTCCTCTAAAAAGAGCATTAGTACACGCTTTATCTAATGGCATTTTTTTATCTGAAGGCTTGAGTATCATCATATCACAATCTGTTTTGTACCAACCGGCATATTGATTGAGCTGTTCAAAGTTTAGACCAGCATTTTTCTGATCGTCCCCCTCCAAAAATCCTAATCCTTTTAAAATCTGTCCATTCTCAGAAAAACCGACAGCAAAGATCGTATCCGTATATTCTTTAGGAATAATGATAACCGGATAGCCGTGTTCAATCTGTTCACAAGCAAGAGTAATAAATTCATCTTCCGAATAATCTGTTTTTGAATGAATCTTATAATCCAAACCGTAGATTAAAAAGCTGTCATGAATCCATTCGTCCGGTGCATAGGAATAGCCAAAACATATATTTGTAATCGCCGACTGCAAAATATACTCTTCATCATCGTTTACTTGACGGTTTTTGCTGTCCCTGCGCTGTTCCAACCCAAAAAATAATTTTAATGCAGTTAAAATAGAAGCGGCAGAGATACTTTTAGGCCACTCGGAACCCGAATAATCAGCTGCGGGAATTCTCGGTTTAACAATAAACTCATAGTTGAATCCCATATTGCGCAAAACACAGGATGACGGGTCAAGAATTCTATCCACAGAACAATTAAAAATTTTGGACATTTCACAAAGCAGAGTTATCTCGGGTACCGCTTTTCCATTCTCCCATTTGCTGATAGCCTGGGGTGAAACTTTTAATTTTTCTGCTAACTGTTCTTGAGTATATTTGTTTTTGGTGCGTATATATGAAATTTGCTCCCCCATCTTTTTCGCATCAAACATACTTATTTTCCTCCTTTATTTGTTTTTATTTATTATATCAGTTGTAGATTATAATATCCATACATAGCAGGTTGTTTTTTATCCTGAAACTAAACTCACAGTTGTAATTCCTAAAAAATTATCTGGTTATTTCCCCAGTGCCGTTTTCTGTGCAACCACCGTTGTCTTGTCATAGCATGCAAATGTATTTTCTACCAGATTTTTGTCCGGCTTTGGGGTAAACAAACTTACCACTGGCACGATTACCAGCCCTAAAAGCATTGTGATCGCTCCACAGTTGATTGGCGAACGCATAATTTCCGGGAGTATTTTTGGTGCGACCATATCGACAATCATAATAATTGAACCAAAGGCAAAGGATACATAGCACGCTGCCCTTGTAGTTTTTTTCCAGTACAGCGAATACAGAAACGGTGCCAGAAATGATCCTGCCAGTGCGCCCCATGAAATTCCCATAAGCTGTGCAATAAAAGTGATATTGCTCTTATATTGTACCAGCGCGATCACTGCGGAAATCGCAATAAATACTACCACAAGTACACGGATCATTAAAAGCTGTTTTTTTTCGCTCATTTTTTTGATAAAATTATCTTTTAGAAAATCGATGGTCAGTGTGGAGCTTGACGCAATCACCAGTGAGGAGAGCGTGGACATTGAAGCGGAGAGTACAAGGATCACCACCAGCGCGATCAGTGCGGGACTTAAATTTTGTAGCATGGTCGGGATAATCGAATCATAACCGTTCTTTGCCACATCAATTTGTCCTGAAAACAGCCGCCCGAATCCGCCGAGAAAATAACATCCGCCCGCGACGACAAGCGCGAAGATAGTGGAAATAATCGTGCCTTTCTGGATTGAACCTTCATCTTTGATTGCATAAAATTTCTGCACCATCTGTGGCAATCCCCAGGTGCCGAGCGAAGTTAAAATCACGACAAAAAGCAGGTTTAACGGATCAGGACCAAAGAAGGAAGCAAACACGCCCGGCGCATCGGAAACCGTAGCATCCGAAACTTGAGCAAGTCCTTCGTAAGCAGCCATAAAGCCACCCTTGCTGTTGATGATTGCCGCGATAATCACAACAATTCCCACAAGCATTATGATTCCCTGAATAAAGTCGTTGATTGCCGTTGCCATATATCCGCCCGCAATCACATAGATTGCGGTTAGCACAGCCATCAGGACGATGCAGACCGAATAATCAATGTCAAATGCCATTCCGAACAGCCTTGAAAGTCCATTGTAGAGGGAGGCAGTGTAGGGAATAAGGAAAATAAAGATAATGACAGAGGCAATAATTTTCAGCGGCTTGCTTGCAAAGCGTTCGCCAAAAAACTGCGGCATGGTCGCCGAATTTAAATGCTGCGTCATAATTCGTGTGCGCCGCCCCAAGACCACCCACGCGAGCAGCGATCCAATAATCGCGTTGCCGATGCCTGCCCAGGTTGCAGCAATGCCGTATTTCCAGCCAAACTGTCCGGCATAGCCGACAAAGACAACAGCGGAGAAGTACGAGGTGCCGTAGGCGAACGCAGTCAGCCACGGACCGACGCTTCTGCCGCCAAGCACAAAGCCGTT
>CAJTLX010000099.1:0-2566 GCA_910577165.1 uncultured Lachnospiraceae bacterium
TTGCCTTTCAATTATGTGCAGATCATTCCGAAAAAATAATTTGTTGGCTTTCTCCTTCCGAGTACATCTACAGGACACAGAAAGAAAAATGGTTTCTTGCCGGCGGGCAGGAAATGAAAAATATCAAATTTATCACTTACGCAAAGCTTATGCGAATGAGGGAAGAAGATTTGGCAGAACTTGCACCCTCCTATATTATACTCGATGAGTTTCATCGCTTAGGTGCTGCAAAATGGGGGAGGGGTGTGGAAACTTTATGCAAAATATACCCGCAGGCAAAGATCCTTGGGCTTTCCGCAACCAATATCCGCTATCTTGACAATCAGCGCGATATGGCATGGGAACTTTTTGATGGCAGTATTGCCTCGGAATTAACCCTCGGTGCAGCGGTTGCAACTGGAATTTTGCCCGCACCGAACTATGTACTTTCTGTTTATTTATATCGCCGGGAATTGGCGCGCTATAAAAGAAAAGTACAACGGACAAAAAATAAAATGGTGCGTGACCGGGCAGAAAAAGAATTGGAAGCACTGCGACGCGCACTTGAGAAAGCCGACGGGTTGACCGAAGTTTTTGCAAAATATATGGTTACTGGCAAATATATTGTTTTCTGTGCCAATTATGAGCATTTGCTAGAAATGCAGGAACTTGCATCTGAATGGTTTGCGAGAGTGGATTCCGCGCCCCATATTTATATGGTCTACTCAGAAGATCAAATGGCAGCAAGGGAATTTGAAGCGTTCAAGACGGATGAGAGCGAGCATTTAAGACTTTTGTACTGTATTGATATGCTCAATGAAGGAATCCATGTGGATAATCTTAATGGTGTGATTTTATTGCGTCCAACCGTATCGCCGACCATCTACAAACAGCAGATTGGGCGGGCATTAGCAGCTGGAGGAAAGAATATCCCCGTGATTTTTGATATTGTAATGAATATTGAGAATCTTTGCAGTATCGGTGCGATCGAGGAAGAACTGCGCGAGGCGGTTTTGTTTTGCCGTGCAAATGGCAGGGCGGATGAGATTGTAAAAGAGCATTTTCAGATCATCGATGAATTGGGGGATTGCAGAAAGCTTTTTATCCAGTTAAACGAAACACTTAATGCCTCCTGGGATGCTATGTATATGTTGGCAAAAGAGTATTATATCAACTATCACAATCTGGAAGTACCCAAGCATTATGTTACATCGGAAGGGTATTCGCTCGGTGCATGGCTTGATACACAGCGCAAAGTCTATACGGGCAAGACAGCCGGAAATTTAAGCGCAGTACAAGTAGAAAAATTGGAAAAAATTGGAATGCACTGGCAGGGAACCTGGGAACAGAACTGGGAAAAGTCCTATGTAGCAGCTTACAAATATTATGAGGAACATGGAGATCTCAATGTTCCTGCGGTCTATGTAAGTGCAAATGGAGAGCGTCTTGGGCGTTGGATTCGCAGACAGAGGGAGATGTATCAAAAATACCGGGAAGAGAAAAAAGAGGGAAAGAGCAAAAAAGAAATACGGTGGAGGGAACGCTTTAAGAGACTGGATGAGATTGGGATGGTCTGGGAGAGCGGTGACCCCTGGGAGCAACGGTTTATACTGGCGAAAGAATATTACGAGAAACATGGAAACCTGAAAATGCCTGCAAATTATGTGGTGCAAGGGGTTTGGCTGGAGAGATGGCTAAGGGAACAGAAGGAAAAACTTGCAGTGGACGAGGAAGAGGGCAATAATCTTTTGTACAAATTAAGTGTGGAACAAAAAGAAAAATTACATTCCATTGGGCTGTATCCGGGAGTATCACAAGCCGAACTTTCCTGGCGGCAGCAATATGGGGAGGCAGAAGAATTTTATCGGGAACACGGAAATTTATCCATTCCGAAACGCTATGCCGCCCGCAATGGAAAGGATCTTGGCGTTTGGCTGCAGCGTCAGCGTGTAGGGTATCGAAGCGGACATCTGGCAGCCTGGCAAGTACAGATGTTGGATGGTATTGGAATGATCTGGGAGTCTGCTGACCCTTGGGAAACAGGATTTCAGCACGCCCAGGAATATTTTCATACAAATAAACATTTGATGGTTCCGAACAATTATATCTGTGTGGATGGATATCGACTGGGTAAATGGATTTCTAACCAGCGTTTCGCCTATGGAAAGACAAAGGGAAAAGCCTTGGAGGAAAGGAAAATAAAACAATTGGAAGCAATTGGTATGGTGTGGAACGCCAAGCCAGGAAGGCGAACAGCAAAGATTTAGCAAAACGAATGGATAAAATAATGAAATATTAAAAGATATCTATAAAGAATTGTCGCATTGTCGCATTCAGAATGGATTTCAGTTATAACGGAAAAGTGATTCACCAGATTTGCTTTTAATTATACAGAGCTGGTGAAATGGCGAAGCCTGCCCTTTTTTAAGGGGCTTTATTTTTGAACTGGATATCCGGGTGGGTATAATATTTAAGAAAATAAGGAAATTAAATGAGGCTGACGGATGAAAAAGATTGATTATAAATCAGATCCAAGATTTACTGGACTTTTGCCGTTCTCAAGGAAACTTTGGCTCTCCTCTCCAAC
>CAJTLX010000099.1:2576-2914 GCA_910577165.1 uncultured Lachnospiraceae bacterium
CGATGCACGGTGAGGAACAAAAATATGTGGATGAGGCAATTCGAACGAACTGGGTTTCCACTGTGGGCGAGAATATTAACGAAACAGAGCGCGTCGCCGCTGAGAAAATTGGAAGGAAATATGCAGTAGCACTTTCCTCCGGCACGGCGGCACTGCATTTAGGCATCAAACTTTGTGCCGAAAAACTCTATGGACAGCCAAAAGCAGAGCAGGGGGCACTTTGCGGACGCAAAGTATTCTGTTCCGATATGACCTTTGCTGCAACAGTAAATCCTGTAGCCTATGAGGGCGGCGAGGCGGTTTTTATTGATACGGAATATGATACTTGGAACATGGAG
>CAJTLX010000100.1 GCA_910577165.1 uncultured Lachnospiraceae bacterium
TATTTTTGCAGGTGCGGGGATTCCGATTGTGCGCGCGGCGGTGATGCTTTTACTCTCGCTTTTTTCCGCCCCGCTAGGAAAAACCTACGACGCTCCGACCGGGCTTTCGGCGGCAGCACTTCTTCTCTTAGTTAGAGAGCCACTGCAATTATTTCAGGCAGGATTTCTGCTCTCGTTCGGTGCGGTGGTTGGCATTCTTCTCTTCTCGAAAATTTTCGAAAAAATGGGGATAAAAAAGCTTGGGGCAAGTCTTGGTGTGCAGTTAGTTCTCCTGCCGCTTTTATTCTGGTTTTATTATGAGGTGCCTGTATACGCGCTTTTGTTAAATCTTCTTGTGGTTCCTTTTTTAAGTTTGCTTTTGCTCCTTGCTGTCTTTATCGGCGTGTTCGGAAGTTTTTGGCTCCTTTTTGGAAAATTCTTTGCAGGAGGAGCGTTCGTACTTTTAAAAGGATATGAAGCAATCTGCTACTTAAATGAGCATCTGCCGGGAAAGCGGTTTTGTTATGGAAAACCCGCACTGTTTCAGATGGTACTGTATTATTTATTGCTGCTCCTTTTTTATCTGACAGGTAAAACAATAAAAGAGAAGAAAATTTTTCCCGCAGCATTTGTATTTCTTCTCTTGTCAATTGGCATTTTCCTGCTGCCAAGATCAACGGGACTTACCGTAACCTATCTCTCCGTTGGACAGGGGGATTGTGCAGTGCTGCAAAAGGGAAGTACAACGGCGTTGATCGATGCGGGAAGCTCAATAAAAAACGGGGCGGAACGAGTTTTGATTCCCTACTTAAAATATCATGGCGACACGAAGATTGAATATGTATTGTTAAGCCATACGGACGACGATCATTGCAGTATGTTACTCGAATTGCTTGACGCGATGGCAGAAGAGCAAGCGCAGGCGGTTGTCGGGACGATTCTCCTTACTGCAGCAGCACAAAAGGAAGAAGAAAAATACGCCCTGATCTGTGAAAAGGCGGCGCGGGCGGGTGTTCCCTGCATTCTTTTTTCGGCGGGGGATCAGCTCTCGTTTGGCAGAGAAAAACTAATCTGTCTTTTACCGCAGAAGGGGGAGGATTTCGGGGATGCAAACCAGAATTCGATGGTTCTGGCACTTTGTGAAAGGGACGCACTCTGCCTTTTTACCGGGGATATTGCCGCCGCACAAGAAAAAAAAGTGATCCAGACTCTGGAGGAGTGCGGGCTTTTTTTAGCGGGGCAGGCGCGCTATTTAAAGGTGGCGCATCATGGATCGCGCTATTCAAGCTCTGCGGAATTTCTTCAGTATTTTTCCGGGCAGAGTGCGATCATTTCCTGCGGGGAGAAAAACCGCTACAGGCATCCGCATAAGGAAACGCTGGAGAGGATGAAAGCGGCAAAAATCACGCCGGTAATTACATGGAAGAGCGGTGCGGTGCGTGTAAGAGAAGGAAAACTTTATCAGTGGAAATCCTACCTTTTAGGGGAGGGGGAGTGGAGGTAAAATCTGAATTTTTGCCAGATTTTCCGATTTCACGCAAAATGTAGAAGAATGATATTTTATAGTTTTGATTGACAACAAAACGAGAAAATAGTATACTCTAAACGTTAGATAAAATAGGATGGGGATTCAGAGATATAGGAAGTACATTTATGCAGAAGGGAGTATAATCTCTGGTAAAGATAAACTTCCTGAAATTATGTATTTACTATAATTTATGGAACCCGAATAAACTATAAGGAAAGTGGTTGAGGGACATTTATGATAGGATTTTACAATTATACGGTAATTCTTACCTATATTGGGTTAGCGTCGGCAGTGGTTGGCATGACGCAGGTATTTGGACAGAATTACCGCAACGCGCTGCTGTGTCTGATTATTTGCGGCACATGTGATATGTTTGATGGAAAAATTGCGAGGGCGAAAAAGGATCGGACAAAACAAGAGAAAGTATTTGGCATACAGATTGATTCGCTCTGTGATCTGATTTGTTTTGGTATGTTTCCGGCAACACTGGGGTATTCTCTGACGGTTGGAAATGAAAAATTAAAGATACTTGGAACTGTTTCTTCAGTACTTTTTGTACTTGGCGCAGTGATTCGCTTAGGGTATTTTAATGTGGTGGAACAGGAGCGTCAGGAGATAACGGAGGAACACCGGGAATATTATCAGGGACTGCCCGTGACTTCCGTTTCTCTGATTCTCCCTTGCATCTATATTCTCAGCGTATATTTCCAATTTTTACCATTGGAATGGATGTACAATATCGCAATGATGATTATAGCTTTTCTGTTTGTATTGGATTTCAGAGTAAAAAAGCCGGGAAATGTCGGTGTAATTATTATGACCATTGCTGGGCTTGCGGTACTGGCGGGAGTGCTGATTTTCTGTGAGTGATATCGCCCGGAAATTTTGTTAGACAGGGTTAAAATTATGCGAAAGGAGAATCCGATCAAGATGGACTATATGGATCGAGAGGGAAACTGGATAAAAAATACGACGGGACAGGATAAATTTTTAAATGCGGTATATTCTAATGTATGCGGACGTTTTCTGATGAAGATTTTGGCATTGCCCGCAGTATCCCACAGCGTGGGATGCTTTATGGATACCTGGCCATCCACATTTTTTATCAGCCGTTTTGTTCGAAAGAATCATATCCGTATGTCGGAGTATGAGCCAAAGAAATATCGCTCCTTCAATGAATTCTTCACCAGGCGTTTAAAGGAGGGGGCGCGCCCGATCGACAGAGAACCCTCGCACTTAATCGCACCCTGCGATGGAGCAGTGATGGCGTACCCCATTGATCTTCGCACCAAAATATATATTAAACATTCCGTCTATACGGTGGTATCGATGTTGCAAAATTATGAGCTGGC